>NZ_JBHZIE010000003.1:0-156969 GCF_042747925.1 Microbacterium songi
GGTCGGTTAGCGCCTTACCCTCCCCCGCAGGCACCCCGCGACGCCCGTTCCGCCACCCGGCGGAACGGGCGTCGCGCTTGCGGGTCCACGGGGCGGGACCGCTGTTGCGCGCTCAGAGCGGCTTGCGCATCTCCAGCTCGGGTCCGATCGTGCTGGTGAACGTGACGCCGGTCGGCTCGAAGCCGATCCTTCGGTAGGCGGCCTGCGCCCTCGCGTTCCCCGTGTGCACGTCCAGGGTGAGCGCGGCGACGTCGCTCGCCGAAGCCCAGGTGGCGGCGGCGTCCATGAGCTCGCCCAAGAGGCCCCTGCCACGGTGCGCGGGTGAGAGGTACACCCCGACGACGTCCGCTCGCCTGTCGACCACGTCGTGTCCGAGGTGATCTCTGGTCCCCGGCTCGCGGAGGAGCACGGTCACCGACCCCGCCCAATCCCCGTCGACGAGCGCGACGAACTGGGCCGACGTGTCTCCCATCGCCGCACCGGCCGTCCGTTCGCGCCAGAAGGCCTCGCTGCGCGCGAGCTCTTCGTCAGGCGTCGTGAGGAACGCCAGCGACGCCTGGGGATCGCTCACCGCCTCGATGCGCAGGTCGCGTACTTCCCTCCACTCGTGGAGCCTCACCCGGCGCACGGTCGTGGCGCGCGTCAACCGGCGACTTCCTGGTACGCGGCGAACAGGAGCGACTCGTCGGGCGCCTGCAGGACGGTCGGCCGAGCGAGATCGTCGAGCACGATGAAGCGCAGCATCCCTCCCCTGCTCTTCTTGTCCCGCTGCATCGTCGCGAGAAGCTGCGGCCACGCGCCCCCGCGGTACGACGTCGGCAGCCCCAGCATCTCGAGCACATCGCGATGACGCTGCGCCTGCGCGTCGGGCAGTCGTCCGGCGAGCCGAGACAGTTCGGCGGCGAAGAGCATACCGACCGAGATCGCGGCGCCATGACGCCACCGATAGCGTTCGGCATGCTCGATCGCGTGTCCGAGGGTGTGTCCGTAATTGAGCACTTCCCGCAGACCGCCCTCACGGAAGTCCTCGCTCACGACGCGCGCCTTCATCTCGATGGCCAGCTCGATGCAGCGACGGAACGCATCGGTACCCGGGTCGACGGAGGCCGCCGGATCGGCCTCGATCAGATCGAGGATCTCGGGGTACCAGATGAAGCCGGCCTTGACGACTTCGGCGAATCCGGCGACGGCCTCGTTCTTGGACAGCGTGTCGAGGGTCTCGAGGTCGCAGACGACGGCGCGCGGAGCCCAGAAGGCTCCGACGAGGTTCTTGCCCTCGGCCGTGTTGACGCCGGTCTTGCCTCCGACGGCGGCGTCGACCATTCCGAGGACGGTGGTCGGCACCTGGACGACCTGCACACCCCGAAGCCACGTGGCGGCCACGAAGCCGGCGAGATCGGTCACGGCTCCACCGCCGAACCCCACGACGGCGTCGGTCCGGGTGAAGTCCGCCTGGCCCATCACCTGCCAGCAGAAGGCCGCCACCTCGATGCGCTTGCCCTGCTCGGCGTCGGGGATCTCGGCGAGCAGCACCTCGCGGCCCTCAGTGCCCATCAGCAGCTCGCGAAGCCGCCCTGCCTCGGCCGTCAGGGTCGGAGGGTGCACGACCAGCACTTTGCGCACCGATGGCGCGAGAGCGGCGCCCACGAGGTCGAGGATGCCGCGGCCCACCGAGATGTCGTGCCCGGTCTCGCCGCTCACGTGCAGCGTGGTCGTGGTCGTGGTGTTCATGCGTCCTCCCGGGCGGCGTCGTGTGCCACCGATCGCGCGACCCGGGATTCGTCTCGCGCCCACCGCACGATGTCGGCGACCACCGCGGCCAGCGGGCCCGATGATGTGTCGAACGTGATGTCGGCGAGCTCGTCGTACAGGGGTCGTCGCTCGGCGTAGATGCGCTCCCACCGGAGCGCAGGCGTCTCCCGGCCCGAGAGCAACGGCCGCGTCTCGCCGTGCAAGCGGGCGGCGACGATGTGCGGCGCCACGGTCAGCAGGACGACGTCGTGCTGCGCGAGGTCGGCGCGGGTCTCAGCATCCAGCACCGCGCCGCCGCCGAGGGCGATCACTCCCCCGGCGTCGAGCGCCTCGGCGACGGCCGTCCGCTCGACGGCGCGGAAGTGCGCCTCGCCGTGGGCGGTGAAGAGATCGGCGATGGGCCCGTGGTCGCGGACCACGATCTTGTCGGTGTCGGTGAAGCTCAGACCGAGCTCCCGGGCGACACGACGACCCACGCTGGTTTTGCCCGCACCCATCGGCCCGATCAGGACGAGGGCGCTAGCGGGCGAGGTCATGTTCGACGAGCTCCGCGTCGCTGGCATCGGTCGTTCGCAGCGTGGTCGGGATCGCGGCGAGGTAGCCCTCGAGGTTCCGCCGCGTCTCCAGGATGTTGTCGCCGCCGAACTTCTCCAGCACGCTCTCGGCGAGCACGATCGCGACCATCGCCTCGGCGACGACACCCGCCGCGGGCACCGCGCAGACGTCCGATCGCTGATGGTGGGCAGAGGCGGTGTCGCCGGTCGCGACGTCGACCGTGCGCAGAGCATGCGGCACGGTCGCGATCGGCTTCATGCCCGCGCGCACGCGCAGAACGGTACCCGTGGACATTCCACCCTCCGTGCCGCCGGCGCGATCGGTCGAGCGGGTGATCCCGTCGGCGGTCGCGAAAAGCTCGTCGTGCGCCGCGGAACCCGGCCGGCGCGTGGTCTCGAAGCCGTCGCCGACCTCGACGCCCTTGATCGCCTGGATGCTCATGATGGCCTGCGCGAGCTTGCCGTCGAGGCGTCGGTCCCACTGCACATGGGAACCCAGGCCCGGGGGCAGACCGTAGGCGAGCACTTCGACGATGCCGCCGAGGGTGTCGCCGTCCTTGCGGGCGGCGTCGACCTCCTCGACCATGCGGGCGGACGTCGGGGGGTGGAAGCAGCGCAGCAGGTCGGCGTCGAGCGTGTCGACGTCGTCGGGAGTGGGCAGCGGGGCGCCGTCGGGTACGCGCACGGGGCCGATCGACAGGGTGTGACTGACCAGCCGGATGCCGAGTTCGCCGAGGAAGCCGCGCGCCAGAGCGCCGAGGGCGACGCGCGCCGCCGTCTCGCGCGCGCTCGCGCGCTCGAGGATCGGGCGGGCCTCGTCGAAGCCGTACTTCTGCATGCCGACGAGGTCGGCGTGCCCGGGGCGGGGTCGCGTGAGCGCCGCGCCGCGGCCGCGCGATCGTTCGGTGAGCTCGACGGGGTCGGGGCTCATCACCTCGACCCACTTGGGCCACTCCGTATTGCCGATGCGCAGTGCGATCGGGCTCCCGATGGAGTAGCCGTGGATGACACCCGTGGAGATCGAGAGCTCGTCTTCCTCGAATTTCATCCGCGAGCCGCGTCCGTAGCCGAGCTTGCGGCGGGCGAGGTCGGCCTGGATGGCAGCACGGGACACGGGCACACCCGCGGGCAGGCCCTCCATGATGGCGACGAGTTCGGGGCCGTGGGATTCGCCGGCCGTGGTCACGCGGAGCATTCCTCCAGTCTCCCACGACCCGGGCCGCGTTCAGTCGTCTGTGACGGCCTGCCGCATGGCGACGAGCACTGCGTCCTCATCGGCGAGTGGGGTGTGCACCTGGCCGGTGGCGAACACCCGCACCTGCAGGACCGCCTGATGCAGCAGCATCCCGAGCCCGGAGCGCGCCGTGCGACCGGCGTCCTCCCACGCGCGCGACAGCGCCGTCGGCCAGTGGCCGTAGACCACGTCCATCAGAAGTCCCCCGTGGGCGGCCAGAGAGCGTGCCGCCGCCGCGGGCACCACGGCCTCGCCCGGCAGCGTGGCGATCGTCACCGCGACGTCGTCGTGATCCGCGGCGGCGAACGGCACCGCCACGACGTCGACGCCGAGACGCTCGCCGATGGCCTCGAGGGGCGCGGTGGCGCCCGGCCGCCGTGCGACGACGTCGATGCGCTCCGCGCCGAGCTCCGCGAGCGCGACCACCGCCGAGGCCGCGGTCGCACCGGCACCCACCAAGCGCGCATGCGCGACCGCTTCGATGCCGTCGTCCTGCAGCGCCCGCACGATGCCGCCGACATCGGTGTTGAATCCGTGGGGACGCCCGGTGGGGTCGATCAGCAGCGTGTTCACGGCGCCCGTCAGCTCCGCTCGTCGATCGAGCGTTCCGGCGGCGGCGAACGCCTCGCCTTTGAGCGGGAACGTGACAGACAGTCCGCGCCATGATTCGTCGAGCGAACCGAGCGTGGACGACAGTTCGGATGCCGCGACCCGGCGTCGCTCGTAGGTCCAGCCCAGTCCGAGCACGTCGTAGGCCGCGGCGTGCAGCTGGGGCGACCGACTGTGAGCGATGGGGTCGCCCCACACGGCGAGCCGCGTGCGCTCGATCAGCACCCCGAGTCCGGGTGGTCCGCGCACCAAGCCTGCCACTGCGCGACCGCCCTGTTGTGGTCGGCCAGGTTGTCGGTGAACACCGTCTCACCGGTGTCGAGGTTGACCGTCACGAAGTACAGCCACGACCCGTCGGCGGGGTGCATCGCCGCGTCGATCGCGGTGTCCCCGGGGTTCGAGATGGGTCCGGCGGGCAGGCCGGTCACCACGTACGTGTTCCACGGATTGTCGTCGGCCAGCGCCTCGGCGGACGTGCTGACCGTGCCGTCGTGCATCTCGCCGTACCCGTACTGCGCGGTCGAGTCCATCTGCAGCTTGCCGAACGTCTCCTGATTCGACGGCGACAGCCGGTTCTGGATCACGCGCGACACCTTGTAGAAGTCTGCCTCGAACCGTGCTTCGCGCTGAATGATCGACGCGATCGTCAAGATCTCCTGACGTCGCTCGACGGGTACGGCTGCGGCGTCGAGGGACTGGACGGTGCGGTTCACCAGGGTGGTGATCACATCCTTCGCCGTCACACCGGGATCGAACGTGTAGGTCGCCGGGAACAGCCAGCCCTCCAGGCTGCCCGCGGTCACGCCGTAATCCGCGGGTGTCGCCACCGCCGCGTCGAAGTCCGCGAGCGGCAGACCGGTCGCTTCCACGAGGATCGGCAGTGACTGCGCGACAGTGAGGCCTTCGCGCAGCTGCGCGGTGTTCGACATCTTGTTGGCCGGGTCCAGGAGCGCCGCGAGGGCGGCTTCCGAGGTCATCTGCGTCTGCATCTTGAAGACCCCGGGCACGAACGGCGGGTTCTGACCGGTGGAGATGAGGTAGTCGTAGAAGGCGCTCGGAGTCTTCGTGATGCCGGCGTCGAACAGGTGCTGCGAGATCGGGCTGCCGGTGTCGCCCGACGAGATCGTGACGAACGTCTCTCCGGTGGCGATGCCGGCGGCGTAGTCCTTGGGCTCCTCCCAGCCCATGAACGCGCGGATCTTGTCTTCGTACGTGTTCCACGCCCACAGGCCGCCGCCGGCGATGCCGCCGAGGATCACCAGGACGATGCCGAGGGCGATCCACCCGCCGATCCGACGACGACGCTTGTTCTTGGGCGGAGGAGGCGCACCGATCTCATCCGTCGTGCGCGCGCCCGCGAAGAGATCTTCCAGCGCGGCCGGCGGAGCCGTCGGCCCCGTGACCGGAGCGGGCTCCGGGCGCGTGTTCGCGGACGACGACGAGGCGGCGGGGCGAGTGGGGTCCACGCGCGGCGCCGGCGCGCGAACGGGCTGGGCGGACGGCGCGGACGTCGCGGGAGCGAGGTTCACGTCCCCTGTTTCGGCCGACGCCGCTCGTGCCGCGCGGCGAGAGAGAGGGGCGCCGCCGCTCGACGGTGACGCGTCGCTCCGGGGCGGCGTTCGAGTATCGGGGGCCGAACCGTTCGTCGCCCGCTCTTCCCCGGTGCCCGGCTTCGCGGAGCGCGTCGCCTGCTGTCGTGCGCGCGGATCAGGCAGCTTGCCGAACAGATCCGCCAACGGATCGTCGAAGGGCGACGATGAATCGGGCATGATCAGGTGAACTCCTGGTCCGGGGGAAGGGGGGATGCAGGTGTGCCGGGGGGACGGCCGCTGTTCTTCTCGACCTCGAGAGCCTGCTGCAGCAGCACGACCGCGGCGACTTGATCCACAATGCTACGAGAAGAACGCTGTGACCGCCCCGATTGCCGGAGAGCCGCGTGAGCGGACACGGTGCTCAGACGCTCATCCACCAGACGCACGGGGAGAGCGGATGCCGCAGCCAGAGCCGCGGCGAACTCCCGGGCGTCGGTCGTGGACGCGGTGTCCGCGCCGCTGAGACTCATCGGCAGGCCGACGAGGATCTCCATCGCGGCGAGCTCTCCGGCGAGCTCTGCGATCCGCGCGACCGACCCCTCCGCGCGCGGCACGGTCTCCACAGGGGTTGCGAGAAGGCCGTCGGGATCGCACTTCGCGACACCGACACGGGCCTTGCCCACGTCGACACCGACGCGCACTCCGCGGCGGAACCCGGTCACGCGGGCACGGCCTCCAGGGCGCCGTGCACAGCGGTCAACGCGGCAGGCAGAGCCGAAGCGTCCGTCCCGCCGCCCTGCGCGACATCGTCGCGACCGCCGCCTCCACCGCCGAGGACTCCGGCGGCGAGCTTGGCGAGTGCGCCGGCCTTCGCACCCGTCGCGCGGGCCGCATCGTTCGTGGCGACGATCACGACGGGGCGGTCGTTCACCTCGGCGCCGATCGCGACCACCGCGGCCGGCGATCCGAGTCGGTCGCGCACCTGCAGCGTCAAAGTGCGCACATCGTCTGCCGACGCCGCAGCGCCGATCGACGTGGCGACCAGTCGGATGCCCCCCACGGTGACCGCGCTCTCCGCGATCGTGGGTGCACGGTCGGCGAGCGCCCTCGCCTCGAACCCGGCGATCTTCTTCTCGGCGGCCTTGAGGCTCGCCGTGAGCTCCGCGATCCGTGCCGGCAGCTGCTCGCGCGGCGTCTTCAGCGTGGACGTGAGCCGAGAGACGAGCGCGCGCTCCGCCGCGAGCGAACGGAAGGCGTCGAGACCGACGAGGGCCTCGACGCGACGGTTGGAGGCGCCGACGGAGGACTCCCCCACGAGGTTGATGAGACCGATCTCGGCGCTCGTGGCGACATGGGTCCCTCCGCAGAGCTCACGCGACCACGGACCCCCGATGTCGACCATGCGGACGACCTCGCCGTACTTCTCGCCGAACAGCGCCTGGGCGCCGAGGGCCTTGGCCTCGTCCAGCGCGACCACGCGGGTCGTCACCTCGAGATTGTCACGCACCGCGTTGTTCGCGATCTCCTCGATCTCGGTCTTGGTGGCATCCGACAGCGCCTGACCCCACGAGAAATCGAACCGCATGTAGCCGGCGCGGTTGAGCGAACCGGTCTGGGTCGCCGTCTTTCCGAGCGTGTCCCGGAGGGCCGCGTGGATCAGGTGGGTGGCGGAGTGCGCCTGCTGCGCAGCACGCCGGTTCACCGCGTCGACGACGGTGGTGGCGGGCTGGCCCACGGCCACCTCGCCGGTCGTGACTTCGACGGTGTGGCTCACGAGCCCGGGCACCGGCTTCTGAACGTCGAGCACGTCGAGCTCGTAGCCGGGACCGACGATGACGCCCTTGTCGGCCACCTGTCCGCCCGATTCCGCGTACAGCGCCGTCTCGCCGAGGATGACCTCGGCGATCTGCCCGGCCGTCGCCCGGTCGACGGGTGCCCCGTCGACCAGCAGACCGAGCACGGTCGACGCGGTCTCGAGGTCGGAGTACCCCGTGAACACGGTCTCGCCGCGACCACGCAGCTCGCGGTAGACGCTCGTATCGGCGAGCTGCCGCTTGCGGGAGCGCGCGTCGGCCTTGGCGCGGTTCCGCTGTTCGAGCATGAGGGTGTCGAAAGCCGCGCGGTCGACGGTCAGGCCGGCCTCTTCGGCGATCTCGAGCGTCAATTCGATAGGAAAGCCGTACGTGTCGTGCAGGAGGAACGCCTCGGATCCGCCGATCGTCGCACCCCCGGCGACCTTCGTCTGCGCGACCGAGTCGTCCAGCAGGGCGGAACCTGACGCCAGCGTCCGCAGGAAGGTCGCCTCCTCGGCGAGGGCGTACTGCTCGATGCGCGGATAGTCCGTCGCCACGATCGGGTAGGCGTCCTTCATCGCGTCGCGCGACGCGGCGAAGAGATCGACGAAGGTCGGTCCGTCCACACCCAGCAGACGCATCGAGCGGATCGCCCGCCGCATCAGTCGGCGGAGGATGTAGCCGCGACCGTCGTTCGCGGGCGTCACGCCGTCGGCCAGCAGCATGAGCGACGAGCGCACATGGTCTGCCACGACGCGGAAGCGCACGTCGTCTTCGTGGTCCGCGCCGTACGTGCGTCCGGAGAGCTCGACGGCCTTGTCGAGGACCGGCCGCACCTGGTCGGTCTCGTACATGTTGTCGACGCCCTGCTTGATGAAGGCGATGCGCTCCAGGCCCATGCCGGTGTCGATGTTCTTGTTGGGCAGATCCCCGACGATGTCGAAGTCGTACTTCGACGTCACATTCGTGATCTCGTACTGCATGAACACCAGGTTCCAGATCTCCACGTACCGGTCGTCGTCGGTGGCAGGGCCGCCGTCGACGCCGTAGGCGGGTCCGCGATCGAAGAAGATCTCCGAGCAGGGTCCTGCCGGGCCGGGCAGACCTGTGGACCAGTAGTTGGTGTCCTTGCCCAGGCGCTGAATGCGCTCCTCCGGGAGACTCGTCAGCCCCAGCCAGAGATCGCGGGCCTCGTCGTCCTCCTCGTACACGGTGACCCAGAGGTCGTTCGCATCGAACCCGAGTCCCCCGTCCTCCTCCGGGGTGGTCAGCAGCTCCCACGCGTAGCGGATGGCGCCCTCTTTGAAGTAGTCGCCGAACGACCAGTTGCCGAGCATCTGGAAGAACGTGCCATGCCGAGGCGTGTGCCCGACCTCTTCGATGTCGTTCGTCCGGATGCACTTCTGCACGTCGGCGGCCCGCGGATAGGGCGGGGGGACGTCACCGCTCAGATACGGGATGAACGGCACCATCCCCGCGACGGTGAAAAGCAGCGCCGGGTCGTCGGTCACCAGGGAGGCCGAAGGGACGATGGTGTGACCGCGCTTCTGGAAGAAGTCCAGGTAGCGGGCAGCGATCTCTACGGTCTTCATGAGTGGGTCCTCGATGGCAAGCGGGCACACCTCCACCCCGGAAGGTGGAGGGGTGGTGATCAGTCGGAATGCTTCTTCGCGGCATCGTCGGCGGAGTCGGCAGCCTCAGAGACCGCGTCCTTCGCCTCGTCGACGGCATCGGATGCCGCGGCCTTCGCGTCGTCGGCCGCATCCTTGACGTCGTCGGCCGCGTCTGCAACGTGGTCCTGAGCATCCTGGACGGCATCCTCCGCAGACGACTGCGCGGACGCGAGGGCATCGGACGCAGCATCCGTCACGCTCTTCGCTGCGCCCTTCGCGGACTCGAGGGCGTCCGAGGCGGCATCCTTCGCCTGCGTGACGATATCGCCGAGCCGGCCCTCCTGTTCGCGGTAGGCGTCGCCGATGCGATCGGTGAACTCCGCGATGCGCCCGTCGACCTCGGCGAGCAGCTCATGCCCGCGCGGGTCTTTGTTCACGAGATGCGCGGTGATGAAACCGCCGACGATACCGAGTAGGAACCACACAAGGCTTTTCACTGTCAGCACTCCCTGGGTCGGGCCGCGTCGTGGGCGCGGCATCGTTCACATCGTATGCGGAAAACGCCGAAGGGCGCCGGGACGAGATCCCGACGCCCTTCGGCGATGACGACAGCGTGACGTCAGCGTGCCGCGTAGTACTCGACGACGAGCTGCACGTCACACGTGACGGGAACCTCGGCGCGCTTTGGGCGACGAACGAGACGTGCCTGCAGCTTGTCGAGCTCGACCTCGACGTAGCTCGGAACCGGGGGCAGCACGTCGGCGTGACCGCCGGCCGCGGCCACCTGGAAGGGCTCGGTGCCTTCCGACTTGGCCTTGACGTGGATGAGCTGTCCGGGCTTGACGCGGAACGAGGGGCGGTCCACGGTCTGACCGTCGACCAGGATGTGGCGGTGCACGACCAGCTGGCGGGCCTGAGCGGTGGTGCGGGCGAGGCCCGAGCGCAGAACCAGGGCGTCCAGACGCATCTCGAGCAGCTCGACGAGGTTCTCACCCGTCAGTCCGTCCTTGCGACGTGCCTCGTTGAAGGTGTTGCGCATCTGCTTCTCGCGGATGCCGTACTGCTCGCGCAGACGCTGCTTCTCACGGAGCCGGACGGCGTAGTCGCTGTCCTGCTTGCGCTTGGTGCGGCCGTGCTCACCCGGAGCGTAGGGACGCTTCTCGAGGTAGCGGGCAGCCTTCGGGGTCAGTGCGATGCCGAGGGCGCGCGACAGGCGCACCTTCCGGCGGTCCTGGGACTTCGTAGCCACGAAGTGATCCTTCCGATGACGTGGCCGCGCATTTCGCGGCTCACGGACGTATCTCCGTCTTCTCGCCCTGTCCGGACTGCACGCCGGGGCATGCCGGAAGGTCGGTGAGGAGAAGAGGGGATGCCCGAAAACTGTGTTTCGAGCCGGTCCAGTCTACCAGAGGCGGTACCCCGCCCCGTCACGGAGGCAGGGGACGGATGCTGCGGCTCAGGACCGCCCGTCGAGGATGCGCCGAATCTTCTCGAGGCGGGCCTGCACATCACGCTCCTGGCCGTGGTTGGTGGGCTCGTAGTACGTGCGGCCGCGGAGCTCATCCGGGAGGTACTGCTGCGCCACGACGCCGATCTCGCTGTCGTGCGGATAGCGGTAGCCCTTGCCGTGCCCGAGCTTCTTCGCCCCGGCATAGTGGGCATCTCGCAGGGGTGGCGGAACGCGACCGAATCCACCCGCCCGCACGTCGGCGATCGCCTTGTCGATCGCGAGGTAGGCGGCGTTGGACTTGGCGGTCGTCGCCAGGTAGGCGGTGGCCTCGGCGAGCGGTATCCGGCCCTCGGGCATGCCGATGAAGGCGACCGCGTCGGCGGCGGCCACCGCGATCTGCAGTCCGGACGGGTCGGCGAGCCCGATGTCTTCGGCCGCCGAGATCACGAGCCGACGAGCGATGAAGCGCGGATCCTCCCCCGCCTCGATCATCCGGGCGAGGTAGTGCAGGGCGGCGTCCACGTCGGACCCCCGGATGGACTTGATGAAGGCGCTGATGACGTCGTAGTGCTCATCGCCCTGTCGGTCGTAGCGCAGCAGTGCGCGATCAGCCGCCTGCGCGATGTGTTCAGCGGTGACGGTCGTCGCGGTGGGCGTGGAGTACGGCTCGTCGTGCTCGGCGTCGCCGTCTTCCTCGTCGTCGTCCGGGTTCGCGTCGGGCTCCTCGTCGAGACCCGCCGACATGGTGGCCGCGGCCTCGAGAGCGGTCAGCGCCCGGCGGGCGTCCCCGGAAGCCAGCCGGATGAGGGCGGCACGCGCCTCCGGGTCGAGTTCGACCGCCCCGGCGAGACCACGCGGGTCCGCAACGGCGCGGTCGATCAGCAGGCCGAGGTCCTCGTCGGTCAGAGGGCGGAGCGTCAGGAGCAGCGACCGGGACATCAGGGGCGAGATCACCGAGAACGACGGATTCTCCGTCGTTGCGGCGATCAGGATCACCCAGCCGTTCTCGACACCCGGCAGCAGCGCGTCCTGCTGCGCCTTCGTGAAGCGGTGGATCTCGTCGAGGAACAGGATCGTCGACTGCCCGTAGAGGTCGCGCTGCGTGAGCGCCTCCTGCATCACTTCGCGGACGTCTCGCACACCGGCCGTCACGGCGGACAACTCCACGAACCGCCGACCCGATGACCGCGCGATGGCCTGCGCCAGCGTCGTCTTGCCGGTGCCGGGCGGTCCCCACAAAATCACCGAGACAGCGGATGCCGCGGCATCCGGATTCGCCAGCGCCACGAGCGGCGACCCGCGGCGCAGCAGGTGCGACTGACCCGCGACCTCGTCCAGCGAGACGGGTCGCATCCGCACCGCCAGAGGCGTCTGCCCCTGGAAGAGCGCAGAAGAGGGAGTCATCCGTCCAGGCTAGTCGCGGGCTCCGACCCCCGCGTCGGCCGCCGTCGCCGCGGTTTTGCCCCGAAAGGACGGGGTCGTAGGATCGGGGCGGTCCGGGCATCCGGAGACGAGGAGGCCACGTGGCTGCGAGTGGCAAGGCCGGCAGAGATCGCGACACGCGTGCGGAGCGAGAGCGCATCCGCCTCTACCAGGCACGGCAGACCTTCCACGAGGAGCAGCTGCGGCGTCGTCGGCGCGACAACCTGATCGCCGGGGTCGTCGGCGGTGTCCTGATCCTGGCGGTCGTCGGCGGCCAGATCGCCTACTACACCGCGGGTCCCGGCGTACCGGCGCCGAGCCCGACACCCTCCGCCTCCGTCTCGACCACGCAATCCCCCACTCCCGCGCCCACCCCCTGACGGGCGATGTCCCCGCGCGACGACGCCGGGCGTATTAGGCTCGATGCCGTCCATCCCCCACAGGCGGCGCGAGCCGCGATGAGGTGCATCCCGTGACTGCCGCCGCAGATTCCCTTCCCGAGAACACCGAGCCGTCGACCGACGAGGTCGTCACCGACGAGACCACTGCTCCGGCCGCCGAGAGCGCTGAGGCCGAGGCTGCCGCCGAGAGCGCCGAGACGGTCGAGCCCGACGCCGGGACGGTCGAGCCCGAGCCTGGGCCCGAGGTCGAGTCGACGGTCCCCGCGGCCGACACCGAGTCTGCTGCGGTTCCCCCGGCGGTGTCACCGAAGCCGACGCCCGCACCCGGTCCGCGGGCGCCCATGCCCCGCCCACCCGCCGGGGCCGCGCGCCCGGTCGTGCCCGCGCCGACCCCCGGCGACGAGTCGTGGGGTCGCGTCGACGACGACGGCACGGTCTCGGTGCGCGAGGGCGAGGAATGGCGCGTCGTCGGACAGTTCCCCGACGGGTCGCCCGCGGAGGCTCTCGCCTATTTCGAGCGGAAGTACGCGGATCTCGCCAGCGAGGTCACGCTGCTCGAGGTGCGTCACCGCAATGGCGGCGCCCCGGCATCCGAACTGCGCTCGACGGCCAAGACCGTGGGCGACAAGGTCGCCGGTGCCGCCGCCGTGGGAGACCTGGCCCGACTCGAGAAGCGCCTGGCTGCCCTGATCGAAGATCTGAGCGCCGCCTCGGCGACCGAGGCGAAGGCCGCGCGAGAAGCGGTGGACGCCGCCGTGCGCGAGCGCACCGAACTCGTCGAGAAGGCAGAAGCACTCGCGGCCCGCGAACCGCGCACCATCCAGTGGAAGCAGACGTCCGCCGAGATCGGCGAGCTGTTCGACCAGTGGCAGTCGCAGCAGCAGAACGGTCCGCGTCTGCCCAAATCCACCGCGCAGGCACTGTGGAAGCGTTTCCGCGATGCGCGCGGCACCCTCGACAAGCTTCGCCGCGAGTTCTACTCCGAGCTCGACGGCGAGCACAAGGCGGTTCGCGATCGCAAGACGCGCATCGTCGAGAAGGCTGAGGCGCTCGCGCCCCGTGGCGAGGACGGCATCGGCGCCTACCGGGAGCTGCTCGACGAGTGGAAGACGGCCGGCCGAGCCGGCAAGAAGGCCGACGACGCGCTGTGGGCGCGGTTCAAGGCGGCCGGCGACGCCCTCTACGCCGCTCGGGGTGAGCGCGAAGCCGCCGACGTCGAAGAGTCCCGCGAGAAGATCGAAGCCAAGCGGGCTCTGCTGGTCGAGGCAGCGGCGGTGCCCTCCGAGACCGACACCGCGAAGGCGCGCGCACAGCTGACGGCGATCCAGAGGCGGTGGGACGAGATCGGTCGCATCTTCCCCCGTGACAAGGAACGGGCTCTGGACGACGACCTCCGCAAGATCGAGACCACCATCCGCGGAAGAGAAGACACGGACTGGAAGCGCAACAATCCCGAGACCAAGGCTCGGACCAACGACATGTCGCGTCAGCTCACCGAGGCGATCGAGAAGCTCGAGAACGAGTTGGCCGCAGCTCAGAAGGCCGGCGACAAGAAGGCCGCGGCGGCCGCGCGCGAAGCGCTCGATGCCCGCAAGGCCTGGTTGAAGGTCGTCGGCGGCTGACCTCCTCCCCCTGAACGGCGCGGCCTCCGGTTCTCCACAGAACAGGAGGCCGCGCCGTTCGGTCGTCTCGGGTCGGGCACGCTGACTGTCATGCACTCCCCCTACCTGTACTTCGCCGGTGAGCGTCTCTCGCGCGCGGAACTGTCGGCGGCGCGGCTCGACGGACACCTGGTCGAAGTGGGCGACGCCTACATCCCCGCGGATGCGGTCGAGACGCGGGGTCTGCGGGCGGGATCCCTCGTCGGCCTGCTGGGCGCCACACTCGCCGCCACGCACCTCAGTGCCGCCTGGATCCACGGCGCACTGCCCGAGCCGCCCTCACGCCACACGGTGCAACGCGCCGTGCAGAGACGAGTGCATCGCGTCCCGTCCCACCACATCGTCTACCGCGATCTTCAGGTGGCGGAGAGCGACCTCCAACGTCTCGGGGGCGTGTCCGTCACCTCGCCCGTCCGCACGCTCGCCGACCTCACGCGCGTGGACGATCCGCTCCATCGGCGGGTGGCGCAGTCGATGATCGACTCCATCCCCTCGATCGCCACGGACGCGATCGTCTGGCTCGAGAACCACCGGTCACTGCCGGGTAAGAAGGACGCACTGACGTACTTGCGCGCGTCGGCGGGCGGAGCACCCGATCCGAGCGCGATGACGACGTCCGGACGGCGTGAGATCAGGAGGACGTGACGCGATAGACGTCGTAGACCGCGTCGATACGCCGTACCGCGTTCAAGACGCGTTCGAGGTGCACGATGTCGCCCATCTCGAACACGAACTTGCTCAGCGCCAGCCGATCGTTCGTCGTCGACACGGTGGCCGAGAGGATGTTCACATGGTGCTCGGTCAGCACCCGCGTGACATCGCTCAGAAGACCCGAGCGATCCAACGCCTCGATCTGGATCTGGACGAGGAAGATGCTCTTGGTCGTCGGGGCCCACTCGACGTCGATCAAGCGCTGTGGATCTTCACGCAGGGCCTTCACATTGGTGCAGTCCGAGCGGTGGACCGACACTCCGCTGCCGCGCGTCACGAACCCGATGATCTGATCACCGGGCACGGGAGTGCAGCATTTGGCGAGCTTGACGAGGATGTCGGGCGCTCCCCGGACGAGGATCCCCGAATCGCCACCGCGCGGCTGGCGCGCGCGACCGATGTGCGGGATCTCGATGGGTCCGGTCGACGTGTCCTCGTTCGCCTTGACCAGCGACGTGACCTTCTCGATGACGGATTGCGTCGAGACATGACCCTCGCCGACCGCGGCGTACAGCGCGGAGACGTCCTCGTAGCGCAGCTGCTGGGCCACCTCCGAGAACGAGTCCTGGCTCATCAGTCTCTGCAGGGGCAGGTTCTGACGGCGCATCGCGCGCGCGATGGCCTCCTTGCCCTGTTCGACGGCCTCTTCGCGACGCTCCTTCGTGAACCAGCCGCGGATCTTGCTCCGCGCGCGGGTGCTCTTGACGAACCCGAGCCAGTCCTGGCTGGGGCCGGCGTCCGGGTTCTTCGACGTGAAAACCTCGACGACGTCTCCGCTGGAGAGCTCCGACTCCAGCGGTACGAGCCGCCCATTGACCTTGGCCCCCATGGTGCGATGGCCGACCTCGGTGTGCACGGCGTACGCGAAATCGACCGGCGTCGCGCCGGCGGGAAGGCCGATGACGCGTCCCTTCGGAGTGAAGACGTAGACCTCCTTCGCGCCGATCTCGAAGCGCAACGAGTCGAGGAACTCGCCGGGGTCGGCTGTCTCGGCCTGCCAGTCCGAGATGCGCGCGAGCCAGGCCATGTCGGTGTCGAGCGACTTGCCCTCGCTCTTGCCGCCCGCCATCCGCTCCTTGTACTTCCAATGCGCCGCGACCCCGTACTCGGCCTGCTGGTTCATCTCGTTCGTGCGGATCTGGATCTCGACCGTGCGCCCGCCGGGACCGATCACGGTCGTATGCAGCGACTGGTACAGGTTGAACTTCGGTGTCGCGATGTAGTCCTTGAACCGACCGGGCAGCGGCGTCCAGCGCGCGTGGATGGCGCCCAGCACGGCATAGCAGTCGCGCACGGTTCCGACCAGCACGCGGATGCCGATCAGGTCGTAGATGTCGTCGAACTCGCGGCCGCGCACCACCATCTTCTGATACACCGAGTACAGCTGCTTCGGGCGCCCCATGACGCGTCCACGGATGCGCAGCTCGCGCAGATCGGACTCGACCGACTCGATCACGTTCTGCACGTACTGCTCCCGCTGCGGGGTGCGCTGCTTCACGAGACTCTCGATCTCGACGTAGAGCTTGGGGTGCAGAACAGCGAAGGACAGGTCCTCGAGCTCGGACTTGATCGCCTGGATGCCGAGTCGGTGCGCGAGCGGGGCGTAGATCTCGAGCGTCTCCGTCGCTTTGCGACGCGACTTCTCGGGCGGCACGAAACCCCACGTCCGTGCGTTGTGCAGGCGGTCGGCGAGTTTGATCAGCAGGACCCGGATGTCTCGCGACATCGCGACGATCATCTTGCGGACGGTCTCGGCCTGAGCACTTTCGCCGTACTTGACCTTGTCGAGCTTCGTGACCCCGTCCACGAGCATCGCGACCTCGTCGCCGAACTCGGCGGTGAGCTCATCGAGCCGGTAGTCGGTGTCTTCCACGGTGTCGTGCAGCAGCGCCGCGGCGATGGCCCGTGGACCCAGTCCCAGCTCCGCGAGGATCTGCGCAACCGCGAGCGGGTGGGTGATGTAGGGCTCACCGCTCTGCCGCTTCTGCCCTTCGTGGGCCTTCTCGGCGACGGCATAGGCGCGCTCGATGATCGTCAGATCACCCTTGGGATGGTGGGTTCGCACCGTCCGCAGCAGCTGCTCGGGACCGTCGCGACGTCCGGACCGCGAGAAGATGCGTGGCACGAGCCGCCGCAGCGACGACGATTGCGCGGCCGGAACGGTCTCCGTCATCCGATCGTCCTCCCCGCGCTGAATCTCTCAATCCTACGCCCGCACGGGCAGCGCTCAGATCACGCGGTGGGCACCCCGGCACGCTCCCGAGCGGCCAGAACCTTCGCGTTGCGCGCCTTGATGGCCGGCTCGTTCTCACGGAACAGCGAGAAGAGCGGTGCCGCGACGAACAGCGTCGAGTAGGCCGCGACGATGATGCCGACGAAGATCGACAGCGAGATGTCGCTGAGGGTCTGCGCCCCGAGCCAGAACGCGCCGATGAAGAGGATCGCCCCGACGGGCAGGATCGCCACCACCGTGGTGTTGATCGATCGGATGAGGGTCTGGTTCACCGCGAGGTTCACGGATTCCCCGAATGTCCGCCCCGAGATCTCGCCGTCCTCCTGCGTGTTCTCGCGCACCTTGTCGAAGACGACCGTCGTGTCGTAGAGCGCGTACGCCAGGATCGTGAGGAACCCGATGACCGCGGCCGGAGAGATCTCGAAGCCCGCCAGCGCATAGACGCCGATGGTGATGACGAGGACGTCGACGAGCCCGAGGATCGCGGCGACCGACATCTTCCACGTGCGGAAGTACAGCGCGAGGATGATGAACGTCAGCGCCAGGAAGATCGCGAGGCCCCAGAGCGACTGGCGCGTCACGTCGTTACCCCAGCTGGGGCCGATGAAGGAGGCGGTGACCTCGCTGGCCGGGACGCTGTAGGCCTCCGCCAGCGCCGCCGTGACCGCCTGCGTCTCTTCCGGCGTCATCTGGTCGGCCTGCACGCGCACCGCGGTACCGCCCACCGTGGTCACCTTCGTCGCGGCGTTGGGAACCACGGACTGCACGGCTCGGGTCGCCTCGGTCTGGTCTGGGCTGCTCAGCCCGGAGACCGTGAACTGCGAACCGCCGGTGAACTCGATGGAGAACTGCACGGGCCGGAAGAGCGGAACGAGGCACGAGGCGATCACGAGGACCGCCGCGATGATGAACCACAGCCGGCGACGGCCGACGAACGGGAAGGAGGTCTTGCCGGAATACAGGTCGTTTCCGAGCTGGTTCATGGAGCGCATCAGTCGTCGCCCTTCTTGCCGGCGTTGCCGGGGGTTTTCGCGTCGGATGCTCCGGTCGCCGCGAGCTCGGCCTGCTTGCGCTCGGCGATGGTCTGGCGCCGCTCGGCCTCACCGCGCGACTTCGCACTCTTGCGGGCCTTGCCGCCGGGTGCGGACGACGCCGCGATCGGCGCACGGAACTGCGCGCGGCCACGGTAGACCGCGCCCAGTGCCTCCGGGTCGAGACCCGAGAGCTTGTGGCCCTGGCCGAAGAACCTGGTGCGGGCGAGCAGCTGCATGACGGGGTGGGTGAACAGGATGAAGATCAGCACGTCGATGGCGGTGGTCAGACCCAGTGTGAACGCGAAGCCCTTCACCGTGGCATCCGCCAGGATGTACAGCACGATCGCGGCCAGCACGTTGATCGACTTCGAGATGTAGATCGTCCGCCTCGCGCGCGCCCAGCCGTCCTCCACCGCGCTCGTCACCGATTTGCCGTCGCGCAGTTCGTCGCGAATGCGCTCGAAATACACGATGAACGAGTCGGCCGTGAATCCGATCGTGACGATGATGCCCGCGATGCCGGCGAGAGACAGACGGAATCCCATGCGCCAGGCCAGCACGCAGATCATGATGTAGGTCAGGACGCCCATGACGATCAGCGACGCGATGATGACCGAGCCGAGCGCGCGATACACCACGAGCGAGTAGATCGCGACGAGGATCAAGCCGATGAGGCCCGCGATGAAACCGATCTGAAGCTGCTGGGAGCCCAGCGTCGCCGAGATGGTGTCGGAGCTGACGACCTGGAAGCTGAGCGGCAGAGCACCGTACTTGAGCTGGTCGGCGAGAGTCTTGGCCGTCTCCTGAGTGAAGCTCCCGGTGATGCTCGGGTTGCCGTCGAGGATCACACCGTTCATCGACGGCGCGGAGAGCACGCTGCCGTCGAGCACGAACGCGAACTGGTTCAGCGGAGCCGTCTTGCCGTAGAGGCGCTGGCTGATCTCACCGAAGGTCTGCGTACCGGCGTCGTCGAAGTTCAGGTTGACGGCCCACTGACCGTTCGTCTGCTGCAGACCGAAGGTCGCGTCGTCGATCGCCGTGCCGTCGAGCTCGACGGGACCGAGGATGTACTTGACCGACCCTGTGGTGTCGCACGTGATGAGCGGCTGATCCTTGGGCGCGTTCGCCGCGTCGTTCTCCGCGTTGCTGCAGTCGTACGCGAGGAACTGCGCCTGCAGGGCAGGGGTGATCCAGCTGACGTCACTGCCGTCCGTCGGCGCGATCGTCGGCGTCGCGGGCAGCGCGGGGTCGGGCGTCGGGTACGGCGTGGAGGCGCCGTCATCGCCGACGAACGACGTGGCGGGTGCGCCCGTGTAGAGCACGGCACGCAGCTGCAGCTGAGCGGATGCCTGGATGCGCTGTCGTGTCTCCTCGTCTGCCTGCCCGGGGATCTGGACGACGATGTTCCTGCCGCCCTCGGTGGTGACATCGGCCTCGCCGACACCCGACGCATCGACGCGCTGGCGGATGATCGACACCGCCTGCGTCAACTGCTCGTCGGTGGGGTTGGCGCCATCGGTGGTCTGTGCCTGGAGGATGATCTGCGTGCCGCCCTGAAGGTCGAGCGCGAGCTCGGGTGTCCAGGAGCTCTTGCCGAACACGTAGACGCCCAGGGCGTTGACGCCGAACAGGAGCGCGGTGATGACCAGGAGTCCGGTCAGCGCGCGCCAGGCATGACGGACGGGAGTGGAAGTCGCCACGGAAGGTCAGCTTTCTCGGTCGCCCCGAAGGGCGGGGAATCAGGCGCGGGGCTTGGTGTCTGCGTCGGGGTCGACCGGCTTCTCCGCCTTGTCGGCTGCGGCGATGCGCTGGTCGTCACTGAGCGAGGTGATCTCGCCGTCGGCGACGCCGGCGATGTATCCGGCCTCGCTGACCTCCGCCTCGATGAAGTCGTCTTCGGTCACGAAGCCCTCGGTGGGGTTGACGACGCGCAGGATCGCCTGGCTGTGCACCTTGATCTCGACGCCGGGCGCGATCTCGATGACGGCCGGCTGGTCGAGGTTGTCGGGGTCGAACTCGACGATGGTGCCGTAGAGGCCACCCTGCAGGAGCACCTCCGCACCGGGTACGGTCTGACGAGCCTTGGCCTCCTGCTCGACCTTCTGCTTCTGCATGCGTCGACGCGAGCTCCAGAACATGAAGGCCAGGAGCACGACCAGAAGGATGATGAGGCCGTAGTTGGCTAGGAAGTCCATGGAGGTGGGTGCACCTTTCGAGTGCGGCGCACCGGGCGGCGCTGCCGATAAGTAGGGAGGTGAGGCGAAAGCCTTCAGCGATTATAGGTCATCGAGTCTGAGCGCACCCTCGGGGTGGGTGACGCCCAGGTGGGCGTAGGCCTCCGGGGTCGCGACACGTCCGCGGGGCGTGCGTCCGAGGAACCCGATGCGCACCAGGTACGGCTCGACCACCGACTCGATCGTCTCGGACTCCTCGCCGACCGTCACGGCCAGCGTGTTCAGGCCCACGGGACCCCCGCGGAAGCGCCGTACCACGGCGTCGAGAACCGCGCGGTCGAGCCTGTCGAGGCCGATGACGTCGACGTCGTACAGGTCGAGCGCGGCATCGACCGTCGCGAGATCCCCCACGCCGTCGGCCGGGCCGTGCACGATGAGGAAGTCCCGCACCCGCCTCAGCAGACGGTTGGCGATCCGAGGTGTTCCGCGCGAGCGGCGGGCGATCTCCGCACGCGAAGGGTGGGGCAGGTCCACGCCCAGCATCTGAGCCGATCGATCGATCACGCGCTCGAGTTCGGCCGGATCGTAGTACTCCAGGTGCGCGGTGAACCCGAACCGATCGCGGAGGGGATTGGGGAGCAGCCCCGATCGCGTCGTCGCGCCCACCAGCGTGAACGGCGCCAGGTCGAGAGGGATGCTCGTGGCACCGGCTCCCTTGCCCACCATGATGTCGATGCGGAAGTCCTCCATGGCGAGGTAGAGCATCTCTTCCGCGGAACGCGCCATGCGGTGGATCTCATCGATGAACAGCACCTCGCCGGGCGTGAGGCTGGACAGCAGCGCGGCGAGGTCGCCGGCGTGCTGGATCGCCGGACCGCTCGACATGCGCAGGGGCCGACCGCTCTCGTGCGCGACGATCATCGCAAGGGTGGTCTTGCCGAGCCCGGGCGGGCCGGAGAGGAGGATGTGGTCAGGAGAACGCTGCTGGATGCGCGCCGCATCCAGCAGCAGCTGCAGCTGACCCCGCACCTTCTGCTGGCCGACGAATTCCGCCAACGACGTCGGGCGCAGCGCGCCCTCGATCGCGAGCTCGGTGTCGTCACGGGCGTCGTCGAGGTCTCTCAGGTCATCCACGCGCGGGCTCCTTGCGAGCAGGGCCGAGCACTGCGAGCGTCAGCCGCAGCACGGTCGGCACGGAGGTGCGCTCGATCGCCGTGGCCTCCTCGAGGACTCCGACCACGGCCTCCGCGGCGATCCGCTCGGACCAGCCGAGGCCGATGAGGGCCTGAGTGACTTGCGCGGTGACGGCGGGCGCGGCATCCGGCCGGTCTGTCGTCGCGGTCCGCGCGGGGACGAGCTTGCCGGCTAACTGCACGGCGATCAGCTTCGCCGTCTTGGGGCCGATCCCCGACACCCTCCGGAACGGTGCGTCGTCGTCGGCGTCGACGGCCTCGGCGATCTGGGTCACCGTCAGGGAGGAGAGCACTCCCAGCGCCGACTTCGGGCCGACTCCGGTCACTCCCAGCAGCTGCGTGAAGACGACGAGCTCGTCGCGCGATCCGAAGCCGAAGAGGGAGAGCGCGTCCTCCCGCACGATCAGATGGGTGTGCAGGTGCACATCGTCGCCGACATGCGTCGCATGGGCCACCTGCGACGTCACGGCGACAGCAAGGCCGACTCCCCCGACCTCGATGATGATCGACTCCGGTTCGACGTGGGCGGCACGGCCGCGCAGCGAGGAGATCATGCCCTCAGCCTATGTTCAGCTCGGATATTTGTTCGAGCGACACGCTCACCGCCGACTGAGCCGCTCGGCGTCCGCCCATGCGCGCTGCGCCGGGGTCAGCGCCGCGGATCGATCGGCTGCCACGGGTCCGCCACGCCACGCGTGGCACAGCGCGATGGCGAGGGCGTCGGCGGCGTCCGCGGGCTGCGGCAGCTCCTCGAGCCGCAGCACCCGGGCGACCATGGCCTGCACCTGCCGCTTGTCCGCCGACCCGTACCCGGTGATCGCGGCCTTGACCTCGGTCGGCGTGTGGAGGGCGGCCGGTAGACCGCGTTCCCCGGCGAGCAGCAGGGCGATGCCGCTGGCTTGCGCGGTGCCCATCACGCTGTGGCGGTTCTGCTGCGCGAACACCCGCTCGACGGCCACGACGGCCGGCCGGTGCTCGTCGAGCACCGCACGGATACCGCGTGCGATGGCGGCGAGACGCACCTCGATCGGATCGCCCGGTGCCGACCGGACCACGCCCACGTGGACGAGCGTCGCCGATCTGTCTCGAGCGACGTCGACCACGCCCACGCCGCACCGCGTCAGCCCGGGGTCGATGCCGAGGACGCGGAGAGGAGCGGATGCCACGTCCCCACGCTACGTCCCGCACGGGCGGCGACGCTTCAGGCGCACCGCACCCGGCAGCGGCACGACCTCCGTGACGCGCGGGCCGCAGCGTGCCGGCTACTCGTCGTTCTCGAGCTCCGCCTGCACATCGGCGGTCAGATCGAAGTTGCTGAAGACGTTCTGCACGTCGTCGCTGTCTTCGAGGGCGTCGATCAGCCGAAAGACCTTCCGTGCGGTGTCGGCGTCGATCTCCACCTTCAGGGTGGGCACGAACTCGACGTCCGCTGATTCGTAATCTATTCCGGCGTCCTGCAGCGCCGAGCGCACTTTGACGACGTCCTGCGCTTCGGTGATGACCTCGAAGCCGTCCGCGTGATCGGCGACCTCCTCCGCGCCGGCGTCCAGCACGGCGAGCATCACGTCGTCTTCGGTGGTGCCTTCGCCGCCCACGACGATGACTCCCTTGCGGTGGAAGTTGTACGCGACGCTGCCGGGGTCGGCCATGGTGCCGCCGTTGCGGGTCATCGCCGTGCGGACTTCTGCGGCCGCCCGGTTCTTGTTGTCGGTGAGGCACTCGATCAGCAGTGCGACGCCGTTGGGCCCGTAGCCTTCGTAGAGGATCGTGGCGTAGTCGACGGACTCACCGCTGAGCCCCGCGCCGCGTTTGACGGCGCGATCGATGTTGTCGTTGGGGACCGAGGTCTTCTTGGCCTTCTGGATCGCGTCGACGAGCGTGGGGTTGCCGGAGAGGTCGGCGCCGCCCATCTTGGCCGCGACCTCGATGTTCTTGATGAGTTTGGCGAACGACTTCGCGCGGCGGGAGTCGATGACCGCCTTCTTGTGCTTCGTCGTCGCCCACTTGGAATGACCGCTCACAGCGCTCCTCTCGAAAGACCATCGTCGAGTCTACCCGTGGCCTCTCCCCGAATCGGCGGCGCGACCCGCAGGCGGTGCCTTGTATCACCGAGGGGGGCGGAGAACACTCCTGGGTATGGATGAAAGAGAACGCGCCCTGTCTGCCGCCCACCGCGGCGCCACCGACTTCCTGGATTCGCTGAGCACCCGGCCGGTGTGGCCTCGCGCGTCCCTGGACGACATGCTCGAAGTCTTCGGAGGGCCGCTCCCGGAGCAGGGGCAGGATGCCGCCACCGTGGTCGCCGAACTCGCCGAGCGCGCCGACCCCGGTCTCGTGGCCATCCCCGGGCCGCGGTTCTTCGGGTTCGTGATCGGCGGCACGCTTCCCGCAGCGCTGGGAGCGGACTGGCTGGTCTCGGCCTGGGACCAGAACGCGGGCTCGAGCTCGATGACCACGGCGACCGTGGCGGTGGAGAGGGTCGCCGGACAGTGGATCTGCGACCTCCTCGGATTGCCGGCGCAGGCCTCCGTGGGCTTCGTCACGGGGGCGCAGATGTCGAACTTCGTGTGTCTCGCCGTCGCGCAGCACGCAGTGCTGCGCCGGGCGGGGTGGGATCTCGTGCGGCAGGGGCTGCGGGGCGCGCCGCGCGTGCAGCTCGTCGTGGGGGCGGATCGCCACGGATCGATCGACCGAGCGGCACGTTTCTGCGGGGTCGGCGCCGACGAACTCGTCACCGTCGCCTCCGACGATCAGGGGCGGATGATCCCGGAGGCCCTGGTGGCGGCGCTCGCAGACGGCCCGGAGATCCCCACGATCGTCTGCCTGCAGGCGGGTGAGGTGCACACCGGCGCCTTCGACGACTTCGCCGAGCTGATACCGATCGCCCGCCGCCACGGTGCGTGGGTGCACGTCGACGGCGCGTTCGGGTTGTGGGCGGCGGCGTCGCCCGGGCTGCAGTCGCTCACGGCGGGTGTCGGCGAGGCGGATTCCTGGACGACCGACGCCCACAAGACCCTCAACGTGCCCTACGACTGCGGGATGGCGATCGTCCGCGATCCCGCCGACTCCATCGCCATGTTCCGCACGGGCGGGGACTACCTGATGTACGCGAGCCTCGATCCGTGGGACGTGACGCCCGAGCTCTCCCGGCGCGGGCGGGGCGTGCCGACGTGGGCGGCGCTGCGCAGCCTCGGGCGCCGAGGGGTGGGGGATCTCGTCGACCGCCTGCACGCGAACGCGCGGCTCCTGGCCGCGCGGCTTCGCGACGTGCCGGGCGTGACGGTGGTGGATGACCCGCCCTACACCCAGGTGCTCTTCCATCTCGCCGACGACGCGGCGACCCGCGCCCTCGGCGCGGCGATCCTCGCCGACGGCACGGCGGCGCTGACCGGCGCCGAGTGGCGGGGTCGGGCGGTGCTCCGCTGCTCGATGTCGTCGTGGGCGACCACCGACGCCGACATCGCCCTGACCATCGGCGCCATCGCCCGACTGACCGGCGAGATCACTCCACGATCTTGATCAGCGTGCGCAGGTTCCGATTGGTCGTCGTCGCCTTGTAGCGGCTGCGGGCGAGGATCCGCGAGAACGGCGTGTCGACGGTGGTCCCCTTCACGGGGTGCCAGTAGAGGACGCCGTCGCCCGAACCGACGGGGTCGACGGCGGGATCAGCGGACGCCGCGGCTTCCGTGATCTCGTCCTGCACTGTCTGCTCGGAGCAGAAGATGACATAGGGGTGGCGGGTCGGATCCTGCGCGTCGAACGGGAATCCGGCGATGGCCGCCTCGAGCTCCACTTTCGTGACGAGGATGATCCACGCCTCGTACCTGAAGCGGTCGCGCAAAGCCCTTTCGATGCTCGCCTTGAGCTGCGAGCGGGCGGATGCCGCGGCATCCGTCTCGAATCTCGCGTTGCCGCTCGCCAGGAAGGTCTTCACCTCGGCGAGGCCCAGGCCGCGCAGCATCGTGGCCAGGTCGGCGCTGCGGACCGTGATGCCGCCGACGTTCACTCCGCGCAGAAGCGCCACCCAGGTCGTCATGCCCTCACGGTAGTGCGCGTCGTGAGCCTCGCGAATCCAGGACCTGCTCGAGGAACAGCCGGTGGAAACGACGCTCCCCCGTCATCTCGGGGTGGAAGGACGTACCCATGATCGCCCCGGACCGGACGGCGACCACCCGGCCATCGTCGAGGTGCGCCAGGGATTCGACGCCGTCCCCCACCCGGTCCACGAGCGGAGCCCGGATGAATGCGGCGTGCACGGCCGGCGATCCGAGCACGGGGACGTCGAGATCGGTCTCGAAGGAGTCGATCTGGCTGCCGAAGGCGTTCCTGCGCACCGTCACGTCAAGTCCGCCGAACGTCTGCTGCCCGGCGATGCCGTCCGTGATGGCGTCAGCGAGCAGGATCAGCCCCGCGCAGGTGCCGAACACGGGCATGCCCCCGGCGATGGCCTCTCGGACCGGCTCGCGCATGCCGAAGGCTCGTGAGAGCTTGTCGATCACGCTGGATTCGCCGCCCGGCAGCACGAGCCCGTCGACGGCGGCCAGTTCTCCGGGGCGGCGGACGAGGGAAACCTCGGCGCCGAGCTCGGTGAGCACACGGGCGTGCTCGCGGACGTCGCCCTGCAGAGCGAGCACGCCCACGCGGGCGGCGGAGGCCACGCGTCGCTGCTCTACCAGCCGCGCTCGGACAGACGGTGCGGCGCGGGCAGGTCCTTGACGTTGATCCCCACCATCGCCTCGCCCAGTCCCCGCGAGACATCTGCGACGATCTTCGCATCGTCGAAGAAGGTGGTGGCCTTCACGATCGCCGCCGCGCGCTGCGCCGGATTGCCCGACTTGAAGATGCCCGAGCCGACGAAGACCCCGTCGGCGCCGAGCTGCATCATCATCGCGGCATCCGCCGGTGTCGCCACGCCGCCGGCGACGAAGAGCACGACGGGCAGAGACCCGGTCTCGGCGACCTCGACGACGAGGTCATACGGGGCCTGGAGCTCCTTCGCGGCCACGTAGAGCTCGTCCTTCGTCATCGACCGGAGGACGTTGATCTCGCTTTTGATCTTGCGGATGTGCTTGGTCGCCTCGGAGACGTCGCCGGTACCGGCCTCGCCCTTGGAACGGATCATCGCGGCGCCCTCGTTGATACGACGCAGGGCCTCGCCGAGGTTCGTCGCGCCGCAGACGAAGGGCACCGTGAAGCCCCACTTGTCGATGTGGTTGACGTAGTCGGCAGGCGAGAGCACTTCGGATTCGTCGATGTAGTCGACGCCCAGCTCCTGCAGGACCTGCGCTTCGACGAAGTGACCGATGCGGGCCTTCGCCATCACCGGAATCGACACGGCCGCGATGATGCCGTCGATCATGTCGGGGTCGCTCATGCGCGACACGCCGCCCTCGGCGCGGATGTCGGCCGGTACGCGCTCGAGCGCCATCACGGCGACAGCACCGGCGTCTTCGGCGATCCTGGCCTGGTCGGCCGTGACGACGTCCATGATGACGCCGCCCTTGAGCATCTCGGCGAGACCGCGCTTGACGCGGCTCGATCCTGTCTGGGGAGTTTCGGGCATGACGAGAATCGTAGCCCGCCCGCCAGTGGGAAGATCGATGGGTGAAGATCCTCTCCATCCAGTCGGCCGTGGCATACGGCCACGTCGGCAATTCAGCCGCGGTGTTCCCCCTTCAGCGCATCGGCGTGGAGGTGCTCCCCGTCAATACGGTGAATTTCTCCAACCACACCGGGTACGGGCAGTGGCGCGGCCCCCTCATCGCTCCCGACGACGTCCGCGACGTCATCACCGGCATCGAGGAGCGCGGTGTCTTCCCCGAAATCGACGCCGTGCTGTCGGGCTATCAGGGCGGCGAGGGCATCGGGGACGTCATCCTCGATGCGGTCGCGCGCGTGAAGGCGGCCAACCCGTCGGCCGTGTACGCGTGCGACCCCGTGATGGGCAACGCGAAGTCCGGATGCTTCGTGGCACCGGCGATCCCCGAGCTGCTGCGCGAGCGCGTGGTGCCGGCGGCCGACATCATCACGCCGAACCAGTTCGAGCTGGGGTACCTGACCCGCACCGACCCCGACACGCTCGAGTCGACGCTGGAGTCGGTCGAGCTCGCCCGCGCGATGGGCCCTCGAACCGTGCTCGTCACGAGTGTCGAGCGGCCGGATCGGCCGGCGGACACGATCGAGATGCTGGTCGTCGACGACGCCGGCGCCTGGATCGTGCAGACTCCGCTCCTGCCCATGAAGGCGAACGGCTCGGGCGACGTCACGGCCGCTCTGTTCACCGCGCATCTCGGGCGCACCGGCGATGCCGCCGACGCGCTCGCCCGTACCGTGTCCAGCGTGTTCGATCTTCTCGAGCACACCCACCGCTCGGGAGAGCGGGAACTCCAGTTGGTGGAGGCGCAGGAGTTCTATGCCCATCCGCGCATGCAGTTCGGGGTCACCCAGGTGCGCTGAGCGTCCTCACGCCGGCCAGGCCGCAGCGATCGTCTCGCGCACCTCGCCGAGCAGCTGTGGCAGCGCTTTGGTCTTGGCGATGATCGGGAAGAAGTTGGCGTCCGACGACCACCGGGGCACGACATGTTGGTGAAGGTGCGCGTCGACACCGGCTCCCGCGACCGCGCCCTGATTCATGCCGATGTTGAAGCCGTCGCATCGTGACACGGCACGCAACACCCGCATCGCGGTCTGCGTCATCGCGCCGATCTCGGCGACCTCCTCCTCGCTCGCCTCGTCGTAGAGCCCGATATGGCGGTAGGGGCACACCAGCAGGTGACCGGAGTTGTAGGGGAACAGGTTGAGCAGCGCGTAGCTCGTCTTCCCCCGCGCGACGATCAGCCCCTGCTCATCGGGGAGATCCGGCGCCGCACAGAAGGGGCAGGTCTCGCGGAGCGGTTCAGGACCCGCCTGGATGTAGACCATCCGGTGCGGCGTCCACAGTCGCTGGAACTCGTCGGGCACGCCGACCAGACCTGATGCAGCCGCCGACGGCACGTCGCCGTCGTGGTGCGCTGCGTCGTCGGCGGGAGCCGTCATCACTCGAAGTCCGCCGCGGTGTTGACGAGGACCCGGCCCGAGATGGCGTCTGTGATCCGGCGGATGGCGTCGTCGACGGGCACACCGTTCGTCTGCGTCCCGTCGCGGAACCGGAACGAGACCGTGCCGCCGTCCCTGTCCTGCTCCCCCACGATGAGCTGGAGGGGGACCTTCTGTGTCGTGTGGGTGCGGATCTTCTTCTGCATCCGGTCGTCGCTGTGATCGACCTCGGCGCGCACACCGCCGGCTCGCAGGCGGTGGATGATGTCGTCGAGGTAATCCACGTACTGCTCGGCCACCGGGATGCCGATGACCTGCAGCGGTGAGAGCCAGATCGGGAACGCCCCGGCGTAGTGCTCGAGCAGGATCGCGAAGAACCTCTCGATCGAGCCGAAGAGTGCGCGATGGATCATGACCGGACGATGCTTCGCGCCGTCGGGCCCGGTGTACTCGAGTTCGAACCGCTCCGGCTGGTTGAAATCGAGCTGGATCGTCGACATCTGCCACGTCCGGCCGATGGCGTCGCGCGCCTGCACCGAGATCTTGGGCCCATAGAACGCCGCCCCACCGGGGTCGGGAACGAGTTCGAGACCGGATGCCTCGGCCACCTGGCGCAACGTCTCGGTCGCATCCGCCCACAGATCGTCGGACCCCAGGAACTTCGGGTTGCCCTCCTCCTTGGTGGAGAGCTCGAGGTAGAAGTCGTCGAGTCCGTAATCGCGCAGCACCTGCAGCACGAACTCCAGGTTGCGGGTGAGCTCTTCGCGCACCTGATCCTGCGCGACATAGATGTGCGCATCGTCCTGGGTCATACCGCGGACGCGGGTCAGACCCGACAGGGTGCCGCTCTTCTCGTAGCGGTACACCGTCCCGAACTCGGCGAGCCGCAGCGGAAGCTCGCGGTAGCTGCGACCGCGTGACCGGAAGATCAGGTTGTGGAACGGGCAGTTCATCGGCTTGAGGTAGTACTCCTGCCCCTGGCGCGACACGTTGCCGTCGGCGTCCACGACCTCGTCGAGCTGCATCGGCGGGTACATGCCGTCGGCGTACCACTGCAGGTGACCGCTCGTCATGAACAGGTCGGCTTTGGTGATGTGCGGCGAGTTGACCATCTCGTACCCGTTCGCGAGGAGCCGCTCGCGCATGTAGCGCTCGATCTCGTAGCGGATCATCCCCCCCTTGGGGTGGAAGACCGCGAGCCCCGGACCGATCTCGTCGGGGAACGAGAAGAGATCGAGCTCCGCGCCGAGCTTCCGGTGGTCGCGACGCGCCGCTTCGGCGAGGCGCTCCTGGTGGGCGCGCAGCTCGTCCTTCGTGGGCCAGGCCGTTCCGTAGATGCGCTGCAGCTGAGGGTTCTTCTCGCTCCCGCGCCAGTACGCGGCAGCCACACGGGTGAGGTCCCAGCCGTTGCCGATCATGCGCGTGTTCGGCAGGTGCGGGCCGCGGCACAGGTCCTTCCAGACCGTCTCTCCGTCGCGGTTGACGTTGTCGTAGATCGTGAGCTCGCCCGCTCCCACCTCGACCGAGGCGCCTTCGGTGGCGTCGGCTCCTGGTCCTTTCAGCCCGATCAGCTCGAGCTTGAACGGCTCGGCGGCGAGCTCGGTGCGTGCTTCGTCCTCGCTGACCACCCGACGGACGAAGCGCTGGCCCTCGCGGATGATCCGCTGCATCTCCTTGTCGACGGCCTTCACGTCCTCGGGAGTGAACGGCACATCCACACCGAAGTCGTAGTAAAAGCCGTCGGTGATGGGCGGGCCGATACCGAGGTTCGCCTGCGGATTGATGCGCTGCACCGCCTGGGCGAGCACATGGGCCGCAGAGTGCCGCAGGATGTTCAGCCCGTCGGGGCTGTCGATCGTCACCGGCTCGACGGTGTCGGCTTCGGTCACCTCGGACGCGAGGTCGGTCAGTTCGCCGTTGACGCGCATGGCCACGACGGAACGATCGGTGAACAGTGAAAAGCCGTCAGACACGAGAGATCTCTCCAGAAGAAGGGGGAACGCGGTCACTCAGCATCGGGCGCGCGCGGCGCCCCGCCCGCTCAAGCGGTCGGAGTTCGCGTCGTCGGGGTCGACAGGACGCGCTGCGACTGGTCCATGCGCCCAGTCTACGGTGACGACGGATGCCGCGCCGAGTCCGCCGCCGCACCTCAGCGGTGATCGCCGAGGACAGAATCCAGCTGCGTCTGCAGCATCCGCCACGCTCCGCCCTCGTACGCCAGGATCAGCACGACGGGAGCAGCGAGCACGAGCAGGACGCACGCCCACAGATCCACGCCGAGCGCGGCCGCGCCGATCGCTGCCGCCGGCAGCAGCAGGGTGATGAACTGCAGACCAGCTGTGCGCGGCAGCGAGGACAAGAGCCAGGCGTGAAGCAGGAGGATTGCGACGAGGAAGATCAGGACGGGGACGGCGATCGCCACGACCGCGGTCATCGTCGACACGTGATAGTGCTCGTCGTAGACGTAGCCGATCACGTGCAGGCCGGTCCCGACCGCGGCGATGGACGCGAAGACCAGGATGTGACCGTAGCCCCACGGGAACGCCCGGTCGCGGCGGAGCGCGAGTACGGGCCCGGCAGGGACCAGGAAATAGAGCCACCACAAGGCGAACGACAGCGCGACGCCGGCTCCGATGATGACGACGGTGGAAACGCCCCACCCCTCCGCCGCCGAAATGCCCTGTGCGGCGGCGAGCGTACCCAGCACGGTCTCGCCGAGGGCGACGATCGTGAGCAGCGAGTACCGTTCGGCGATGTGGAGCGGATGCCACGGGGTCGACCCGCCGCCGCTGCGCACACCGCGCCGTTCGGCGACGACGGGGCCGAGCAGTTCGATCGACCACAGGAGGATCGCGGCGAAGGATGCCTGAAGCAGATCGAACGGAAGGATCGCGACGGCGATCCACCCGACCTGAGCGACGGAGACGAACACCGCGTACGTCAGCGCGGCCGACCGGTAGACCGGATCGCTCGCTGCGACGCGCAGCCACTGCGCCACCATGGCGACACGCATCACGACATAGCCCGCCACCACGACGCGATTGTCGATCGCCTGTCCCTCTTCGATCGAGGCGAAGAGGGCGGGGATGCCGATCGCCAGGACGATGACCCCGGTCATCTGCACCATCGTCACCACGCGGAACAGCCAGTCATCGGTGTCGAAGGCCGAAGCGAACCAGGAGAAGTTGATCCACGCCCACACGATGGAGCCCATCGCGAACATGAACGCCACCAAGCCCGATTGCCAGTGCCCCTCGGCGATCGCGTGGGCGAATTCGTTCCCGGCGACGCCGAAGGCCGCGACGAACGTCAAGTCGAAGAGCAGCTCGAGCGGCGTCGCGGGGCGATGGGAGCCCGCCGTCGAACGTCCGCGCATGCGCGTGAGGGCGTGCCGGTAATAGCCCATTCGCTCGGCCGCCCCCGGGTGACCGTCGACTTCGTGCCCTGCCACAGTGCCTCCTGGTGTGATGCGCGATTGCCGACATCCTCGCATCCTGGGCACCGTGGTGTGCGCCACCGTCGGGCGCATCCGTCCATCCGCAGATGAGCCTTCGTCCGACCTCAGCGACATCGAGCGAGCCGCCTGGGCAAGAAAAAACCCCGGCGAGCCGGGGTTTTTCGTGGTGCGCGATACTGGGATCGAACCAGTGACCTCTTCCGTGTCAGGGAAGCGCGCTACCGCTGCGCCAATCGCGCCTCTTCAGGCTGTTCAGTTGGAGAGTGGAGGTGGCGACGGGATTCGAACCCGTGTAAACGGCTTTGCAGGCCGGTGCCTAGCCGCTCGGCCACGCCACCACAGGGTTTCCCCACATGCCAGACTCCCCGGAAAGGGAGTTCTGCACTCGAGCGGATGACGAGATTCGAACTCGCGACCCTAACCTTGGCAAGGTTATGCGCTACCACTGCGCCACATCCGCATCGCACCCGGATCGCTCCGGGCACTCGCATGACTTTACCTGATCCTCAGCCCGGTTCCAAACCAGGCTGGACCTCGCGTGTCACCCGCGGATGCGGTTCTCGGCGGGCGCCGGCATCCGGTAACATGATCAATCGGCCCCAGGGCCAGCGGGGCGATTGGCGCAGTTGGTAGCGCGCTTCCTTCACACGGAAGAGGTCGTCGGTTCGAGTCCGGCATCGCCCACCCTCACTCCCCCGTGCCGTCAGGCGGTCGCTTCAGGCCATCACGGCGCGACACCTTCCGCGGGTACTCGGAAGTTGTCGCCCTCGTACGACCAGAAGTTCGGCCAGAGCGCGATGACCCGATCCCTCTCCGCGGCGCTCGCGGTGTAGAAATGGTGCCGCGCCGTCGGACTCCAGAAGCGGGCGACCGGCACCGTCCCCGGTTGCGTCGAGGTCGCCGGGTACACGAAGTACGCCACGCCTTCATAGCTCCACACATCGGGCCAGGTGCTGATCACCCGATCCCGCTCGCCGGCATCCGCGGTGAAGAAGTGCCCGTTGTACTGCGCGCTCCAGAACCGGTAGAGCGCCACGGTTCCGGGCGCCTGCTTCCGGAACGCCGTGTACCGCTGACCCTCATAGGACCAGATGTCGGGCCATCGCGCGGCCACATTGTCGCGCTCTGCGGCGTCGGCCGTATAGAAGTGACCCTGGTAGACCGGACTCCAGAACCGGTAGACCGGGATCGGCGAGGCCGGGGCGGTCGAGGGTTCGACATCGGCTCCGCGATACTCGACGTGCAGGTGGTCGCAGGAGTCGTTGAACCTCGTCCAGCCCGAAGGAACGGTCAGGTTCTGTCCGCAGTTCAGCTGCCCCACACCGGCGGGGGTCGGCAGCACGCTCGTCAATGAGCGCACGAACGCGACGTCCTGGCGCGTGGCGCCGGTGGAGGCCACGCCGTTCACGCGGATGATGTCCACCGCGTGTCCGCCGCCGTTGACGATGTGGAACTGCCACCAGGCCGTCGGCTCGCTGCCTTCGCACCATCTGTTCAACGAGACGATCCTGATCGAGAAGCTCTGGTCGACCACGACCCGCTTCAACGCGTCGAGGAGGACGTCGTTGATGTTGCAGGCACGATTCGTGCGCGGGTTGGTGTATTCGTACCCATTGGCGTAGGCCTGGATCTGCGACTGCGCCGACGACGTGCCGAAACTCAGCCGCCCGCTGTCGAGCATCGCCCTGGCGTTCGCTTGGGCGGACGGTGCCACAGAAGCGGCGCGCGCAGGCGAGGCGTGTGCGACGAGCATCCCCACGAGGAGGAGACAGGCGGCGAGCAGCGCGACGGTGCGAGATCGGACGGCGTGCTTCATGCGACAGCTTTCTGATGGGGACGAGGCACCCTGGGGACCGATGACGCGAAGTGTCGATGGGCGTGAGGCTGTCTCTCCAACTTACTGATCGGCTCACCCTGCGGTATGTAGGCCGTTCAGTGGACACCGCTCAGGTGCCGACCGCCCAGCCGTACCGCCTGTGCAGAGCATCGGCCACGCGCATGAACCGCTCGAGATCAAGAGCGGATGCCTCGCGCCGCATACCCCCGGTGTGCACGCTGTAGACCTGTTCGACGTCGACCCATGAGGGCCTCCCCTGGCTGTCCCACGACCCCGTGCCGATCGAGAGGAAATCGCGGTCGGCCTCGTGCGGCTTGCTCGTGAGTCGGACGGCGTATACCCGGTCGGCCGACTGACGTCCGATGACGAGGACCGGACGGTCCTTGCCACGGCCGTCGTTCTCGTCGTACGGCACCCACGTCCAGATGACCTCGCCTGCGTCGGGCTGGCCGTCCCGGGACGGGGCGTAGGAGATGCGCAGACCCGTCTTCGCCGGCGGGACGACCTCTCGCGTCGCGAGCGCCTGTGCGGTGTCCGCGGGCACCGGAGGCCGTCCGGGGCCCGCGGACCTGCGTGCGCCCGCGGGCGCAGCATCCGCTCGCTTCGCAGGTGCCGTGCCGAACAGACGCGAGAGGAAGGAGCGCACGGGGTGGGTCATTCCGTCACCCTATCGATCGCGCCCCCGTGCGCGACGATCCTCGGAACCGCCGATGGGCGCCGCGGAGAGTCCGCGGCGCCCATCGTCATACGAGGTGTCAGGAGCGCGCGTCGCTGAGGACGTAGCCCTCCTCGCCGTGGACGACGGTGTCGATCCCGGCGATCTCGTCTTCGTTCTTGACGCGGAAGCCAATGGTCTTCTCGATGACCCAGCCGATGGCGAAGGCGAGGACGAACGAGTAGATCAGCACCGAGAAGGCCGCGATGGCCTGCACGAGCAGCTGGCGGGCGTCGCCGCCGAGGAACAGGCCGGTGCCGTTGGCGAAGAAGCCGAGGTACAGGGTGCCGATGAGGCCACCGACGAGGTGGATGCCCACGACGTCGAGCGAGTCGTCGAAACCGAGCTTCCACTTCAGCTCCACCGCGAGTGCGCACACCGCGCCGGCGACGACTCCGAGCACGATCGCCCAGATCGGGGTGAGCGACCCGCACGCGGGCGTGATGGCGACCAGACCGGCCACGGCGCCGGACGCAGCGCCGACCGAGGTGGGCTTGCCGTCCTTGAGCTTCTCGACGAGCAGCCATGCCAGCAGCGCCGCAGCGGGAGCGGCGATGGTGTTCACGAACGCGATCGCGGCCGTGTTGTCCGCAGCAAGCTCGGAGCCGGCGTTGAACCCGAACCAGCCGAACCACAGGAGGCCCGCACCCAGCAGGACGAACGGCGGGTTGTGCGGGACGGCGATGCCCTTCTGGAAACCGACGCGCTTTCCGAGAACGAGCGCGAGCGCGAGCGCTGCCGCACCGGCGTTGATGTGCACCGCGGTACCGCCGGCGAAGTCGATCGCACCCACCCCGATCCACTCCTGGAGGCCATAGGTGATCCATCCGCCGTAGGCGAAGCTGCCGTCGTCGGCGAGGCCGAAGTTGAAGACCCAGCTCGCCACCGGGAAGTACACGACGGTCGCCCACACGGCCGCGAAGATCATCCACGAGCCGAACTTGGCACGGTCGGCGATGGCGCCCGACACCAGCGCGACGGTGATGATCGCGAAGGTCGCCTGGAACGCGACGAAGGCCAACGGCGGGTACGCGGCGCCCTCCGGCGTCTCGAGAAGGCTTTCGAGCCCGATGGCGCTCCAGTCGATCGACCAGGGTGCGCCGAGGCCGTCAGCCGACGGGAAGGCGATCGCGTAGCCGTAGACGACCCAGAGGACGCCGATCAGACCGATCGCGCCGAAGCTCATCATCATCATGCTGATGACGCTCTTCGCCTTGACCAGGCCGCCGTAGAAGAATGCCAGGCCGGGGGTCATGAGCAGCACGAGCGCCGCGGCTAGCAGGATGAATGCGGTGTTGCCTTGATCCATCTCAGGTGGAACCTCTCTGCAGGGACGCAGGAAAACGCGTCGGGTGCCCCCAGTCTGCTTTCAGCGGGTTTCCGCGACCGTCGGTGCCTTGTTACCGTCCCGTTACGCCGGGTGCCGCCACGTAAACATCAGGTTTCGCGGAGCCGTGGCAGAGCCGCGCAATCGCCGTCATTCGTTCGTGAGGGCGATGAGCCGTGAGATGGCCCGAAGGTACTTCTTCCGGTAGCCGCCGGCAAGCATCTCATCGCCGAAGACCTGGTCCAGCGACAGCCCGGTGGCGCGGATCGGGATCTGTGCGTCATACGCGCGATCGATGAAGGCGACCAGACGCAACGCCGAGGACTGATCTTCGAGCTGTTCGACCCCGCGGATGCCGATCACGGAAAGCCCGTCGATGAGTCGGATGTAGCGACTGGGGTGCACGCGGGCGAGGTGATCCACCAGGGTCGTGAACGCGTCGTCCGACACGAGAGCGCCGGCCGCGGCATCCGCCACCGCCTGCTCGTAGTCGGTCTCGGTGAGCACGAGCGCGTGCCCGTCGAGCGCGCGCTGCCGATAGTCGGTCCCGTCGATCCGGATGGTCTCGAAACTTGCGCTCATCGCATGGATCTCGCGCAGGAAGTCCTGGGCGGCGAAACGGCCTTCGCCGAGTGCGTTCGGAGGCGTGTTGGATGTCGCGGCCAGCCGGGTGCCCGTGGCCACCAGCTCCCCGAGCAGCCGGGTCATGACCATCGTGTCACCCGGATCGTCGAGTTCGAACTCGTCGATGCACAGCAGATCCGAGCCCTGGAAGAGGGCGACGGTCTTCTGGTAGCCCATCGCGCCGACCAGAGCGGTGTACTCGATGAACGATCCGAAGTACTTCCGCCGTGCCGGCATGGCGTGGTAGATCGCGGCGAGCAGGTGGGTCTTGCCCACGCCGAAACCACCGTCGAGGTAGACGCCGGGTTTGACGTCCGGGGCCTTCTTCGCCCGCCGGAACAGCCCGCCGCGCTCGGCGGGCGCCCCTCCGGCGGCGAACGCGATCAGCTTGTCCTTCGCCTCCACCTGGGACGGGTACGCCGGATCGGTGCGATAGGAATCGAACGTGGCCCCGTCGAACTGCGGCGGCGGAACGAGGGCCGCGACCATCTCGTCGCCCGACACGAGCGGTGTCTGATCGCCGATGTGGATGATCCCCGTGCGGGCAGACGTTGAGGTCATGGAATCCTGTGTCACATTCTTACGGAACGGGCGCGTACCCCGTCGACGGAATCTAGGGTCGAGGAGACGGTGTCAACCCTACGCCGTCGCCGCCATCGCCCCCGATCCCGCGGGCCCCTCCGAGGAGCACCATGACCGTCGAGCACGACACCTCATCACCCAAGTTCGCCGAGTACTCCGAACCGGGCAGGCTCGTGACCGGCGATTGGCTGCAGGAGCGTCTCGACCTCCCCGGTCTCGTCGTCGTCGAATCCGACGAGGACGTCCTCCTCTACGAGACAGGCCACATCCCCGGTGCCGTCAAGGTCGATTGGCACACCGAGCTGAACGACCCCGTCGTGCGCGACTACCTCGACGGCGACGGCTTCGCGGCGCTCCTCAGCAGGAAGGGCATCAGCCGGGACGACACGATCGTCATCTACGGCGACAAGAACAACTGGTGGGCCGCCTACGCCCTGTGGGTCTTCTCCCTCTTCGGCCACGAGGACGTGCGCCTCCTGGACGGCGGCAGAGACAAGTGGATCGCCGAAGGGCGGCCGCTGACGACGGATGCCACGACCCGCGAGTCCACCGACTATCCGGTCGTCGAGCGGGACGACGCGAAGCTGCGCGCCTACAAGGACGATGTGCTCGCGCACCTCGGCAGTCCGCTGATCGATGTGCGCTCCCCCGAGGAGTACTCCGGCGAGCGCACATCGGCACCCGCATATCCCGAAGAAGGCGCCCTCCGAGCCGGGCACATCCCCTCCGCGCGGAGCGTGCCCTGGGGCAAGGCCGTCGCCGAAGACGGAGGGTTCAAGTCCCGCGCCGAACTCGAGGCCGTCTACCTCGACGGGGCGGGGCTGAAGCCCGGTGACCAGGTGGTCGCCTACTGCCGGATCGGCGAGCGGTCGAGCCACACGTGGTTCGTGCTGCAGCATCTGCTCGGCTTCGAGGACGTCCGCAACTACGACGGCTCCTGGACCGAGTGGGGCAGCGCGGTGCGCGTCCCCATCGCCGTCGGCGCGGAGCCGGGCGAGATCCCCGCTCGCTGAGGATGACGGATGCCGCGACCGGCACCGGTTGCGGCATCCGTCGTCTCCCGGTGCTGCACGACCCCCTGACGCCACGGGCGGCATGGGAGGATGGAGTCGATGAGCGAGACAGCACTGCCGGGCGCCCTGGCCGAGATCCGCGACGAGTTCCTCGAGCTCCCGGAGGCCGATCGTCTTCAGCTTCTCCTCGAGTACTCGCGCGAGCTGCCTCCCGTGCCGGCCGAGTACGACGATCGACCCGAGCTGCGCGAGCGGGTCGTGGAGTGCCAGTCGCCGGTGTACATCATCGTGGACGTCGATGATGACGGCGTCGTCGCGATGCACGCGACGGCCCCGCCGGAGGCCCCTACGACACGCGGGTTCGCGAGCATCCTCGTGCAGGCGATCTCGGGGCTGAGCGCCGCCGAGGTGCTCGCCATCCCCTCGGACTTCCCGCAGAGCATCGGACTGACTCGGGCGGTGTCGCCCCTTCGGCTCGCCGGCATGACCGGCATGCTGCTGCGCGCGCAGCGCCAGGTGCGGCTCAGAACCGTCGACTGAGACCTGTCGTGATCGTCACCGAGATCATTCCGCACACGCTGTCGAGCGCGGACGCCGCCTCTGCGGACGGGCGGCGTCTCCTCACCGAGGCGTACACGCGTACCGAACCCTCCTACGTCCGGCTCAACATGATCACGAGCGTCACCGGCTCGGCCGCCGGTGACGACGGCACGAGCGAGACGCTGACGAACCGCGTCGATCGGATGATCCTCGGCATCATCCGGCGCGATGCCGACGTCGTCCTCGTCGGAGCGCAGAGCGTCCGCGCCGAAGGGTACGTGGTGCCGCGATCGGCGCGTTTGGCCATCGTGACCACCTCGGGTGATCTCAGCGGACACCGTCTCACGCTGGAGCCCGGAGCAGCGGCCGACCAGGTGCTGCTCGTCTGCCCCGCAGACCGCGCGGCAGAGCTCGCCGCGCGCACGAGCATCCACGGCGTCCAGGTCGTCGCCGTCGCCGGCGGCCCGCACCTCGCGCCCGCTGCGATCATCGAGGCGCTCGCCGAGCGCGACCTGCGGCGTGTGGTGTGCGAGGGCGGGCCGGGCCTGGCCTCGCAGTTCGCCGAGGCCGGGGTCATCGACGAGTACTGCGTCACGGTCGCTCCCGTGATCGAGCAGGCAGACGCCCCGTTCCTGCGCGTGGGCCACGACTCACGGCCCGTGACCGACGTGGCCGGGATGGTCGTGGACGGGAGCGGCTTCAGCTACCTGCGCCTGCGTCGTCGGACGTGAATCCGTGGCGGAGCACCCAGGACTCGATCGCATCGCTCCATCGCTCCTGGTCGTAGTTCCACAACTTGGTGTGGCGCGCCACGTCGAAGACGTTCAGCTCCACCAGGTCGGGGCGCGCGGCGTACAGGAGATGCGACGCGCCGCTCGGTACGAAGCCGTCGTCGTCGCTGTGCAGGATGAGGATCGGATGCTGCAGCTCTGCCGCGCGCGCCACGACATCCAGCTTGTCGAACGGGATCGCACCCCCCGCACCTGTGACGGGCGTGGCCCACTCCGAACGGAGCGTGCTGATCGCCATTCTGGCCACGGGGCGTGGGATGTGCAGGAGCTCCGCCTGATAGTCCAAGACGATGCGCCAGTCGATGACCGGCGAATCGAGGATGACGCCCGCGATCGTGCTGCGGTGCGCAGAGGTCAGTGCGACCTGGAGGGCGATCGCGCCGCCCATGGACCACCCCATCACCAGTACGCGCTGGGCCCCGCGACGCCGGGCGAAGCTCACCGCCGCATCGACGTCCCGCCATTCCGTCGCTCCGAGCCCGTACGTCCCGGTGCGACTGCGCGGACCCTCCCCGTCGTTGCGGTACGAGACGACGAGAGTCGTCATCCCGAGCCGATGGAAGACGGGCACCGCGCGCAGGCATTCCGAGCGCGTCGTCCCCCGCCCGTGCACTTGGATGACCCAGACGTCCGACATCTCCGCCGCGGGGAACAGCCACGCGGGGCACGGTCCGAGGGCCGAACCGATCAGCTCGTTCGTGAACGGCAGTTGGAGCTCCTCCGGCCGGTCGTAGTACCAGCCGCTGAAAGCCGCGCGCGAGGACAGATGAGCGTTGCCGGCGACGTGGGTCAGCAGTTTCCGCTTGACGCTGGTGGCGTCTTCGAACAGCACCGAGCCGAGCTTGACGTAATCGGTGGTCCCCGTCGTGAAGAGCCCGTACCGACCCGGAAGCTCCGTGTCGGCGGTGCGGGCGAGCGTGATCGTCTGAGCCGCGGTGTCGAGTCCGAGGATCTCGGTGTCCGCGACGCGGGCGGCAGGCGTGACCACTCGGCGAGCCATCGCGACGGACACGAAGGTCATCGCTGCGGTGGCGGCCACGAGCGCGCCGGACAAGACACTGATCGCGGCGACGAAGCCGGATCGAGCAGCGAGTGAGGCGCCGCTGCGTGCGGCGCGCCTGGGGACGACCATCGAGGCCCCAGCCTAGTCTGTCGACGTGGCAGAGCAGCGTCGACCGACGCCTCCTCCCTCGTTCGCCCGTGTGGCCGAGGCGTTGAGAGGTGTGTTGTTCCGTGAAGACCTCGTGGTCCGCGAGATCCCCGCTCCGACGGGCGTCGCCCCCGACGCCCTGGCGTTCGCCGCCGACATCCGTCCCGAGGAGGAGGGTATCGACTCGCCCTACGGCTCGGGACGCTTCATCCTGCTGCACGACCAGGACGAACCCTCGGCGTGGGACGGCGCGTGGCGCATCGTCTGCTTCGCGCAGGCTCCGCTGGAGCCGGAGATCGGCGTCGATCCCATGCTCGCCGACGTCGCGTGGTCATGGCTCGTGGACGCACTGGACTCCCGGGGCGCCGCCTACCACTCCGCGTCGGGGACGGCCACCAAGACGTTGTCCCGTGGGTACGGGAGCCTCGCGGACGAGGGTGACGGTGCGCAGATCGAGCTGCGGGCGTCGTGGACCCCGTCGGGCGATATGGTCGCCCACTTGGACGCATGGGGAGAATTGGTCTGCATGCTCGGCGGTCTCCCGCCGGGATCGGAGGGCATCTCGGTGCTCGGAACGCGAAGGTCTGCACGTGCCTGATTTCGTCGTCATCTCCGACGCGGCCGGGCTGGATGCCGCGGCCGCACAGCTCGCCGCCGGCACCGGGCCGGTCGCGGTGGACGTGGAGCGTGCCTCCGGCTTCCGATACTCCCAGCGGGCGTACCTCGTGCAGGTGTTCCGTCGTGATGCCGGCGTCTTCCTGTTCGACCCCCCGGCGATCGGAGACATGTCCGCACTGCAGGCGGCGATCGGCGATCAGGAGTGGGTGCTGCACGCCGCCAGTCAGGACATCCCGTCGCTCACCGAGTTGGGGCTGCTGGCCCCGTCGATCTTCGACACCGAACTCGGCGCCCGACTCCTGGGACATGCTCGGGTCGGTCTCGGCGCCGTCGTGGAGGACACCCTCGGCATCACACTCGCCAAGGCCCACTCGGCCGCGGACTGGTCGACGCGACCACTTCCCCAGCCGTGGCTCGAGTACGCCGCCCTCGACGTCCTTCACCTGGTGGATGTGCGGGACGCCCTGGTCGCTGAGCTCGCCGAACAGGGGAAGACAGAGCTCGCGGCGGAAGAGTTCGAAGCGGTGCGCACCCGCCTGCCGCGGCCGGCTCGCGAGGAGCCCTGGCGTCGTTTGAGCGGATTGCACACCGTGCGCGGGCGGCGCGCCCTCGCGGTGGCCCGCGCGCTATGGACGGCCAGGGAGGAGTTCGCCGAGGCGGAGGACGTCTCGCCCGGACGACTGGTACCCGATCGTGCCCTGATCGCCGCGGTGCAGGCCGACCCGCAGACCAAACTCGACTTGACCCGGGTCAAAGAATTCAACGGTCGTGCCAGCAGGTCGCAATTGGACCGGTGGTGGGCGGCGATCGAAGCCGGACGAGCCAGCACCGATCTGCCGCCGGAACGCGGTTCCGGCGGTGACACGCTGCCCCCTCCCCGTGCGTGGGTCGACCGCAACCCGCCCGCCGACGCCCGCCTGAAGACCGCGCGCCCGGTCGTGGAGGCGCGAGCGGAGGAACTCGGCATGCCGACGGAGAACCTCCTCACGCCCGACGTGCTGCGACGGGTCGCGTGGTCGCCACCCGCCGATCTGACCGCCGAGGCGATCGGGCACGCGCTCTCCGCACTCGGAGCCAGGGCATGGCAGATTGAGGAAACCTCACAGTTGATCGCCCAAGCCTTTGTAGATTCCGTGCAGGCGGCTTCCGACGTCCCCGAGGACGATTCGTAGGTTCAGGCCAACCGATGTCAGGCACCGACTGCCCCTCTTTAGGCTTGTTCCATTCCCTATTTTTGGAGGCAAAGTGGCCGAGATCTCGGACGTCTTCTTCGTCGATGGCACGCGCACCCCGTTCGGGCGCGCCGGCGAAAAAGGCCAGTACTGGAACACCCGATCCGACGACCTGGCCGTCAAGGCCACGATCGGCCTGATGGAGCGCAACCCGCAGGTCCCGGCTGATCGCATCGACGACTTCGCGCTCGCCGCGACGACCCAGACCGGAGACCAGGGTCTGACGCTGGGCCGCTCGGTCGGTATCCTCGCCGGTCTCCCTCAGACCGTGCCCGGATTCGCGATCGACCGCATGTGCGCCGGGGCGATGACGAGTGTCACCACCATGGCGGGCGCGATCGGCATCGGCATGTACGACGTCGCACTCGCCGGTGGCGTCGAGCACATGGGTCGGCACCCCCTCGACGGCAGCAACGTCGACCCGAACCCGCGCTTCGTGAGCGAGAAGCTCGTGAGCGCCGACGCCCTCAACATGGGGGTGACGGCCGAGCGCATCCACGACCGCTTCCCCGGCCTCACCAAGGAACGCGCCGACAGGTTCGGGATGCGCAGCCAGCAGAAGGCGCAGGCCGCCTACGACGCCGGCAAGTTCCAGCCCGACCTCGTGTCGGTGGCGATCAAGGGGCCAGACGGCGCGTGGGGTCTGGCCACCGAGGACGAGGGCCGCCGCCCCGAAACCACCATGGAGGGGCTCGCCGGCCTCAAGACGCCGTTCCGTCCGCACGGCCGGGTGACGGCGGGCACCGCGTCCCCCCTCACCGACGGCGCCACGATCAGCCTGCTCGCCGGGGCATCCGCGGTCAAGGAACTCGGATTGCGGCCCAAGATGAGGCTCGTCTCCTTCGCCTTCGCCGGTGTCGAGCCCGAGATCATGGGGATCGGACCGATCCCGTCGACCGAGAAGGCGCTCCGCAAGGCCGGACTGTCGATCGGGGACATCGGACTGTTCGAGCTGAACGAGGCATTCGCCGTCCAGGTCATCTCGCTGCTCGATCACTTCGACATCGCAGACGACGATCCCCGCGTCAACCAGTGGGGTGGCGCCATCGCCATCGGGCATCCTCTCGCAGCCACCGGCGTCCGCCTCATGATCCAACTCGCCGCGCAGTTCCAGGAACGACCCGACGTGCGCTACGGACTCACCGCGATGTGCGTGGGGCTCGGCCAGGGCGGTTCCGTCATCTGGGAGAACCCCCACTTCGACGGCAAGAAGAAGAAGTAGGCGCCGGCCATGACCGATTCGATCGCCGCGCAGTATGCGCACGTGGACTTCTCCCCCCTCGACGCCCTGACCGATGGTGAGGTCGTCACGCACTCGCCCGTGCGTGACGTCCGACTGACGTCGGGCAAGGTGCTCGCCCTGATCACCCTCGACAACGGGCGGGATCACACCCGCCCCAACACCCTCGGACCCGCGACGCTGGCAGAGCTCGGTGACACGCTCGATGCACTCGCCGCCCGAGCGGTAGCGGGCGAGATCCACGCCGTGGGCATCACCGGCAAGCAGTACATCCTGGCCGCCGGAGCAGACCTGTCCGATATCTCCAAGGTGCCGTCGACCGACATCGCGCGGCTCATCGCCCAGCGCGGGCACCAGGTGCTCGGAAAGCTGAGCGAACTGGGCGTGCCCTCGTTCGCTTTCGTGAACGGTCTGGCGCTCGGCGGCGGGTTGGAGATCGCGCTCAACTCGACCTACCGAACTGTGGATGCCTCGGCAGCCGCGATCGCTCTCCCCGAGGTCTTCCTCGGCATCATCCCCGGCTGGGGCGGTGCCTATCTCCTTCCGAACCTCATCGGCATCGAGAACGCGCTCGAGGTCGTGATCTCCAATCCGTTGAAGCAGAACCGCATGCTCAAGCCGCAACAGGCGTTCGACTACGGAATCTTCGATGCGATCTTCCCCTCCTCGACCTACCTGGAGCGGTCGCTCCGCTGGGCAGACGGCGTCCTCGACGGGTCGGTGAAGGTCGAACGCAAGAACACGCCCGGCAAGCTCGAGCGCCTCACGAAGTGGCCGATCGCCATCAAGATGGCGCGCGGAATGCTGGAGAGTCGCATCGGCACCGTACCGGCGTCGCCGTACGCCGCGCTCGAGCTGCTCGACAAGGCCAAGAGCGGTACCAAGGCGGAGGGCTTCGCCCGCGAGGACGATGCTCTCGCTTCCCTCGTCACCGGCGACCAGTTCGCCGCGTCGATGTATGCGTTCGATCTCGTGCAGAAGCGCGCGAAACGCCCCGTCGGCGCACCCGACAAGGCCCTCGCGAAGCGGGTGACGAAGGTCGGCATCATCGGTGCGGGACTCATGGCGAGCCAATTCGCCGTGCTCTTTGTCCGTCGCCTGCAGGTTCCGGTGCTGATCACCGACCTGGATCAGGCGCGGGTCGACAAAGGGGTGGCCTACATCCACGACGAGATCGCTGCACTGGAGCGCAAGGGGCGCCTCGACGGCGACCAGGCCAACAAGCTGCGTGGGCTCATCCACGGAACCACCGACAAGAGTGAGTACGCCGACTGCGACTTCGTGATCGAAGCGGTGTTCGAGGAGGTGGGCGTCAAGCAGCAGGTCTTCAGCGAGATCGAGAAGGTCGTCGCCGAAGACGCGATCCTCGCCACGAACACCTCGTCGCTCTCGGTCGAGGAGATCGGCGCGACGCTCGCGCATCCCGAGCGCCTGGTGGGCTTCCACTTCTTCAACCCCGTCGCGGTCATGCCGCTCATCGAGATCGTGAAGACGCCCCAGACGAACGAGGCCGCCCTGTCCACCGCGTTCGTGGTCGCGAAGAACCTCGGCAAAAATGCGGTGCTCACCGCGGATGCGCCCGGCTTCGTCGTGAATCGGCTGCTCGCCAAGGTCATGGGGGAAGCGGCGCGTGCGATGTACGAGGGCACTCCCCTCCTCGTCGTCGAGAAGGCATTCGCTCCGCTCGGGCTGCCGATGTCGCCGTTCCAGCTGATCGATCTCGTGGGCTGGAAGGTCGCTGCGCACGTGCAGGACACGATGGCACACGCCTTCCCCGATCGCTTCTACGCATCCGAGAACTTCCACCAGCTCGCCGAGCTGCCGACGGTGCTCGAGAAGGACAAGAGCGGGAAGGTCACCGGCTGGTCGAAGCCGGCCGAGAAGGTGCTCAAGGGTGCTGTCGGGTCCTCGCCCTCGTCCGAGGCCGAGATCCTTCGCCGCGTGCAGGACGGACTCGCCGAGGAGATGAAGCTCATGCTCGACGAGGGCGTGGTGCCCGAGGTCGAAGACATCGATCTGTGCCTCATCCTCGGCGCCGGCTGGCCGTTCATCGACGGCGGCGCGTCGCCGTACCTCGATCGCGAAGGCGCGTCGGCGCGCGTGTTCGACGGCACGTTCCACACCCCGCCGATCCGCGGAATCGCCTCGCGCTGATCTCACGCCCGAGAACGGGGACGGATGCCGCAGCATCCGTCCCCGTTCTGTTCGTGGGGCTCGTGCCGTGACCGGCCCTGTCGGTGAGCGGTGGGCTACCGGCCGCGCTGCTCCGCGTCGGAGTCGGCCTCGGTCGCAGCATCCGTCAGCCACAGTGCCCCGGTGTCGGTCGTGGGGCGGGCGACCGGGATGCGGGTGCCGAGCACCTGCGAGACCACGTCCTGTGCGATCTTCGCCGAGGTCAGCCCCGCGTCTTCGAGGATCTGATCGCGGGAGGCATGCGGGATGAACTCATCGGGGACGCCCAGCTCGTCCACCGCCGTGTCGACGCCGGCCTCGCGCAGCACCTGGCGAACCCGCGTGCCGATGCCGCCGACGCGGATTCCGTCTTCGATCGTGATCACCAGACGGTGCGTCGCCGCCAGATCGACGACCGAAGGCTGCACCGGGACGACCCAGCGCGGGTCGATGACCGTCGACCCGATGCCCTGAGCGCGCAACCGGTCGGCGACCTCGACCGCGAGGTGGGCCATCGGACCGATTCCGACGATGAGGACGTCCTGCGCATCGCTGCGCACGAGCACGTCCACGCCGTCCGCCAGCCGCTCCAGTGCGGGGAGCGGCGAGCCCACACCGCCCTTCGGGAAGCGCAGCACGGTCGGGGCGTCGTCGACGGCGACAGCCTCGCGCAGCTCTTCGCGCAGACGCTCGGCGTCGCGTGGAACGGCTATGCGGATGTGCGGCACCAGCTGGAGCATCGCGAGATCCCAGATGCCGTGGTGGCTGGGGCCGTCCGGGCCGGTGACCCCGGCACGGTCGAGCACGAACGTCACCCCCGCACGGTGCAGCGCGACGTCCATCAGGACCTGGTCGAACGCGCGGTTCATGAAGGTGGCGTACAGGGCGACCACGGGGTGCAGACCGCCGTACGCCATGCCGGCGGCGGAGGTCACCGCGTGCTGCTCCGCGATGCCGACGTCGTAGACGCGGTCGGGGAATCGCTGTGCGAACGGCAGCAGGCCGACGGGACGGAGCATCGCCGCGGTGATGGCGATGATGTCCTCGCGCTCCTCGCCGATGGCGCGCAGCTCCTCGGCGAAGACCTCGGTCCAGGCGACGTCGCCATTCGAGCCCAGGGCCAGACCCGTCAGCGGGTCGATACGTCCGACGGCGTGGAACTGGTCGGCCTCGTCATCGCGCGCAGGTTGGTACCCGCGACCCTTGTCGGTGATGGCGTGCACGATCACCGGAGCACCGTACGACTTCGCCAGCTCGAGGGTCTCGATGACGCTCCCGAGATCGTGACCGTCGATGGGACCGAGATATTTGATGTCGAGGTTCGAGTACAGGTCGGCGTTGTTCGTGAAGCGGGACAGGAAGCCCCGTGTGCCGCCCCGCACACCGCGGTACACGGCACGGGCTGCGGGCCCGAGCTTCTGGAACAGGCTGTCCGAACCGGTCTGAAGGTTGCGGTACGCCTCGCCGGTGCGGATGCGGTTGAGGTATCGGGCCATGCCGCCGATGGTCGGGGCGTAGGACCGCCCGTTGTCATTGACGATGATGACGAGGTTGCGGTCGTTGTCGTCGGAGATGTTGTTGAGCGCCTCCCACGTCATCCCGCCGGTCAGCGCACCGTCACCCACCACGGCGACCACGTGCCGGTCCTTGCGGCCGGTGCGGGTCAGCGCCCGGGACACCCCGTCCGCCCAGCTCAGCGAACTCGAGGCGTGGGAGGACTCCACGACGTCGTGCGGGCTCTCGGACCGCTGCGGGTAGCCCGCCAGTCCACCGCGAGAACGGAGCGCGGAGAAGTCCTGGCGGCCCGTCAGGAGCTTGTGCACATACGACTGGTGGCCGGTGTCGAAGATGAAAGGGTCCTGCGGAGAGTCGAACACCGCGTGCATGGCAATCGTCAGCTCGACCACGCCGAGGTTCGGGCCCAGGTGTCCGCCGGTCTGCGACACGTTCTCGACGAGGAACGTGCGGATCTGCGCGGCGAGGTCCTCGAGCTCTTCGACACTCAGCCCGTCGAGGTCACGGGGCCCCGTCACCGAGTCCAATCGCACCATGCGATCCCCCTTCTGGAACGTCTACCGAGTCTACCCGGCGGGTTCCGTCGACGTCGCAGCCGCGCAGGGTCCGGCATCCGCTCCCGCTCGATCCGAAGATCCGCGACCGGTCACGACACGCTGTATCGACCCGGTCGCGCCGGGCGCCTCGCGGCGCGTCGCGACTGTTCGCGGGCACCGGCATCCGCATCGGCACCGACGTCACGGTCGCCGCATCGGCACAGACGTCGCGGCAGCGGCAGGGGCATCGGCCGCCGCACGCGACACGCCGCCTCCCCCGAGGGGGAGGCGGCGTGCGCCGAACACTCACAAGTGAGTGTCGAGCCGACGTGATCTCGGGGCGTCGGGAGTCAGACGAGCGATCGCAGGACGTAGGGCAGGATGCCGCCGTTGCGGTAGTAGTCCGCTTCGCCGGGTGTGTCGATGCGGACGATCGCATCGAACTCGATGGTCTGCTTGCCTTCCGGCGAGAACTCGCTCGGCGCGGCGGTGACACGGACCGTCTTGGGTGTCACTCCCTCGTTGAGCTCGGCGATGCCCGTGATCGAGACGATCTCGGTGCCGTCCAGTCCCAACGATGCCCAGCTCTCGCCGGCGGGGAACTGCAGGGGCACGACGCCCATGCCGATCAGGTTCGAGCGGTGGATGCGCTCGAAGCTCTCGGTGATCACCGCCTTCACCCCCAGCAGGCTCGTGCCCTTGGCTGCCCAGTCACGCGAGGAGCCCGAACCGTATTCCTTGCCGCCGAAGATGACCAGAGGCGTTCCCTCGTCCTGGTAGTTCTGCGACGCGTCGTAGATGAAGGACTTCGGGCCGCCCTCCTGCGTGAAGTCGCGCGTGTACCCGCCCTCGACCTCGGTTCCGCCGTTGACCTCGCGCAGCAGCTGATTCTTCAGGCGGATGTTCGCGAACGTCCCGCGGATCATCACCTCGTGGTTGCCGCGGCGCGAGCCGTAGGAGTTGAAGTCCTTCTGTGTGACGCCGTGATCCGTCAAGTACTGCGCGGCAGGCGTCCCCGCCTTGATGTTGCCGGCCGGACTGATGTGGTCGGTGGTGACCGAGTCCAGCAGTGTCGCGAGGACACGGGCGCCCGAGATGTCGCTCACCGGGGTGAGTTCCATCGTCATACCGTCGAAGTACGGCGCCTTGCGGACGTAGGTCGACTCCTCGTCCCACTGGAAGATCGAATCGTCCGGCGTCGGGAGGTTCTTCCAGCGATCGTCGCCCTCGAACACGGTGGCGTACTGCTTGATGAACTGCTCGCGGGAGATCGACGTGTCGATCGTCGCCTGCACCTCTTCGGGCGACGGCCAGATGTCCTTGAGGAACACGTCGTTGCCGTCCTCGTCCTTGCCCAGAGCATCGGTCTCGAAGTCGAAGTGCATCGATCCGGCGAGGGCGTAGGCGACCACGAGCGGCGGCGACGCGAGATAGTTCATCTTCACGTCGGGGCTGATGCGGCCTTCGAAGTTGCGGTTGCCCGACAGCACAGCCGTGACGGCGAGATCGTGGTCGTTGACTGCCGCTGAGACTTCCTCGATGAGCGGCCCGGAGTTGCCGATGCAGATCGTGCAGCCGTAGCCGACGGTGTAGAAGCCGAGCCCCTCGAGCGCCTTGTCCAGACCGGACTTCTCGTAGTAGTCGGTGACGACCTTCGAGCCGGGGCCGAGCGTGGTCTTCACCCACGGCTTCTGCTTGAGCCCCTTGTTCAGAGCATTGCGCGCCAGCAGACCCGCCGCGAGCATGACGGACGGGTTCGAGGTGTTCGTGCACGACGTGATGGCCGCGAGCGTGACCGCGCCGTTGTCGAGCACATAGCTCGACCCGTCGGGGGCCGTGACCTTGACCGGCTTGGAGGCCGCTGCCGGACCGCCGCTCGAGATGAGGATCTCTCCGGTGTGAGAGTGCTCCTCGCCGGGAACCGGTCCGGGGTCGGACGCGGGGAACGACTGGTCGGATTCGAGATCGACGATCGATTCGGACGACTCCACCGATGCGTAGGCGAGGATGTCCTTCTCGAACTGGTTCTTCGCCTCGGACAGCAGGATGCGGTCCTGCGGGCGCTTGGGGCCCGCGATCGACGGGACGACCGTCGCGAGGTCGAGCTCGATGTACTCGCTGAAGACGGGCTCGATGGACGGGTCGTGCCAGAGCTTCTGCAGCTTCGCGTACTCCCCCACCAGGGCGACCGACTCGTCGCTGCGCCCCGTCAGGCGCAGGTAGTCGAGCGTCACGTCGTCGATGGGGAACATCGCGGCCGTCGACCCGAACTCGGGGCTCATGTTGCCGATCGTGGCGCGGTTGGCGAGCGGGACCGATGCCACGCCCTCTCCGTAGAACTCCACGAACTTGCCGACGACACCGTGCTTCCGCAGCATCTCGGTGATCGTGAGCACCACGTCGGTGGCGGTCACGCCCGCAGGAATCTCGCCGGTCAGTCGGAACCCGACGACGCGCGGGATGAGCATCGAGACGGGCTGGCCGAGCATGGCGGCCTCGGCCTCGATACCGCCGACGCCCCAGCCCAGCACGCCGAGGCCGTTGACCATGGTGGTGTGGGAGTCGGTGCCCACGCAGGTGTCGGGGTAGGCGCGCAGGACGCCGTCGACAGACCGGTCGTAGATGACCTTCGCCAAGTGCTCGATGTTCACCTGGTGCACGATGCCGGTTCCCGGCGGAACGACCTTGAAGTCGTCGAACGCCGTCTGACCCCAGCGCAGGAACTGGTACCGCTCGCCGTTGCGCTCGTACTCGATCTCGACGTTGCGCTCGAGGGCGTTCTCGCTGCCGAACAGGTCGGCGATGACGGAGTGGTCGATGACCATCTCCGCGGGCGAGAGCGGGTTGATCTTGTTCGCGTCGCCGCCCAGCTCCGCGACGGCCTCTCGCATCGTGGCGAGATCGACGATGCAGGGCACACCGGTGAAGTCCTGCATCACGACGCGGGCGGGAGTGAACTGAATCTCGGTGTCGGGCTCGGCCGCGGCATCCCAGTTGCCGAGCGCCTCGATCTGCGCCTTCGTGACGTTGGCACCGTCTTCGGTGCGCAACAGGTTCTCGAGCAACACCTTGAGGCTGAACGGGAGCTTCTCGTGACCGGGAACGGTGTCGATGCGGAAGATCTCGTAGTCGGTGCTGCCGACCGTCAGGGTGCTCTTGGCACCGAAGCTGTCAACCGTGGACACGCGTGTCTCCTTCGTCGCCGGCGGGCCTGGCCGCAAGGGCCGGTACGCCCATCTTTCCCCGCGTGCGACGCCAGAGCTAGTGAGGCCTGCCTAAGTCGCAGAAGGGATATTTATCTTGATATCAAGATAAATGTATCACTTGGCGGTGGCGGGGTAGAGCGCCCGCACGGCGAGCCAGGTGACCGCTATCAGCGGTGCGAACAACGGCAGCCCCATGACCAGCTTGAGCGTCCCGAGCGCCGCGACGTCGTCGGCGAAATACAGCGGAAGCTGCACGATCAGGCGCGCCGCGAAGAGCGCCGCCCACGCGATCGCGAGCCAGAAGAACACCCGGCGCTTGCGCTTGTCGCGCCGCCAGGCGACCCCCTCCCCCATGAGGAAGCCCGCCGCCAGACCGATCAGCGACCAGCCGGTCACCGCCGACACCAGGAAGGCCGCGCCGTACACGGTGTTCGTGATGAACCCGGGGATGAAGTTGTTGCTGGCTTCGCCGGTGAACGCCGCGAACGCGGCGGCGACACCCGCAGCGATGAGGCCTCCCAGCGCGGCATTGACCGGCTGGCGTGCGATCAGGCGAGCCACGGTGAACAGGGCGGCCACACCGACCGACAGACCCAGCGAGAGCCAGAGGTTGCCGTCCTGCGTCGCCGGATCGATGGTCAGCGTGTACACGACGATGAAGACCAGGCCGGGCACCACCGACTCGATGACCCCCCGCCAGCCGCCCATCGCGCTCCACACGACATGGCCGGTGCTCTTGCCTTCGGCCGTGGCCGGATCCATGCCTGCCCGACGGGCGGCGTTCCCCAGAGCCGCGCCGAGAAGTGCCGACGCCGTGGGTTGGTCCTCCGCCGCCGCATCGTCGGTGCCGCTCGCACCATCCACCGGCGCCCGACTCGATCGCCGTGATTCGGCCGGACCGTCGGTGGGCGCTGCGCCGGTCACGCGGTACCCGGCGTTGCGGGCATGCGCAGCGGGATGAGGTCACGGGGGGGCATGGGCGTGCCTCCGCGTACGACCACGATCGACCGGAAGAGGTCTTCGATCTTCGCTGCGGCGTCGACGTCGCTCGTCCCGGCACCGCCGATGACGCCCCGCAGGAACCACCGGGGTCCGTCGACGCCGACGAACCGCGCCAGTCTTTTGCCCGCCATGCCGTCGGCCGCCGCCACCGGCACTTCGGCGAGCAGCTCCGACCCCAGCGGGCCCTCGCGCTCCTCGACACGGCCGCCCTGCGATCGGATCTGCTCCCGGATCTGGTCGCGGGTCTCAGCCCACAACCCCGTCGTCCGCGGTGCGGCGAAGGGCTGGACCTGCAGGGTGGAGTCTGCGTAGTCCAGGCCGACGGCCACGATGCGCTTCGTCTGCTCTTCGACTTCGAGGCGCAGGTTGAGGCCTTCGCGCGGAAGGATCTTGATGCCGCCGAGGTCGATGTACGGACGCACCGGGTTCGCTTCGGACTCGTCGAACGGTCCGTCGGTGGCGCGATCCAAGGTGGCCGCGCGGGTCGTGCCGGCATCAGCCGTCACATCGGCGCTGTCTGTGGGGGTCGAATCGGTCATGACTGACTTCCTTGCTGGGTCTGATATCCGGTGGAGCCGAAGCCGCCGGCGCCTCGCGTGCTGTCCGGGAGCTCGTCGACCGGGATGAATCGTGCCTGTGCGACCGGCATCACGATCAGCTGGGCGATACGATCTCCCGGCGCGATCTCGTAGGCGTTCACGCGATCGGTGTTCAGGAGCGCGACCTTGATCTCGCCCCGGTACCCCGCGTCGATGGTGCCGGGGGAATTGACGATCGTGATGCCGTACTTGGCGGCCAGTCCGCTGCGCGGCACCACGAAGGCCGCGTGGTCCGCGGGGAGGGCGATACGCACTCCGGTGGCCACGAGGGCGCGCTCCCCCGGCTCGAGGCGGACAGCCTCGCGGGCGACGAGATCGGCGCCGGCATCGCCCGGATGCGCGTAGGCCGGGACCTCAGGCGCGATAATGAGGACGTCCACGGTTTCAGCCACGCAACGAGGGTAATGCAGAAGACAGTGCGGAGTATCCGAGTGAAGTCAGCTCCCGTCTACCGGGAACGATTGGGGCCGTCGCTCTGGGCGATGGTCGCTGCGGCGCTGAGCGCGCCGATGGCGGCGCTCGTGTTCGTGCAGCTCAACCCCACCCTCGCGCTCGCGGTGGGCGCCGTCGTGGGGGCAGCCATTATCGCGTTGATGATCGCCGGCTCCCCGGTCGTCGAGATCCGTAACGGATGGCTGTACGCCGGGCGGGCGCACATCGAGGTGCGCCACCTCGGCGGCACCGAAGTGTTCCGCGGCGATGAGGCACGCGCAGCCCGCGGTGTCGGTCTGCACCCGAGATCGTGGCATGTCATCCGCGGCGGGATCGACGGGATCGCCGTCATCGAAGTGACCGATCCCGACGACCCGTGTCCGTCGTGGGTCATCTCCTCGAGGACCCCCGACAGACTGGCGGCGGCCGTCCGTTCCACGGAGGCCGCCGCGTCCAGAGCCTGATCGGCTCTTCTGTCAGGCGCATTCCTTGCAGATGGGCCCGCTTGCACTGTCGTGGTCGAGCTGTGAACGATGCTTCACGAGGAAGCAGTTCGAACAGGTGAATTCGTCTTCCTGAGCGGGGAGCACGACGACGTCGAGCTCGAGATCCGACAGGTCGGCGCCGGGCAGTTCGAAACCCGAGGGGTTGTCGGCGTCCTCGACGTCGACCGACCCTGAGAGTTTGTCGGGAACCCGCTCCTTGAGGGCCTCGATCGACTCGCTGTCGTCCTCAGTTTTGCGGGGGGCGTCGTAATCCGTGGCCATGCGTAAGCGTCTCTTCTTTCCCAGATATCGGTGCTTCACCCTTCCGGGCGGGCACAGTTTGCACGACCGAACAGCTTTTCGCAAATGCGATCATCTCGATCCGGCGGAGTTCCGGAGGCGGTGGTGTCGGTCGCCCCGTGAAACTCGCGGCGCGCCCGCGATATTCCCGGGCCCGGGGACGCGCTGTGACAGCATGGTCGACACACCGCCGGATCGGAGAGGCGTTCGCATGGAACAGCTCAAAGTCATCGGAACCGAGGACGACAGATTCGTCCTGGCGACCGAATCGGGCGAGCGATTCTCGCTCGCCATCGACGACGTGCTGCGCGGCGAGATCCGCCGGGCACGCCGTGAACGCGAGACCGATGCGCCGACGAAGCGCGCGAGTCCACGCGAGATCCAGGCCCACGTCCGCGCCGGCCTGTCCACTGAGGAAGTGGCGGCCCTTCTCGACACCCGCGTCGAAGACGTCATCCGCTTCGAAGGCCCGGTCCTTGCGGAGCGCGAGCACGTCGTCGGCCAGGCCCTCGCCGTCCCGGTCCTGCTGGGAGCTGAGCTCGAGCCCGACGCTCTGCCGACGTTCGGCGCCGCCGTGCGAGCGAAACTCGCCGAAGCCGGCGGCACGGGCGAACGATGGACCAGTTGGAAAGAGACGTCGGGATGGATCGTCAAGCTGGAGTTCTCCGCAGGCGGCGTCGACCACGACGCTCGCTGGGGGTTCGACCCGAGACGCACGATCCTGTCGCCGCTGAACGCGGACGCTGTCCAGTTGTCGCGTCAGGGGTCATTGCCTGACGGTCTCATCCCGCGGTTGAGGGCACTGGAGGTCACGCCCGCGAAGGACGACACCCGCTTCGACAGCGGCGCCTTCGGACCCCGTCGACTGCCAGATCCGGAAGCCGACCTCACCGCACCGGAGGTGCCCGCTCCCGCCGCCCCCGCCGTGCAGCATGCCGCCATCAAGCGTGCGCCCGACGCGCCGGTCGCTTCCGCGGAGACGGCCGACCTGCTCGAGGCTCTCCGTCGACGTCGCGGCCAGCGGGAGCCGTTGCCCGGTCTGGACGTCCCGCCGCCTGCCCGCTCCCAACCGAAGCCGATGGCGCTGTTCGACGCCCTCGAGCCCGGCTACGACGAAAAGCCCGCTGCTGCGGAACGAGACAAGGCGAAAGCCGAAGTGGAAGCCGCCATCGCCGCGAACGACTCCGGTGCTCGACGCAAGGGTCGATCGTCGATGCCGTCGTGGGACGAGATCGTGTTCGGCGCTCGCACCGACGAGAACTGAGCGGCGCAGCGCGACGCCGACTCAGGCGTAGGCGCCCAGCCGCAGCATCGGCACGGAGCGCTCCTCATCGGTCAGCGAGCCGTGCTGACCGACCATCCTCTGCGGGCCCTTGTCGAGCAGTCGATCGTCGTAGTAGGCCACCTGAGCGCGCGCGGCGACCATCACATCTCCGATCCGACCGAGCACCGGCTCTGCGACGTGCCGCCCGAACAAGCCCCGCGCGATCGCCTCGTCGCGGGAGAACACCCACGAACGACCGGACTCGGCCGCGGTCCACCGGTCCTGGACGCGGGACGCCTCTCCCGCCTCCGCATAGAGGTGGAGCATCCGCGGTTCTCCACCGATCAGCCGCACCCCCTCGAGCAGCGCGTCTCCCTCCGACAGCAGCACCTGGCGGTGTCGCGGCACATCGACCATGCCGTGATCGGCCGTGAGCACCGCACCGACGCCGCGGGGCAGTGACGCCTGCAGTGCGAGGGCCGCGCGGTCGACGAGTTCGAGCGTGGTGCCCCACTCGTCCGACTCCCAGCCGTAGCGGTGACCCGCGCTGTCCAGCTCCGGCGCGTACAGATACACCAGCGCGCCGGGATGCTGCGCCGCCGCGTCGGCCGCCAGCTCGACGCGCTCGATCAGGTCGTCTGCCACGCGGAACGTGGCTCCTCGCAGCGTCGCCTCGGTGAAGCCCGATCCGAGGTACTCGGCTCTCGACACGACGAAACATGGCCGACCCCGCGCGGCCTCGCGTTCCATGATCGGGGTGCAGCGCTGCCAGGTCGTGGGCGACAGGCCGTCGGTCTCCCACCCCTTCAGCTGGTTGGGCACGTCGTCCGTGCCGGGCACCCGCGCGCGGTAGCCGACGATGCCGTGCTCCCCCGGCCACTCGCCGGTCAGGAGGCTCGTCAGAGCCGCGGCTGTCGTGGAGGGGAAGACGGTGCGGGCGACGTCCTTCTTGGTCGACAGCGGCGCGAGGAAACGCGCGTGCCCGGCGCGGCCTGCGAGGTTGCGCGCACCCAGCCCGTCGACGACGAACACGACGGCGCTGTCGGCGGGCGCGAACCACTCGGAGGAGGCACTCAAGGACGCCAGCAGCTGCGGGAGCACCTCGGTGAGGCTCCGGGCGCGGGGAGGCTCCGCGGGTAGGCTGGGGGTCATCAGGGTCAGTCTCCCACATGGGGTGGGAGCGATCCGTCGGCGCTCGGACAGGGCGCGTCCGAGTCCCCCACCGCCGGAAGCAGCATGCCCGCATCTCCCCCGCCGCCGCCCGCATCGGAGCGCGCCCCCGAACGCATCGAGGACGTCGACGTCTCGGCCGAGATGCAGGGCTCGTTCCTCGAGTACGCGTACTCGGTCATCTATTCGCGGGCGCTGCCCGACGCGCGCGATGGGCTGAAGCCCGTCCAGCGCCGCATCCTCTACCAGATGTCCGAGATGGGCCTGCGGCCCGACCGAGGACACGTCAAGAGCGCGCGCGTCGTCGGCGAGGTGATGGGCAAGCTCCACCCGCACGGCGACACGGCCATCTACGACGCGCTGGTGCGCCTCGCACAACCGTTCTCACTGCGTGTCGCACTGGTGGACGGTCACGGCAACTTCGGGTCGCTGGACGACGGCCCCGCCGCCTCGCGCTACACCGAGGCGCGCCTCGCACCGGCGGCGCTCGCGCTCACACAGGACCTCGACGAGGACGTCGTCGACTTCATCCCGAACTACGACGGGCAGTTCCAGCAGCCCGAAGTGCTTCCCGCCGCCTTCCCCAATCTGCTCGTCAACGGCGCCACGGGGATCGCGGTCGGCATGGCCACGAACATGGCGCCGCACAACCTCGTCGAGGTCGTGAGCGCAGCGGTCCACCTGCTGCACCATCCTTCGGCGACGGTCGAGGAGCTGATGGAGTTCGTGCCCGGACCCGATCTTCCGTCCGGCGGCATCATCGTCGGACTCGACGGCATCAAGGACGCCTACACCAGCGGGCGCGGCAGCTTCCGGACGAGGGCGAAGGTGTCGATCGAATCGATCGGACCACGGCGGATGGGTATCGTCGTGACAGAGCTGCCGTATCTCGTCGGCCCGGAGCGGATCATCGAGAAGATCAAGGACGCCGTGGGAGCGAAGAAGCTCACCGGTATCGCCGATGTCACGGACCTCACCGACCGTCACCACGGACTGCGTCTCGTGATCGGCATCAAGACGGGTTTCGAGCCGACCGCGGTCCTCGAGCAGCTGTATCGCCTGACTCCGCTCGAAGATTCCTTCAGCATCAACAACGTCGCCCTGGTGAACGGCCAGCCGCAGACCCTCGGCCTCCGCGAGCTGCTGCGCGTCTACCTCGAACACCGTCTCCAGGTCATCACCCGACGCAGCCGCTACCGCCTCGCCCGCAGACGGGAGCGATTGCACCTCGTCGAAGGTCTGCTCATCGCGATCCTCGATATCGACGAGGTCATCCAGGTCATCCGCGGGTCCGATGACAGCGAGCAGGCCCGCACCCGGCTGATGGACGTGTTCGACCTGTCCGAACGGCAGGCCGAGTACATCCTCGAGCTGCGCCTGCGCCGCCTGACCCGGTTCTCCCGGATCGAGCTCGAGGCCGAGCGCGACGCGTTGAAGGCAGAGATCGCCGAACTCGAGACGCTGCTCGCCAGCGACACGCTGCTCCGCGCGCTGGTGGCGAAGGAGCTGGAAGCGGCGGCGGAGACCTACGGCACACCGCGGCGGACGCTCCTGCTCAACGGCGGTCCGGTGACCGCTCGATCGTCGCGGTCCGCGGCGCCGGCCGACCTGCAGATCGCGGATGCCCCCTGCCGGGTGTTCCTCTCGGCCACCGGTCGGATGGTCCGCGCCGAGATGACGGCTGACGTGCCCCACGGCGGAATCGTGCCGCCCGCGCGACGCTCCAAGCACGACGCCGTGCGTTCATCGGTCGATACGACCACCCGCGGAGACATCGGGGCGGTGACCAGCACCGGGCGGCTCGTGCGTTTCACGCCGGTCGACCTGCCCTCGGTGCCCGGTAACTCCGTGCAGCTCAGTGCGGGAACCCGCGCCGAGCAGTATCTCGGTCTGGGCAAGGACGAGCATCTCGTGGCTCTCGTGCCCCTGACGGACGACCCACCCATCGCCCTCGGAACGGCGCAGGGCGTCGTGAAACGCGTCTCGGCTTCGGAGCTCGCAGCCAAGCACGACGTCGAGATCATTTCTCTCAAACCGGGCGATCGGGTCGTGGGCGCGGCCGCCGCCCCGGACGACGTCGAGCTCGTCTTCATCACCACGGATGCGCAGCTCCTCCGGTTCGACGCCGACGCCGTGCGCCCGCAGGGCCGTGCCGCGGGTGGAATGGCGGGCGTCCGCGTGAGCCCGGGCGAGAGCGTCGTGTTCTTCGGGGCCGTCGCGAAAGATGCCGCCGACCCGGTCGTGATCACCATCGCCGGGACCACGCAGGCATTGACCGGCGCCGACCCCGGCACAGGCAAGGTCTCGGCGTGGGACGAGTTCCCGCCGAAGGGACGCGCCACCGGCGGTGTTCGAGCGCAGCGCTTCCTGCGAGGCGAGGACACCATCACCCTGGCCTGGGTGGGACCCTCCCCCGCGCGTGCCGTCGGTGCGGACGGGTCGGTCCGTGCGCTGCCGGACGCGGGCGCGAAGCGCGACGCCTCGGGTCAGCCGCTCGACGGTGTGGTCGGAGCGATCGGCTCCGCGGTCGGCTGATCCGCCGACGCAGCGCGTCAGGCGTCGATGCGCTCGCGCGAGAGCCCGGCGGACGACTCCACGATGAACTCCTTGCGGGGGGCGACGTCGTTGCCCATGAGCAACTCGAACACGGTCGCCGCCGACTCCGCGTCCGAGACGCGCACGCGGCGCAGCATCCTGCCGGCCCGGTCCATCGTCGTCGTCGCGAGCTGTTCGGCGTCCATCTCGCCCAGTCCCTTGTAGCGCTGGATCGGCTCCTGCCAGCGCTTACCCGCTTTGGTGAGCTTCGCCAGCAGCGCGTGCAACTCCTGCTCGGAGTAGGTGTAGATCGTCTCGTTCGCCTTGGAGCCGGCGTTCACGACGATCACGCGGTGCAGGGGCGGAACCGCCGCGAAGACACGACCGTCCTCGATCAGCGGTCGCATGTATCGGAAGAACAGCGTCAGCAGGAGCGTCCGGATATGGGCACCGTCGACGTCGGCGTCGCTCATCAGGATGATCTTGCCGTAGCGGGCGGTGTCGAGGTCGAACGTGCGCCCCGAGCCGGAGCCGATCACCTGGATGATGGACGCGCACTCGGCATTGCCGAGCATGTCGCTCACCGACGCCTTCTGGACGTTCAGGATCTTGCCTCGGATGGGAAGCAGCGCCTGATACTCGCTGTTGCGGGCGAGCTTCGCTGTTCCGAGCGCGGAGTCGCCTTCGACGATGAACAATTCGGAGTCGCCCACGTCGTTCGACCGGCAGTCGACGAGCTTCGCGGGCAGCGACGAGGACTCCAGCGCGTTCTTGCGCCGCTGCGTCTCTTTGTGGGCACGCGCCGAGATGCGCGCCTTCATCTCCGAGACGACCTTGTCGAGCAGCAGAGCGGTCTGAGCCTTGTCGTCCCGCTTCGGCGAGGCGAACAGCGCGGTCAGTTCCTTCGAGACGACGTTCGAGACGATCTGGCGAACGGCCGGTGTGCCCAGCACTTCTTTGGTCTGACCCTCGAACTGCGGCTCCGGGAGACGCACCGTCAGCACGACGGTCATGCCCGCGAGGATGTCGTCCTTCTCGATCTTGTCGGTACCGACCTTCAGCCGGCGCGCGTTCTGCTCGACCTGCCCCCGCAGCACCTTCATCAGGCCGGCTTCGAATCCCTGCTGATGGGTGCCGCCCTTCGGCGTGGCGATGATGTTCACGAAGGACCGCATCACGGTGTCGTATCCGGTGCCCCAGCGGAGCGCCACATCGACGACGCACTCGCGCTGCACCTCCGTCGGGATCATCGCCCCGGTGGCCTGCAGCACGGGCACGGTCTCGGCGAACGTACCGGTGCCTGTCAGCCGCCAGGTGTCGGTCACCCCCGCGTCCGGTGCGAGGAAGTCCGCGAACTCTGAAATGCCGCCGTCATAGCGATAGCTCGTCTCGACCGGCGCCTCGCCGCTCGGCACGCGACGTTCGTCTCGGATGACCAGCTCGAGCCCGGGGACCAGGAACGCCGTCTGGCGTGCCCGCTGCTCCAGCTCGTCGAGGTGGAAGGTCGCGTCCTTCGTGAAGATCTGCCGGTCTGCCCAGTAGCGGATGCGGGTGCCCGTGACGCCACGCGGTGCCCGGCCGGCCACCCGCAGCTCGGAGCTCTTCTCGAAGGGTGTGAAGACGGCATCCGGGCTGTCTCCGGCGAAGTTCCCCGGCTCGCCGCGGTGGAACGACATCGCCCATGTCTTGCCGCCGCGATCGACCTCGACGTCGAGACGTTCCGACAGGGCATTCACCACGGATGCCCCGACACCGTGCAGTCCGCCGGACGCCGCGTAGGACCCTCCGCCGAACTTGCCGCCGGCGTGAAGCTTCGTGAAGACGACTTCCACGCCCGTGAGTCCCGTGCGGGGTTCGATGTCCACGGGGATGCCGCGAGCGCGGTCCCGGACCTCGACGCTGCCGTCCGCGTGCAGGACGATCTCGATGCGACTGCCGAAGCCTCCGAGCGCCTCATCGACGGAGTTGTCGATGATCTCCCACAGGCAGTGCATGAGCCCTCGGGAATCGGTCGAGCCGATATACATGCCGGGGCGTTTGCGGACGGCCTCGAGGCCCTCGAGCACCTGCAGGTGATGGGCGGAATACTCGGAGGTCACAGTCCTCAAGCTTAAGCGCGGTCCCGACACCGGTTCGGCAGACACTCAGCGGGGCATTCCCACGTACGCGCACAGCGAAATGTCATTGGATCGCGGCATTATCGAAACAATGCCGTGGTTGTATGTCATGCACCTGCAACAGCACGCGACACGTCGAGGAGGCCACCGAAAATGAACACTATTTCCCGCACATCCGAGCCCACCGCCGTTCTCGAATACCGCCTGAGCGCGATCGACCGCTGCGATTCCTGTGGAGCACAGGCGTACATCGCCGCAGAGGTCAACGGCAGCGAATTGCTGTTCTGCGCTCACCACGGACGCAAGTACGAAGAAAAGCTCCGCGGCATGGCGAGCACGTGGCACGACGAGACGTCGCGTCTGTCTGAGACCGCCTGACTTTCAGCGTCAGAGAACCGGGTCCGGGAGCGTCGCGCTCCCGGGCCCGGTTTTTCGTTCGCCGGCTTCGCCGACCGGGTCACGCCGTGCTCACACAGGGAGCGCGCCGACGTACCGACGGGGAACGGACGGGGAGATGCGCACCGCGATCTCCTCGCCGATCGTTCCGATCGACTCGGCCAGATCGGTCGCCGTCGACGTCGTACCGCCGAGGCCGCCGTAGACCTCGACGATCTGCCCGGGCGCGGAGTCCGGCCAGGGGTCGACGATGGTCTGGTCGGCGTCGATCCGCCGAACCACGCGCTGTCCGGCAGGAGTGGTGACCGAGAAGCGACCCGCCAGCGCCGACGGCAGACCGTCGAGCGCCCCCACCGCGAGGTGCACCCCGTGCTCGGAGACGGATACGAGACGCGTGCGGAGTGACCCGATCGGCCGCAGGCCGAGTGCTGTCTCGTCGGGACCGCCGGCCGGCCGGATGCCGTAGCAGAACGCTCCCACCCGCACCATGTCCTGGCGGAATCCGGGGCGGGCGAACGACGCCGCGCTCGCGGCGAGATGCCGCCACTCCGGCGACAGTCCGGCCTCGATCGCCTGGGAGCACGCTCGGTCGAACACGGCTCGCGCGTGGTCATCCTCTTCATCGGATGCCTCGGCCAGATGGCTCCACAGGCCGGCGACATGCACGACGCCGCTGGTCTGGAGTTCGGCGGCGCGTTCGACGAACGCCGGCCACTCCTCGGGGCGCACGCCGTTGCGGTGAAGCCCTGAATCGATCTTGAGGTGCACGCGGGCGACCGCCCGTCGCAGGCGGGCGATCGCCGCCACGTCCTCGAGCAGGTCGCGATCGCCCACGCCGACGTCGAGGTCTTCGGCGAGAGCGAGCTCCACGTCGTCGCGGTTGCCGGCGAGCCAGACGAACACCCTCGCGCGCATGCCCACGGCTTCGCGCACGGCAGCGCCGGTTCGTGCGTCGAAGGCCCCGAACCACCGCACCCCCGCCGCGTGGGCCGTCGGGACGACACGGTCGAGGCCGTGCCCGTACGCGTCATCCTTGACGACGAGCATCAGCTCGGCGGGAGCGACCGCCCGCTGCACCGTGGCGATGTTCGCTCGGAGCGCCTCGAGGTCGACGACCAGTTCGGTGACGTTCATGTCCCGACTATCCGGTACGCGCGCTGACCCACCACCGTCACGATCTCGCGCGGGGTGAGCCCGGTGACCGTCGCCCAGGCGGCAAGCGAGGGCTCACCGGCTGCGGGGTCTCCGAAGAAGACGGCCTCGTCACCGCGCCGCACGAGGGCGTCGCCGACATCGACGACGCAGACATCCATCGCCACCCGACCGACGATGCGGTGCAGGACGCCACCGATGGCGATGTCGACGTGATTGCCGAGCGTCCGCACGACGCCCTGGGCGTAGCCACCCGTCACGAGGGCCACGTGGGTGTCCGTCGGCGCATGGTGCGTGTAGCCGTACGAGACGCCCTCTCCGGCGAAGAGGCGCTTGACGCTCAGCACGGCCCCGGTCAGGCGCATCACCGGCCGGCCTTCCGAGCCGGGAAGACCGAACAGCGACGCCGCCGCGGCCTGCCACGGCGAGGTCGTGCGCAGTGGGCCGTCGGCCACGAGCGATCCGCCGGCGGCACCCTGCGCAGCCTCATCGACGACAGCGGCGCCGTGCCCCCAGGCATCGTGCGTGAGTGCGCCGACGAGAGCCGTGATGGCACCGGTCCGACTGAGCAGCGCGACGTTCGCCTGCAGCGCGGATGCCGAGATCGTCGCCGTCGGCGCCGTGCGACGAGCGGTCGCGCCAGCCGACGGCGGGTGCTCGGCGGTCTCGGATGTCACGCCATCTAGACTAACCGGGTCCCCGTCACGACTCTGGAGAACGCATGCCCCGCACCGGCCTCGGCCTCACGCCCCGCCTTCGATACCTCGTCGGTCGAGCCCGCCGGATCGACGTCGGCTCCGTGGTCGAACGCGCCGGCGAGGCCTCCGCTCAGCACGGCAAATGGAAGCCGGCTGTCGTCGCCGACATGCTGTGGCAGGCCGGATTCCGCAACGTCGGCTTCCAGGACTACATCGACTACGACTTCGCGATCCTGAACCGGGACGAGCGGTCGACGTTTATGACGCACCCGGTTTCGAACCAGCTCTCGCAGAAGTACGACGACCCCGCGTTCCGCCATATCTTCCAGGACAAGGTCGAGTTCGATCGGGTCTTCAGCGACCACCTGAAGCGTGAGTGGATGGTCGTCGATGACGGGAACGCCGACGACGTGCGATCCTTCGCCGAGCGGCTCGGCACCATCGTCACGAAGGAGCCTGTCGGTCAGGCCGGCACCGGTGTCCACCGCTACCACGCGGCGGACATCGAGCATTGGGACGCGTTCCATCGTGGTCTGCGTGACCGCGGCGAGCTGCTCATCGAAGAGGTGATCCGCCAGCACGACGATCTTGCGGCGGTATGCCCCGGCACGGTGAACACCACTCGGGTGACGGCGTTCTTCGACGGCGAGCAGACCCACATCCTCGCCATGGCGCAGAAATTCGGACGCGGTGCCGTCAGTGATCAGATGACCTTCGGCGGCTTCTACACGATGCTCGATGAGCGTGGCCACGCCGTCGGCGCCGGCTACGACTCGCACGGGCACGTGCATGTGCGGCATCCGGATTCGGACTTCCCGATCGCCGACTTCCAGCTTCCGATGATCGACGAGGTGATCGCCTTCGTCGATCGTGTCGCACGCGTGGTCCCGCAGGTGCGCTACGTGGGCTGGGACATCGTCGTCACCCCCGAGGGCCCTGTGCTCGTGGAGGGCAACTGGGGCGCTGGTGTGTATGAGAACAAGCCCAGCGTCACCGGCATCCGTACCGGCCACAAGGGCAGATACCGCGAGGCGATCGGGTTCTGAACGGTTCGCCCCCGGCGGACGACGAAGCCCCGTTCCGAGGAACGGGGCTTGTCGGGTCATCCGCTCAGGCGGGCCGGATCACTCCGAGCGGAGTGGATTCGTGGCCCTGACCCAACGGGTTGTCTTTCAAGATCGTGACGAGGCGTCGCTCCGCGGCTTTGTCGAGTGTCGACCCGAGGATGTTGCCGCCGAGGTCGTTGATGTCGACCACAGCCACTTCGGCGGACCCGCCGAGCAGCGCCTTCAGCCGCGTAGCCACCTCACGGGGCTTCTCCGGCCCCAGCACGACCGCCTCGTTGTACGGCGGGATCGTGCCCTTCGTGGGCCCGTCGATCGCCCGCGCCTTATTGCCGGCCACGCGATAGAAGTCGCCCTTACGGCCGAACACCTTCGTCACGGCCGACACGCCGGCTGCGAAGAGGATTCGAGGCGTACCGCACTCGCGCAATGCCATCTCCATCGTCTCGGGCATGCCCAGGCCGATGCCGTAGGGCGTGCGCACGACGAACTTCGAGAGGAAGAACGCCAGCTTGCGCGGCTGGATCGAAGCGATGGGATACGACCGTCCCTGCGTGATCGCGACGATCTTCTCGGTCACGAACAGGGTGTCCCCCGGCTGCACGACACCGCGCGCGTAGTCCTCGATGAAGGCGTCGAGGTCATCACCCGGCATGACGACACGGGTGCGCACGGGTATGCGCGCGTACGTCGTGCCGTCGACCGTGACGGTGAGCGCCTTGCCGGCGTTCGATTCGTACAGCATCACTCGAGATAGTCGCGCAGCGACTGCGAACGGGACGGATGCCGCAGCTTCGCCATCGTCTTCGACTCGATCTGACGAATACGCTCGCGGGTCACGCCGAAGGTGTCGCCGATCTGATCGAGGGTCTTGGGCTGACCGTCGCCGAGACCGAAGCGCATGCGGATGACGCCCGCCTCACGCTCGCTCAAGGAATCCAGCAGCGACTCCAGCTGACGCTGGAGCATCGTGAACCCCACCGCGTCGGCGGGCACCACGGCCTCGGTGTCTTCGATGAGGTCGCCGAACTCGCTGTCGCCGTCCTCACCGAGAGGCGTGTGCAGGGAGATCGGCTCACGGCCGTACTTCTGAACCTCGATGACCTTCTCAGGGGTCATGTCCAGTTCGCGGCTGAGCTCCTCAGGGGTGGGTTCGCGACCCAGGTCCTGCAGCATCTGACGCTGCACGCGGGCCAGCTTGTTGATGACCTCGACCATGTGGACGGGGATGCGGATCGTGCGGGCCTGGTCGGCCATGGCACGGGTGATCGCCTGACGGATCCACCACGTCGCATACGTGGAGAACTTGAAGCCCTTCGTATAGTCGAACTTCTCCACCGCACGGATCAGACCGAGGTTGCCCTCCTGGATGAGGTCCAGGAACTGCATTCCACGACCGGTGTAGCGCTTCGCGAGGGACACGACGAGGCGGAGGTTCGCGCCCAGGAGGTGCGACTTCGCGCGCTGACCGTCACGAGCCACCCACTGCAGGTCGAGTCCCACCTGCTTGGACTTCTCCGCCGCCGTCATGTGCGAGAGCTTCTCCTCGGCGAAGAGTCCCGCCTCGATGCGCATGGCGAGCTCGACTTCTTCGGCCGCGTTCAGCAGCGGAACTTTGCCGATCTGCTTGAGGTAGTCCTTGACGGGGTCTGCCGTCGCACCGGTGATCTGCGTCGAGTACACCGGGACATCGTCTTCGTCGCTCGATGAGATGACGATCGCACCGGTGGGCAGGGGCTCGGAGAACGCGGGCTTCTTGTCGTCCTCGTCGTCCTCCTCCTCCACCGTCTCGGCTTCGGCGGGCTCCGCCTCGGCGGGCTTCTTCGCGCGGCCGGCCTTGGCGACAGGCGCCTCCTCGGTGTCGTCGGCGTCGTCGACGGCGTCTTCGTCGATCTCGACGTCGACGAGCTCTTCGTCGGCCGGCGCCTCGTCGTCGTCACCCTTTTTCGCGGTGCTCTTCTTGGGGGCAGCCGTCGTCTTCTTCGCGGGCGCCTTGGCGGCAGCCGTCTTGGGCGCAGCGGCTTTCGCTGCGGGCTTCTTCGCCGTCGTCGCCTTCGCCGGTGCGCTCGGGGCGTCCACGGCCTCATCGACGGCGTCGACGGTCTTCGCCGTACGGGAACGGGTGGGAGTGTTCGTGCCTGCGGTCACGGTTCGCCTTTCACCGGCGGACGTGTGCGGACGTCCATCGGTCGTGTTTCGGACACTAGTAAGACCCTTGTCAAGTCCTCGTCCTGCGGGAGTGATCCTGCGGGACTGGTTGACAACGGGTCAGGTTTTACAGTATCTCACACCTTACGCGCGCTATCCGCACGGATAGCGCGCTGAGATGGGGAGACCTCGGATACAACCTGCGGGAGCCCGCCCGCATTCCCCCCGGCGGAGTGAGGCAGGGCTCGACGGGTTCAGCGGTCGTCGTCGCCGCTCGGCCGATTGGCGAGGAATCTCTCGAGCTCCGCTGCCAGCTCGTCCGCGCTGGGCAGATCGCCCGTGTGGATGATCGGCGTCGCGAGTGTGGAGCCGGCCATGTAGGAGTCGTAGCGCTCTTCGAGGCCCTGCAGCATGCGGGAGAGCTCGTCGTTGCCGCTGACCTGTTCCGTCACCTTCTCGAGGTACTCGCGGTTCTCTTCGCGCAGCTCCTCCCCCGCGAACACCAGACCGGTCGCGGCGGTGAGGGCATCCAGGCCGGCGAGGGTCGCCGCCGGATACTCGGTGTCGGCCAGATAATGCGGCACGAGCAGGACGAATCCCGCGATGCGCGCGCCGACCTCAGCGAAGCGGTACTCGAGGAGGTGACCGACGGTCGCGGGCACCTGCGTGTGGGGCTGCCACACCGAGTGGGCGGCGGTGAGTTCCGACCGAGTGCCGCTCACCGTGGTGCCGATGGGCCGCGTGTGGGGAACCGGCATCGGGATCGCGTGCACCCAGGTGACCGACGACACGGCGAAGGAATCGGCCAGTGCGAGCACGGCCTCGGAGAACGCATCCCAGACGAAGTCGGGCTCATAGCCGGCCAGAACCAGGAAGGGACTGCCTTCCGCGTCGTGGGCCAGAGACAGTTCCAGGCGCTGCGGCCGGTAGTCCGTCAGATGGTCCTGTTCGAAGGCGACGGTGGGGCGCCGCGCCCGGTAGTCCAGCAGGACATCATTCGAGAAGACGGCCAGGGGCGTGGGGTCGAGGTCGTCGCGCACATAGTCGACCAGACCGGATACGGCGCTTCCGGCGTCGGTGAATCCGGTGAGGGCGATCACGAGCGGTAGACCCGCCGGCACGGAGGGCGCAGCGGTCGCGCGCACGAACAAAGACGCGGGCCAAGGCATGCCTCCACTCTACGAGGGGTGATCTGCGCCCAGACGCGTCGCACTCCCGCTCACAGCGAACACGACGAGCGAACCTAGGATGGAGCCCATGTCGTTTCCGGACCTGAGCTGCACATCCGCGCCCATTCTGAAATCGGAGGCCGACGCGATACTGCTGGCGCTGCCGCCGCTCGATCGCGAGGACGCCCCCGCTCTGGAGGGGTGGCCGGGCGTGAGAGACGCCCTCCTCGCGATCGGTTTCACGGGCGCCCCGTCCTCCTTCGTCCGCGTCTACGCGCCGGAGTCGACCGCGAAGCCGCTGGCGGTCGTCGGCACCGGTCACGCGCCCGACGCCGCAGCCGTCCGCGACGCCGTGGGAACCGGCATCCGCCTTCTCACCGGCTACACGACCGTCGCGATCGCCGTCCCCCTCGCCGACCCCGCTCTGTGGCGCCACGCGGCCGAGGGCGCGACGCTGGGCGGGTACCGATTCGACGCGTACAAGAGAGAGGCCCCCGCGCCGCGTGCCGCACATGTCGTAGTGCACACGGACGAGGAGGTGGGTGACGACGCCGTGGCCGCGATCACCGCGGCGGCATCCGCCGTCGCCCTCGTGAAAGACCTCGTGGGCATCCCCGCGGAGTGGCTCGGGCCCGAAGATCTGGCCCGCCGCGCGACGGAGTCCGTGGCGGATCTTCCCATCACCGTCGAGGTGCTGGATGAGGATCGACTCGCCGCCGAGGGATACGGCGGCATCCTCGGTGTCGGGCAGGGATCGGATCGCCCGCCGCGGCTCGTGAAGCTGGACTATTCACCCCCGTCCGCCACCCGGCACATCGCTGTCGTCGGCAAGGGGATCACGTTCGACACCGGCGGCCTCTCCCTCAAGCCGCCCGCCGGCATGGTCGGGATGAAGTACGACATGTGCGGAGCCGCGACGGCACTCGCCGTGGTGCGCGCGGTCGCGCAACTCGGACTGCCCGTGCGGGTGACGGGATTCCTCTGCATCGCCGACAACATGCCTTCGGGGAGGGCGATCCGCCCGGGCGATGTTCTGCGGATGCTGGACGGCACGACCGTGGAGGTGCTGAACACGGACGCCGAGGGGCGCCTCGTGCTCGCCGACGGCCTGGTCGCCGCCAGCCGGACGCGGCCCGACCTCATCGTGGATGTCGCCACGTTGACGGGCGCGATCACGGTGGCGCTCGGCAATCGCCACACCGGCGTGATGGGCGACGACGGTGCGGTGCGAGAGTACCTCGACGCTGCGACGAGCGTGGGCGAACTGGCCTGGCAGCTCCCCCTCCCCGCGCACATGGTCGACGAGCTCGACTCCCCCATCGCCGACCTGCAGAACGCGAAGATCGGCGACACCGCCGGAGGGTCGCTGTTCGCCGGCCTCTTCCTGCAGCACTTCGTGGGTCGTGTGGGCGACGAGAAGGATGCGCCCCGCATTCCGTGGGTGCATCTGGACATCGCCGGCAGCGGCATGAACAAGGGCAGCGGGTTCGGGTTCACCGACAAGGGGACGACCGGCGCGACCGTGCGATCGCTGATCCACCTCCTCGCCTCCGAGGCCGCCAAGTGACGGATCGCAGCTTCGACCTGGTCGTCCTCGGCGGCGGCAGCGGCGGCTATGCCGCTGCGATCCGCGCCGCCGAGCTGGGCAAGACCGTCGCGCTCGTCGAGAAGGACAAGCTCGGCGGAACGTGTCTGCATCGCGGATGCATCCCGACGAAAGCTCTGCTCCACGCGGCGGAGGTTGCGGATGCCGCCAGGGACTCCGCGTCGTTCGGCGTGCGTGCGACCTTCGACGGGATCGATGTCGCGGGCGTGCGGAAATATCGTGAGGGCATCGTCGCCAAGAAGTTCAAGGGCCTCGAGGGACTCATCGCCACGCGCGGCATCAGGGTTGTGCGTGGGGAGGGCACACTCGTGTCCGGTCCCGCGGTCCGCGTCGGCGAGGACCGGTACGTCGGCGGTGACGTCGTCCTCGCCACCGGGTCGTACAGTCGATCGCTGCCCGGCCTGGAGATCGGCGGGCGGATCCTGACGAGCGAGCAGGCGCTGCAGCTCGACGAGGTCCCCCAGCGTGTCGTGATCCTCGGCGGGGGCGTCATCGGGGTGGAGTTCGCGAGCGTCTGGCGCTCCTTCGGCGCCGACGTCACCGTCATCGAGGCGCTCGAGCACCTCGTTCCGAATGAGGATGTCACCTCGAGCAAAGCGCTCGAGCGCGCGTTCCGCAAACGCGGTATCGGCTTCTCGCTGGGTGTGCGATTCGCCGGAGTGACGCAGACGTCCGACGCCGTCGCCGTCACGCTCGAGGACGGCAAGACCTTCGAAGCCGACTACCTGCTCGTCGCGGTCGGCCGCGGCCCTTCGACCGCCGGCCTCGGCTTCGAGGAGGCGGGTGTCGCACTCGAACGGGGGTTCGTCGTCACTGACGACCGCCTGCGCACGAACGTGGAGCATGTCTGGGCGGTCGGTGACATCGTGCCGGGCCTGCAGCTGGCGCATCGTGGATTCCAGCAGGGAATCTTCGTCGCGGAGGAGATCGCCGGACTCCGCCCGGTCGTCGTGCCCGACCTGCACGTCCCCAAGATCACCTACAGCAGCCCCGAGGTGGCCTCCGTCGGGCAGACCGAGGCCCAGGCCGTCGCCGCGCTCGGCGTAGACGCAGTCGTCGCATACGAATACAACCTGGCGGGCAACGGCAAGAGCGAGATCATCGGCACGACCGGCATCGTCAAGGTGGTCCGGGCGAAGCAGGGTCCGGTGCTCGGCGTGCACCTCGTCGGAGACCGCGTCGGCGAGCTCATCACGGAAGGTCAGCTCTCCGTCGTCTGGGAGGCGCACCCCGAGGACATCGCCCCGTTCCTGCACGCACACCCGACGCAGAGCGAAGCCCTGGGCGAAGCCTTCCTGGCATTGGCCGGCAAGCCGCTTCACGCGCTCTGACGTGCCGCGCGACGCGAGGGCACGCCGCATCACTAAGCTAGAAACGACATCGAAATCTTGAAGGAGACATCGTCATGAGCACTTCTGTGGTCCTCCCCGCGCTCGGAGAGAGCGTCACCGAGGGAACGGTGACCCGCTGGCTCAAGCAGGTCGGCGACACGATCCAAGAAGACGAAGGCCTCCTCGAGATCTCGACCGACAAAGTCGACACGGAGATCCCTTCGCCCGTGAGCGGCGTGCTCGAAGAGATCCTCGTCCAGGAGGACGAGACCGTCGAGGTCGGCGCCGTCCTGGCGAAGATCGGTGACGGGTCCGAGGCCGGCAACGCCGCTCCCGCCGCCACCGAGGAAGAGGCACCCGCCGCTCCCGAGCCTGAAGCCGCTCCGGTAGAGGCCCCGGCACCGGCAGCCGCTGAGCCCGCACCCGCCTCTGCGCCGCAGGGCGAGGGAACAGATGTCGTGCTGCCCGAGCTCGGCGAGAGCGTCACGGAGGGTACGGTCACGCGCTGGCTGAAGGAGGTCGGCGACCACGTCGACGTCGACGAGCCGCTCCTCGAGATCTCCACCGACAAGGTCGACACCGAGATTCCGTCACCCGTCGCCGGCACGCTCCAGGCCATCCTCGTGAAGGAGGACGAGACCGTCGAGGTGGGCGCCGCTCTTGCACGCATCGGAGACGGCGCCGCTCCCGCGGCCGCCGCCCCCGCGCAGGAGGCACCGGCCGCGCCCGCCCCCGCGGCGCCGGCCGAAACCGCGCCCGAGGCGCCGTCGACCGAGAAGCCCGTCGAAGCCGACAAGCCGGCTCCGGCCGCACCTGCCGCGGAAGCACCCGCACCCGCACCCGCACCCGCCCCCGCGGCGCCTGCCGCAGCCGCACCGGCTCAGAAGGCCCCTGCGGAGCCTGCTCCGGCGGCATCCGTCTCCGACGACGACACCATCACGTACGTCACGCCCCTGGTTCGACGTCTCGCCCAGCAGCAGGGCATCGACCTCGCGACCGTCACCGGAACCGGCGTCGGCGGTCGTATCCGCAAGGAGGACGTGCTCAAGGCGGCTGAGGCGGCATCCGCGCCGGCTCCCGAGACCGCGGCGGCGGCGGCGCCCGCTGCGCCCGCCGCCGTCGAGGTCTCCCCGTTGCGGGGCACCACCCAGCCGATGTCTCGTCTGCGCAAGGTCCTCGCCGAGCGTGCCGTGGCCTCGATGCAGGCCACCGCCCAGCTCACGACCGTGGTCGAGGTCGACGTCACCAAGCTTGCGACGTTCCGCGACAAGGTGAAGAACGAGTTCCTGAGCAAGACCGGCGACAAGCTCTCGTTCCTGCCGTTCTTCGCCCTGGCGGCGGCCGAGTCCCTGCAGGCCTTCCCCGTCGTCAACGCGACCGTGGATGGCACGAACATCGTCTACCCGCCCACGGAGAACCTCTCGATCGCCGTGGACACAGAGCGGGGCCTCCTGACGCCCGTGCTCCGCGACGCGGCGACCAAGAACCTCGCGCAGATCGCGCACGAGATCGCCGACCTGGCGGCCCGCACGCGTGACAACAAGCTGAAGCCCGACGAGCTGGGCGGTGGCACGTTCACGCTGACGAACACCGGATCGCGCGGAGCCCTGTTCGACACGCCGGTGGTCTTCCTCCCCCAGTCCGCGATCCTCGGTACCGGCATCGTCGTCAAGCGTCCCGGTGTGGTGTCGGTGGACGGCAAGGATGCGATCTCCGTCCGCTCCTACGTCTACCTCGCGCTGTCGTACGATCACCGGATCATCGACGGATCGGACGCCGCCCGCTTCCTCGGCGCCGTCAAGACCCGGCTCGAGGCCGCACAGTTCGAGGCTCAGCTGGGCATCTGAATCACCCTTCCTGCTTCGCGACATCATGGATGTCGCGAAGCAGGAATCGGTCATCCAGGCGGACGACGATCACGAGCTGGGATTCGACCGAGCTGTCGCGGGCGTCGACTCTGAGGACGGCCGCTCCGCCGAACTCGTCGAGCAGGGTGACGACGTGTGATGCCGCGGGGAGATCGGCTGCGCCCTTCGGGTGCACCTCCCACGGGTCTTCCATGACCTCGGACAGGCAGGCGGGATCATCCCCGCAGCCCGCTCTCACCGTCAGAAGTTCACCGGCAGTGCTCACCCATTGTTCGGCGCCGACATCCGGCGGGGGTGGCGCCGAGTCCGCTGTGGTGGGTTGTTCCTCGCCGGCAGCAAGGGGTCCGGCCGTCGGGGTCGGGGTCGCCGTGGATGCGCCCTGTGATGCTGCTCCCGCGGATGCCGGCGCCGTGTCTCCCGCCGGCCACATCGCGCCGACACAGATGACGACGGCGGCGCTCACCGCGGCCATGACCCACGGCCTACGAATCGGCCCCGCACTCTTCGACCGCAGACGACGCCAGATGCGCATCGTCATCCGGGAGGCGGTGTCTGCGAGATCCGCGTCGACATGACGCGCGATCAGCGCCAGAACACCGCCCTCCTTCGCTGCGGCCATGTCGTCGTCGTCTGCCGTGGGACTCGACGGACTGGTCGGGCGCGAGAGCACCGGAGCCAGGATCGCCGTGGCGAGGGGCAACGGTGCGGCCGCAGCGAACGCCCTGGTCTCCCACTGCTCGATCGACCGCAGCAGGCGACGCGGCTCGGCGAGCAACTCGGCGGCGGCGGCGAGAACCGGCCGAAGCGAGGACGACGCTTCGTCGGTGATGAGCGTGCAGAGCCGCATCGTCGAACTGTCAGCGGACGCCCGGTCGCGATCGCCCACCGTGTCCGTGCCGGTCCGGCCCGCTCCCGCCGCGAACATCGGCCGGCCGCCGTCGATCAGCCACCATTCGCCGGCCAGGGGGTCGCGCGGCGTGCGCTCCACCCATTCCGAGGCACCGCGCATGAGGCTCACCGCCAAAGTCACGGCCTCGCCGTCGCTGAGCGGCGCGCCGATCGCCGTCCTCCGTCGCAGGAATGTCTCGACGGTCTCGGTGCAGACGGGCAGTGCGACGTCGTGACCATCTGCCCGTCGGAGCACATCGATCGGGGCCAGCAGATGCCCGTGGGCACGAGCGTCCCACCCTCGCCACAGAGGGCCGAGGACATCCGCGTCCACCAGCACGCACATCTGCCCTCCCGGCATCCGGGTCAGCATTCCCGGCCAGGGGGTGTCGGGGCGATCTACGTCCCTGATGGTCCGATAGCCGCGCAGCAAGCCGTCGGTGTCGGCGTCTGCGGTCTCGGGGAGCATGCGTCGAGTGTGGGTCGCGGCGCGCTCAGGTGGCTTGCGCCCCTCTGCTTCTGTGCATCGTCGCACTCCAGCGGCGGCTGTGGAGGAACCAACCCAGATCGCGAGACCGAAAAGGTACGCTGGACTCATGGCAGCCCGCACCACCACGCCCGAAAAGCGCCCAGGTTTCTTCTCACAGCTCCGCTCCCTGTTCACCTTCACGCGCAGCGCCTATCCGTGGCTGCCGTGGGTGCTCGTCGGCGTCCTGCTCCTCGGCATCGGCATCGGCGTGCTCGTCGGCTTCCTCCTCCCGCCGGTCGCCGTGTGGAGCATCATCCTGTGGGGTCTGACGGGCCTGATGCTGGGTCTGCTCGGCTCACTGATGACCATGACGCGACTGTCGACCACCGCGATGTACAAGAAGATCGATGGGATGCCCGGCGCTGCCGGTCACGTGCTGAGCTCGTCGCTCGGACGGAACTGGCAGGCCAGCGAGACGCCGGTGGGCATCAACCCGAAGACGCAGGAGGCCGTCTACCGCACGATCGGGCGCGGCGGCGTCGTCATCGTCGGCGAGGGTGCCCGCGGGCGGCTCACGCGACTGGTGAACGAGGAACGATCCAAGGTCCAGCGCGTCGCGAACGGCGTCCCGATCACGGTGATCTATCTCGGACACGGCGCCGATGATGTGCCCATCGGCAAGCTCGCGCCCACGATCAAGTCGCTGCCGAAGAAGGTGGATCGCGCGACGATGGCCGCGGTGATCAAGCGGATCGATTCGGTGTCGCAGTCGCTCGCGTCCCTCCCCATCCCGAAGGGCATCGACCCGACGAAGGCCCGCGCACCGCGGCCGCGCTGACTCCGTCACGCGAGCCGTCCCCGATCAAGAGCGGATGAGGACGGTACCCGCCGCCTTGTCGTGCAGCCCGCGGTGGTCGGCGTCCCAGATGGCCGCCGGGATCACGAGCACGAGCAGGATGCTGCGCACGATCGGCCGCCAGAGGCCGACCCACTGACCGCTGGTCGTGACGACGCGCATGCCGGTCACGCGGTGTCCGGGGCTGCCCCCGATCGTGGGGACGAACAGGACCTGGACGACGATGAAGACGATGATCGGGGCGAACTGGCTCAGGCCGGCCTCCGAGGGCAGCGCGAACTGGTTGTAGCCGAAGAACGCCGTAGCGATGACGAGTGCGCACACCCAGTCGATCGCCAGGGCGCCGACTCTCCGTCCGAGCTTGGCCATGCTCCGCGAGCCCTCGCGCGGCAGTCCCAGTCGCTCACCCGGGTAGCTCGAATCAGACGCAGGATCGCTCACCTCATGAGCCTAACCCCCGCCCGCGTAACACGCCGGAAACATGGGAGATACTGCGGGGCAACGCCTTCCCGGTAGGTTGCCAGAACGCCCACGTGGTGGGCGCGGCCGAATCCCGATTCCGGTGCCCTACCTCTGGAGCCTTCATGTTCAAAGATTCATCAGAGGTGCTCAAGTTCATCAAGGACGAGGACGTAAAGTTCCTCGACATCCGTTTCACGGATCTTCCTGGTGTTCAGCAGCACTTCAACATCCCCGCTTCGACTGTCGACGAAGAGTTCTTCACCGTCGGACAGCTGTTCGACGGCTCGTCGATCCGCGGCTTCGCGAACATCCACGAGTCCGACATGCAGCTCATCCCGGACGTGTCGACCGCGTACGTCGACCAGTTCCGCGAAGCGAAGACCCTCATCATGATCTTCGACATCTACAACCCGCGTAACGGCGAGATCTACCACAAGGACCCGCGCCAGGTCGCGAAGAAGGCCGAGAAGTACCTCGCGTCGACCGGAATCGCCGACACGGCGTTCTTCGCGCCGGAGGCGGAGTTCTACATCTTCGACGACGTGCGGTTCGAGGTGAAGCAGAACTCGAGCTTCTACCACGTGGACTCCGAAGAGGGCGCTTGGAACAGCGGCCGCGTCGAAGAGGGCGGGAACCTCGGCAACAAGACCCCGTACAAGGGCGGGTACTTCCCCGTCAGCCCGGTCGACAAGACGGCCGATCTGCGCGACGACATCACCCTCAAGCTCATCGAGGCGGGCTTCATCCTCGAGCGCTCGCACCACGAGGTCGGCACCGGTGGTCAGCAGGAGATCAACTACCGCTTCGACACGATGGTGCACGCGGCCGACGACATCCTCAAGTTCAAGTACATCGTCAAGAACGTGTCGGAGCAGTGGGGCAAGTCCGCGACCTTCATGCCGAAGCCGCTGTTCGGCGACAACGGCTCGGGCATGCACGTGCACCAGTCGCTCTGGTCCGACGGCAAGCCGCTCTTCTACGACGAGAAGGGCTACGGCGGCCTGTCCGACACCGCTCGTTGGTACATCGGCGGCCTGCTCGCCCATGCACCCGCCGTGCTCGCATTCACGAACCCGACGATCAACTCGTACAAGCGTCTCGTCAAGGGCTACGAGGCTCCGGTCAACCTGGTCTACTCGGCCGGAAACCGCTCGGCGGCCATCCGCATCCCGATCACGGGAACGAACCCGAAGGCCAAGCGCATCGAGTTCCGTGCACCGGATGCTTCGGGCAACCCGTATCTCGCGTTCGCCGCTCAGCTGATGGCGGGCCTCGACGGGATCAAGAACCGCATCGAGCCGCATGAGCCCGTCGACAAGGACCTGTACGAGCTTCCCCCCGAGGAGGCCAAGAACATCCCGCAGGTTCCCAACTCCCTCCTCGACTCGCTCGATGCGCTCGCGGCCGACCACGAGTTCCTTTTGGCCGGCGGCGTGTTCACGCCCGAGCTGATCGAGACGTGGATCGAGTACAAGATCGAGAACGAGATCAAGCCGATCGCGGCCCGTCCGCACCCGTTCGAGTTCGAGCTCTACTACGGCGTCTGACGCCCTCTGCGAGGAAGGCTCCGGGGTGTTCCCCGGGGCCTTCTTCGCGTCTGAGATCCATCAGCCGTAGAACAGCTTCTCGAAGATGCGGCGAGCCCGCCGTGTCGTGGCGAAGTAGCGCTCCTCAAGGGCTGTCGCCGACCCTGGCGGATAGCCGAGGATCCGGGCGATGCCGTCGAGCTGCCAGCGATCGGTCGGGAGGACGTCGCTCGTCTTGCCCGTCCAGAGGGTGTTGGCCGAGCGCAGTCTGCTCGCGAGGTGCCACGCCTCCCCCAGTCGCTGGGCTGCGAGTGATGAGATGAGCCCGTCCGCCTCAGCGGCCTCCAGAGCGCGCAGGGTCGACGTCGTGCGCAGGCCCGGCACACGTCCGGCGTGCTCGAGCTGCATCAACTGCACGAGCCACTCGACGTCGCTCAGCGTTCCCGGCCCGAGCTTCAGGTGCCGCGCTCTGTCGACGCCCTGCGGGAGTCGCTCGTTCTCGACGCGCGCCTTGATCCTCTTGATGTCGCGAAGCCCCTGGGGATCGACCGCGGTCGGGTAACGCACCGAGTTGGCCAGCGCAGTGAAGTCCCTGATCAGATTCACGCTGCCCGCGACGCCCCGGGCCCGCAGCAGAGCCTGCGCCTCCCAGGACATACTCCACCGCCGGTAGTACTCGGCGTACGCGTCGATGGACCGGGCGAGTGGTCCGCTCCGTCCCTCCGGCCGCAGATCGGCGTCCAGATCCAGCGGCAGCCGGAAATCCTCCGAGCGGCGCCGAAGCTCGGCCACGATCTCGAGCGCGAGTCTGTGGCCGCGCTCGGGTTCCATGTCCGGCGCGCGGTACACGTAAAGGATGTCGGCGTCCGAGCCGAATCCCAGCTCCGCGCCGCCGAATCGGCCCATGGCGATGACGGCGAAGTCGAAGTCGCCGGCGTCGTCGGGCACGCGCTCGCGGCGGATGGCGCGCAGCGTCGCCTGGATCGTCGTCTCCGTGATCGTGGTGAGAGATGCCGCGACGTCTTCGATGCTCTGCACGTCGAGCAGTCCGCCCATGGCCGTGCGGAGGATCTCACGCCGACGGATGGCCCGCACCGCCCGCACGGCGTCTTCCACGCTCTCGTGACGCGCCTGGATGGCGCGTGCCTCCTGCTGCAGCAGGACACCCCTGCGCGGCCGCAGCTGCTCCTCATCGTCGAGCCACGCGGATGCCTCGGGAATCCACTCCATCAACTCGCCGATGTACCGCGAACCCGAGAGGACGGTCGTGAGACTCTCGGCCGCCGCGGAAGAATCGCGCAGCATCCGCAGAAACCACGGGGTCTCGCCGAGACGCTCACTGATGCGCCGGAACGCCAGCAGCCCGTAGTCGGGGTCGGCCCCGTCCGCGAACCACTGGATCATCACGGGCATGAGGTGACGCTGAATGGTCGCTTTCCGTGACAACCCGGTGGTCAGAGCCGCCATATGACGCAGCGCGCCCACGGGATCTCGGAACCCGATCGCAGCGAGACGGTCGTGCGCCTGCGCGGTTGACAGGGACCGCTGCGCCTCCGGGAGGGCGGCGACGGCGGAGAGCAGCGGTCGGTAGAACAGGCGGACGTGGATCTCCCGTACCTCGCGCTTGATGCCTTCCCACACCTGAGTGAGCGCTGCACCGCTCGGCGCGAGTCCGGTCGCGCGAGCGAGCACCCGCAGCCCGTCCGGCGTGTTCGGCATCAGGTGGGTGCGGCGCAGTCCCCGCAGCTGCAGACGATGCTCCATCAGGCGCAGCATCCGGTAGTCACGCTCGAACTTCGCCGCTTCGGGCCGTCCGATGTACCCCTCGCTCACCAGGGCGTCGATCGCGTCGAGCGTGCTGCGCTGACGGATGCTCGCATCGCTCAGGCCGTGGACCAGCTGCAGCAGCTGCACGGTGAACTCGATGTCACGGATGCCGCCCGGACCGAGCTTGATCTGCAGGGCGATCTGGTCTCGGGGGATGTTGTCGGTGACGCGCTCGCGCATGCGCTGCACGCTCTCGACGAAGTTCTCCCTCCCCGAGCTCGTCCACACCTTCGGCTGGACCGCGTCGACGTACGCCTGCCCCAGTTCGACGTCGCCCGCGAGTGGACGCGCCTTCAGGAGAGCCTGGAACTCCCAGCTCTTGGCCCAGCGCTCGTAATAGGCGAGGTGCGAGCTCAGCGTGCGCACGAGCGCGCCCTGCTTGCCCTCGGGGCGCAGGTTCGGATCGACCTCCCACAGCGGCGGCTCGATCTCGGTACCGGATATTCCTCGCATCGTCTGCACAGCGAGGCGGGTGGCGATGTCGATGACCCGGCTCTCACCCCAGGCCCCGGTGTCGCGCTCGGACGCACCGCCCACGAAGATCACGTCCACGTCGCTGACGTAGTTCAGCTCGCGCGCGCCCGCTTTGCCCATGCCGATGATCGCGAGCTGCGTGCCCGCCACCTGCTCGCGTGGGAAGAGCCCCAGGCCCGCGCCGCCACCCGACACGCGTGTGCGAGCAACCGCGAGAGACGCCTCCAGGGCCGCGCCCGCGGCATCCGCCAGTTTCTCCGCCACGTCCTTGACGGCCTGCACCGGGTCGTCGGAGAGAAGGTCGTACACCGCGATCGCGGCGATCAGGCGCCGGTAGCGGACCCTCAGAGCGACCCACTCGGCATCGGTACCGGCCGACGCGAACCCGTCGACGACGTCCACCGCGGCGAGCATTTCGCTGAGGAGTTCCCCTTGAGAGGGAAGTCGCGAGCCCGCGTCCACGAGGTGGACGATCTCGTCGGGATGCCGCAGGTAGAAGTCGCTGAAGCCGTCGGAGGCGCCCAGCAGTGCCCACACGGCGTCACGGCCGCGTTCGTGCACCAGCACGTCCCGCACCGGTCCCGCTGCCCGCCGGGCGACGCGGACGATGCCCCCCAGCGCGGCATCGGCGTCCGCCGCACGAGCGGACCCGCGGGTCAGCTCGACGAGCGGCAGGCCCACGAGTTCTTCCAGCTCGTGGAAGAGTGCATCGGCCGCCGCGAGATCGCTGAACCCCCGACGTGCGAGGTCGGTGAGGATCGTGGACCGCTCGCTGGACGAAGTCATCGCGCAGCCTCGGGCTAGAGCATCTCCAGGTTGCTCTTGAGCTCGAAGGGCGTCACCTGCGAACGGTACTCCTGCCACTCCCGACGCTTGTTGAGCAGGACGTAGTTGAACACCTGCTCGCCGAGGGTCTCCGCGACCAGCTCGGACTCCTCCATGGATTCGAGAGCGTGATCAAGGCTGGCCGGAAGCGGCGCATAGCCGAGGGCGCGGCGTTCGGAGTCGGTCAATGACCAGACATTGTCCTCGGCCTCGGGAGGCAGTTCGTAGCCCTCTTCGATGCCCTTGAGCCCTGCGGCCAGCATCAGCGCGTACGAGAGGTACGGGTTGGCGGCGGAATCCAGACCACGGTACTCGACGCGGGAGGACTGCCCCTTGTTCGGCTTGTACATCGGCACGCGCACGAGCGCCGAGCGGTTGTTGTGCCCCCAGCAGATGAAGCTCGGAGCCTCATCCCCGCCCCACAGGCGCTTGTAGGAGTTCACGAACTGATTGGTCACCGCGGCGATCTCGCTCGCGTGACGCAGCAGCCCCGCGATGAACTGCCGACCCACCCGAGAGAGCTGGTACTGACCGCCCTCTTCGTAGAACGCATTGACGTCGCCCTCGAACAGCGACATGTGGGTGTGCATCCCGCTGCCGGGCTTGCCGCTGAGCGGCTTGGGCATGAATGTCGCGTACACGCCCTGCTCGATCGCCACCTCTTTGATCACGGTGCGGAAGGTCATGATGTTGTCGGCGGTCGCGAGAGCGTCCGCGTACCGGAGGTCGATCTCGTTCTGGCCGGGCCCGCCCTCGTGGTGGCTGAATTCGACCGAGATGCCGAGGTCTTCCAGCATCCGCACGGAGCGACGACGGAAGTCGTGCGCAGTCCCCCCCGGCACGTTGTCGAAGTAGCCGGCCGAATCCACGGGCTCCGGGCCCTCAGCACCGTAGGTGGAGGACTTCAGCAGGTAGAACTCGATCTCCGGGTGCGTGTAGAAGGTGAACCCGGCGTCAGCGGCCTTCGCGAGCGTGCGCTTGAGGACGTGACGGGGATCGGCGACCGCGGGCTGCCCGTCGGGCGTCGTGATGTCGCAGAACATGCGGGCGGTCGGGTCGATCTCACCGCGCCACGGCAGGATCTGGAACGTCGTCGGATCGGGATGGGCCAGCAGATCCGACTCGTACGACCGCGTCAGCCCCTCGATCGCGGAGCCGTCGAAACCCAGACCCTCGGCGAAGGCGCCCTCCACCTCGGCCGGTGCGATCGCCACCGACTTGAGCGTGCCGATCACATCGGTGAACCACAGCCGGACGAACTTGACGCCGCGCTCCTCGATCGTGCGCAGAACGAAATCCCGCTGCTTGTCCATCGAATCCCCTTCGGTACTGCCTGAAGCCGGAGGCCAGACTACTTGTCGTCGGTGTCGCTTTCGGTGGGAGAAGCGGATGCCCCGCCCCACCCTTCCTCCCGAGCCTCTTCATCGGCCCACGCACGCGAGCGCGCGCGCAGCAGCTCCGGCGCGTTGGCCGCTTCTTCCGCGGTATCGAAAGGACCGGCGCGGTCGACCGCGGGCGACTCGAAACCGCGCTCCACGGCGCCGGTGTCGAGGTTGTACCAGAACTTCTCGCTGTCGTTCGTCATAGCCCTCACCTTGCTTGCGGCCGGCGTCTCGGCCCCTCTCGCTCGATCCTACTGATCGGGGGCCCGACGCTGGCTAGGCTGAGCGCATGGCAACGAAGACAGCAGTGGGAATCGACATCGGCGGCACCGGCATCAAGGGAGCGCTGGTCGATCTGGAAGCGGGAACCCTGCTGAGCGACCGGGTGAAGGTCGCGACGCCGTCCGGAGCGGAGCCGCCGGACGTCCTGAAGGCCGTCGAGCAGGTGCTGTCCACCCTCGCCGTGACCGACGCAGACGTCCCCCTGGGCGTGGCCTTCCCCGCCATCGTGAAGGGCGGCCGAACCCTGTCGGCCGCGAACGTCTCCAAGAAGTGGATCGACTTCGAGGCGGAGAAGTTCTTCGAGAAGGGACTCGGTCGCGAGATCCATTTCGCGAACGACGCCGATGTCGCCGGCGTCGCCGAGCTGCGCTACGGCGCGGCGAAGGGCGTCCCGGGCCTGACCATCCTCACCACGCTGGGAACGGGGATCGGGTCGGCGTTGCTCTACAACGGCGTCCTCATCCCGAACTCCGAGCTCGGCCACGTGCAGCGCGCGAAGCACGGCAAGGACGCCGAGGCGTTCGCCGCGTATTCGGCGATGGAGCGCGAAGAGCTGTCGTGGACGGACTGGGCCGAACGGCTGCAGTGGTACTACAGCTACATCGAGTTCCTGTTCAGCCCCGACCTCCTCATCGTCGGCGGAGGTGTGTCCAAGCACGCGGATGAGTTCCTGCCGCTGCTGAAGCTGAGGACGCCCATCGTCCCCGCCGTCCACCGCAACAACGCGGGGATCATCGGTGCCGCGGCCCTCGCGCTGGCGTCGGACGCACCGGAGGAGGCCAAGGCCTCGACTCCCCTCGAAGCCGAGCCCGGACACCTTCCGGGCTGAGAGGGCGAATGGGCCGGCCTGTACGCCGGGTTCTGTCCGGGGGCGTGAGCCCCGTGGACGGTCATCTCTCTCGGCGACGTGTTGCCACGCCGCTCTAGCGGCCTACCCGAGGACTCGGCGAGCCGCGTCAACATCCTCTGTCTGGCCTTGCTCCGGGCGAGGTTTGCCGTGCGGGCCGCGTCACCGCGACCCCGGTGGTCTCTTACACCACCCTTTCACCCTTACCGCGGCCGAAACCGCGGCGGTCTGCTCTCTGTGGCACTGTCTCGCGGATCACTCCGGGTGGGTGTTATCCACCGCCCTGCCCTGCGGAGCCCGGACGTTCCTCGGTGCGCTTGCGCGCCACGCGACCGTCCAGCCGACCCATTCGCACTCTGATTCTACGCGGAGCCGCCCTGCGCCCACCTCTCCCGCCCGGGCTCGGCGACACGCTCGCAGAATTACTCCAGCGACATCGACGATGGTGGGCTATGCTTTGAAGACTGATGCCTGACTGGGGATGGCACAGCAACTGCCTCTGGGGGGCAATTATCATGCGCAAAATTACTGTCGCGCTCGGCATCGCCGCGCTCATCGCATTCGCAGCACCGACCGCTGCGTTCGCCGACGACTCCGCCTATCCGCCGGACGCTCCGACGACACCGAGCCTCACGGGCTCGGGAGCCGTCTCCGAGTGCCGCAACGACGTTCCGTGGATCAACTATTCCGTCGTCCTGACCGATCCGGCCGGCGTCTCCACGAGCCGCAGCGCCACACTGACGCTGAGCAACGGCTCGCAGACGACCGGACCCATCGCGCTCGGCGAGCTGGTCGACAACAAGCTGACGGGTTCGGTGCTGTGGCCCGGTGCCACCGTCGACGCTGCGGGCAACCCGACCGATTGGCCTGGCTGGTCGCTCGTCAACGGATCGTGGGTACAGGACCAGGACGAATTCGCGTGGACGCGGGGAGAGATCACCGCCACCATCAACGTGAACCCGTCGGCAGGCGTGGCGCTCTCGTATCCGCTCGCGACTCCTGACTGCGTCGCCGGGCCGACGGCGGCGACCGCCGCTGCGGCAGGCGGCACGGGCACGTTGCCCGCCACGGGTATGAGCGACTCGGTCCTGCCGATCGGCATCGCCGGCGGCGTCATCGCGCTGCTGGGCGGTGGCCTGCTGGTCACGCGCCGCCTCGTCCGCCGCTGACGGCCGGGTGACGGGTCTCGCGGCCCGTCTCCGCGCTCTTCTTCGCGACGACAGAACCCCGTCCTCTCCGGAGGTCGGGGTTCTCGTCGTGGTCCGTGCGGGAACCCGACGCCGCTAGGCCTTGTCCGCGGCCTCGGCGATCCGGAGTTCGAGCGGGAAGTCCAGAGGAAAGTCCCCGAAGAGCAGGCGGGCCGCGGATGCTGCGGCCTCGCGTGCGGCGACGGCCACCTGATCGGCGAGCGCCGCGGGCGTGTGCACGATCACTTCGTCATGCAGGAAGAACGCAAGATGCGGCCGGCGCTCGAACGCGGGCCCCGACAGGGGCGCGGCATCCGTCTCGGCCACGATCGGCATCGCGGCCAGGCGCGCGCGCAGATCCGCCAGCCACGCCAGGGCCCATTCGGCCGCCGTGCCCTGAACGATGAAGTTGCGGGTGAAGCGGCCCCGATCGCGGGCGGAGCGTCGAGCGCGCGACTCCTCCAGCTCGGACGCGTCGGGAGCGCCCGCCCGGGCCTGCACGTCGCGCCATTCGGCCGAGGGTGCAGCCGCAGACCGACCGAGCCAGGTCGAAACGACTCCCCCACCGTCCCCGACGCGCGCCGCCTCGTCGACCATCGCCATCGCTCGCGGGAAGGATCGTCTGAGGCGCGGCAGCAACCGGCCGCTCTCGCCGCTCGTCGCCCCGTACATCGCCCCCAGCAGGGCGACCTTGGCCTCGGCGCGCGTGGTGACCGCGCCACGCTCGACCACACCCGCGTACAGATCCCGGCCGCGCGCCGCGTCGGCGAGGGCGAGATCGCCCGACATGGCGGCGAGCACCCTCGGCTCGAGCTGCGCGACATCGGCGATCACGAGTCGCCACCCCTCGTCGGCACGCACCGCGGCGCGCAACTGACGCGGCAGCTGCAGCGCGCCCCCGCCCGAGGAGGCCCACCGACCCGTCACGACGCCGGCCGGGACGTAGACGGGGCGAAACCGTCCCTGGTGCACCCACTCGTCCAACCACGCCCACCCGTTCGCGGAGTACAGTCGCGCCATCCTCTTGTACTCCAGGAGAGGTTCGATGACAGGATGCTCGAACTCTGCGAGCTCCCACCGGCTCGTCGACTGCGCCGGCACGCCGGCCCGATGGAGGGCTCGCAGCAGCTTCGGGTGTGAATCGAGGCTCGCACGGGGGTCGCCGAGGGCGTCGCGCACCCGCCCGGCGAGCTCCTCCATCCGCGCCGGAGGCGAGCCCGCGGCCGGTCGGGGACCGAGGACCGCCCTCAGGAGCTCGTCGTGGGTCTCGACATCCCACGGAAGTCCTGCAGCGCGGAGCTCTTCGGCGATGAGTGCGCCCGCGGACTCCGCCGCGAGCAGCAGCCGCAGACGGCCGGGATCGGTCGAGCCCTGCACAGCCGCGCGCTGGCGTGCGAACTCGGCAGCCACGGCGGAGGGTGTGGACGGCAGGTCGTCATGCGACGAGCTCACGTCCAGATCGAACAGTGCGGGCGCGCCCACGGCCCCACCCTGGCTGATGGACGTGCGCTCCCACGCCGACGCAGCCCGCAACTCCGGGGCGTCGGTGACGGCGGTCGAATCCTTGAGGATCGCGTGGCAGAGCCGCAGATCATCGCACCGGGCGACACGGACCCCGGCGGCGAGGAGCGGCGGGTACCAGACGGTGGTGTCATTCCACACCCACCGCGGACCCCACCTCGTCTCGGCGTCCGACACCCACTCCGAGACGTCGTCGGGTCCGAGGACGACCTCGGACTCAGGCATCCCCCGCCCATCGCGCAGCTCGGCGACAACCGCATCGCCCGCGCGGCTCAGGACGACCCAGCGCGGCGGCTCAGGACCGTCCGACGAAACGTTCGACGTCGTCATCGTCGCCTGCGGTCACAGACCGGACTCCTCGGTCCGCACGAGGATGCATCCGCACTCGGGGCACGTGACGACCGTGTCGGCGGGCGTCTGGCGGATGCGCTGCACGTCGGTTCCCGAGAGCACCATGTTGCATCCTCCGCACGTCCCCCGGGTCAGGAGCCCCGCGCCCACCCCGCGCGCCGCAAGTCGCTCGTAGAACGCCACGAGATCGTCCGGGATGGTCCCCGTGATCGCCGCGCGGTCGCGAGTGCGCTCCTCGAACCGGGCGTTCGCCTCGGCGACGACACGCTTCGCCTCTGCGCTGAGCGTCGCCCCCTCGGCGTTGGTGTCGGCGATCGCGGCCTCCTGGCCGGCGATGGCGGCATCGGCCTGTTCCAGACGCTCCATGACTTCGAGCTCGGCATCCTCCAGGTCGCTTTTACGACGCGCCAGTGACGCGATCTCGCTCTCGAGCCCCTGGGCTTCCTTCGGGTTGCTGCTGGTCGCGAGGCGTCCGGCATCACGTGTGCTGCGGGCGTCGACCATCGCGACATCGGACTCGATGCGGCTGAGCTCCGTGCGGAGATCGTCTCGGGCGCCCAGCCGAGCGGACAGCTCGTGCGAGAGCTCCTGGCGGCGCGCGGTGAGCTCCTGGATGCGGGCGGCCTGCGGCGGGTTCCTGCGAGCGTGGTCGGCGTGTCGCAGTGAGATGTCGAGGTCCGCGAGATCGAGCAGGCGCCGCTGGTCGGCAGGACTGGAGTTCATGTGGGCCCTGCCGGGATCGAACCGACGACATCCACGGTGTAAACGTGGCGCTCTACCAGCTGAGCTAAAGGCCCTCGCCACCAGTGTATGAGGCCGATGGCGAGAAGAGAGCGCGCGTTCCCGCTGTGGACGGTCCGGGCACCTGAAGACTGGATAGGCTGGACGACGGTGCGTTGTGCTGTTCAGACAAAGGCGGCGCCGCATCGATTGTGAATCCCTGGCACGATCTGCCAGACGACGAAAGGTCTCGCGTGACTGTCCACGATCAGGATCCGTACTCCCAGGGCTCGGCCGACAGCGATCCCGACGAGACGAGCGAGTGGCAGGAATCCCTGCAGCAGCTCGTCGCCGAGAAGGGCCACCAGCGTGGTCGCGAGATCATGCTGAGCCTGTTGAGCTCTTCGCACGATCTGCACCTCGGCGTGCCCATGGTCCCCACGACCGACTACATCAACACGATCGCGCCCGAGAACGAGCCCGACTTCCCCGGTGACGAGGAGATCGAGCGACGGTACCGCGCGTGGATCCGCTGGAACGCCGCCGTGACCGTGCATCGCGCACAGCGCCCCGGTGTCGGCGTCGGCGGTCACATCTCGACGTACGCCTCCTCTGCCGCGCTGTACGAGGTCGGCTTCAACCACTTCTTCCGCGGCGCCGACCACCCGTCCGGCGGCGACCAGATCTTCATCCAGGGCCACGCCTCCCCCGGCACCTATGCGCGTGCCTTCCTCGAGGGCCGCGTGACGGAGGCTCAGCTCGACGGCTTCCGCCAGGAGAAGTCGGCATCGCCCAACGGCATCCCGTCGTATCCGCACCCGCGCCTCATGCCGGACTTCTGGCAGTTCCCGACGGTCTCGATGGGTCTCGGACCGATCAACGCGATCTACCAGGCGATGACGAACAAGTACCTCGCGAACCGCGGGATCAAGGATGTCGCCGACTCGCACGTCTGGGCCTTCCTCGGCGACGGTGAGATGGACGAGGTCGAGAGCCGCGGACAACTGCAGGTGGCTGCGAACGAAGGCCTCGACAACCTGACCTTCGTCATCAACGCCAACCTGCAGCGCCTGGACGGTCCCGTCCGCGGAAACGGCAAGATCATCCAGGAGCTGGAGAGCTTCTTCCGCGGTGCCGGCTGGAACGTCATCAAGGTGGTCTGGGGTCGTGAATGGGACGACCTGCTCGCCCGCGACACGGACGGCGCGCTGCGCAATCTGATGAACGTCACGCCTGACGGCGACTACCAGACGTTCAAGACCGAGAACGGCGCCTACGTGCGCGGGAACTTCTTCGGTCGGGACGAGCGCGCGCTCGCCCTGGTGAAGGACTACACGGACGACCAGATCTGGAGCCTCAAGCGCGGCGGCCACGACTACCGCAAGGTCTACGCCGCCTACAAGGCCGCGATGGAGCACAAGGGTCAGCCGACCGTCATCATCGCCAAGACGATCAAGGGCTACGGCCTGGGGCCGCACTTCGAGGGCCGCAACGCGACGCATCAGATGAAGAAGATGACGCTGGACGATCTGAAGCAGTTCCGCGACACGATGCACATCCCGATCACGGACGCGCAGCTCGACGAGAACCCGTACCTGCCGCCGTACTACAACCCCGGTCCGCAGGACGAGACGATCCAGTACCTGATGGAACGGCGCCGTGCCCTGGGCGGTTTCCTTCCCGCCCGTCGCTCCGAGCACGTCGCCCTCACCCTTCCGGGTGATGCCGCGTACGCCTTGCCGAAGAAGGGTTCGGGCACCCAGGAGGTCGCCACGACGATGGCGTTCGTCCGGCTCCTGAAAGACCTGCTGCGGTCGAAGGACTTCGGCAACCGCATCGTGCCGATCATCCCCGACGAAGCACGCACGTTCGGCATGGACGCGTTCTTCCCGACGGCGAAGATCTACAACCCCAACGGGCAGCACTACACTTCGGTCGACCGCGAGCTGCTCCTGGCGTACAAGGAGAGCCCGCAGGGGCAGATCGTGCACGTCGGCATCAACGAGGCCGGCGGTATGGCCGCCTACACGAACATCGGCACGAGCTACTCGACGCACGGCGAACCGCTGATCCCGGTCTACGTCTTCTACTCGATGTTCGGCTACCAGCGCACCGGCGACGCCATGTGGGCGGCGTCCGATCAGATGTCCCGCGGTTTCATCATCGGCGCCACCGCCGGACGCACCACGCTGACGGGCGAGGGCCTGCAGCACGCGGACGGGCACTCGCACCTGCTGGCCTCGACCAACCCGGCCACCGTCGCCTACGACCCGGCGTACGGCTACGAGATCGCGCACATCGTGCGTTCGGGGCTGGAGCGGATGTACGGCGGCTCCCACGACGACCCGAACGTCTCGTACTACCTCACGGTCTACAACGAGCCGATCGTCCAGCCTGCTGAACCGGAGGGTGTGGACGTGGACGGTATCGTCCGCGGCATCCACCGGCTCTCGTGGGGCCAGGGTGACGGGCACCGCGTACAGCTGCTGGCGTCCGGCGTCGGTGTGCCGTGGGCGATCGAGGCTCAGCACCTGCTCGGGCAGGACTGGGGCATCGCCGCAGACGTCTGGTCGGTCACCTCATGGACCGAGTTGCGTCGCGACGGCCTGGCCGCGGACGAGCACAACTTCCTGCACCCCGAGGCCGAGCCCCGGACCGCCTACGTGACCGAGCGTCTTCGCGAGAGCGACGGCCCGGTCATCGCGACCAGCGACTGGATGCACGCCGTCCCCGACCAGATCCGTCAGTGGGTGCCTCGTCGCTACCTCACGCTCGGGGCTGATGGCTTCGGCTTCTCCGACACCCGCGCTGCGGCGCGCCGCTACTTCAAGATCGACGGCCCGTCGATGGTCGTCCGCGCGCTGCAGGCGCTCGCGGATGAAGGTGCCATCGATCGCGGCCTCGTCGGTCAGGCTATCGAGAAGTACCGCCTCCACGACGTGAACGCGGGCACCAGCGGCAACGCCGGCGGAGAGAGCTGACGGGTGCTTCGACACCGATGAACAAGACGGAGACGCTCGCTTGGCTGCGACGCATCTCGGGTGACCTCGCCACGGCGACCACCATGCGACTGGAGGAATCACTCCCCTGGTACGCCGAGATGCCGCCGGCCCGCCGCTCGGCGGTGGGCCTGGTCGCCCAAGCGGGCATCACGTCGTTCATCCAGTGGTACGACGATCCGGCGTCCACCCCGTGGATCGCGGCCGACGTCTTCCTGGCGGCGCCGCGCGAGCTTCTGCGGAGCGTCAGTCTGACCCAGACGCTGCAGCTGATCCGCGTGACGGTCGAAGTCACCGAGGAGCGCATCCAGGGCAAGACCGAGGATCTCCGCGAAGCGATCCTGCTGTATTCGCGCGAGGTCGCCTTCGCCGCCGCCGACGTCTATGCCCGCGCCGCAGAGGCCCGCGGACTCTGGGACGCACGCCTCGAAGCGCTCGTCGTGGACTCGATCCTGACGGGCGAGGCCGACGACGAGCTGCCCAGTCGGATCGCCGCACTCGGGTGGCACGGTCACGGTGAGGTCTCGGTGCTGGTGGGAACGACTCCTCCGCAGTTCGACGTCGATCAGCTGCGCCGGACGGCGCGGAAGTTGGGCGTGGACGTGCTCATCGGAGTGCAGGGGTCGCGCCTCGTCCTGGTCATCGGACGCTCGGACTCTCCGCCGCGCGAAGAGATCGAGCCGGAACTGCCGTTCCCCGAGATCGCGCGCCGTCTGGAACCCGGCTTCGGAGACGGATACCTCGTGCTCGGCCCTGCGGTGCCCGCGCTCGTCGATGCCGGCCAGAGCGCACGGGCGGCGCTGGCCGGGTTCGCCGTCGCACGCGCATGGCGCCACGCGCCGCGGCCGGTGGAGGCCGACGACCTGCTCCCCGAGCGGGCTCTCGCGGGCGATCCACTCGCGAAGCAGACCCTCGTCGAGCGCATCTTCCGTCCCCTGCAGGCGCACAGCTCGGACCTGGTGACGACCCTGTGGAGCTATCTCGACAACGGACGTTCGCTCGAAGCCACTGCACGTGAGCTGTTCGTGCACCCCAACACGGTCCGGTATCGGCTCAAGCGCGTCTCCGAGGTCATCGGATGGGATGCCACCGGGCCGCGCGAGGCTCTGATCCTGCAGACCGCGCTCATCCTCGGATCCGTAGGATTCATCCCCACCGACCCGACACGCCGACGGATGCCTGCGTCGCGACGCTGACGGTCGGTGATGATGTAGACCGCCCACAAAGCATCGGGCGATTCTTGTGCGGTGATCGCCAGAAGGCGCTCCGTCGTTCTTGGGAGGATGGACTGATGTTCATTGCCGTATTCCCCGGCCAGGGCTCACAGTCCCCCGGTTTCCTCGCCCCCTGGCTCGAACGCGACGGCGCGCGCGAGCGACTGGTCGAGTACTCGGAGTGGTCGGGCGTCGACCTCGTCGCAGCCGGCACGGAATGGGACGCGGAACGCATCCGTGACACACAGGTGGCTCAGCCGCTGATCGTCGCGGCGAGCTTGCTGTCGTGGAACGAACTGGCTGACCGTGGCGCGATCACGGGAGTCGCGGGTCACTCCGTCGGCGAGTTCGCCGCCGCGGCCGCTGCCGGCGTGCTCAGCGAGCAGGACGCACTCCGCCTCGTCGGCATCCGCGGCCGCGCGATGGCCGAGGCGGCCGCAGCCGAGCAGACCGGGATGAGCGCGATCATCGGCGGGGACGAGGCATCCGTGCTCGCCCGCCTCGACGAACTCGGCCTGACCCCCGCGAACTACAACGGCGGCGGACAACTCGTCGCCGCCGGCGCGCTGGGTGGCTTGCAGGCCCTCGCTGCGCAGCCGGTCTCCGGCACGCGGGTCATCCCGTTGCAGGTCGCCGGCGCATTCCACACGTCGTACATGGCCCCCGCGGTCGAGGCGCTCCGCGCCGCAGCCGATCAGGTGCTCGCGTCCGATCCGACGCTGACCATCTGGACCAACAGCGACGGCGAGACCGTCACTTCCGGTGCGGCCTATCGCGATGCGCTGATCGCTCAAGTCGCCTCACCCGTGCGGTGGGATCTGTGCATGGCGTCCTTCGCGGCGCACGAGGTCACGGGACTCGTCGAGATGGCACCGGCGGGCACGCTGACGGGGCTCGCGAAGCGCGCTCTGCGCGGCGTGCCGTCTGTGGCCCTCAAGACGCCCGACGACCTCGCGGCGGCCGCCGCTCTGTTGACTGGAGATCGCGCATGAGCCCGACATTGACGCAGGCGACCGGCCCCGCCCACACCCGCATCTATTCGTACGGAGCCGCCCGCGGCGAGATCGCGGTCCCCAACGATGATCTGGTCGGTCCCATCGATTCGAGCGACGAGTGGATCCGTCAGCGCACCGGAATCGTCACGCGTATGCGAGCCGTCGCGACCACGGACGCGATAGATCTGGCGACGGATGCCGCGACCGAGGCCATCGCAAAATCCGGCGTCTCCGCCGACCTCATCGACGCCGTCATCGTCGCGACCATCAGCAACCCCAAGCAGACCCCGTCGGTCTCGGCGATCGTCGCGGACCGCGTCGGGTCGAACCCGGCGGCGGCCTATGACCTGAACGCCGCCTGCGCCGGCTTCGCTTACGGCGTCGCACAAGCCGATGCGCTGATCCGCGCGGGCGCCGCGCATTACGCGCTGGTCATCGGCACCGAGAAGCTCAGCGATGTCGTCGATCCGGCGGACCGCAGCATCTCGTTCCTCCTCGGCGACGGCGCGGGAGCCGTCGTGATCGGCCCGAGCGATACGCCCGGCATCGGACCCACCGTGTGGGGGTCGGATGGTTCGAAGGCCGAAGCCGTGGGGATGAACGGTACGCTCACCCAGTTCCGTGACGGCGAGGTGCCGTGGCCGACCCTGCGCCAGGAGGGCCCGACCGTCTTCCGCTGGGCCGTCTGGGAGATGGTGAAAGTGGCACGCGAGGCTCTCGAAGCCGCCGGTGTCGACGCATCCGATCTGGCGGCTTTCGTGCCTCACCAGGCGAACATGCGCATCATCGACGAGTTCGCCAAGCAGCTGAAGCTGCCCGACACCGTCGTGATCGCCCGAGACATCGAGACGACCGGCAACACGTCGGCCGCCTCCATCCCCCTCGCGACGCACCGGCTTCTGGCCGAGAACCCGCAGCTGAGCGGTGGACTCGCGCTGCAGATCGGATTCGGCGCCGGGCTCGTGTTCGGCGCGCAGGTCGTCGTCCTCCCGTGAGCCGACGACCACCGACCCTAAACTGAACAACGGCCCCGACGGGGCCCGCAGACCCCCGAAGAACAGGAGAAACCCATGGCATTCACCACCGACGAGGTGCTCGCAGGCCTTGCAGAGCTCATCACCGACGAGACCGGCATCTCGGCCGACGAGGTCGCCCTCGAGAAGTCGTTCACCGATGACCTCGACATCGACTCGATCTCGATGATGACGATCGTCGTGAACGCCGAGGAGAAGTTCGGCGTCACCATCCCCGACGACGAGGTCAAGAACCTCAAGACCGTGGGCGACGCCGTCACCTTCATCACGTCCAACCAGGCGTAGGCAGAACCGGTGGGGGCTCCGCCCCGAACACCGGCCTGCTGACGCACGCTCCGGTGGGGGCTCTTCGCCCCCACCGGTCATGCAGATTTCTTCGCGAGGATCCACACCCATGAGTACGTCACGCATCGTCGTCACCGGCATCGGAGCGTCGTCGCCGATCGGCGGCACCGCGCCCGACAGCTGGACCGCCCTGCTCGGCGGCGCCTCCGGCGCCCGCACCCTCGAGCACGAGTGGGTGGAGCAGTACTCGCTCCCTGTCACATTCGCCGCCGAAGCGCTCGTCCGCCCGGAAGCGGTGCTGGAGCGGACCGAGGTGCGCCGCCTCGACCCGTCCTCGCAGTTCGCCCTCGTGGCGGCCCGCGAAGCCTGGGCCGACGCCGGAGCGCCCGACGTCGAGCCCGAGCGCCTCGGCGTGGACTTCGCGACGGGGATCGGCGGCCTGTGGACGCTTCTGGACGCGTGGGACACGCTGCGCGAGAAAGGACCCCGACGGGTCATGCCCATGACCGTGCCCATGCTGATGCCGAACGCGGCCGCGGCCGCCGTGTCGATGCATTTCGGGGCGCGGGCGTTCGCCCGCACGGTCGCGTCTGCCTGCGCATCGAGCACGGAGTCCATCGTCAACGCGTTCGAGCACCTGCGCGCCGGTCTCGCCGATGTCATCATCGCGGGTGGGACGGAGTCGGCGATCCACCCCATCACCATGGCATCGTTCGCGTCGATGCAGGCGCTGTCCAAGCGCAACGACGATCCGGCCCACGCGTCGAGGCCCTACAGCGCCGACCGAGACGGGTTCGTGATGGGCGAGGGCGCGGGAGCGCTCGTCCTCGAGACCGAGGAGCACGCGATCGCCCGTGGGGCGAAGATCTACGCGGTCATCGTGGGCGGAGGCGTGACAGCCGACTCGTACCACATCACGGCGAACGACCCTGAAGGTCGGGGCGCGAGCAGGGCTGTGACCTTCGCTCTCGAACAGGCCGGCGTCTCGCCGGACGATGTGACGCACATCAATGCGCACGCCACCTCGACCCCGGTGGGCGATCCGGCGGAGTACACGGCCCTCAAGACCGTCTTCGGCGACCGCGTCCACGAGATCCCCGTGTCTGCCACCAAGGCCTCCACCGGTCACCTGCTCGGCGGCACGGGCGCCCTCGAGGCGATCTTCTCGATCCTCGCGATCCAGAACCGCATCGCCCCGCCCACGATCAACCTCACCACCCAGGACCCCGAGATCCCCCTGCGCGTCTCGGGCGAACCGATCCCCCTCGGGGACGGGCCGCAGCTCGCGATCAGCAACTCTTTCGGATTCGGCGGACACAACGCCGTCCTCGCGATTTCGACGCCGTAGCGAGGCATCCTCGACCGACGCACACGAAGACGCCCCCGGAGATCACACACCGGGGGCGTCTGTCGTGTCAGGCGGGGATTCGCGTTCCCTGCGTCCGGGTTGGGGCCGCCGACCGCGGGTAGTGGCGCCTCGCCGCCTGAGATCTGAGGGGGTGTCAGCCCACCTTGTGCAGCCACACGACGGGCGCGTCATCGCTCGCATGGCGGAACGGCTCGAGCTCATCGTCCCAGGCGGCTCCGAGGGCGACGTCGAGTTCACGCTGCAGCTCGAACATGTCGCCGGCGGCGACCTCCATGGCATAACGGATTCGGTCTTCGCCGATGACCACGTTGCCGCCGGAATCGGTCTGCGCGTAGTGGATGCCGAGGCCCGGAGTGTGCAGCCAGCGGCCCCCGTCGCTGCGCGGTGTCGGATCTTCCGTCACCTCGAACCGCAAGTGCTCCCATCCGCGGATCGCCGTCGTCAACGCGGCGCCGGTTCCCACCGGACCTTCCCAGTAGTACTCGGTGCGTCGACTGCCCGACAGCACCGGCTGTTCGGTCCAGTCGAAGTTCACTCCACGACCGAGGGCGCGTCCTACCGCCCACTCGAGGTGGGGGCACAGCGCGCGCGGCGCAGAGTGGATGAAGATCACCCCGCGCGATTGACGTGTCGCCATCATGTCTCCGTTTCTTCAGGTTCGTCTTCCCCAACGACCTGACGGATACCGCAGCGATGTGTGTTCGGTTGTGCGGCCATTATCGCTCATCTGCACCGAGAATCACAAGCGTGTCATTCCGGTCCCGTCGTCACCCCATTCCGACGGCACGCAGACGGGGAATGCCGGAGGCCCCGGCTGTGCGCCGAGGCCTCCGTCGTCCGCTCCCGAGTGATCAGGCTTCGCTCATGGCCGTGACGACGGCCTGACCCTTCGCGGCGTAATAGGCGGCGCGTGCAGCATCCTTGCGAGCCTGCTCGACGTAGCCCGCATCGAGGATGTCCTGATCGACGGGGAAGCTCTCGACGCGGTTCACGCCGTGGTACTTCTCGATGTACGCGTCGAGTTCGGGGCCCGACGTCCACGATGTGATGAGGTTGTAGCGCGGCTCGGAACCCACGTGGGTGGCGGCGTGCCACAGGCGCTGGGTGTCGATGATGAGCTGCGCTCCGGCCGGAAGTGCGATGCGCGTCTCGCCCTCGGGATCGGTGCGGTTCTCCCGCAGCACGAAGAAGCTGTCCTTGTCGTCGGTGAGGTTGAAGAAGCCACGCACGACCCAGCCGGTGCCGTCGGGGTTGAGGCGGTTGTTGTCGTCCTGATGCAGGTTGTACAGGCAGTCGCCGTAGGGCGTGGGCTGCAGTTCGATCACGCGGCACCGCCCGACGTTGGCGCCGGGCTCCTGCGCGCGGCGGGTGAGATGGGGCGCCTTCTCGACCTGCGAATCGATCCACACGCCGTCCTTGTCGGTGCGTGGCGGCTTGTGATTCCAGAAGCCGTTGCACTCGATGTCACCGAAGGCGCTCGCAAGCGGTGCGAATCGGGTGTCGCCCGACGACTTCCAGTCGTTGTACTCGATGTCGAGCCATTCCTTGGGGTCGAGCTCCTGGTTGTAGCGGTCCAGGACGACGTAGCCGGTCTCTTCGAGCGCGGCGGAGGTGATGTAACTCATGAGGAGAGTCGTACCTTTCGTAGGGGGCCAGCACGTTTTAACAGGCCCAACTTAGGCAACCCTACATCGGGGCCCTGCGACACACCCGGAGACCGGCCGACGCGACCGGACCGCGGGGAGACGGTCGGTTAGGCTTGCCCACGGCCGCCTCGAGGCTGCCGCGATTGCCGTCTCGACGAGCCGCTTTCGCCGTCGGACGGAGGATGTCGCAGCATGGGATCAGCCACCAATGTCGACGCCGTCGCCGTCAACACGATCGCGTGGCTCGCGGCGGCGGAGACCAGCATCGTCGTTCCCGTCTATCAGCGCCAGTACCGCTGGGACATCGGCGGATGTGAGCAACTGCTCGCCGACGTGCGCGCCGTGGCCGACGCCGAAGACCGCGGGATGCACTTCATCGGCTCGATCCTGTCCACCCTCAGCACCGACCGGGACGACGCCGAGCTCGTCCTGATCGACGGTCAGCAGCGCATCACGACGCTCATGCTGCTCGTCGCGGCGCTCCACCACATCGCTCAGGACGTCCGTCCGCTCCTCGCGGCCGAGATGCACACCGTCCTCGTGCGCGCGAGCGACCCCGACCGTACCAAGCTCCGCCCCCACCGGGCGTGGGCGGATGTCTTCGAGAGAATCGTCCGCGACCGACCGGTTGCGGGAGACGACGCGCAGGATTCGCGCTTCGACAGCAACTACGCGTTCTTCCGCAGTCAGGTGCGCCCCGATGAGGTTCCGCGCATCTGGCGAGGACTGCAACGGCTCGAGCACGTCGCGATCACCCTCGGTGCCGGCGCGCATGCCCAGCAGATCTTCGAGAGCCTGAACTCGACGGGCGAGCCCCTGCGCGATCACGAACTGATCCACAACTACGTGCTCATGGGCCTGTCGCACGCCGAACAGACCGAGATCGAAGACACGTTCTGGGTGCCCATCGAACAGAACACCGGTCAGGCCATCGGCTCGTTCTGGCGGGACTACCTCGTGATGACGACCGGACGGGAGGTGTCGGTTCCCGGCACCCGGGGCGTCTACGACGCGTTCCGAGCCGAGTTCCCCCGCCTCGACCTCGATTCGCTGCGTTCCGCTGCCGCGCAGTGGCGAGCGGCATCCGATGTCTACCGCGCACTGCTGCATCCCGCGCGAGAACCCGACGCCGCCCTCGCCCGCCACCTCGCCCACGTGAACACGTTCGGACGCGCGATGTACCCGCTGCTCATGCGCGTCTACCTCGACTATCGCCGGGGGACGACGGATGCCGCGGCCTTCGCGGCCACCCTCGAGGCCGTGCAGTCACTGCTGCTGCGTCGTACGGTCGTCGGCACCGGGACCGACCGCTTGGTCGCGCGACTGTGCCGCGCCTGGAACGAAGGGCCCGATGCGCTGACGCTCGCCTTCGCCCGTATCACCCCGTCGGACGAACGCGTACGGGTCGCCCTCAAGTTCGGACCGCTCCCCCATCCGGCGTACGTGCTGGGTCGGCTCGCCGATGTCGAGGACACGACCGCCGTCGACATCGAGCACATCGTGCCGCTCATACCGGCGGACGATTGGACGGGCGACGGTGTACGACGGTGGCGGGATTACTCCGAGGACGAGCAGAACAGCCACCGTGCGCTCGCTCCCACGTTGGGCAACCTCACGCTCCTCGAGGAGCCCCTCGCCATCCGCGCGTTCGACGCCGCGTTCCCGACCAAACGGGATGACGTCTATGCCCAGAGCCGCATACCCCTCACCGCCGATCTGGTCGGAGTTCCAGAGTGGAATACCGCGGCCCTTTCGCGGCGGACGGCGGCACTCACCGGGCGTTTCCTGGCGTTGTGGGCCAAGCCCCCGATCGTCGGGATCGACGATGACGGACTGACGCCGGTGTTGGACGCCGTGCGTCGACGCGGGTGGCCGGCCGGATGGCAGCGCGAGTTCGAGTACGTCGAGTACCGCGGAGAGCATTGGGAGGTCTACGACGTCAAGTACCTCTTCAACCGCATCTTCCGACGACTGTGGGCGGACTCACGCGCAGACGTGATCTCCTTCAGCCTGCGCCGTGGCGGGCCCGTCTACGATTCGCCGTCCTGGCAGGGACAGTGGGACGCTCTCGACGACGACACCCATCTGTACATGGGGTGGGACTCGAAGTACATGCTGACAGCGGTTCAGGGCGTGCTCGAAGAGGCCGGGATCGCTGCGGAGGTCTTCGTCAAGTACTCCTACGTCGGCGCCGCGATGAGGTGATCGTTCCACACCGCTCGAACGACGCCCGGACGTTCACGGATGGGTCACGCCGAGCGAGGGAGAACCCGACACGGCGTGTCCCGTCCGTGAACGGAACGAGGTGTAGGGCGGGTGGGACTTGAACCCACGATCGTCGGGTTATGAGCCCGCTGCCTTGACCAGCTTGGCCACCGCCCCCTGCACGACGAGCCTACTCGGCAGAGACGAGCAGTCCGCAGTGGGTGATCACTTCGGATCGGGCTTTCGCAGACGCAGGGGACCGTCCGATTCGTCGATCGGCGGCGCAGGCCACACTTTCGACACGGCGTCGGTGATGCGGATCGATCCGGTGCTGGGAGCGCGGTTCTCGCCGCCGTCGCTGCCCCGCTCGATCGGCACCTCCTTGCTGTGCCCGCTCACCACCTCGGGGTGGAACCGAGCCAACTGCACGACGCCCCACACGGCGATCGCGCCGGCGATGCCGAAGCCCACGAACGCCCACCACGGGGCGCCCGACGCTTCCCCGAGCACCAGCAGCCCGATGAACACCGCCACGATCGGGTCGACGACGGTCAGCCCCGCGATGACGAGGTCGGGGGGTCCCGCCGAATAGGCGGTCTGGACGAAGTAGGCACCCATCGCCACGGCGGCGAGAAGCGCCACCAGGCAGACAAGCGTCAGCCATTCGAAGTCGCCGTCCTGAATGCGCTTGATGACCACCTTCGCGAGGGTCGCGACGAAACCGTAGATGACGCCCGCTGCCATGATGTAGAACAGCGCCTGCATGCGGGTGCGCAGCCAGAACCAGAGCACGGCGAAGACGACGATCACGACGGCGAGGATCGCCAGAATGATGATCAGCTGCAGTTCCGTGATCGGGTGCTCTTCGGCGAAGAACGCCGCGATCGTGACGAACAGGAAGATGCCGCCCACGCACGCCACGATCGCGATGATCGACTGACGGGTCGGCTTGTTCCCCGACACCCGCGCGTTCAGCAGCGTCGTGATGACGAGGGCGATCGCGCCGAGGGGCTGCACCAGGATGAGCGGAGCGACCGCCAGCGCACCGAGCTGGCAGAGGATCGCGAGCGCGAGCATGATCGTGCCCAGCACCCATGACGGGCGCTTCAGGAGACTGAGAAGCTGCCCGCCGGTGAGCCCGCTGGAGCTCGCGTGCTCCGAGAGCCGCTCCACCTTCGCGACCCCGCGGTGCTGATACTGCGCGCCGAGCGACATGAACACCGCACCCAGCAGCGCGAGGGGTATGCCCGTGAGGATCGCCGGGTCGCGGAAGAAGCCGACGAGGTCGTCGGTCACATCGGAGATCGTCAGCCCGTAGCCCAGCACGTGTCGACACTAACGGCTCCGCTCGCTCGGTAGGCTCAAGACGTGGCCGTTCTGCCGATCCGAATCATTGGCGACCCGGTGCTGCATTCCGCCGCAGCACCCGTCGCGGAGATCACCGATGAGGTCCGCGCCCTGGTGGCGGACATGTTCGAGACGATGGATGCCGCACCCGGCGTCGGCCTCGCCGCGCCTCAGGTGGGCGTCGGCCTGCGCATCTACACCTACAGCTATGCGGATGACGCCGGTGAACCGTGGCGCGGCGTGATCGTCAACCCCGAACTGTGGATGCGACCTCTCGTCCCCGGAGAACCCGATCCCGACGACGAATCGGAGGGCTGCCTGTCCTTCCCCGGCGAGCGGTTCCCGCTCCGACGCTCCGAGGAGGTACTCGTGACCGGCACCGATCTCGAAGGCGCCCCGGTGCGCATCGAGGTCGATGGCTGGCGCGCACGCATCATGCAGCACGAGTTCGACCACCTCGACGGCATCCTCTACGTCGACCGTCTCGATGACGGCGAATGGAAGACGGTCCAGAAGATCGCGCGCAAGCGGGGATGGGGCCGGCCGGGACAGGCGTGGACCCCTGGCTTGGACGACATCGACGCGTGAGCCGTCCGCGCGAGGGCGGACGCCCTGTCGGACGCCTCCGTCGGACCCGCATGACGGGTGCGGACGAGCTGCTCAGGGAATGAAGAACGGCCCCGGAGTGGAGTCCAGGGCCGTTCGCTCCCCGGCTTGGACTCGAACCAAGAACCTGCCGGTTAACAGCCGGCTGCTCTGCCAATTGAGCTACCGAGGAAGAGCCCGGCCGAAGCCGGGCAACCCCACCATCCTAGCAAAGGATCGGACGTGCTCGTGAATCAGGACGACACCAGGCGCTGATCCGGGTCGGCGCTCGGCGTCCACAGCAGGTCGTCCATTCTCGGTCCGTATGCGATCGGATGACCCCCGCGCATGACGAGGACCGCAGCGCTCAGGTCGCTCGCGATCTGCGCGTCGTTGGTCACGACGACCGTTGACATGCCGTCGGCGTCGCGGCGACGGAGGATGGCGTCGCAGGCTGCCCGCCGCGCCTCCACATCGAGGTTCGCGAAGGGTTCGTCGACAATCAGAACCCGTGGGCTGTGGATGAGGGTCCGGGCGAGCGCGACGCGCTGTCGCATGCCCGCGCTGAGCTCGTACGGGTACTTCGCCGACGCCCCCAGGGGGAGCATGAACTCGTCCAGGAGAGTGGCCACGCGCACCTCGAGCGCGTGCGCGTTCACCCGCCGATCGCGACTGACGATGGGCTCCGCGATGACGTCCGACACGGTCATCCGCGCCGGGAGATCCGCCCCCGCCCGTTGCGCCAGGTATCCCGTGACCCACGTGAGCGTGCGGCGATCCCGCCCCGGCCGCCGGACCGGGATTCCATCGACGTACGCGTCGCCGCCGACGACGGCGAGGCCCATCTCGTCGATACCCGCGAGCACCGCGGCAAGGCTCGACTTGCCCGCACCGGTGGGGCCCATCAGAGCGAGCGAGGTCGCATGGGGCAGGTCGAACGACACTCCGTCCACGACACGGAGGCTTTCGGACGAGCGCGCGGAGGCCCGGGCGATGGAGAGGTCGGTGCAGCGGATCGCGACATCGGGGTCTCGGCGGCGGGACATGACTTCATCCTGCCCGCCCAGCCCACCCCGCGCCACTCGAGAGCGGGGACCGCCTCCTCAGGCCTCGATCAGCCGTTGACGGGCGACGTCCAGTTCACGGAGGCGGAGACGCACGATGCGTCCCTCCTCCGAGTCGGCCGACACCCGCTGGATGGCCCCCAGCAGCTCGGTCTTCTCACGATCGAGCGAACGCAGCACGAGGTTGTGAGCGAGATCGATCGTCGAGTTGACCGCGTGCGCGTCATCCCGGGCGGGGAACGGCGAGGTCAGGAGCTCGGCCGCCAGCGAGCGGTACGGTTCCCGCACGGCGGTCACGGCATCTGCGGACCACCCGGGCCGCGTGGTGTCTGCGCCCACCAGCGTCTGCCGGACGGCATCGAGCGCCGCCGTGCGGAAAGGCAGGGCCACCGCCTGCTCGAAGAGCGCGATGTCGAGGCGGTGCCCGAACTGCAGGAAGCCCATCAGGGCGTCCCGCTCGAGGGCTGCGTCCTTCGTGCGCGGGAGCGTTGCGATGGTGGTGCGCTCCAGGACGGGCGAGCCGTCGGCATCGGGCACGGCCTGCGCGGCCGGACCGTTCGCCGGCCGTCGCGACGTCGGATCCTGGCCCGCCGACGTGGACCGTGCAGCGCGCTCCACCGCGCGTTCGACCTCCGGCAGATCGAGTCCGAGACGTCGGGCGAGCACCCGCGTGTAGCCGGGCCGCAACGCGGGGTCGCGGATCTCGGCGACGATCGGGGCCGCGGCGCGCAGCCCGCCCGCTCTGCCTTCCACGCTCGCCAGGTCGAACGCGGCCAGACGCTGATCGATGACGAATTCGAACATGGGCGCCTTGGCGTCCATCAGCGCACGCACGGCTCCGTCGCCTCGCTGCAGCCGCAGATCGCAGGGATCGAGTCCCCCCGGAGCGACGGCGACGTATGTCTGTGCGGCGAATCGCTTCTCGTCGGCGAACGCGCGCAGCGCCGCCTTCTGACCAGCGGCGTCGGGATCGAAGGTGAAGATCACCTCTCCGGCGGTGGTGTCATCGCCCATCACCCGCCGGAGCACGCTGATGTGATCCGCACCGAACGCCGTACCGCAGGTGGCGACCGCCGTGGTGACTCCCGCCAGGTGGCAGGCCATGACATCCGTGTAGCCCTCCACGACCACGACGCGGTGTTCCCGGGAGACGTCGCGCTTGGCGAGATCGAGCCCGTAGAGCACCTGGGCCTTCTTGTAGATGATCGTCTCGGGGGTGTTCAGATACTTCGGCCCGTTGTCATCGTCGAACAGCCGCCGGGCGCCGAACCCGATGACCTGCCCTGTCACGTCACGGATCGGCCAGACCAGCCGGCCGCGAAAACGGTCGTAGACGCCGCGTTTCCCCTGCGAGACGAGCCCTGCCGAGATCAGCTCGTCCCTGGTGAACTTCTGCGCGATCAGGGCGTCGGCGAGCGACTGCCAGCCCTGCGGGGCGTACCCGACCCCGAAGTGGGCCGCGGCCCCCGCGTCGAAGCCACGTTCGCCGAGGAAGCGGCGTCCGAGGTCGGCGCCCGCGGTGCCGAGCTGCTCGCGGTAGAACTCGGCCGCGGCGGCGTTCGCGGCGTACAGTCGCGCGCGTCCCGCCGTCTCGGGGGCGGGACCACCGCCCTCTTCGTAGTGGAGAGAGAATCCGATCCGGCCGGCGAGCATCTCGACGGCCTCGGTGAACGTGACGTGATCGATCGCACGCAGGAACGAATAGACGTCGCCGGACTCGCCGCACCCGAAGCAGTGGTAGAAGCCGACCTGCGGACGCACGTTGAAACTCGGGCTGCGCTCGTCGTGGAAGGGACAGAGGCCCTTCAGCGAACCCACGCCCGCGGGCTTCAAAGCGACACGCTCGCCGATCACGTCGGCGATGTTGGTCCGCGACTTGACCTCGTCGACGTCCGCCTGGCGGATCCGTCCGGCCATCAGAACCCCTCGAGAGGCTGTGGGAGGGCGTAGGCGGACGGTGGGGTGGGACGGATGCCGGGAACCCAGACGCCGAGGGCAGCGACGTCGAGCTCCCCGACGAGGCGTCCGTGCCACGCGATCGCGAAGCGGTCGGTGAGGCTCGCGACCTGGTCGACCACCACCCGCTTGCGCGCGGCGTGGGTGTCGGCGAGGGCGAAGTCCTCGGCGTGGATGGCGTCGAGGTGCTCCGGAGACTCCCACAGGGCGGTCGCCAGCCGCTTCAGGACGTGGCGCTGCTCCTTGTAGAGCGCCTTCCGACCCTCGATGGAGACCACGAAGGCGCCGATGGTGCCCTTGAGCACGGCCATCTCCGCCTCGATGACCCGCGGCACGACGACCTGGCCGCTGTAGCGGGTCAACGACGGCGCGGCGTACGCCTCGCGAGTGGCGGCGGTGGCCGCCCGGGCGAAGCGTCCGATCAGGTCGGAGGTGAGGTTCTTCAGGCGGGCGAGTGCCGAGCGGGTCCCGTCGAACGACTCGATCCACTCGGGGAGCCGCATCAGGCGGTAGAGCGCGTCGGCGAGCTCGTCGCGCGTGAGGTCGTAGCCGACCCAGGTCTGCATCGCGCTGATCAGCGCTTCATGCTCGCGCGGATCGGAGAGGCGGCGCGGATCGAGGTAGCCGTTGACGATGGCGTCCTCGAAGTCGTGCACCGAGTAGGCGATGTCGTCCGAGAGATCCATCACCTCGGCCTCGATGCAGCGCACCCGGCCGGGTGCGCCTTCCCGCATCCACCGGAACACGTCCTCGTCCTCGGGGTAGACGCCGTACTTGAGGCGGCCCCCCGGGTCGGGTACCGGATGGGCTGCCGTCCACGGGTACTTGCACGTCGCGTCGAGGCTCGCGCGGGTCAGATTGAGGCCGTGGTTGCGTCCCTCGTCATCGATCACCTTCGACTCGAGGCGCGTCACGATGCGCAGGGTCTGAGCGTTCCCCTCGAAGCCGCCGATGTCTTCGGCCCAGCTGTTCAGCGCACGCTCGCCGTTGTGTCCGAACGGCGGATGGCCGAGGTCGTGACTGAGGCACGCGGTGTCGACGACGTCGGGCGACAGGAGCAGCTCGGTGGCCAGCTCCCGGCCCACCTGGGCAACCTCCAGGGAGTGCGTCAGACGGTTGCGCGCGAAGTCGGCAGGGCTGGCGGGGCTGAGCACCTGCGTCTTGGCCGCGAGTCGCCGGAGCGCCGCGGAGTGCAGCACCCGGGCGCGGTCGCGCGCGAACGCATCCCGACGCGAACGATGCGTCTCCGGCCAGAAGCGAGCGGCATCGGTGTCGGTGTAGCCGGTCGGGCGCCCTTGCGCGACGCCCACGGCGATCGTGCGCTCATCGGTCATGCTGATCACCCGCCACTGTGGTCGAGTTCCGCATCGGCGAGGGCGACGGATGCCTCGGCTCCGAGGTCGCGCGACGACAGCCAGCCGTCGGGCAGCGCGGGTCGCTTGGGGGTGCCCGCGCGTCCGCGCTGTCCCTCCGCGGCCGCGCCGGGGTACGGTGCGTCCTGGTCGAGCTGCGCGAGCAGGGCGTCGATCTCGCCGAGGGTGGACGCCGTGGCCAGAGCGGCGCGGAGGTCTCCCCCCACCGGATAGCCCTTGAAGTACCAGGCGACGTGCTTGCGGATGTCGCGGCATCCGCGGCCCTCGTCTTCGAAGAACTCCACGAGCAGCTCGGCGTGCCGGCGGAAGGCCGCGGCGACGAAGCCGAGTGTCGCGTCGACGGGTTCAGCGGTCGCGGCGCCCGGACCGCCCAGTGCGCGGGCGAGGTCGCCGAACAGCCAGGGTCGGCCGAGGCATCCGCGGCCCACGACCACGCCGTCACAGCCGGTCTCGGCCATCATGCGGACCGCATCGTCGGAACTCCAGATGTCGCCGTTGCCCAGGACGGGCACGCTCGTGACGGCCTCTTTGAGCGCGGTGATGGCCGACCAGTCCGCCTGCCCCGAATAGAACTCCGCGGCCGTCCGGGCGTGCAGCGCGATGGAGGCGACTCCGGCGTCTTCGGCGATGCGGCCGGCGTCGAGGTAGGTCAGGTGGTCGGAGTCGATGCCCTTGCGCATCTTGACGGTGAGGGGAACGTCACCCGCGGCCTGCACGGTACGCGTCACGATCTCGCGGAACAGGCCGAGCTTCCACGGCAGCGCCGAACCGCCGCCCTTCCGGGTGACCTTCGGCACGGGGCATCCGAAATTCAGATCGATGTGGTCGGCATGGTCTTCGGCCACGAGGATGCGGACAGCTTCGGCCATCGTCGCAGGATCGACGCCGTACAGCTGGATCGATCGCGGCGTCTCGGATTCGTGATGGCGGATGAGTCGCATGGTGGTGGCGTTGCGCTCGACGAGAGCGCGGGAGGTGATCATCTCGCTGACGTACAGCCCCGCGCCGTATTCGCGGCAGAGGCGCCGGAAAGCGGTGTTGGTGATGCCCGCCATGGGGGCCAGTACGACCGGTGCGTCGAGCGTGATCGGTCCGATCCGGAGTGGATCCGTCCGCGTCGGAGCCATCGGGTTCGCCACCGTCAGGCCGGGAGCGGGAGAAAGCACGGTGGTCACTCCCCCATTCTCCCAGACCCGCGCGGCGTCCGTCTCCGCGGTGCCGCGCCCGGTGGAGAGCGCCGCGCCCGCGCGGGCGTACCACTCATCGTCGTGTCGATGAGTCTGCTGACAGGCTGTCCGGCCCGATGCCCGACATCGTGCGCGCCGCCTACACTCGGCGTCATGGCCACTGTCGAAGACGCACCGCTCAGCAGCATCCCCTTCTCGACCTCCGACGGCAGGCAGGCCACGCTCGGCGATTACGCCGGCAAGGTCCTGCTCATCGTGAACGTGGCTTCGCGCTGCGGGCTCGCCCCGCAGTACGAACAGCTCGAGCAACTCAAGAAGACCTACGGCGACCGCGGATTCGAGGTGCTCGCGTTCCCGAGCAACCAGTTCCTGCAAGAGCTGTCGAAGATGGACGACATCCTCGAGTACTGCTCGATGACCTGGGGAGTCACGTTCCCCGTGATGGACAAGGTGCGCGTCAACGGGGGCAACGCGGCGCCGCTGTACAAAGAACTCAAGAAGGCCGAGGACGCCGCGGGCAAGTCCGGGCGGGTGACCTGGAACTTCGAGAAGTTCCTGGTGCTGCCGGACGGCGACGTGCATCGCTTCCGTCCGCAGACGAAGCCCGACGACCCCGCCATCGTCAGCCTGATCGAGGCGAATCTGCCGGGCTGACCGGCGCGCACCAGGACACGGTCGGGGAACCGGCGACAGTGACTCTAGGCGGGTACGTCGTCCGTGACGGCGGCGTCCCGGCGCTCCGACCACACCTGGCGGGCGATCTGACTGAACGCCTCCGCCGGCTGCGCGCCGCTGACACCGTACTTCCCGTCGATGACGAAGAACGGCACGCCGTTGATGCCGTACGCGGTCGCCTGCGCCTGGTCGGCACGCACATCGGCGAGGAACTGATCGCTTTCCAAAGCCTGCCGCGCCGCCTCCGGGTCGAGCCCTGCGTCGGCGGCGAGCGCCACCAGATCGTCGATGCGCCCCACGTGCCTGCCCTCGGTGAAGTACGCCGACATGAGTCGCTCGGCGAGCTCGCGCTGAGCGCCGTGGGCTTTGGCGAAGTGCAGCAGTTCATGCGCTTTCACCGTGTTCGTGTGCTTGAGGAGATCGAACCGGTACTCCAGCCCCGCTTCGGCGGCGACACCCGTGACCCGCTCGAGCATCTGACGCGCCTCGTCGGGCGTGATGCCCTTGTGCTCCGCGAGGTAGTCGTACTCTCCGCCGTCGAAATCCACCGGAGTGTCGGGGGACAGTTCGTACGAGTGGAACTCCACCTCCACGACCGGCGCGTCGTCATCGGCGGCCACGGCGGCGAGACCCGTCTCCAGGTTGCGCTTGCCGATGTAGCACCACGGGCACGCGATGTCGCTCCACACGTCGATCTTGATGGCGTCAGTCATGTCAGACGCAACGGAGAAGACGGGCACGGGTATTCCCGCGCAATGCTCAGACCGGCGGGTTCTCGTCCGGGAAGAACCGGAACCGCAGCCGCACGCTGTCATCGAAGGGGATCACGAGGGTCGAGGCATCCGCGGACCATCTGTCCGGGACGAGGTACAGCCGACCTCCGCCCTCCACGAGCAGGCGCAAGCCGTAGTACCGGTAGCGGTACGTCTGCGTCCCGCTCTCGGCGTCGACGGGGGCGGATGCCTCGTCCAGACTCTGCACGGTGATGTCGGCGTTGCCCGGCGCCAGACGCTCGCGGGTGTCGAGCACGACGGCGGGAAGGGAGGAGAGGTCGGCGGCCTGGCTGCGCGCCTCGCCCAGGCCCCATGACTGTGCCACCGTCGCAGTCGTCCAGAAAGCCCCGGCCGCCACGACCAGGACGAAGAGCACGACCACGCCGAGGCCGCCGCGCTCGGCTCGCGACGAACGGGACATGGCCGCCGCGTAGGCGCAGAAGCCCGCGCCCGCCGTGAGGAGCAACGGGGTGAGGAAGGAGGAGGCGTCCCACGATCGCAGCGCGCCGTACATACCGGCGAACACGAGCCCGGTGAAGAGGAGCACCGCGCCGACAGCGCCGAACACGACGGCCACGCTGCGCGCGCGCTCGCCGCTCGAGCTCGTCCACCGGCGGAGGACCCGGTGGCCGAGCACGAGCAGCGCGGAGAGCGAGAGCACGACGATCGCGGGCAGGAGCAGCGCGCCCGGGCTGCGCATGACGAATCCCTGGTTGCTCAGCCGCAGCAGATCGACGTCGATGCCGAAGTACGAGAAGTACGCCCGCGACGACACGTATCCGAAGTAGAAGAGCAGACCCGCGACCAGTGTCGCCGGGGCGACGAAGTTGCCGAGGAATCCCATCCACTTCTCGAATCCCGGACCGCCCGCTCCGGCTGGAGGTTCCGGGGCGCCCGGTGGTGGTGCCGACGATTCCGGAGCGCTCTGCGCCGCGGCGGGCGATCGCGCGGATGTGCGGTGACCGCGACCCCGGGGCATCCGTCACTCCCCCTCGTCCGGCGTGGACGCAGACGTGATGACGATCGGCGGCCCCGGATCGGCCGACCGCGCCTGGGCCGCGTCGCAGAACCTGGGCTCGCTGCATTCGAGAGTGCCGGTGAACGTCACCTCGGCCGAACCCGCGAACGCCGCCGTCTCCGTCAGAGGCAGGCTGCACGCCGTGAACGGGGTGTCGGCGGACATCGTGAATCCCAGGCAGGGCTGATCCGGCGCGATCGATCCGCATCCGGTGGTCCCGGCCGTGAGCGCATCGACGGGGACGGAGATCGTCCCGGTGAGGCGGAAGGTGACATCCTCCGGGGCGCCCGGGTCTCCCCAGAAGAGCCCCACCGTGGCGCACCACGCGCCCTCTCCCACCGGCTCTGGATCACCCTGCAGTCCGTACGGCGGACCGCCGTATTCCGCGATGGGTCCGGTGCGGCGGGTCGTCTGCGCGGGGTCTGCCGGGCCGTCCGCGATCGGCGTGGCGGGGGGATCCGCCTCCGCCGCCGGGGACTCTCCGGGGGCGGACGCGGTCGGCGACGGCGACGCGCTCGCGGCGGCGTCGACGGCATCCACGTCCCCGGCGGGCGCACAGCCGACCAGGAGCAGCGCGCAGGCCGTGACCACCGAGGACAAGAGCAAGCCTCTGCGTCGCCCACGCATGCGTCCCCCTCACCCGGGACCGCGCGCGTGTGCGGCACGGTGTCCGTCGGAGGGCAGGATACGCCCGGGCACCGGGACGGCGGAAGACCGGCCGTCCGCGGCCTCAGGACGTGGGCGTGTCGATCGCTCCGCCGAAGCGGCGATCCCGGTCGAGATAGAGCCCGATGGCCCGCCAGAGTTCCGCTCTCCCGAAGTCCGGCCACAGCGTGTCGAGGAACACGAACTCGGCGTAGGCGGACTCCCACAGCAGGAAGTTCGAGGATCGCTGCTCACCGCTCGAGCGCACGAACAGATCCACGTCAGGCATGTCGGGCTGGTAGAGCCGCTTCTGGATGAGCTTCTCCGTGACCGCCGAGGGCTTCAGGCGCCCCGCGGCGATGTCGTCGCCGATCGAGCGCATCGCGTCGACGAGTTCGACGCGACCGCCGTAGTTGACGCACATCGTGAGCGTGAGCACGTCGTTGCCGGCCGTCAGCTTTTCGGCGAACTGCAGTTCCTTGATCACCGAGCCCCAGAGCCGCGGCTTGCGACCCGCCCAGCGCACCCGCACACCCCATTCGTTCAGCTGATCGCGGCGGCGGTGCAGTACGTCGCGGTTGAACCCCATGAGGAAGCGCACTTCGTCGGGCGACCGCGACCAGTTCTCGGTCGAGAAGGCGTACACGGACAGGTGCGTCACGCCCGCCTGGATCGCGCCGGCGACCACGTCCAGGAGCGCGGCCTCCCCCGCCTTGTGTCCCTCCACACGGGTCAGACCGCGGCGGTTCGCCCAGCGTCCGTTGCCGTCCATCACGATCGCGACGTGCCGCGGCACCGAACCCCGGGGGAATGCCGGTGGCTGCTGACCGGTCCAGTCCACCGGCCGATAGGCGACGGCGTCCCGGTGCGTGAACGGCTTCGGGGTCACTGCGCGGCCTCGAGATGGGTGAACGAGCGGATGCCTCGTTCCAGATGCCACTGCGCGTACGCGGCGACGAGTCCCGACGCCGCGGCGGTGGCGGCCGGGGACGCGGCATCCACATCCGTCCACTCGCCGGAGATCAGCGCGGTCAGAAGGCCCGACGTCGCGATGTCGACCCGCACCGAGCCGACCGGCGCACAGTCGGGACAGACCATCCCGCCCAGCTGGGCCACGAATGCGCCGTGCGGGCCGGGCGCACCGCAGCGGGCGCATTCGGTCAGTCCGGGCGCCCACCCCGACAGGGCCATCGCGCGCAGCAGGTAGGAGTCGAGGATGCTTCGGGCAGCGTGCTCGCCGCGTGCCAGCGCGCGGAGCCCGCCGACGAGGAGAAGGTACTGCTGCGGGGTGGCCTCGGCCTCATTCAGGCGGTCGGCCGTTTCGACCATCGCGCTCGCGGACGTGTACCGGTCGTAGTGCACGACGATGTCGGCGCCGTACGAACCGAGGGACTCCGCCTGCTGCACGATGTCGAGGTTGCGGCCTTCGTAGAGCTGCACGTCGGCGACCATGAACGGCTCGAGGCGGGAGCCGAAGCGCGACGACGTTCGCCGAACACCCTTGGCCACCGCGCGGACCTTGCCGTGGCGGCGGCTGAGCAGGGTCAGGATGCGGTCTGCCTCGCCCAGCTTGTGGGTGCGCAGCACCACGACCTCGTCACGATAGGTGGGCACCCCTCCATTATCCCGCTGACCACCGACGCGCAGCCGGAAGCGGGGCGCGGGGCGGCCGTGTCGGAGCCTCCCGCCGAGCACCCGGGCCGGGATGATGGTGAGGTGAACGACCCGATCCTCGTCATCCCCCTGTGGGCTGACCTCACCGCCGTCGGACTCGGCGGCGTGCAGGGCGCCCTGTTCGCCTCCGGCTTCCGCGGCGAACGCCGCCTCGATCTGCTCGGCGTCGCCATCATCGGCGTGGTGATGGGCATGGGCGGCGGACTCATCCGCGACCTGCTGCTGAACGTGACCCCCACCACCCTGCAGAACAACTGGTACCTGCTCACCGCGAGCGGAGCGGCCCTGGTCGGCATGCTGTTGGCCAACGTGTTCCAGCGGCTCAACCGGGTCATCGTGGTGCTGGATGCGGTCGTGATCGGCATGTTCGGGGCCTTCGGCACCAGCAAGGCCATCACGCTGGGCATCCCTCTCGTGCCCGCCGTCTTCGTCGGCGTCTGCGCGGCGGTGGGCGGCGGCATCCTTCGCGACGTCATGATGGGGCTGCCCGTCGCCATCATGCACGTGGGTTCTCTCTACGCCGTCGCCGCGGCGGCCGGATGCCTCGTCCTGGCGACCTCGGCCGCCTTCGGGCTCCCCCTGGTCACGGCTGCGGTGATCGGGATCGTCGTGACGACCATCATCCGCATCCTCGCCGTCACGTTCGACCTGTCCCTCCCCGAGCAGCGCCTGCTGTACCGCCGCAAGGTCGCGGTCGAGACCTCCGCCATCCCGATCGTCCGGGGCTGATCGCCTTTCGGGCCGAAACACCCGTCCCACATCGGTTCCCCCGCGCACAGAGCGGGTCTCGACGCGGGACGGGGTCTCGCGCAGGTCAGACGGCGGCGAGCGAACCGGTGCGCTCGCGGGAGCGGATCGCGCGGTTCACACCGGACACGACCGCCTTGAGCGACGCCGTCGAGATGTCACCGTCGATACCGACGCCCCACAGGCGATCGCCGTCGACCTGCAGTTCGACGTAGGCCGCCGCCTGGGCGTCGCCGCCTGCGCTGAGCGTGTGCTCGACGTAGTCGTACAGCGAGATGTCGAAGCCGTGCTCCCGCACCACCTCGAGGAACGCCGCGATCGGCCCGTTGCCGCGACCGGTCGCATCCTGCACACCGTCGCCGTCACGCAGGCGCACATGCAATTCGACATCGCCGGTCATGTCGCTCGCCGTCCGCGTGCCGAGCAGCTCGAAGCGTCCCCAGCGATCGTCGGCGACGTCCGCCGGCAGGTACTCGTCGCGGAAGATCGACCAGATCTGGTCGCTCGTGACCTCGCCGCCCTCAGCGTCCGTCTTCGCCTGCACGACTCCCGAGAATTCGATCTGCAGGCGGCGCGGCAGGTCCAGCGCGTGGTCGCTCTTCAGCAGGTATGCGACGCCGCCCTTGCCGGACTGCGAGTTGACACGGATGACCGCTTCGTACGAGCGACCCAGGTCCTTCGGATCGATGGGCAGGTAGGGCACGCCCCACTCGATCTCGTCGATGCCGACGCCCTCCGCTGCGGCGCGGGCCTCCATCGCCTCGAAGCCCTTCTTGATCGCGTCCTGGTGCGAACCGCTGAACGCCGTGAACACGAGGTCGCCCGCCCACGGGCTGCGCTCGTGCACCGGCAGCTGGTTGCAGTACTCCGCCGTGCGCTTGACGTGGTCGATGTCGCTGAAGTCGATCTGCGGGTCGACGCCTTGGGTCAGCATGTTGACTCCGAGGGCGACGATGTCGACGTTGCCGGTGCGCTCGCCGTTACCGAACAGGCATCCCTCGATCCGGTCGGCGCCCGCCAGGTATCCCAGCTCGGCGGCGGCGATCGCCGTGCCACGGTCGTTGTGCGGGTGCAGGGAGATGATGACGTTCTCGCGATGGTTCAGGTGCCGGCCCATCCACTCGATCGAATCGGCGTAGACGTTGGGCGTGGACATCTCGACGGTGGCGGGCAGGTTGAGGATCACCTTGCGCTCGGGCGTCGGGACGAAGATCTCCATGACCGCGTTGCACACCTCGGCGGCGAAATCGAGTTCGGTGCCCGTGTAGCTCTCGGGAGAGTACTCGTAGAACACGGCGGTCTCGGGAACGGTCTGCTCGTACTCGACGCACCAGCGCGCACCCTGCTGGGCGATGTCGATGATGCCCTGCTTGTCGGTGCGGAAGACGACGTCGCGCTGCAGCACGCTCGTGGAGTTGTAGAGGTGCACGATCGCCTGCTTCGCACCCTTGATCGACTCGAAGGTGCGCTTGATCAACTCTTCGCGCGCCTGCGTGAGCACCTGGATCGTGACGTCGTCGGGGATGACGTCCTCTTCGATGAGATGGCGCACGAAGTCGAAATCGGTCTGGCTGGCCGAGGGGAATCCGACCTCGATCTCCTTGTAGCCCATCGACACGAGCAGGTCGAACATGATGCGTTTGCGCTCAGGGCTCATCGGGTCGATGAGCGCCTGATTGCCGTCGCGGAGGTCGACCGCGCACCAGCGCGGCGCCTGGGTGATGCGATTGTCGGGCCAGGTGCGGTCCGGCAGATCGACGCGGATCTGCTCGTGGAACGGCCGGTACTTGTGGATCGGCATGCCGGAGGGCTTCTGAGTGTTCTGCATGATGTCGCTTCTCTGGTCGTCGGTGGATTCACCGGTATAGGAGGCGGGCCAACACCGAGCTCCGCGACGAGGAGGGCCCTAGAACGAGGACTCGTCGCGGCAGCTAAGGAGAAGCTGGCCGAAGCGCATGCACAGATGCTATCAGGGGTGGAGGGCGATCTTTCCGCCCGGATGTCCCTCGGCGAGGAATCGCAGCGCCTCGGGGGCGTCGGCGAGGGGGTAGGTGCGCGCCATCGGAACCTCGATGCGCCCGTCGGCCGCGAGCTCGACGAGGCGTGGCCTCGCGGCATCGCGGAAGGCGGCGCTCTCGGGTTGAGCACCGGCGATCGCGGCGAACCCCGCCCGTTCCGCGCGATCGAACGCGGCGATCGTCACGATGCGTGCGCGATCGGCGACGAGTTCGAGGGAGACGTCGACCGCCTCGTCGGTGCCGACGGCGTCGAGGGCAGCGTCCACGCCCCCCGGGGCGAGATCGCGCACGCGGTCTGCGAGCCCCGGACCGTACTCCACCGGCACACCGCCGAACCGCTCGACGCGATCGAAGCTTCCACGGCCGGCCGTGCCGATCACGCGCGCGCCGATGACCCGAGCCTGCTGCAGCACACTCACCCCGACCGCGCCGGAGGCGCCGTGCAGGAGGACGGTGGCGCCGGCACGCACACCCGTGACATCGAGCATCTGCGCGGCGGTGGTGCCCGCCAGCAACAGGTTCGCCGCTTCGTCGTGGTTGAGCGCGCGCGGCTTCGCCAGCACCTTCGCTGCGGGAACGGTCAGTGCCGTCGCGTAGCCGCCGCTCACGCGGAAGGCGATCACCTCGTCGCCGACCGATGCCGCGCCGGTGACGATCTCCGTGCCCGACCCGATCGCCTCGATGACGCCGGACACCTCATAGCCGATGGCCGCGGGCAGGTCGACGCCCGGACGCCGGACCGCGACGTGCTTCGCGTCAGCCGGGTTGACGCCGACCGCACGCACCCGGATCGTGACCTCGCCGGGGCCGGGAGGGGCGAGGTCGATCTCGCGGAATTCCCATTCGTCGGGCCTGCCCCACTGCGTGGCGAACCATCCTCGTTCCATGAGTCCAGTCAACACCGTCGGCGGGTGTTGCCGCTGTCTCATGATGCGGCGCACGCACGCACTCAGAACCCTCCGTCGGACAGGCGTCCCGGCGTCCCTCCGGCCACGGCGCCTCGACGAACTGCGCTTCGCGGCGCATGCCGACGCGTTCGGCGAGCCGCGCGTCGTGCTCCACCGCCATGACGTTCAGAAGCCGAGGCGACCGAGTTGCTTGGGATCCCGCTGCCATTCCTTCGCCACCCGGACGTGGAGTGAGAGGAAGACCCTGCCACCGACGAGCGGCTCGATCTGTGCGCGTGCTCGCGCTCCGACATCGGCCAGGCGCGAACCGCGGTGACCGATGATGATCGCCTTCTGGCTGTCGCGCTCGACGACGACGTTCGCGAAGATGTCCGTCAGGTCGGAGTTCTCCCGTGGGGCCATGTCTTCGATCGTCACCGCGATCGAGTGCGGCAACTCATCGCGGACGCCTTCCAGCGCCGCCTCCCGGATGATCTCGGCGACGCGGTCCTCGATCGACTCGTCGGTGACGACATCTTCGGGGTAGAGCGCAGGACCGAACGGCATGAGCGTCAGGACCTCGTCGGTGAGCACGTCCAGCTGCTCCCGGGTCAGTGCCGACAGGGGGATGACGGCCGCCCAGTCCTCGCGGAGGGCATCGACCTCGAGGAGTCGCTCGGTGATCTGGTCGCGGGCGGCGGCATCCGTCTTGGTCACGATCGCGATCTTCTTCGCCCGCGGATACCCGTCGAGGGACTGCGCGATGCGTCGATCGCCCGGGCCGACCTTCTCGGTCGCGGGCACGCAGAATCCGATCACGTCGACGTCGCCGAGCACCTGCTCGACCAGGCTGTTCAGGCGCTCGCCGAGCAGCGTGCGCGGCTTGTGGATGCCGGGGGTGTCGACGATGACGAGCTGGCCGGCCGGGCGGTTGAGGATGCCGCGGATCGCGCGTCGCGTCGTCTGGGGCTTGTCGCTCGTGATCGCGACCTTCTCACCCACGAGCGCGTTCGTGAGCGTCGATTTGCCGACGTTGGGGCGCCCGACGAACGTCACGAATCCGGAGCGGATCTCTTCAGACATGTGTTTCGCCCTTCTCTGCCGCGGCCTTGTTCCTCGCCGTGGACTTCTTGCTCTTCGACCCGGCGCTCTTCGATCCGGAGCTCTTGGCCGCCGCCGTCACGATGGGCCCGGTTCCCGTGCTCTGCGCGGCCGCGGCATCCTTCTCGCGCCTCGACGGGCGTCGGGACTGCTCCTTGTCCACGTCGCGGTCGAAAGCGGCTTCCGCAGCCTCCAAGGACTCGGCACGTTCGACGAAGACGGTGGCGATCCCCCGGCGGCGGCCGTGCGAGACACCACCGGTCATGATCAGACCGGCGTACTCGGCGGTGGCGCCGGGCTGCGGGATGCGCCCGAGCGCCTTGCCGAGCAGACCGCCGATCGAATCGACGTCGTCGTCGTCGAGGTCGATGCCGAACAGGTCGCCCACCTCATCGAGGGCCAGACGCGCGCTCACGCGGTAACGGCCGTGGTCGAGTTCGACGACCTCATCGGCACGGGGATCGTACTCGTCGGCGATCTCGCCCACGAGCTCCTCGATGATGTCCTCGAGAGTGACGATGCCCGACACTCCGCCGTACTCGTCGATCACCAGGCACACGTGCACGGCGTCGCGCTTCATCTGCTGGAGGAGCGTCTCGGCGCGCATCGACTCGGGCACGAAGACCGCCCGACGGGCGATCCGCGTGATCGGCGCGTCGCGCCAGCCGGCCTCGTCGCGGAACCCGAACTGCACGAGGTCCTTGAGGTACAGCATCCCCACGACGTCATCGGCCTCGTCGTCGACGATGGGGATGCGGGAGATGCCCTTCTCGAGGAAGATCGACATGGCCTCACGGGTCGAGGCCGCGGCATCCACCGTCACCATGTCGGTGCGCGGCACCATGACGGCACGCACGTAGGTGTCGGTGAAGTCGAAGACGGAGTGGATCAGCTCGCGATCGTCCTCCTCGATCAGGTCCTGCTCTGCGGCCTCGTCGACCATGCTGAGCAACTGCTCCTCGGAGGCGAACGAGGTGCTGCGCGACACGCCCGGGGTGAGCCGGTTGCCGAGCGCGACGAGCGCGTGGGCGAGAGGGCCGAGCAGGATGCGGACGAATCGGATGACCGGCGCCGCGCTGCGCAGCAGCCCCTTCGCATGCTGCCGACCCACGCTGCGCGGACTCGCGCCCACGAGCACGAAGGAGATCAGTGTCATCAGGATCGCGGCGGCCAGCATGGCCCACCAGATGTTGTCGAACAGGACGGTGAACGCCACGGTGACCAGGACCGCCGCCGCCGTCTCGGTCAGGATGCGGATGAAGACGACCGCGTTGGCGTGCGCGTCGGGGTCGGCCGCGATGCGCCGCAGGTACGCGCGATTGCGCCCCTCAGTGCTGAGCTCGGCGAGATCGGCGCGCGAGGTGACACCGAGTGCCGAATCGACCGCGGCCATCAGGCCGCCGAAGGCGACGAGCGCGACAGCGCCGAGGAGGAGGAAGAAGGGCGTCATGCGCGACGGCGGCGGCGCTCGGCGAGCTCGAAGCTCACGATCAGATCGCGCTGCAGACCGAACATCTCGCGTTCCTCCGCGGGCTCCGCATGGTCGAACCCGAGCAGGTGCAGGAGACCATGCGTGGTGAGCATGACGAGCTCGTCGATCGTGGAGTGCTTCGCCGTGACGGCCTGAGCCTCGGCCACTTGGGGGCACAGCACGATGTCGCCGAGCAGACCGGCCGGCGTGGGCGCGTCCTCCGTGCCCGGACGCAGCTCATCCATCGGGAAGCTCAGCACGTCGGTCGGACCGGGCTCGTCCATCCACTGCACGTGGAGAGCCTCCATCGCGCCCTCGTCCACGAGGACGATCGCGACATCCGCATCGGGGCTGACGTGCAGTTCGGCGAGGTTGTGCTCCGTCAGACGCAGCAGCACGGTTTCGTCGATCGCGATGGCGGATTCGTTGTTGATCTCGATGGTCACGAGCGGCCCCGCTTCGGCGTGTGGTCGCGCGGCCCGCCCGTGCGGGTGGATCCTCGTCGCTCGGCACGATTGGCGAAGTCGGATGCCTCGTTGCCTTCGCGACGCGCGGCGAGGCGCTTCTCGTCGTACTCGGTGTAGGCGTCGACGATGCGACCCACCAGCGTGTGCCGCACCACGTCATCGCTCGTGAGATACGCGAAGTGGATGTCGTCCACGTCGGACAGCACGCGGGTGACGAGGCGCAGCCCGGAGGTGCCCTGGGGCAGGTCCACCTGAGTGATGTCGCCGGTGACGACCATGCGCGTGCCGAATCCGAGTCGCGTCAGGAACATCTTCATCTGCTCGGGCGTCGTGTTCTGCGCCTCGTCGAGGACCACGAACGAGTCGTTCAGGGTGCGGCCGCGCATATAGGCGAGGGGTGCCACCTCGATCGTGCCGCTGGCCATCAGCTTGGGGACGATCTCCGGGTCGATCATCTCGTTGAGGGCGTCGTACAGCGGTCGCAGATACGGGTCGATCTTGTCCGTCAGGGTGCCCGGAAGGAAGCCGAGGCGCTCCCCCGCTTCGACGGCGGGTCGGGTGAGGATGATGCGGCTGACCTCCTTGCGCTGGAGGGCCTGCACGGCCTTGGCCATGGCGAGGTAGGTCTTGCCGGTGCCGGCCGGACCGATGCCGAAGACGATCGTCGCCTCGTCGATCGCATCGACGTACGCCTTCTGCCCGAGCGTCTTGGGGCGGATGATCTTCCCGCGCGACGAGAGGATCGCCTCTCCCATGACCTCGGACGGCCGCTGAACGCCGTCACCCTGCAGGATGCGGCTGGACGTGCTCACGTCGGCGGGTGCGAGCGCATGGCCCGAACGGGTCATCTCCACGAGCTCGTCGACGAGGGACCTGGCGGCCGCGACGGCCGCCGCGGGGCCGGTGAGGGTGATCTCGTTGCCGCGGACGTGCACGTCGACATCAGGATGCTCTCCCTCGACCACCCTCAGCAAGCGGTCCTGCGGGCCGAGGAGCTGCACCATGGCGACACCGTCGACCAGGACGGTGTCGACCGACTGGTCGGGGGATTCGGACGACTCAGGCACGGATACTCTCTTCACTCAGTCCACCGGCGAGCACGTGCGCGTGCACGTGGAACACCGTTTGGCCGGCAGCGGCGCCGGTGTTGAACACAAGGCGGAACTCGCCCTTCGCGTGCTCCCGCGCGAGGTCGCCCGCCACGGCGATCACCTCGGCGAGGAGAGCCGGATCGCCCGCCGCCAGCTCGACGACGTCGCGGTACTCCGATGTCTTCGGGATCACCAGCAGATGCACGGGAGCCTGGGGGGCGATATCGCGGATCGCGAACACATTGTCGGTCTCCGCGATGATCTCGGACGGGATCTCACCACCGAGGATGCGGGTGAAGATCGTCGGCTCGCTCATGGGGCCAGTCTACCGAGCCGTCGAAAGCCCGGCTGGCTCCGGTCGTCCGGACCGATCTCACCAGCGGCGGATCGCGGCGCTCACGACGACGATCGCCGCGGGGCCCGCCGTCGAGGTGCGCAGCACCGCATCGCCGATGCGCACGCCGCGGGCGCCGGCGGTCTCGAGCGCGGAGAGCTCCTCCGGAGCGATTCCGCCCTCGGGCCCGACGACGAGGACGATGTCGCGCTCGTCCGCGCCGTCGAAGTCCATCGAAGTGAGGGCGCGGGAGGCCGTGGGCTCCAGCACGAGGACTCGCGCCGTCTCGGCGCGGGCCACGAGCTGCTTCGTGGTCGAAAGCGGCGCGACCTCGGGCACCCACGCGCGATGCGCCTGCTTGGCCGCCTCGCGCACGATGCTCGCCCATCGCACCCGACCCTTCTCGGCCTTTCCCACCTCCCACCGCGCGACGCTGCGCGCGGCCTGCCACGGGACGATCTCGTCGACACCGAGCTCGGTGGCGGCCTGGACGGCAAGCTCGTCGCGGTCGCCCTTCGCCAGCGCCTGCACGAGCACGATGCGCGGCGCGGAGGGCGAGGCATCCGTCCGCTCCGCGATGCGGACGATGACCTCGCGCGGTGAGACCGACTCGCATGCGCCGGTCAGCCACGCACCCCGACCGTCGCCGACGGTCACCTCCTCGCCGACGCGCACCCGACGCACAGCGGCGGCATGGTGCGCCTCGGCACCCGTCAGCGCGACGACATCGCCGGGGCGGGCCGTCGTGACCGTGTCGAGGAGGAAGTGCAGAACCATGCGGTCAGCCGCGGAAGCGATCGCGCAGCTTGGCGAACAGCCCCTGGTGGAACTCCGACAGGTGCGGCGCCGGGGCCTTGAGCTTCTTCGCGAAGTCCTCGATCATCGCGCGCTGCCTCGCGTCGAGGCGCGACGGCGTCACCACGTGCACGCCGACCTTGAGGTCGCCCCGCTGGCTTCCTCGCAGCGGAGTGATGCCGCGGCCCTTGATCGTGAGCACGTCGCCGCCCTGAACCCCCGCGCGCAGCTCGAGCTCGACGGGGCCGTCCAGCGACTCGATCGTCGTGGTCGTGCCGAGGATGGCATCGGGCATCGACACCTCGAGCGTGGCGAGCAGGTCGTCGCCGTCTCGGCTGAAGACCTCGTGCGGCGTGACCGTCACCTCGAGGTAGAGGTCGCCGTTGGGCCCCCCGGCCGGCCCGACCTCACCCGATCCGGGCAGTTGCAGGCGCAGGCCGGTCTCGACGCCCGCCGGGATGTCGATCGACACGGTACGGCGCGAGCGCACGCGACCCTGCCCCTGGCAGGTGGCGCACGGATACGGGATCGTCGTGCCGTATCCCTGGCACGAACCGCAGGGCTGGCTGGTGACGACGTTGCCGAGCAGGCTTCGGACGGTGCGCTGCACCTGACCCGCACCGTGGCAGATGTCGCATGTGACGGGCGAGGTTCCCGGCTGGCAGCACGACCCCTGGCACGTCTCGCAGAGCACGGCGGTGTCGACATCGATGTCGCGGTGGACGCCGAAGACGATGTCCTCCAGGCCCAGGGTGACGCGGACGAGGGCGTCCTGACCTCGCTCGCGCCGCGAGCGAGGTCGCCCGGAGCGCTGACCCCCGGCCGCGCCGAAGAAGGTCTCGAAGATGTCGCCGAAGCCGCCGAACCCGCCCGCCGCGCCCCCACCTCCGCCGAACGGCGACGAGTCGCCGCCCATGTCGTAGCGACGACGCTGCTCGGGGTCGTTGAGCACGTCGTAGGCGTGGGTCACGAGTTTGAACCGCTCGGATGCCTCGGGGCTCGGGTTCACGTCGGGGTGGAGCTCGCGCGCCAGCCGGCGGTACGCCTTCTTGATCTCCTCGGGGGTCGCCTCGCGCGAGACACCGAGGACTTCGTAGTGGTCAGCCACAATCGCCTTCCTGCCCGCGCAGGACGCGGGGATCGTTCGTCACGGATGCTGCTCAGCGAGCGTTGTCGTCGTCTTCGAGCATCCGGGTGAGATAGCCGGCGACGGCTCGTACCGCCGCAAGATTGGTCGGGTAGTCCATGCGCGTGGGACCCATGAGTCCGACGCGTGCGTTTCCTCGGGCGGAGTCGTAGCCGCTGGCGAGCACGGAAGCCTCGGAGAGCCCGAAGGACTCGTTCTCGCGCCCGATGCTGGCCGCGAGGCCGTGCTCGTCCGCGGTCATCTCCGCCATCAGGCGCAACAGCGTGACCTGCTCCTCGATCGCCTCCAGCAGCGGGTAGATGCTGCCGCGGAAATCGGACTCGCGCCGCGCCAGATTCGCCGCACCGGCCATGACGAGGCGATCCTGACGGAACTCGTCGAGCTCCTCGGCCACGACGGCCGCGATCACCCGGGCCGCCGAGTCGGTCGCGAGGGGCCCCAGCGTCTCTTCGGCCAGCATCTCCCCCACGCGGTGCGCGGCGTCGCGTACGGATCGTCCGACGACGAGGTCGGCGATGCCGCGGCGCAGCCGCGCGATGTCGGCCTCGTCGAACTCCTCCCGCACGAACGCGAGTCGCTGCGACACCCGTCCGGTGTCGGTCACGACGATCACGAGCATGCGCCCGGCGCCGAGTGCGACGAGCTCCACATGGGAGACACTCGCCCGCGCGAAGGAGGGATACTGCACGATGGCGACCTGACCGGTGAGCTGCGTCAGGGCGCGCACGGTACGCGACAACAGGTCGTCCAGGTCGGTCGGACCCTCGAGGAACGAGGCGATCGCCGCGCGCTGCGCCGGGGTGAGCGGACGGAGCTCGGCGAGATGATCGACGAAGACGCGATAGCCCTTGTCGGTGGGTACGCGTCCCGACGAGGTGTGCGGAGCGGTGATCAGCTCTTCGTCCTCGAGCAGCGCCATGTCGTTGCGGATCGTCGCGGCGGAGACGCCGAACGAATGCCGGTCGACGATGGCCTTGCTGCCGACGGGCTCATGGGTGTCGACGTAGTCCTGCACGATCGCCCGGAGGACCTGCAGTCCGCGCTCACTGACCATGTCATCCCCTCCCGCCTGGCACTCGCATGTCTGGAGTGCCAATTCTATCGGATCGCCCGGGCAACGGATGGGAGGCGCGTCAGTCCGTCAGCGCCCGCACCACGGCGTCGGCGAGGAGCCGCCCGCGGAGGGTGAGGACGATGCGTCCGTGCACGGCGTCGGCGCCGTCGATGAGTCCATCCGCGATGAGCGCGGCCACGGCATGACGCCCCTCGCCGAGCAGATCCGCGATCGGCAGCCCCTCGCGGATGCGGGAGCGCAGCAGGACGTCCTCGAGCGACCGGGCGGCGGCATCCGGCTGCTCCCTCCCCGCGGCGGGCGATTCGCCTGCCGCCAGCCGCTGCGCGTACGCCGCGGGATGCTTGACGTTCCAGAAGCGCGTACCGGCGATATGGCTGTGCGCGCCGGGACCGAATCCCCACCAGTCCGCACCCCGCCAGTAGGCGAGATTGTGGCGCGACCGGTGGCGCTCGCCCGTCGACCAGTTCGACACTTCGTACCAGTCGTAGCCCGCCGCCCCCAGCAGCTCGTCGGCGAGCTCGTACATGTCGGCCTGCAGGTCGTCGTCGGGTGCGGGCACCTCTCCGCGTCGGATCTGGCGGGCGAGCTTGGTGCCGTCCTCGATGATGAGGGCGTAGGCCGAGATGTGATCGGGTTCGTGCGCGAGGGCCGTCTCGAGCGAGTGGCGCCAGTCGGCGAGGCTCTCGCCGGGTGCGCCGTAGATGAGGTCGAGGCTGACGTCGAGGCCGGCGGTGCGGGCGAACTGGACCGCTGTCGTCACGTTGTCGGGATCGTGGGTGCGGTCGAGGGCCGCCAGCACGTGCGGCACCGAGGACTGCATCCCGATGGACATGCGCGTCACGCCGGCGGCCGCGAGATCGGATGCCACGCCCGGAGTGACCGTGTCGGGATTGGCCTCGACCGTCACCTCGGCACCGGCGACGAGCCCGAACCGATCGCGGACCGCCTCGAGCATGCGCGCGAGGTCGCCCGCCGGCAGCAGCGTCGGCGTCCCGCCCCCGAAGAACACCGTCGTGGCGGGCCGCAGCCCCCCGGCCTCGACCAGCACCTCTGCGGCCAGGTCGACCTCGCGAAGGACGACGTCGGCGTACTCGTCCTGGCGTGCACCCTGCAGTTCGGTCGAGGTGTAGGTGTTGAAGTCGCAGTAGCCGCAGCGGACGCGACAGAACGGCACGTGCAGGTAGACGCCGAAGTCGGTGTCTGCATCGATGCGCGTGCCGGACGGCAGCCGGCCGTCGGCGGGTGCGGGATCGCCGAGCGGAAGAGCGGAGCCCATCAGCCGGGCGTCGTGTACAGCGGGGAGATCGCCCGGAGGTAGCGGGTGAACAGGGCCTTGCGCCGCCGCCGCGTGAGAGCGGGGAACAGCTTGTAGGCCAGCGCGATCGGCGCGTCGAAAGCCCGCACGGTGAACCACACCTCGTCGTTGCCGCGCCACTCGATCATGAACGACTCCTCGCCGCTGACCACCGAGCTGCCCACGGTGCCGAGGGCGAATCCGACTCTGCGCGGTTCCTCCACGGCGAAGATCACCCGCAGCTCGGCGTCGACGCGCTGACCGCCGATGCGCCCGCGGAGGTGCACGGTCGAACCCGCACCGACGTAAGGTGTGCCGTCGGCGTCGAAGCGCTGCTCGACCTCGAGGCGACTGGGAGCGGTCGGATTGCCCTCGTCGTCGAAACTGACACCCGAGTACATCGGACCGGCGGCGGGCCGCACGTCCTTCAGCTCGAGACCGCCACCGCGTTGCGCATCCCACGACAGCAGCGCCTCGCTGGCGGTGGTGAACCGCTGCTCACCACTGCCGATCCGCCACGACTCCTCCGCGGGGAGGCTGCGCTCGGGCGGGTACTGCATGAGGTCGGGGGCCTGCGTCGCCCCGACCGCGGCGTAATCGACGGTCTCGTCTCGAAAGGTCCCACGGCGCATCGGCGAAGCCTACTTTCCGTCCTTCTTCTCCGTGTCGCCCGACAGGGCGGCGATGAACGCCTCCTGCGGCACCTCGACGCGGCCGACCATCTTCATGCGCTTCTTGCCTTCCTTCTGCTTCTCCAGAAGTTTGCGCTTTCGGCTGATGTCACCGCCGTAGCATTTCGCGAGCACGTCCTTGCGCATCGCCCGTATCGACTCGCGGGCGATGATGCGTGCGCCGATCGCGGCCTGGATCGGCACCTCGAACTGCTGACGCGGGATGAGCTTTTTGAGGCGCTCGGTCATGAGCACGCCGTAGGCGTACGCCTTCTCCCGGTGCACGATCGCACTGAAGGCGTCGACCGGCTCGCCCTGCAGCAGGATGTCGACCTTCACGAGGTCCGCCTCCTGATCGCCGCTGGGCTCGTAGTCCAGCGACGCGTAGCCGGCGGTCTTTGACTTCAGATGGTCGAAGAAGTCGAAGACGATCTCACCGAGGGGCATCGTGTAGCGGATCTCGACCCGGTCTTCGCCGAGGTATTCCATGCCGAGGAGCGTGCCACGCCGCGACTGGCACAGTTCCATGATGGTGCCGACGTAGTCCTTGGGTGCGAGGATCGCGGCCTTGACCATCGGCTCGGTGACGCTGGAGATCTTCGTGCCGGACGGGAACTCGCTCGGGTTCGTGACGGTGAAGGACTTCTTGTCGTCCGTGATGACTTCATAGGTCACGGACGGGGCGGTCGAGATGAGATCGAGCCCGAATTCGCGCTCCAGACGCTCGGTCACGATCTCCAGATGAAGAAGCCCGAGGAAGCCGCAGCGGAACCCGAATCCGAGGGCGACCGACGTCTCGGGCTCGTAGTTGAGCGAAGCATCCGAGAGCTTCAGCTTGTCGAGGGCCTCGCGGAGGATCGGGTAGTCGCTGCCGTCGATGGGGTACAGACCCGAGAACACCATCGGCTTGGGGTCGGTGTAGCCGGGCAGCGCCTGCTTCGACGGCTTCGCGGCGCTCGTCACGGTGTCGCCGACTTTGGACTGGCGGACGTCTTTCACACCGGTGATGAGGTAGCCGACCTCGCCGACACCCAGCCCCTTGGTGGGGGTCGGCTCGGGCGAGGAGACGCCGATCTCGAGCAGTTCGTGGACGGCACGGGTCGACATCATCTGGATGCGCTCGCGCGGGTTGAGCGATCCGTCGATCATGCGCACATAGGTGATGACGCCGCGATAGGAGTCGTAGACCGAGTCGAAGATCATGGCCCGGGTCGGGGCATCCGGGTCACCCCGCGGCGACGGGATCTGCTGGACGACGTGGTCGAGCAGTTCCTCGACGCCCATGCCCGTCTTGCCGCTCACGCGGAGTACGTCCTCAGGCTCGCCGCCGATGAGGCTGGCGAGCTCCCGTGCGTATTTCTCGGGGTCGGCGGCGGGCAGGTCGATCTTGTTGAGGACCGGGATGATCTGCAGATCGTTATCGAGCGCGAGGTAGAGGTTGGCCAGTGTCTGCGCCTCGATCCCCTGTGCGGCATCGACCAGCAGGATCGCGCCCTCGCAGGCGGCCAGCGATCGACTCACCTCGTAGGTGAAGTCGACGTGACCGGGGGTGTCGATCATGTTCAGTGCGTAAGTGTTGCCGTCGACCTCCCACGGCATGCGCACCGCCTGCGACTTGATCGTGATGCCGCGCTCGCGTTCGATGTCCATGCGGTCCAGGTACTGCGCGCGCATGTCTCGGTCGGAGACGACGCCGGTGATCTGCAGCATGCGGTCGGCGAGCGTCGACTTGCCGTGGTCGATGTGAGCGATGATGCAGAAGTTGCGGAGCTGCGCGGGCGGCGTCGCGGACGGCTGGAGGGGCGTGAGGGCGCGAGGTGACATGTCCTGTCGATTCTACGCGGCGGGATGCCACGGCACGGTGCGGCCGCGTCGACATGACATTCGCGTGACGTTCACGTGTCGTTCCGCAGGTCCCCTTGCGCGAACGACGAGGCTCGGAGAGAGTCGTCTGCGGGGAGACGACTGGGGTCCGAAATCCGAAAGTACAACGACGTCGCGTTCGTGACGTCCTCATGAAGCCGTCGCTATGAAGGAGCCTTCGTCCGTGCATCCCCCCACCAATCCCTTTTCCGTGCGCGATCCTCGAGCCGGGCGGCGGTGGACGGCGGGACTCGCTCTCGGCGCGCTCATCGTGACCGGGCTGGTCGCCCCGACCGCGGCTTCCGCGGCGGTCTCGCCCGACGCGGACGTCGTGATCACCGAGGTCTACGGCGGCGGCGGCAACTCCGGGGGCGCGTTCAACCGCGACTTCATCGAGCTGCGCAACGTCGGCACCGAGTCGGCATCCCTGTCGTCGTGGAGCGTGCAGTACGCCTCGACGGCCGGCTCGTCGTGGCAGCTCACGGCCCTCACCGGCGTGACCCTGCCGGCGGGAGCATCGCTGCTGATCGGCGAGGGCGTCGGCGCCAACACCGCCCTGCCCGCCTTCTCCCCTGACGTCGAAGGCACCATCCCGCTGAGCGGAAGCGGCGGCAAGGTCGCCCTCGTCTCCGATCAGGTCGCGCTCTCCGGCAACGCCGGCCTCGCTGCCGCCCCTCAGGTCGTGGACTACGTGGGCTGGGGCGCCGCCACCGACTTCGCCGGTTCGGCCGCCGCCCCCGGTACCGGCAACGCGACGTCGATCTCCCGCAGCGCCGCGGCGGCGAACACCGCGGACAACGCGGCGGACTTCACCGCCGGTGCCCCCACGCCCCAGGGGATCGGGGCCGACCCGGATCCCGACCCCGAACCTGAGCCGACCGATCCGGTGACCATCGCCGAGATCCAGGGCACCGGCGCCGCATCGCCGTACGTCGGGCAGACCGTCACCACGAGCGGAGTCGTGACGGCCTCCTACCCCTCGGGCGGCTTCAACGGCTACGTCATCCAGACTCCGGGTACGGGCGGCGCGATCGACCTCGCCACGCACACCGCCTCGGACGCCGTCTTCATCTACTCCCCCGCCGCGACCGAGGTGGCGGTCGGCGACACCGTCCAGCTCACGGGAGCGGTCAGCGAGTTCAACGGACTCACCGAGATCACGGTCGCCGCGGGTGCAGCGACGAAGATCGCGGATGCCGCGGCCCCGGTCGCCGCGACGGTGGCGTGGCCGAGCGCCGACGTCCAGCGCGAGTCGCTCGAATCGATGCTCATCGCCCCGCAGGGCACGTACACCGTGAGCAACACCTACTCCACCAACCAGTACGGGGAGGTGGGACTCGCGTTCGGCGACCAGCCCCTGCGGCAGCCGACCGACGTCGCGCGTCCGGGCACCGCGGAGGCCGCCGCAGTGGCCGCCGACAACGCCGCACGCGCCGTGGTGCTCGATGACGGAGCATCCGTGAACTTCCTGTCCGCGGCGAACAGCGCGCTCACTCCCCCGTACGTCTCGCTCGTCGAGCCGCTCGTCGTGGGCGCGACCGCGAGCTTCACGGCGCCGGTGATCGTCGATCAGCGCAATGGCGTGTGGAAGTTCAACCCGACCGCGCCTGTGGCGGGCGACGGCAGCGGCGTCGACGGGGTGCAGTTCTCCAACCCGCGCACGTCAGCGCCCGCGGCGGTCGGCGGCGACGTGTCGGTGGCCTCATTCAACGTCCTCAACTACTTCACGACACTCGGCACCGACAGCGCCACGTGCACGGCGTATCGTGACCGCACGGGTGACGGCCTGTCCGTCAGCGGCGGCTGCGACCAGCGCGGAGCGTGGGACAGCGGGGACCTCGAGCGCCAGCAGCAGAAGATCGTCGCAGCCATCAACGCCCTCGACGCCGACGTGGTCGGGCTCATGGAGATCGAGAACTCCGCCGCGCTCGGCGAGGCGCCCGATGAGGCGACCGCGACTCTCGTGGCCGCCCTCAATGCCGCCGCCGGGGCGCCCCGGTGGGCGTTCATCCCGTCCTCGACGGATCTTCCCGACGCGTCGGAGCAGGACGTCATCACCAACGCGATCATCTACCAGCCGGCGGCGGCGACGCCGGTCGGGGCATCCCGGGCCCTCGGAACGCAGTCCGCCGACGATCAGGCCTTCGGCAACGCGCGGGAGCCCATCGCCCAGGTCTTCCGGCCGGCGACGGGCGGCGAGCGCTTCCTCTTCGCCGTGAACCACTTCAAGTCGAAGGGGTCGGCCGGCCCGTGGGCGGGCGACGCCGACACGGGCGACGGGCAGGGCGCGTCCAACGAATCACGGGTGCGTCAGGCCACGGCGCTCAGGGACTGGATCGCGTCGATCCAGGGCGATGTGTCGTCGGTGTTCCTCGCGGGTGACTTCAACTCGTACGGCCGCGAGGACCCGCTGCAGGTCCTGTACGACGCCGGCTACGTCGACGCCGAGCAGTCGCTCGGGATCGAGTCGTCGTCGTACTCGTTCTCGGGTCTGTCGGGCTCGCTGGACCACATCCTCATGAGCGCGGACGCGCGCGAGCGCGCCACCGGGGGCGACATCTGGAACATCAACTCCGGCGAATCGGTGGCACTGGAGTACAGCCGCTACAACGTGCACGGAACGCTGTTCTCAGCGCCCGACCCGTATCGCTCCTCCGACCATGACCCCGTGAAGGTCGGCGTCGCGGCGGGTGTCGACGAGCGCATCGTGACGAAGACGGCCTTGATCGCCCTTCCCCCCGTGCACATCAACCGGCTGCTGCCGGCGACGCTCGTCGCCGCCGTCAGCGGCGCACGCGGACTCACCGGCACGGTGGAATTCCGCGAGGGCGACACGGTGATCGGCTCGACGGCGGTCACGAAGGGGGTTGCGATCCTGCGGCTGCCCTCGAACCTCACCCGGGGAACACACCGTTACACGGCCACGTTCGTTCCGACCGACGCGAACACGACCATCGGCTCGAGCAGCTCGTCCGCCCGCGTGACGGTCCTGTTCTAGCAGGCCCGCGTCAGGGTCGTCCCCGCGCCTGGACGACCGTGCTCTCGTACGCTGGAGAGCATGGTCGTCCAGGTCGTCCTCGTTCACGGCATCCGCACATCGGCGAGCATGTGGCGCACCCAGGTCGAGTACCTCTCCGCGCGCGGCAACCCGGTGACCGCCGTCGACCTCCCCGGCCACGGCACGCGCATGGCGGAGGAGTTCACCCTCGAGGGGGCGTTCTCGACCATCGACGAGGCGGTGCGGCGCGCCGCCTCCGAGGGGCCCGTGCTGCTGGCCGCGCACTCGATGGGCGGGCTGCTGTCGATCGAGTACGTGGGTCGGGAGGACCCGCCGCCGGTCGCGGGCTTCATCGCGGCATCCTGCACCGCCATTCCGCGGGGTGTCGGACTCGCCACGTACCGGATGCTCGCGCGTCGGTTCGACTCCTTGCCCGACCGCGGGATGTGGCTGACCGAGCGGATGCTGGCGCGCACCCTGCCCGAGGAGACCCGTGCCGACTTCGGGGCGGGCGGGTATGCCTTCGACGCGCAGGATGTCGCACTGCAGAGCCTGTCCGTGCTCGACCTGCTCGCCGCTCTTCGCCGCATCGACGTGCCGCTCTGGTTCGTCAACGGGCAGTTCGACCAGTTGCGGGCGAACGAGCGACTCTTCACCCAGGTCGCTCCCCGGGCCGAGCTGATCGTCGTCCCCCGCACCACGCATCTGGTCACCGCCATGCGCCCGCGGGTGTTCAACGCGCTCCTCGGCCTCGCGCTCACGACCCTCGAATCGACCTGATAGACTCGGTGTTTGACTTGCGTGTGGGTGTATCCCGCACGACCGCCGCGCGGCATCCCTCTCGTGCTCACCGGCAACCTACCGAACATTCCTCTCACGAAAGATTCCACACGTGGCGAACATCAAGTCGCAGATCAAGCGCAACAAGACCAACGCGAAGGCGAACGAGCGCAACAAGGCGGTCAAGAGCCAGCTCCGCACCGAGGTGCGTCGCACCCGTGAGGCCGTCGCGGCCGGCGACAAGGCCGCTGCCGAGAAGGCTCTGGCCACGGCGTCCAAGAAGCTCGACAAGGCCGTGAGCAAGGGCGTCATCCACGAGAACCAGGCGGCGAACCGCAAGTCGGCCATCGCCAAGCAGGTCGCGTCGCTCTAGCCGACGCGCTGCATCTTCGCAGCCGAGCCCGTCCCCTCGCCGGGGCGGGCTTTTCTGCGTGGGCCGAGTGGTGTCGACGGCGCACCTCAGCCGGCGTCGAAGCACCGAGGACCTACCCGCCGAACGGCTCCCGCGTCGCGATCACGGTCACGAGCCGTTCCAGCGCGAAGATCGGGTCGCGAGATGCTCCCTTGACCTCGGCATCCGCCCTTGCGGCGGCCTGGATCGCGAGGCCGAGAGTGCCGTCGGTCCATCCCGACAGGTCACGTCGGGCGCGATCGACCTGCCAATCCTTCATGCCGAGCCGCGCAGCGAGGGCGCCGGACGGCTCGCGGTTGCCCGCCACGCGGGCCATCGTGCGCAGCTTCGACGCGATCGCCGCCACCATGGGCACCGGGTCCGCGCCGGACGCGAGAGCGTGCCGAAGAGCCACGAGAGCGTCGCCGTAACGCCCCGCGATCGCCGTGTCGGCGACCGTGAACGCCGACGTCTCGACGCGGCCGCCGTAGTAACGGGCCACGACCTGCTCGCTGATGTCGCCCGCCACATCGGCGATGAGCTGCTGGCATGCGGCGGCGAGCTCGGTCAGATCGTCGGCGAACGCCGAGACCAGCGCCCGCAACGCGGGGGACGCGATGCGCACTCCCGCGCTCTTGAACTCGCCCGCCGCGAAATCGAACCGGTCGGAGTCGCGCTTGACCGCCGCGCACGGCACCTCGATGCCGCCTCCCTGACCCCCGCGGACGGCGTCGAGCAGCTTCTTGCCCCGCACGCTCGATCCGGTGTGCCGCAGGACGACGGTGGCGCCGTCCTGCGGGTTCGCGAGGTAGCCGATCGCTTCGGCGAGGAAGGTGTCGCTACACTTCTCGACGCCCGACACACGCACCAGCCGCGGCTCACCGAACAGCGACGGCGACGTCACCGTGAGCAGGGTGCCGGCGACGTAGTCGTCAGCGCGCACGTCGGTCACCTCGAGACTGGCGTCCTCAGCTCTCAGATACTCCCGGATCGCGGCGGTGGCGCGTTCGGCCAGCACCTCTTCCGGCCCGGACACCAGCACGATGGGAGCGGGCTGCGGAGCCCGCCAGGACACCTGCGGGATCGCGCTGCGCGCCCTGGCCGCGGGGGCGCGTCGTGGGGTGGCCATTCCCCCAGCCTACCGACGGGTCCCGACACGGGAGGACTGCGCTCGCGCCAGAGCGTGACCCCGTCAGGGGTCGGCCAGACCGCCAGCAATCCGCTGAGATCCGTGCGGGCGACGGTCATCCGCCCCTGCTCGAGGAAAGCGAGGGTCTCGGCGCGCGGGTGTCCGTAACTGTTGTCCGCACCCACCGACACGAGGGCGACGGATGCCTCGATCTCTGCGTACAGCGCGGGCTCCTGGTCGGCGCTGCCGTGGTGGGCGACCTTGACGACCTCGTACGGCGGCGCGAGCACGTCCGACGCGAGCAGCGCACGCTGAGCGGATGCGCCGAGGTCACCGAGGTAGACCGACGTGGGCACGCGCCCGCCCCGCACGTCGACGATCACTCCGGCATCGTTGCCCGGCGGGAACGCCGTGTTCTGCGGCCGCGGCCAGAGCACCCGCCAGCGGGCCTCGCCCAGCATCCCCGTCATCCCGGCGGACACCTCGACGATCCGCGCTCCGTCCTCGGCCAGCTGCGCGAGCATCCGTGCGTCGGCGGGCTCGCCGACCGGGCCGTGCAGCACGATGTCGACCCGTCCTGAGAGCACACGCACTCCCCCGGCGTGGTCGAGGTCGAAGTGTGTGAGCACGAGCAGATCGACGCGACCGATGCCCGCGCGCGCAAGGCAGTCCTCGAGCGCGGCGGGCTCAGGACCGGTGTCGACCAGCGCCACACGGGTGTCCGAACGAATCAGCACCGCGTCGCCCTGCCCGACGTCGCACGCGAGGATCGCCCAGCCCGACGGCAGGGTCCACCGGCCGGCGACGCTGCCCAGCGTCGCCGTGCCCCCGACGATCCCCACCACGACGGCCACGAGGGCGGCGGCCGCGACCTGCACTCGACGTGCGCGGAGTCCGTCGGCCGCAGCGCGTCGTCGGGTGAGCAGCCCGACACAGACGCCGACCATCGCGAGCGCGGCGACCCCCCACCACCCTTCGATCCACGGCACCGCGTTCCCCGGCAGCGCCGACATCACCTCGGCGGTGGCCGCTATCCAGGCGGCCGGCACCCAGGCGAGCGCGGCGAGCCCGGACGCCAGCAGGGGGAAGGCACCCGCCAGACACGCGGCGAGCCCCACGATCGTCGCGACCGGCGCGGCGGGCGCGGCGACGAGGTTCGCCAGGACCCCGTAGAGGGGCACCACCGGGGTGATCAGCACGAGCAGCGGACCGCAGGCCAGTTGAGCGGCGAGCGGCACGGAGAGGACGAAGGCGAGGGAACGAGGCATCCATCGCTCCAATCCCGCGGCGAGGGGACGCGCGAACAGGAGCAGCGACGCCGTCGCCGTCGCCGACAGCGCGAACCCCAGCGACCAGGCCAGCCACGGGTCGCCGACCAGGAGCACCGTCACCGCGAGCGCCAGCACCGAGATGCCCGATCCGGTGCGGCCGAGCTGCACGGCGAGCATCGCGATGGCCGCCATCGCACCCGCCCGCACCACGCTCGGCTCGGGCGTCACCAGCAGGACGAAGCCGATGAGCGCCGTGAGCCCGGCACAGACGCGCATCCAGCGCCGGGCGCCGGCCAGCGCCGCAAGCGCGAAGGCGAGTCCGACCACGATCGCGCAGTTCGCTCCCGACACCGCGGTGAGGTGAGAGAGGCTCGATGCCTTCATCGCGACGTCCAGAGCCGGATCGACCGCGCTCGTGTCCCCCACGGCGAGACCCGGGACGAGGCCGCCGCCCGGCTGCGGGAGCGTGGCGCTGAGGCGCACCAATCCGCGCCGGAGGTCCGATGCGACCGCCCAGACGCCGCGGGGGGCCGAGACGACCGACACGCCCCGCGAGGCGGTCACCTCGAGGGCCGCCCGGTCTCCTTGCCGCGACGCACGAGCCGTGCCCCGCACCTCGACGAACGAGCCCACGTCGAGCGCGGCGATCCCGTCGACGTCGGCGGGCGCGACACGGACGGCGATGCCGACCGCCACCGGGTGTTCCTCGCGGCCGACCGCGATCCGTATGGCGTCGACGTCGAACGTGAGGCGGCCGTCGGCTCGCGGTTCGACCTTGCTCGTGATCGTGCCCGACACCGCCATCGCGCGACCCCCGTCCACGGCGATGTCGAGTGCCGCCGCGCGGGTAGGCAGGACGACGGCGACATGGGATGCCGCGGCCGCCGCACCCGCCAGCGAAACGACCAGCAGGACGGGCCAGACACCCCCGGCTCCGCCCACGCCGGCGCGCCGTCCGCGTACGCCGCGGCGGACCAGGATCCCCAGCACCCCCAGCACGGCGCACCACAGTCCCCCCGCGACGGCGGGCGCGGCATCCGGCACCCCCGTCGTGAGGAACGCGCTCCCCGCGCACGCCGCGGCCACCGGCAGGAGGCGCAACCGGCGCGCCCAGACGCGCAGCGCATCCGCAGCGGGTGACACCGCCGGGTCTTGCGACGGTGCGCGCGCAGACGCGGCGGGCCCGGCGTCGCCGTTCACACCGTGACCAGCTCGCGCAGGCTCTCGAGCATCTTGTCCCCGATACCGGGCACGGCCAGCAGGTCTTCCACGCTCGTGAATCGGCCGTTGGTCTCGCGCCATTCCAGGATGCGCCTGGCCATGGCCGGGCCGATGCGGGGCAGGGTGTCCAGGGCGGCCTCATCGGCGGTGTTGAGGTTCACGCGACCGTCGGTCGCGATCGCACCCGACGCCTCCCCCTCGCCCGCGGCCCCGGCGGCGGGCTGGTCACCGAGAGCAGGCACGGCGAGCTGCTCGCCGTCCGACACCGGCCTGGCGAGGTTCACCCCGGTGGGGTCGGCGGCGTCGGTGAATCCCCCGGCGGCGGCGATGACGTCGATCACGCGCGCTCCGTCGTCCAGGACGTAGAGGCCCGGATCGACCACAGCCCCGAACACGTGCACGTAGAGGGGCGCCGCGGATGCCGCAGCCCCGCCGTCCCCCTCGTCGATGACCGCGCCGGGCGTGACGGACTCCGTCGGAGCCATCGCACCCCGGAGGACGCCGATGCCCACGGTGACGGCGAGTGCGAGGAGCACGACCACGATCGCCGCACCCACCCCGAGTCTTCGGGGTCGCGACGCGGCCGCCGCCTCCAGGACCGAGGTCATCCCGCCAGGCTAGGCAGCGCCACGCTCGCGCCCCTCGCATTCGAGCCGTTCCCGGGGAGTACCGGGGAACGGCTCGAGTTGTGGAGGAGGGGCCTACTTCGTGCTGAAGCTGACGACCTTGGGCGCTCGGACGACCGCTCGGACGACCTCACGGTCGCCGAGCGAGCGGACGATGCGCTGGTCCGCCCGTGCGAGTGCTTCGAGCTCGGCGCCGTCGATGCGCGCCGGCACGGTGAAGGTGGCGCGCACCTTGCCGTCGACCTGGACGACGGCCGTCACGGACTCCTCGACCAGGAGGGTCGGGTCGGGCTGACGCCACGGGACGAGACCGACGAAGGGCGCGTACCCGAGGATCTCCCACATCTCCTCCGCGGTGTGCGGCGCGAAGAGATCGAGGATCATCGCGGTGACTTCGGCCGCCTCGCGGACGGCGGGGTCGGTCGGGCCCGCACCGGAGTCGATCACCTTGCGTGTCGCGTTCACCAGCTCCATGAGGCGGGCGACGACGACGTTGAACTTCGTCTGCTCGACGAGGCCGGGTGCGTCGGCGAGCAGGCGGTGCGTGACGCGTCGAAGCGCCTCGTCACCTTCGGCCCACACGACATCAGTGCTGCTGTCGACGTCCTTGGCCACACGCCACGCCCGCGCGAGGAACTTCTGCGCCCCCGCGGTCGAGACGTCCTCCCAGTTGATGTCGTCCTCGACGGGGCCGGCGAATGCGATCGCCACGCGCACGGCGTCGGCACCGGGATCGACCATGCTGGCGGCGAACTCGACGAGGTTGCCCTTGCTCTTGGACATCTTCGAGCCGTCCAGAAGCACCATGCCCTGGTTGATGAGGCTCGAGAAGGGCTCGGTGAAGTCCACCAGACCGATGTCGAACAGCACCTTGGTGATGAAGCGCGCGTAGAGCAGGTGCAGGATCGCATGCTCGACACCACCGATGTATGAGTCGACCGGTGCCCATTTGTCGGCCTGGCGGGTCGAGAACGCCTCGTTCGCATCACCCGGCGAAAGGAACCGCAGGAAGTACCACGAGCTGTCCACGAACGTGTCCATCGTGTCGGGGTCGCGCAGGGCGGGCTCGCCCGTCTCGGGGTCGACGGTCCGCATCCATTCGACCGCGCCCCCGAGGGGTGACGTCCCCTTCGGCGTGAGGTCGAGACCGTCGGCGTCGGGCAGCGTCAGCGGGAGCTGGTCCGCCGGCACCGGCAGGATGCGCCCGTCCGCCGTGTGGATCATCGGGATCGGCGTGCCCCAGAAGCGCTGCCGGGAGATCAGCCAGTCGCGGAGGCGGTAGGTCTTGGCCGCGCGGCCGGTGCCCGCCGCCTGGAGACGCTCGATCGCACGCGCGATCGCGTTGCGCTTGGACAAACCGTCGAGCGGACCGGAGTTGATCATCCGCCCCTCGCCGACGAGGGCGACCCCCGTCTTGGCAGGGTCGATGGTGTCGAGCCCGCCGTCGGGCATGATCGGATCGCCATTGTCGTCGAGCTCGATCACGGGGATCGCGCCGGTCACGGGCGCGGTGGTGTCGACGACCACGCGGACCGGAAGATCGAAGGCGCGCGCGAAGTCGAGATCGCGCTGATCGTGGGCGGGAACCGCCATCACGGCACCGTGCCCGTAGTCGGCGAGCACGTAGTCCGCCGCCCAGATGGGCAGACGCTCCCCGTTCAGCGGGTTGATCGCGTATCGCTCGAGGAAGACGCCCGTCTTCGGCCGGTCCGTCGCCTGACGATCGATCTCGGTCACCTTCTGCACGCCCTCCAGGTACTCCTGGAAGCGCTCGCGAGCGGGAGCGGATGCTCCGGCCGCGAGTTCTGCGGCGAGGTCGGAGTCGGGTGCCACGACGAAGAACGTCGCGCCGGCGAGCGTGTCGGGCCGCGTCGAGAAGACCGTCACCTTCTCGTCCCGGCCCTCGATCTCGAAGTCGATGTCGGCGCCGACCGAGCGCCCGATCCAGTTGCGCTGCATCCGGATCACCTTCGACGGCCATGATCCCTCGAGCTGATTGAGGTCGTCCAGGAGGCGATCCGCGTACTCGGTGATGCGGAAGTACCACTGCGTGAGCTTCTTCTTGACTACGACCGTGCCACAGCGTTCGCAGCGACCGTCGACGACCTGCTCGTTCGCGAGCACCGTCTGGTCGTGCGGGCACCAGTTGACAGGGCTGTCCTTGCGATACGCGAGACCGCGTTCGTGCAGCGTCTGGAAGAGCCATTGGTTCCAGCGGTAGTAGTCCGCATCGCTGGTGTGGAGCACGCGGCTCCAGTCGTACGACGTCCCGAAGTTCTTCAGGCTCGACTTCTGCTGGTCGATGTTGCGGTACGTCCACTCGCGCGGCTCGACACCGCGTTGGATCGCCGCGTTCTCCGCCGGAAGCCCGAACGAGTCCCAGCCGATCGGGTTGAGGACGTTGTACCCGCGGTGACGCCAGAACCGGGCCACGACGTCGACGTACGCGTAGTTCTCGGCGTGGCCCATGTGCATGTCGCCCGACGGGTAGGGGAACATCCCCAGCACGTACTTGCGCGGGCGGGTGTCCTCCTCGCCGGCCGCGCGGAACGGGTCCTGCTCCTGCCACCGCTGCTGCCACTTCACCTGCACCGCGTGCACGTCGTACACGCCGCCGTCGGGACCGGGAGCGGGGGGAGACGAGGTGGTTTGCGACACAGGACGACCAATCGTGATGAGCAGGGGGATGCGCCGGGCGCACCCTTCAGGTTACCCGAATCGCCGTTTCACCAGCCCCGCGGCAGCCCCGCGCCGACGGCGGCGAGCGGCCCCCGCGCCTTCACGCCGACCTCGGCGACCTCGTCCGCCGCGTCGGACAACCAGGTGATGCCGCCACCCGCGCCGACATACGCGCCGGCCGCCGACGTCACGATCGAGCGGATGACCATCGCGAGGTCGAGGTCGCCGTCCACGCCGATCCATCCGTAGCAGCCTGCGAACACCCCGCGCTCCGCGCCTTCGAGGCGACGCAGGATCGTCATGGCCGACAGCTTCGGAACCCCCGTCATGCTGCCCGCGGGGAACGTGGCATCCCACAGCCGCCCCACGGTCGTGCCCTCCCGCAGATCGCCCTCCACCGTGCTCACGAGTTGATGCACAGCGGGGTAGCTCTCCACCGCCAGCAGTCCGGTGGCCGCCACCGTCGACGGCTCGCACACCTGCGAGAGGTCGTTGCGCATCAGATCGACGATCATGACGTTCTCGGCGCGCTCCTTCTCACTGGCCAGCAGCTCCGCCGACAGGCGGACGTCGGACGCGGCGTCCGTCCCTCGCGGGCGCGTCCCCTTGATCGGCCGCGTCCGCACGTGCCCGTCGTGGACCTGCAGGAACTGTTCCGGGCTCGCGCTGGCCAGAGCAAACGGCGCGCTGCGCACCAGGCCCCCATGATGCGCGGGCGTGGCCGAGCGAAGCCTTCCATAGGCGTCGATCGCATCGACGCGGCCGTCGATCTCGAACCTCGTCGTCAAGCACAGCTGATAGGCGTCGCCGGCGCGGATCGCGTCGCGGCACCGCTGCACCAGATCGGCGTAGTCAGCGGGTGTGTGGCGGGCTCGGGCCTGCACCGGCGGTCCGGCATCCGCCGCCCCGATCACGGCTGCGGATCCGGCGAGCGCCCACCCCTGAACCTCCAGGGCGAAGCCGTCCAGCTCGTCCGGCGGCGCGACCACCCAGAGTCGCCGGCGCGCATGATCGACCGAGACGAACCGCGTCACCCGCAGCCAGAGATCCTGCGGGATACCGTCCTGGATCGGGAGCGCGGAGACACCGGCGCGGGCGGCACCGTCGTCGTAGCCGTGCCAGCCCACCCACCCTCCCGCGAACGGCCCCCACGGGCGCTCCTCGCGGCCCGCTCCCCGCGCACAGAGAACGTCGCGGACGACGGACGGGTCGCGTTCGGGAGCCCCGATCCCGAGCCAGCTCCAGCCGGCCGTGGCGTCCGGTCCGGCATCCAGCCAGAAGGCATGCGGATGCTGCGCCGGGCCCCCTGCGAACAGCTGAGCGGGATCGACCCAGGCGGGCAGGAGGAGGGCTGCCGAAGGTGCGGGCACCTTCCCAGGCTAGAGGGCGCGCCAGGTTCTAGGCTCGGCTCCGTGAACGAGTTCCTCACGTGGCTGCTCGACGTCGTTCAGAACGTCGACCCGCTCGTGCGCACGCTCGTCGCCGGTGCGGCGATCCTCCTCGAGACGAGCGTGCTGATCGGACTCGTGTTCCCCGGGGACACCATCGTCATCGTCGCCGGCACCGCGGTCGCCTCCCCCCTCGAAGGCGTGCTGCTCGGCATCGCCGTGCTGGTGGGGGCCCTGATCGGCGAGAGCATCGGGTTCTTCCTCGGGCGATATCTCGGCCCGTACATCCGTCGCTCGTGGGTCGGTCGCAAGATCGGCGACGCGAGCTGGAGACGTTCGGAACGCTATCTGCAGCGACGCGGCGGACCGGCGATCTTCCTCTCCCGCTTCCTGCCGGTCCTGCACTCGCTCGTCCCGCTCACCGTCGGCATGAGCGGCTTCACCTATCGACGCTTCCTCGCGTGGACCGCACCGGCCTGTGCGATCTGGGCCACCCTCTACATCTCCGTGGCGGCAGCCGCCGCCGGCACCTACCGAGAGCTCGCCGACCGCCTGCACTACGCCGGATACATCTTCGTCGGCGTCATCGTGCTCTTCCTCGTCCTCGTCGTGATCGGCAAGAAGGTCATCGAGCGGGTCGAGCGCCGGCACCTGGCCGAGGAACCTCTCGTCGATCCGCCCGCGGACCCCTCGGCGCCATCCCAGTCGTGAAAGACTGAGGCAATGGCCGACACGTCTTCCCGACCGCCTCGCGTGAAGATGCTGCTGATCGCCCGGTGGGAGTACCGCTTCCACTCCTGGCGGGAACGCCGGGCGCGGGCGCGGGGGCTGACGCCCACCGTCACGCCCTTCCCCGGTTACGGGAGTGTGGACTGGGTGCGCGTCCTCGGTCGCGTGCTGATCGTCCCGCCGGCCCGTCAGCGCGAGGGCGGCGACTACGCCAGCGTGCGCGGATGGCGCAGCTTCGCTGCGGTGCCGGTCGGCTACGCTCAGGTCGCCATCACGGTCGACGGTGCGACGCACGACGTGGTCGCCGACCGCGGCGGCGTCATCGACGTCGTCCTCCCCGCCGCCCTGGCCTCGGGGTGGCAGAAGCTCACCATGACGGTCGAGGGCGGAGAGCCGATCGAGACCCGCGTGTTCATCGTCGGAGCCGACGTGCGCTTCGGGGTCGTCTCCGACGTCGATGACACCGTCATGGTCACCGCACTCCCGAGGCCGTTCGTCGCCGCGTGGAACTCGTTCGTCGTGGACGAGCATGCCCGCCAGCCCGTGCCGGGCATGGCCGTGCTGATGGAGCGCCTCGTGCGGCAGCATCCGGGCTCCCCCGTCGTCTACCTCTCGACCGGGGCATGGAACATCGCGCCCACGCTGCTGCGCTTCTTCCATCGTCACCTGTACCCCGAGGGCTCGGTCCTCCTGACGGACTGGGGCCCGACGCACGACCGGTGGTTCCGGAGCGGCCGCGAGCACAAGCTCACCAACCTGCAGCGGCTCGCCGAGGAGTTCCCGCAGGTGCGTTGGCTCCTCATCGGTGACGATGGGCAGGAAGACGACTCGATCTACACGGCGTTCACGAACGAGCACCCCGAACGCGTGGCCGCCGTCGCCATTCGCCGGCTCTCCCCCGCGGAGGCCGTTCTGGCCGGTGGCCGCACGGTGGTCGACGACCACGAAGCCGCGGGAGTGCCGTGGGTGACCGGTCCGGACGGCGCCGGCCTCGTCGAGCGCCTGCGGGACGTGGGCGTCATCGCGCGGGGTCGGTCCGACCAGGCCTGACCCCCGGCCGCGATCGCGGAGCGGTCGGCGAGCTCGACGTCGCAGGTCCCCCGTACGCTGGAAGCATGTGCGGTCGTTTCGTCGTTGCGAATGTCGGTTCCGAGCTCGTCGGAGTACTCAGGGTGGACGTCGAGGGTGATGACCTGCCGCAGCCCTCGTACAACGTCGCTCCGACCGACGCGGCGGCCATCGTGCTCGACTCCGCCAAGACCGAGCCCCCGACGCGGCGCCTCGAGTCCGCACGCTGGGGACTCGTGCCGTCGTGGGCGAAGGACCCCTCGATCGGCTCCCGAGCCTTCAACGCCCGGTCAGAAGAGCTCGAAGACAAGAAGATGTTCCGCTCGGCCCTCGAGAAGCGTCGGGCCGTGGTGCCGGTGTCGGGCTACTACGAGTGGAAGAAGGTGGGGGACGAGAAGGTGCCGCACTACATCCACCCCGGTGACGACTCGCCGATGTTCCTCGCGGGTCTCTACGAGTGGTGGAAGAACCCGGCACTCGCTGACGACGATCCCGCGCGGTGGCTGCTGAGCTTCACGATCCTCACCCGCGACGCGATCGGCCACCTCGGGTCGATCCACGACCGCATGCCGCTCTTCCTCGATCCTGATTTCGCCGACGCGTGGCTCGACCCCACGATCGAGAACGTCGGCGACATCCTCGACGCGGCCGTCGACGCGGCACCCGATGTCGCCGAGACACTCACCGACCACGTCGTCGGAAAAGCCGTCGGTAACGTGCGCAACAACGGCGCCGAGTTGATCGAACCCGTGGGATGACATGACGGTGGGCACGATGTTCACCCGCACGGTGCCACGGACGGCCCCGCCTCCGCGGACGTCGCCGGCGGCGATGGTGCTGACGGCTCGCGAGTGGCGCGAGCTCGAGGCTGCACATCACGTGCGCGCCGATGCCCTCACCGCCGACCACCGCGCGCGTGCGTCGCGCCAGGAGAAGCATCCGATCGAGGACTTCCTCTTCACCTACTACGGCTACAAGCCCGCCGTGCTGCGGCGATGGCATCCGGGTCCGGGGGTGGAGCTGGCGGATGCCGCGACCGAGCCGCGTGCGGCGTGGCGATGGTATCGATCCGGGCCGACGCCCGGAAGCCTCGTGGTCGACGCGGATCGATTCCACCGCGAGCGCACCACCCAGGTGGAGCTCATCGACCGGATCCTCGCACGCACCGCCGCGCGACCGGGCAGCTTCGGGTGCTTCGGTCTGCACGAGTGGGCGATGGTCTACCGTCAGCCCGAGCATCGTCACGACGTGCCCCTCCGCCTCGGTCGGCGCGCCACGGATGAGGTCGTGGACACGCACGAACTGCGGTGCACCCACTTCGACGCCTTCCGGTTCTTCACGCCTGAGGCCGAGCCGCGCAATTGGGCCGTGCTGACCCGGTCCGACCAGCCCGAGTCCGAGCAGCCCGGCTGCCTGCACGCCGGCATGGACGTGTACAAGTGGGCCGTCAAGCTGTCGCCGCTCGTTCCCGGCGACCTCCTCCTGGACGCCTTCGAGCTCGCACGGGACATCCGCCGCGTCGACATGCAGGCATCGCCCTACGACATGAGGGCGTGGGGGGCGGAGCCGCTCCGGATCGAGACGCCCGAGGGGAAAGCCGAATACGTCCGACGTCAGCGCGCGTTCGCAGCGAGGTCCAACGCGCTGCGGGCGCGCGTGCGGGAGTCCATCGCTCGCTGACGTCACGCTCTCCGGCACCGCGCGACGCACGGGGTTCGGATGCGGGGCTCGGTCGATGTGGGTGATGGGCCACAATGGGGGTGTCCGCACCGAAGGAGACCTCCCATGTCGACGCCCGCCTCGCCGCCCGCCGGCTGGTACCCCGACCCGCAGGACGATCACCGCGAGCGCTGGTGGAACGGCCTCGCGTGGACGGCCTCGACGAGGGCGCCGGAGCCCGACGCGATCGCCGCTCTCACGCCGGCCGTGGACGTCTCCGCGCCGATGCAGACCTCACGCGAGCCGTACGCTCCGGCTCCCGCCCATCCGATGTCCGCGCCCGGGGTGGTGTACCCCTACGTTGGCAGTCAGACCGTGCAACCGTACGGGCAGGTCCGGCCTAACGACGCGTGGGCATACGGTGCCCCGCCCGTGCAGGGGATGGGAAGCGCGATCACGTCGGTGTTCCGCCACTACGTCGACTTCAGCGGGCGGGCGGGTCGCCCGGAGTTCTGGTACTGGTACCTGTTCAACGCCATCCTGACGATCGGCACCATCCTGCTCTTCGTGATCGGGATCCTGCTGCCCCCGGTCATCTGGCTCGGCATCCTCGCCTACCTCGCGCTCGCGCTCTGGGGACTCGTGGTGTTCCTCCCCACCCTGGCGCTCGAGGTGCGGCGTCTGCGTGATGCGGCGCTGCCCTGGCCGCTCATCTTCCTCGCGGTCGTGCCGTTCGGCAGCCTCGTGCTGATCGCCCTGTGGTGTCAGCCGAGCAAGGCCTGAGCAGTCCGCAGAGCCTGGGCGCCCTCGGTCATCGTGGGGCGTAGGCGCGCCACAGGATGCGGGCGTGCTCGCGCTTGGCATGGGCGACGCCTTCTTCGTCGCGTCGGAGCGCGTACACCCACTCCATCGCCCGGGTGAGCGTCGCGCCCAGCAGCATCCGCACATCGCGATGGCGTGCCGGCGGGACCTCGGCCTCCTCGTTCGACATGCGTCCGCGCGCGGCGACCTCGCCGTCCACGTGCCGCTGCGCGAGCTTGGCGACGCCGACCGCGTGACCGTGGATGATCGAATGCGCCGCGCCTTCGATCTCCCACCGCCGAGCGTCACGGGCGCGGGCGACCAGACGCGAGTGGAACCGGCGCGGGGAACTCCGGTCGAACTCACCGCGGATGAGGAGCAGTTCGGCCGACACGTGGTGCACCCGGTCGGAGATCCGGTAGCGCAGCATGTGCGGGAGCACCGAGAGGAAGTACACCGTGCCGCACAGGAGGTAGGCCGAGACGGCGATCACCGCCAGGTGGATGGTCTCGTGGAGCGCCGACTGGATGAATCGGACGGCCTGCGTGAACGCTCCCGCCTCGGCTTCGTTGATGACGGGGCTCACCAGGATCGCGTGAGTGAGCTCCGGACGGCGGATGAGCACCTCGGTGACGACCTGACTGCCCATCGAATGCCCGATGAGGACCGGGTTCTGGAGATGGTAGCGGTCGAGGACGGCCTCGACCTGATCTGCGAAGTACTCGATCGTGGGTTCTTCGTGCGCCCTCGACATCCCCGCGAAGCCCGGCATGTCGAGGGCGTACACGTCCTCGCGGAGCGCCAGAGTCGGGGCCAGGAGCTCGAAGTACGTCGATGCGACGCCGATGCCGGCCACCAGCACGAACGGACGCGTACTGCCCGATGAGGTCGTCGAAACCCTGGTGACACGTGTCGTGGAATCCCCGTTGCGCACGTGCTCCACCGCGACGTCGAGGGGAGGACTCTCATCTGGCACCTCCCCAGGATGCCATCGTTCGCGCGAGAGCCCGGACCTGCAGGCTTGCTAGGGTCGGTCGCACATGAGCGACGTCGTCAGCATCGAGCTTCTCCTCGACCCGGAATCCGATGCCTCGGTGCGCGGGGACTGGGACCGTCTGGCGCGCGCCGGACATTCCAGTCTCGGGTCCCACCGTTCGCCGAGCAACAGCCCCCACGTGACGCTCCTGGTCCGCCCCGCGCTCGCCCAGAACCGTTTCGCGCAGGCCTCGGCTCTCCTGCCGGTGACGCTCTCGCTCGGCTCCCCCATCGTGTTCGCGCACGGCGACCGCGGCGTGCTGGTGCGGCCGGTACTGCTCACCCCCGAGCTGCAGGCGCTGCATGCTGCCGTGCACGCTGCCGCGGCGCCCGGCGAGGATGCTCCGCACACTGCACCCGGGGAATGGACGCCGCACGTCAGCCTGGCGCGTCGGCTCCGCCTGACGTCTCTCCCCGAGGCACTCGAACTGCTCGGGCCGGAGTCCACCGCGTCCGGAGTCGCCCTCCGGCGGTGGGACTCGGCATCGGCGACCGTCACGACGCTGGACTGACCACCACGTCACTCCAGGGAGGCGGCCACGCCTCAGTGACGGGCGACGATGGCCGCGGCATCCGTCCCACGCGGGAGGACCCCGTACTGCGCACCCCTCTGCTCCCCGAGGCGCGCGGCCAGGAAGGTCTCTGCGTCGAGTGACGGAGCATGCCGCAGCATGAGGGAGCCCTGCAGTGCGAGCGCCAGACTCTCCGCCAATCGCCGCGCCTGGGCCTGCGCGCCCGCGGGATCGGCGTCGGCGACCTCCGCGAGCAACGCAACAGCCCGGTCGACGTGGGCGTCGAGCAGGCCGGACGCGCCGCGGGATGTCTCGAGCTCCTCGACGAACGCGGCCACCGAGTCGGGATTGCGGGTCAGTGCCCTCACCACATCGAGCGCGATGACGTTGCCCGAGCCCTCCCAGATCGACATCACGGGCTGCTCCCGGTACCGACGGGCGAGGGGGAAGTGCTCGATGTACCCGTTGCCGCCGAGGCACTCGAGGGCTTCGTACGCGTGATGCGGTCCGCGTTTGGTGACCCAGTACTTGGCGATGGGGGTGGCGATACGACGCAGCGCGACGTCCTGCTCGGAGGCATCCGCGTCGAAGAGCTGCGCCAGCCGGAGTCCCGTCAGCATCGCGGCCTCGGACTCCATCGCGAGGTCGGCGAGAACGGCCGACATCGCGGGCTGGTCGACGAGCGGCGCTCCGAGCGCGGATCGGCCACGCGCGTGCCAGACGGCTTCCGCGACGCTCTGGCGCATTCCGGCGGCCGCGCCGAGGATGCAGTCGAGCCGGGTGCGCTGCACCGTCTCGATGATGGCGTTCACGCCGCGCCCCGGCTCGCCGATCAGCACCCCGACGGTGCCGTCGAGCTCGACTTCGGCGGAGGCGTTGGACCGGTTGCCGAGCTTGTCCTTGAGTTTCTGGATGCGGAAGGAGTTGCGCATTCCCCGGGGCAGCAGCCGGGGCACGAACAGGCAGCTCAGTCCCTCGTCCTTGCCGCCACGGCGGGTCTGCGCGAGCATCAGGAACCCGTCCGACATGGGCGCGGAGCAGAACCATTTGTGTCCGGTCAGCTGATAGGCCTGCCCGCCCATGTGCACACCGGCGGTCGTGGCCGCCCGGAGGTCCGAGCCGCCCTGTTTCTCGGTCATCGCCATGCCGATGAGGGCGCTGCCCTTCTCCTCGTTCGGCAGCAGACGCGGCTCGTACTCGCGCGACAGCAGGCGCGGCATCCATTCCTCCGCCACACGCGGCGACTGCTGGATCGCGGCCACGGCGGCGTGCGTCATCGAGACCGAGCAGGCATGCCCCGCCTCCACCTGCGCGAACAGCATGAACGTCGCGGCACGGGCGACGGATGCTCCGGGGCGGGGCTCGGCCCACGCCGAGGTGTGCGCTCCGCGCGCGAGGGCTGCCGACAGGACGCGATGGTAGGACGGGTCGTACTCGACCTCGTCGAGGCGATATCCCCACCGGTCGTGCGGGTACGCGACCGGGGTGTGCACGTTCGCGCGCTCGGCGTCGGCCTGGAACTCCCCCGACCCGACGTGCGTGCCGGCCTCGTGCAGGTCACCGGCGGCCCACCCGGCGCCGAACGCCTCGACCGCTGCGACGAGCGGCGCGTTCAGCCCGAATTCGTCGACCTCGACACGGAAGGGCGGCTGGTTGTGCACCTTGTGGGTGGCGGCTCCGATCACGCGCTGGCCGCGCGAATACGAGGTCATGTGCGGTCCGCCGACCCCTGGAGCGCGAGCGACGCCTGCTGCGCGGTGGTGAGGGGCGCGCGGGTGACCAGTTCGTGCACGAACCCGAGCTTGGTGCGTACAGTCGGCACGATGTCGAACGGGTACAGGTCGCCGAAGCCCATGGCGCGGTTGATGCGGTTGAAGGCCTGCGACATCCATTCCCAATCGCCGAGCAGCTGGTGCACCGATTCGTCGCGGTACGACTCCCGCGGGATCACGTCGGTGTCGCGTGCGTTGGTGGTGGCGGCATCGAGATGGATGCCGATCGCCGCAGCCGTCTGCAGGGTTCCGGTGATGTGCAGATAGTGCGCGAACGTCTCGGCGAAGTCCTCCCACGGGTGCATCGTGGCGTATTCGGAGATGTACTCGTCGCGCCATCCGGCCGGTGCCCCGGAGGCGTAGTGGCGGGTCAACGCCTCCTGATAGCTGGCACGCTCGTCGCCGAACAGCGCGCGGCAGCGCGTCCATGCCGCGTCATCGGTGAGCAGGACGTTCTGGAAGTAGTGCCCGACCTCGTGACGCAGGTGGCCGAGCATCGTGCGATAGGGCTCGCCTAGCCGGATGCGCAGGGCTTCCCGCCGATCGTCGAGGCTCTCGGCCAGGTCGAGGCTGATGATGCCGTTCGCGTGTCCGATCATGATGCGCTCGCCCTGAGAGAGGCTCGAGAGGAAGTCGAACCCGAGCCCACCGGGCCGGACGTCCCACGGCACGATCGGCAGGCCGAGGTCGGCGAGCTGCAGCAGCAGCCGACGCTTCGCCTCCTCCGTCTTCGCCAGCTTCTCGAGGGCGACCGTGTCGTCGGACGGAGGTCGCCGCCGGGTCAGTCGGCACGCGATGCACCGCCCCGCCGGCGCGTCGTCTCGCACCAGCCAGTTGCACTGCCACCCGCGGTTCGAGCAGGTGTGCCACGTCTCCCCGTCGATCACGACCCGCCCGTTGTGGACCCCGAAGAACTGACGGCTGATGACGTGGAAAGCGATCGTGCCGTCGCACTCGGGACACGTCAGCGTGTCGAGGTAGACGAAGTGCCGACAGTACGGGCACCGAGGCTGCGAGCTCATGACTTCACCGTAGCGTCGCACGTGGAGGCGACGAACACGGTGCGAGAGAATTATCCGGTGGATCTGAGGGGACTCGAACCCCTGACCCCCTGCATGCCATGCAGGTGCGCTACCAGCTGCGCCACAGACCCAGAATCGTTGCTCCGCCGTGGCGGGGCAACCCCCCTAGATTACTACATCCGAGAGCGTGGGACGAACCACGACGGCCGGGTCAGTCGGCGGACGCGACGCGCGACGGCAACTCGATCGGGACCACCGGGCAGTCCTTCCAGAGACGCTCGAGTCCGTAGTACACGCGCTCCTGCTCGTGGAAGACGTGCACCACGAGATCGCCGAAGTCCAGCAGGATCCAGCGCGACTCCTTGCGGCCCTCACGGCGGAGCCGCTTGTAGCCCGACTCCAGCAGCTTGGTCTCGACCTCATCGGCGATCGATGCGACGTTGCGCTCGTTGCGCCCCGTCACGAGAAGGAAGATGTCGACGAGTGGCAGCGGCTCCGAGACGTCGAGAGCGACGAGGTCCTCGCCGCTCTTGTCGTCTGCGGCGGCGGCGGCGATCGCCAGCATCCGCCGGGAATTGTCGGTCGCGGTCATGAGAATACTCCTGTCGCAACGGCGAGGATCAAGACACCGACAAGAGCGATGGCAAGCACACCGATGGTGATTCCGAGGGCGAGCATGAGGCGCCCGCCCTTCTCGGGGGCGGGGGGGCGAATGATCTCGCCGGTGGTCTTCACCGTGCTGATCGCCGCACTCGCAGCGATCGGGGTGGGAGAGGAATGCGCGGGCAGTTCGCCGTCGACGAGCACGGCGTCGACGTCCTTGCCGTCGGTCGTACCGGGCGCGTGGCCCTGCGAGCCCAATCCCTCCGGGAGGGCGAACGTGCCGGTGATGAGCACCTCGCCCGTCGCGGTCACGGGGCTCATCATCGCGCCCTCGGGGGTCTGCGACAAGATCAGCGCGTTCGTCGTGGACTGCGAGCCGGTGGTCGTGCTGCTGCGCGCGATGAGCTGGTCGAACGAGGGCGGAAGGGTGACGGCAGCGATCGGAGCGGGACCGTCGCCGGCCAGCAGCTCGGAGCCGAAGGCGGGATTGACCACGGGGCCCGACGCGGGTGCATCGAGATCGTCATCATCCGCGGCGTCTCCGACGATGCCCGCCGGCTGATCGCGGGGTCCGTCCTCGTGCTCTTCGTCATGGTCCGTGGCCTCGTCGGCGGAGTCTTCGATGACGGATGCCTCGATCACGTCGTCGCCCTCGGACTCATCGGGCGCGGCGGTGACCTGCTCGAGGTCGCTGTCGACCGCGGCGTCCGTGCGGGCGGCGACATCGCCGGGCTGATCCTCGCGCTCTGCGGTGGACGCGGCTGACGACTGCGCGTTCAGCATGCCGGAGGTGATGACGGGGACGGATGCCGTGCGGATCCGTTCCTGTTGGCGCGCCTGGCGTCGCGTGAGCGGGTTGACCCCGAGGTCGACGCTGGCGTCGGGCGCCGGCGCCGGGGCGAGGTCGATGGGCTCGGCAGCACGGGCCAGCGGCACGGCGGGCGCAGGGCTCTCCGGCCGGCCGGCGGATGAAGGATCCTCGGGTGCGGCGTCCGCCGGCGCGTCGCCGTGCGCCGTCGACGATCCGGCCGAGTCGCTCGACCCCTCGGCGTCGGAGCGCGCGGCGTCGTCGAGGGCGCGGGCGGCGGCCGCAGCATCCGCTGCCCGGAGGTCTTCCGGCGTCACGATCGGCGTCGACGCGGTGTTGCGGATCTCCCGCAGCTGACGACGGGTCAGCGGCTGGCCTTCGTGTTGTTCGGGTGCGGTCATGCGTTGCTCCGATAGAGGTGATGCTTCGCGATGTACTGGACGACGCCGTCGGGGACGAGATACCAGACGGGATGCCCCATCTTGACCCGCTTCCGGCAGTCGGTCGAGGAGATCGACAGCGCCGGAATCTCGAGCTGACTCACCTTGCCGCCCGGCAGTCCGTCGGTGGTGAGCACGTGCCCCGGCCGGGAGACGGCCACGAAGTGGGCCAGGTCCCACAGTTCATCATGGTCCCTCCAACTGAGAATCTGCGCCACAGCGTCGGCGCCGGAGATGAAGAACAGCTCCGCGTCCGGCCGCGCCGCCTTCAGATCGCGCAGCGTGTCGATCGTGTAGGTGGGGCCGGCCCGGTCGATGTCGACGCGGCTGACGGTGAACTGCGGGTTGGCGGCCGTCGCGATCACCGCCATGAGGTAACGATGCTCGCCCGCCGTGACCACCTCTTTCTGCCACGGGCGGCCGGTCGGAACGAAGATCACTTCGTCGAGGCCGAACGAGGAGGCGACCTCGCTGGCGGCCACCAGGTGCCCGTGATGGATGGGATCGAACGTCCCACCCATGACCCCGATCCTCGGGGCTGCCGTCACCTGCATGCGGTCGACCTAGTGGCCGTGCCCCACTTCTGGCTTGTCGTTCGCGTGCGCGCGTGCGTAAGCCTCGGCCTTGCTGCCGTGGCGGTTGGCCACGTTGCGGTACGAGAGGGTCACGAGACCGAGCGCCGCGAACGCGATGATCGCCACGATGGGGTAGCCGATCGTCTCGAGCATCACGTTGCCGTGCTGCTCCCCCTCTTCAGCTGCGAGGGCGATGAGCGAGGCGAAGGTCATCTGGGCTCCGTTTCGGATGGGGCGGTGCACACGGTGCGCACCTCAGTTTAGGACGTCAGGCTCGGACTTGTCCTGAGCCGCGCGCGAGCCACTTGGTGCTGTTCAGCTCAGCGAGTCCCATCGGGCCCCGGGCATGCAGCTTCTGGGTGGAGATGCCGACCTCCGCTCCGAAGCCGAACTCGGCTCCGTCGGTGAAGCGGGTGGACGCGTTCGCCATCACCACGGCCGAATCGACCTCGGCGAGGAAGCGCTCGGCGATCGCGTCGTCCTCGGTGATGATCGACTCCGTGTGGTGCGTCGAGTACCGACGGATGTGCGCCATGGCCGCATCGACGTCGTCCACGACGCGCATCGAGAGGTCGAGGCTCATGTGCTCGGTCGCCCAGTCGTCCTCGGTCGCCGGCACGACGCCGGCGGCCAGCATGCGCACGTCGTCGTCGCCGTGGACGGTGACGCCGGCCTCCTGCAGGGCGGCCACCACGGGACGCACGAGACGCTCCGCAGCATCGCGGTGCACCAGTACGGTCTCGACCGCGTTGCAGACGCTCGGACGCTGCGCCTTCGCGTTGACGACGATCTCCTGCGCCCAGGACTCCGGGGCGGTCGCGTCGAGGAAGATGTGGACGACACCGGCGCCGGTCTCGATGACAGGGACGGATGACTCGGTCACGACGGTCTCGATCAGCTGAGCGCTCCCTCGGGGAACGAGGACGTCGACGATCCCCCGCGCCTGCATCAGCTCGCGCGCCCCCGCGCGGCCGTAGTCATCGACGGTCTGCACAGCTTCGGGGTCGACGCCGGCGGACGTGAGAGCCTCTCGCATCGCGTCGATGAGCGCGCGGTTCGTCGACTCGGCCGCGGAGCCTCCGCGCAGCACCACAGCGTTGCCCGAACGCAGGGCAAGCGCGGTGATGTCGACGGTGACGTTGGGCCGTGCCTCGTAGATCGAGCCGACAACTCCGAACGGCACCGACACCTTCTGCAGTCGGATGCCGTTCGGGAGCAGCCGTTCGTCGAGGATGCGCCCCACCGGGTCGGGGAGCTCGGCGACGTCGCGGACGGCCTGCGCCAGCGCCGCCACGCGTCCTTCGTCCAGGCGCAATCTGTCCTGCAGGCCCTCCGACAACCCGGTCGCCCGACCGCGCTCGAGGTCAGCGTGGTTCGCCTCGACGATGAGAGCGGCGGATGCCTCGAGGGAATCGGCGATCGCGCGCAGCACGTCCTGCTTGCGCGCGTCGGAGAGCAGACCGATCTGCCTCGACGCGTCCTTTGCCCGCAGCATCCGCTCACGAAGCACGTCCGCCGCCGATGCCTCGACAGCGCTCTCGCCCGCGGTGATGGTCATCGGCCCAGTGTATCGGCGGGCAGCGCCGCGACCGGGGCCGTGCGGATGGGGCCGGTCGGCGTCGGTGTGCTCCCGTGCGGGTGCGGATCGAACCAGGTGCCGATGTCGTCGCCGTCGAGAGCCGCCGCCACCCGATCGGCGCTCGTGACGAGCACGCCCACTCCCGCTGCGGCGGCCAGACGCGCGGCGGAGACCTTCGTGGCCGCTCCCCCGGTGCCGACGCTGTTCACGACGCCCGAGCCGAACTCGTAGCCATGCAGGTCGTCGTCGTACTCGACCCGATGGATGGGGCGTGCGCCCGGCTGATCCGGCGGGCGGGTGAACAGGCACTCGATGTCGCTCAGCAGCACCAGCGCATCAGCGCCGATGAGCTCGGCCACGAGCGCGGCGAGCCGGTCGTTGTCACCGAATCGGATCTCGTGGGTGGCGACCGTGTCGTTCTCGTTGACGATCGGCAGGATGCGCAGGCCGAGCAGTCGCTCCATCGCGCGCCGGGCGTTGGAGCGGTGCGTGGGGTTCTCGAGGTCTCCCGCCGTCAGCAGAACCTGGCCGGCGACGATGCGGAACGGGCGGAGGGATTCCTGGTAACGGTAGATCAGGACGTTCTGCCCGACCGCGGCCGCCGCCTGCTGAGTGGCGAGGTCGCTGGGCCTCGCATCGAGAGCGAGGAACGGCATTCCCGTCGCGATCGCGCCCGACGAGACCAGCACCACCTCCGTGCCCCGGCCGTGCGCGACGGCCAGCGCTTCGACGATCGGCTGGATCTTGCCGGCGTTCTCACCACTGATCGACGACGAGCCGACCTTGACCACGACGCGGCGGGCTGTGCGCAGCTCCGCCCTCGTGCGTGCGGTCACTGCGCGTCCTCGTCGAAGGACTCACCCGCGCCGATCCGCTCGGCCTCGAGATCGGCACGAGCCTCGGCTTTCGCATCCATCATCGCGTGATAGCGCTCACGGCGCTGCGATGTCGTGCGGCGGTTGTCCTGCAGCAGACGCGGATCGGTACCGCGCGGCGCCGTCATGAGCTCGGCCACCGACGTGAGCGTCGGCTGCCAGTCGAAGACGACACCGTCACCCTCGCCGATCACGACGGTGGAGCCCGTCGTCGCGCCCACGCGGTGCAGTTCGTCCTCGACGCCCAGCTTCTCCAGGCGATCGGCGAGATAGCCGACGGCCTCTTCGTTCTGGAAGTCGGTCTGCTGCATCCAGCGCACAGGCTTGTCGCCGATGATGCGGTAGATGTCGCCGTACGATCCGCCTTCGATGCGGATCGTGAAGTCCTTCTCGCTGCCACGCGGGCGGATGACGATGCGCTCGGGCGCCGGCTTCGCCGCCTCTTCCGCACGGTGCCGCAGCACGACGTCGCCGAGCGCGTAGGTCAGCTGGCGCAGGCCATCATGGCTGACGGTCGAGATCTCGAAGACGCGGAATCCGCGAGCCTCCAGGTCGGGACGGACCAGGTCGGCGAGCTCTTGCGCCTCCGGCACATCGACCTTGTTGAGCGCGATGAGCTGCGGACGTTCGAGCAAGGGAACCTGGCCGTCGGGGACGGGGTAGGCGGCGAGCTCCGCGAGGATGATGTCGAGGTCGCTGATCGGGTCGCGACCGGGCTCGAGCGTGGCGCAGTCCAGCACGTGGACCAGAGCCGTGCACCGCTCGACGTGGCGGAGGAACTCCAGGCCCAGGCCCTTGCCCTCGCTGGCGCCCTCGATCAGACCGGGGACGTCGGCGACCGTATAGCGGGTGTCGCCCGCCTGGACGACGCCCAGGTTGGGATGCAGGGTCGTGAACGGATACTCGGCGATCTTCGGACGCGCCGCGGAGATGGCCGCCACGAGGCTCGATTTGCCGGCCGACGGGAAGCCCACGAGCGCGACGTCGGCGACGGTCTTGAGTTCGAGGACGACATCGCCTTCCCAGCCCGGCGTGCCGAGCAGTGCGAAACCCGGCGCCTTGCGCTTCGGATTCGACAGTGCGGCATTGCCGAGACCGCCGATGCCGCCGGGCGCGACGATGAATCGCATACCCGGCTCGACGAGGTCGACGAGCACTTCGCCCGAGGCGTCCTTCACCACGGTGCCGACCGGGATCGGCAGTTCGAGGTTCTCGCCCTCTGCGCCCGATCGGTGGTCGCCCATCCCGAATCCGCCGTTACTGGCGGACCGGTGCGGAGAATGGTGGTACGACAGGAGCGTGGTCACCTGGGGGTCGGCGACCAGGATGACGTCGCCACCGTGCCCGCCATTGCCGCCGTCGGGCCCTGCCAAAGGCTTGAACTTCTCGCGTTTGACCGAGACGCAGCCGTTGCCGCCTTTGCCCGCACGCAGGTGCAGAGTGACGTGGTCGACGAACGTGACCATTCGCTCCTCCTCCGTGATGGGCCTCAGCGGCCTTCGATGAAAACACGAGGGGGCGAGCCGAAGCCCGCCCCCTCGTACGAAACTGTGTGCAGCCTCGAACTACTCCGCAGCCACCGCGGCGACGATGTTGACGACCTTGCGGCCGCCCTTCTGGCCGAATTCGACCGCGCCCGGGGTCAGGGCGAACAGCGTGTCGTCGCCGCCACGGCCGACGTTCACGCCGGGGTGGAAGTGCGTGCCACGCTGGCGGACGATGATCTCGCCGGCGAGGACCTTCTGGCCGCCGAAACGCTTGACGCCGAGGCGCTGAGCGTTGGAGTCACGACCGTTACGGGTGGAGCTTGCGCCCTTTTTGTGTGCCATGTCCTGAGTCTCTTCCGTGCTTACTTGATGCCCGTGACCTTGACGCGCGTGAGGTCCTGACGGTGCCCCTGGCGCTTCTTGTACCCGGTCTTGTTCTTGAACTTCTGGATGATGATCTTCGGGCCGCGCTCTTCACCGAGGACCTCGGCGGTGACGCTGACCTTCGCGAGCGTGTCGGCGTCAGTCGTCACGGCGTCGCCGTCGACCAGCAGAACGGCGGGAAGCTGGATGCTGTCGCCGATCTTCGCCGCCTGTCGGTCGAGAACGACGATCGTGCCGACCTCGACCTTTTCCTGCCGTCCACCGGCGCGCACAACTGCGTAGACCACTTCATACCTTGTTTCTTCAGGGAGCGCGCGGCTCCGGATGCCTGGGCAAAGATGCGGTGCGGAAGCAAATACTGTCGTCAACGCACCAAAGGAATACATTACCGGATCGGGGCCGATATCCCAAAAGCTGATGCGGTCCGACTCCCGCGGCGCGGTCGTAGGATCCGTCTGTGACGATCCTGATCGACGACCCCCGCTGGCCCGCGCACGGGCGGATGTGGGCGCACCTCGTGAGCGACTCGGATCTGGCCGAGCTGCACGCGTTCGCCGAGGCGAACGGGATCCCCCGGCGCGGGTTCGATCGCGACCACTACGACGTGCCCGAAGACGCCCACGCTCGACTCGTCGCCGCGGGTGCCGTGCACGTCGACGGTCGCACGCTCGTGCGATCGCTGATCGCGTCGGGCCTCCGGGTGACGGCGCGCCAGCGTCGCGGACGATGACCGCCCGCGACGCCGAGATGCGTCGCCCTCAGTCCTGGGTGGGGGTCGTGCTCACCGGCGTACCCGTCAGGGCGGCCGTGGTCACGCGTCGCCGTCCGCGGCCCTGACCGGGGGCCTTCGGCTCCGGAAGGGCGTTCAGCACGACGTCCAGCAGAGCATCCTTCTCGGTGCGCGGCGGGGCGGCGGGTGCGGGACGCTTCTTGCGCTGCTTCTTGGGACGCTCTGCAGTGACCTGCTCGACAGGCTCGGAGACCGGGGCTTCCGTCTCGGTGGCCGGCACCTCTTCCGCGTGCGGGTGGATCGTCGATGCGGCGATCTGCGCCAGTGCGGACTTCACTCCCTCGGTGATCATGTGGGTGCCGCCCCCGGAAGACGATCCGTTCGTGTTGCTGGGCGGCCCCGAGCGCGGGCGACGCCCCGTCGGCGCGCCCGTGAGCGGAGCGCGGTGCTTCATGACGGGATCGTGGTGCACGACGACACCCCGGCCGGCGCAGACGTCGCACGGCTCACTGAAGGTCTCCAGCAGGCCCAGCCCGAGCTTCTTGCGGGTCATCTGCACGAGACCCAGTGACGTCACCTCAGCGACCTGATGCTTCGTGCGGTCGCGACTGAGGCACTCCACCAGGCGGCGCAGCACGAGGTCCCGGTTGGACTCGAGCACCATGTCGATGAAGTCGACCACGATGATGCCGCCGATGTCGCGCAGTCGCAGCTGGCGGACGATCTCCTCGGCGGCTTCGAGGTTGTTCTTGGTGACGGTCTCCTCGAGGTTTCCTCCGGAGCCGACGAACTTCCCGGTGTTGACGTCCACAACGGTCATGGCCTCGGTGCGGTCGATCACGAGCGAACCGCCGGACGGCAGCCAGACCTTGCGGTCGAGCGCCTTCTCGATCTGCTCCGTGACGCGGAAGTCGTCGAAGGGGTCGCCGTCGCTGTCGTAGCGCTCGATGCGCTCGAGCAGATCGGGCGCGACGCCTGCGACGTAGCTCTCGATCGTCTGAGCGGCGTCTTCGCCCTGGATGAGCATCTTGGAGAAGTCCTCGTTGAAGACGTCGCGCACGATCTTGACGAGCAGGTCGGGCTCCGAGTGCAGCAGCGCGGGCGCCTGCACGGATTCGAGCTGGGCGCTGATGTGCTCCCACTGCGAGGTCAGTCGCTGCACGTCGACGGTGAGCTGGTCTTCGGTGGCGCCCTCGGCGGCGGTGCGCACGATGACGCCGCTCGACTCAGGCAGCACCTCCTTGAGGATGCGCTTGAGGCGCGCGCGCTCGGTGTCGGGGAGCTTGCGCGAGATCCCGTTCATCGCGCCGCCCGGCACGTAGACGAGGTATCGGCCGGGAAGTGAGATCTGGCTCGTGAGCCGCGCACCCTTGTGGCCGACGGGATCCTTCGTGACCTGTACGAGGACCCGGTCCCCCGACTTCAGGGCGAGCTCGATGCGTCGCGGCTGGTTGCCGGTTTCGACGCCGTCCCAGTCCACCTCGCCGGAGTACAGCACGGCGTTACGGCCGCGGCCGATGTCGACGAACGCGGCCTCCATGCTGGGCAGCACGTTCTGCACGCGCCCGAGGTAGACGTTGCCGATCAGAGAGGCGTCCTGGTTGCGGGCGACGTAGTGCTCGACGAGCACCTTGTCTTCGAGCACCGCGATCTGGATGCGGCCGTTCTTGGAACGGACGATCATGGTGCGGTCGACGGCCTCGCGACGCGCGAGGAACTCGGCCTCGGTCACGACCGTGCGACGTCGCCCTGCCTCGCGTCCGTCGCGACGACGCTGCTTCTTGGCTTCGAGACGCGTGGAACCCTTGATGCGCTGCGGCTCGGTGATGAGCTCGACCGCGCGCTGGCGCGGCTGATGCTGCGGCGGCTGCGGGGCATCGGGCGCGTCTTCCCGCCCTTCGCCGCCGGTGCGGCGCCGGTTGCGACGTCGGCCGCCCGCGGATGCGGAGTCTTCGTCGACCGACTCCTCGACGCGGCTCTGCCGGACGGGCGGGAGCGGCGGCAGCGCGATGATGGGCGGAGCGTAGAAGTGCAGCTGGGTCGAGACGGCCGAGACGAAGACCTCGGGGATCAGGCCGAGCGTCACTGCGGTCAGCGGAACATCGTCCGCAGGCTCCGTGGGCGGGGCCGCTTCGTCCGCCTGGGGTGACGAGGAGTCCTCCGCGGAGGCAGCGTCGGCGAAGACCTCTGCGACCTCCAGATCATCACTCGGCCCGGCACCCGCGTCGAGGGAGGGCAACGTGTCGGGCGAAGGCTCCGTGTCGGGCGAGGGACTCGACTCGGGTGCGGTAGGGGTCAGCTCCTCCGCGGGCTCCGGCGTGTTCTCGAACTCGGTCTGGTCATTGTCATCAGCCATCACTGGCGCTCCCTGCGGGCGGCACCGCGTCGCCCGGCGAAATATCGTGCGGCTCCCTGGGGTGGGGCCGCGAACTCAATGCGGTCTGCAACAGGCTCTGTGGCTCGTGCTGCGATAGGGCTCACGTGGCCCTGAAGTATTCGTGTGACGCGACGTCCGTCGTGGCCGTGACGCATCGAAGCCCATTATCGCACTTTCACCCGGGCGATGCGCGACGGCACGCTCCCGCGGGTCGCGAGAGGGGTCGGCACCGGGGACTCCCCCAGCCCGGACTGGGATAATGCCGACATGTCCTCGTCGCTGTCACGCACGCGCCCGACCGGCCTCGCCATCTGGCTGATCATCGCCGGCGTCATCGGGTGGTGGGCGGCGTTCTCGCTCACCGTGGAGAAGTTCGCGCTCCTGGAGAATCCGGGGTCCAGCGCCTCGTGCGACTTCAGTGTGCTGGTGCAGTGCGGCAAGAACCTCGACTCGTGGCAGGGCAGCGCGTTCGGTTTCCCGAACCCGCTCATCGGGCTGGCCGCGTGGATCGCGCCGATCGTCGTGGGTGTCGCGATCCTGGCCGGTGCACGATTCGCACGATGGTTCTGGTGGCTGTTCTGGCTCGGCTTCCTGTTCGCGTTCGGCTTCTCCTGCTGGCTCGCCTACCAGAGCATCTTCTCGTTGGCGACCCTGTGCCCCTGGTGCATGGTGACGTGGTCGGTGGCGATCCCGTCGTTCTATGCCGTCACCCTTCACCTGCTGCGGAGCGGTGTCGCGCCGGTGTCGGAGCGCGTTCGCGAGGTCGCGGATCGACTCATGGCGTGGGTGCCGCTGATGGCGATCCTCAGCTACGCAGTGATCCTGTTCATCGCGCAGCTGCGGCTCGACGCGATCGTGAACATCTTCACGCTGATCTTCGGCTGAGCGCCCTTCGCCGCCTCTGCGCACGCCACGTCCGGGGCGGCCCGTCGTGGGCGTCGCACATCGCAGTGTGTACGCCTGTTGCAGGCGGGATCCGTCAGCCGGGGCTTCGTGCGCGTAGTGCCCGGCTGAGGCGTGTGGGTGATGTGGTGACGGGTCTCCACTGCCTTCCGGGGTCCCATGCGGATGGACCGCGTATTTCGGGGATGCCGCCCCGCATGCGCACTTTCCACC
>NZ_JBHZIE010000004.1:0-354301 GCF_042747925.1 Microbacterium songi
GCCGGGCCACGGCGAGGGAGACCGGTTCGTCACACCCGTCGAGGTGAGCGTGCCCCCGACCCGACACAAGATCCTCAGCAGTCACGGACACGACGAGGGTCGGGGCCGCGCCCCCGATCGACGGCACCGCGCCCGACCGCGCCGCGACCGTGAGGACCATCGCCAACGCGTCATGCTGCCGCATGACCCGCGTACGCGGGTCAGTCGCGTCTCCGAGGGCCGGGTCTTCCACAGCCGCGTCCTTGAAAATCGTGTCCGCACCCGGGTCTCCACGGTCGGCGAACCAGGGACCCGCAGGGACATCGGGTCCGCCGGTCTTGGGGTTGAGGATGCTGTCGAACAAGCGCTGCAGCTGGGCGGCGACCTCGGGCAGCAGGGTCCCGCGACACGGCACCATCCCGTCCCGGCAGACACCGATCGTGAACGCCCTCTTCCGCAACGCCCGCGACTCCCGCGGCTCCGCACCGTCCTGATCCAGGTACGCCGCCCACACCTGCGCCTGCAACCGCAGATCATCGACCCCCGGACACGGGCCACCGTCCACCCCCACCCCGCGGGCGGATGCGGCAAGCTCCGCATCCGCGACCAAACGCGCACCCCGGTCGCACTGCGCCGCAGCCAGCGCGCCGACGACCGCGACCAGGGCCTCCACCCCCACGACCCCATCGGCCGCCGCCTCACGCAGCGCCGGATACGCGGCCGGGAGAACCTCACCCGTCGACACCGCCACCGGCTGCTGCACCGCACGCGCTGCCTTCACGATGTCCCCCGCCGTCCGACTCGACCCCAGCGTGGTGCGCTGGACCAGCTCCTTCACCGACCGGCACCCGAACCTCGTCGTGGGACGCTCCGGGTATGCCGCGACCTCCCCCCGCTCCTCCAACTCCGCAACCGCGCCCACCAGGAACGCCTCGGCCTGCCGGGCGATCACCGACGCCCCCCGCACAAGCGAGAGAACCTCCCCGTCGTCGAGGCCCCGCAGCTCACCCGACCGATACGCCCGACCCACCACCGCACCGAGCGTCAACTCGACCTGTCGCAGCGTGTCAGCGAGGTTGTCCATACCCCCCATTCTGCCGAGGACCACCGACACCGAACCGCCAAAAACAACCAGATCAGCGGCCGAATCGCAAACCCGTGGATAACCTCGAAATCGACCACCTACAGCGGTGCTGAGGAGAAACAGACGAGCCGCCGAGCATCACGCGAGCGAGATCCCGGGCCGGGCGGAAGCGCGTGAGTCGGAACCGATGATCGAGTCGTCGGAGAAAGCCATCCGAAGCGCACTAGTGCTCATCGATGTCGACCAGCCAGCCCATGAACGACCGCGTGCGACGCTCCGGCGGCGGATCCTCGGCGGGCACAGCGAACGACGGCGGCGCTTCCTCGCCCTCCGCTGCCGGCAAACGGACGCCGTCTACAGGATCGAGAACCGCCGTGTCCGGAAGCGGGATGACTTCAACCACGTACCGCGAGGGTCGCGCCCCCACCCATGCGCCGACACCGTTTCCCCACTCGTGGCGAATGAGTGGCCATTCTTCGCCGGCTGGCGGCATCACTGCCGTCGGGGGTGCGCCGTGACCCGGACGGCGCAAGGACCGACGCTCGACGACTTCCCGCGTGACCGCGTGCACCTGCAGAACCCGCCCGCGAACCCGATCGACGAAATCGTCCTCGTGGTGAGACTCGATCGCGTCGACGGTCTCGACCAGCACCGGGCCGAGTGTGTCGGCGAGGGCAAGATGAGGTGACCGCGTCGCGATTCCGAAGTCGATATCGTCGCCGACGGCGAACGCTTCCCCGCAACACTGCCACTCCCAGTCCGCCAGCCAGACTCGCGTGATGGCGCTCATGCTGTCCGCCCCCTGCCAGCGCAGGGGACGAACGCGGCCGGCCGCATGGTCGTCAGGCGAACCAGATGGCCAGCTCGCGGGCAGCCGACTCCGGGCTGTCCGAACCGTGCACGAGGTTCTGCTGCACCTTCAGGCCCCAATCGCGACCGAAGTCGCCGCGGATCGTCCCGGGTGCCGCGGTCGTCGGATCGGTCGTACCTGCGAGCGAGCGGAAGCCCTCGATGACGCGATTGCCGGCCAGACGGATGGCGACCGACGGTCCCGACAGCATGAACTCGAGCAGCGGCTCGTAGAACGGCTTGCCCTCGTGCTCGGCGTAATGCCGCGCGAGGGTCTCGCGGTCGGGTTCGACCAGACGGATGTCGACGAGGGAATAGCCCTTCGCCTCGATGCGCGCGAGGATCGCGCCCGTGAGGCCGCGGGCGACGCCGTCGGGCTTGACCAGGATGAGGGTCTCTTCGGTCGACATGTCATTCTCCGTCGGGGGTGGGATCTTGCTGCGCGAGGCGCGCGTTGCGGGCGTCGAGCGACGCCCCCTTGATCGTCGCATACGCCCAGAGCCCACCGAAAATGAGGGCGACGATCGCGAAGGCCGGCACGAGCAGAGCGGCGGCGAGGACGAGGCCCTGCAGGATCCACCCCAGCACGATTCCCCACTGGTGCTGCAGCGTCCGCCCGGCGAGCAGCATGACGAGTGCCACCGTGGATCCGGCGACGATGCCCCACCAGGGCTCGATCCCGGCGGGGAGCGCGGCGAGGCCGTACACCAGGAGCCCGCCGAGGAACACCACGAGCGACTCGGCAGCGAGGACGATCGATCCGAGCGACTCGGCGGCGCCCCGACGTCGGGACGGTCGCCTCGGAGGCCGTTCCTCACCGGCGCCGGCGCTCATTCGCCGCCCCCGCTCTTCCATTGCTGCTCCGCTGCGAGGGCCAGCGCCTCGCCGGCGAGTACGACCGAACCCGCGATGATCACGGCACGCCGAGCGGATGCCGAAGCCCAACTGCGCGCCTCAGCCGCGGCGTCATCGAGGTCGCGGTGCACGGTGACCGGCAGACCCGACGCCTCGGCGATGTCCGCCACCACGTCGGCCTCGTTCGCGCGCTCGGAGTCGGGCGCAGTGGCGAAGACGTGGGTGGCGACCGACGCGAACTCCGCCACGATCCCGCGCGCGTCCTTGTCTTCGAGCACCCCGAGCACGACCCCCCACTCGTCGAAGTCGAAAGCCGTCCTCATGGCCTCCACCAGCGCATGCGCTCCGTGCGGATTGTGGGCTGCATCGACCAGCACGGTCGGCTCGATGCCGACGAGCTGCAGTCGACCGGGCGACGTGACCTGGGCGAGCCCGTCGGTCAGCACATCGGCGCTCAAGGGCTGTGCCGCACCGCCGATGAGCGACTCCACCGCCGCGATCGCGAGCGCCGCGTTGAATCCCTGGTGCGCGCCGTAGAGGGGCAGGTATTCGTCTTCGTAGACACCGGCGAGTCCGCGCACCGAGATGAGCTGCCCGCCGACCGCGAGGCGGTCGGACGCGAGCGCGAAACCCTCTCCCTCGAACGCGATCGACGCCCCGTGTGCGGCGGCCGCCGCACGGAGCACGGCCTCGGCCGCGGCGTCCTGGCGGGCCGAGACGACGAGCGCGCCGTCCTTGATGATCCCGGCCTTGACGGAGGCGATCTCGGCGATCGTGTCGCCCAGACGATCGGCGTGGTCGAGGTCGATCGGGGCGAACACGGCGACGTCGCCGTCGGCGGTGTTCGTCGAATCCCACGCGCCACCCATGCCGACTTCGAGCACGAGCACATCGATCGGCGCATCCGCGAACACGACGAAGGCGAGCACCGTGAGCAGCTCGAAGAACGTCAGCGGCGCGTCATCGGCCTTCTCGAGCTCTGCGTCCACGAGGCCGACGAAGGGAGAGATCTCGTCCCACGCGTCGGCGATCGCGGCGTCGTCGGCCGGTTCGCCGTCGATCATGATCCGCTCGGTGAACCGCTCGAGGTGGGGACTCGTGAACAGTCCCGTGCGCAGACCGTGGGCGCGGACCAGGCTCTCGATGATGCGGCTCGTCGAAGTCTTGCCGTTCGTGCCCGTGACGTGCACGACGCGGTACGTGCGCTGCGGGTCGTCGAGCAGCTCGAGCACGCGGCGGGTGCGCTCCACGCGCGGCTGGACCCACTGCTCGCCCTGACGGGTCAGCAGCTCGGCGTAGACGGCATCTGCGCGTGCGCGGTCGTTCACGCCTGCACCGCCTCGTCCTCGGCGGCGGGCGCAGCGGTCCGCGTCACGGCGACGTGGAAGCCGCCGGCGTTCGCATAGGTGCCCGCCGGCACGTAGGACACATGCTCCGGCAGAGTGCCGAAGACCGTGGGATGCCACGTCTCAGGCGGGTCATCCGTCGCGACGTGCACATCACGACCGACCACCTGCACGTCGTGCGCGAGCGCGAGCGTCTCGCCCGCGACGTTCGCGACATCGAAGGCCGACGCCACCGCGTCGCCGTCGACGGGGTCGGCGAACAGCAGGTGCAGCCGGATGCGGTCGCTCACGTCGAACCCGGCAGCCTTTCGGGTGTCCTGTACGGCTCGGATCAGGTCGCGTGCCAGCCCTTCGGCCTCGAGCTCGGGGGTCGTGGTCGTGTCCAGCAGCACGAACCCTCCGCCCGTCAACAGCGCGAGCGCCTCGCCCGCGGGGCGACCGGCGGTCTCGAGAACGAGGTCGTACTCCCCCGGCTCGAGCGCGAGCCCGCCGGCGGTGACCACGCCGTCGGTCTCACTCCAGTCTCCGGCTTTCGCGGCCCTGATGGCCTGCTGCACCTGCTTGCCCAGGCGCGGACCCGCGGCACGCGCGTTGACCGAGAGCCGGTGGGTGATGCCGTACTGCGCGGCGGTGCCGTCTTCGAGATCGATCAGTTCGACGCTCTTGACGTTGAGTTCGTCGCGGAGGATGTCGTCGAACCGACCGAGGGACGAAGCATCCGTCTTCACGACCGTGAGTCGCGCCAGCGGCAGACGCACGCGCTTGCCCTCCTTCTTGCGCAGCGCATTCGCCGCACCCGACACCTCGCGAACCGCGTCCATCGTGGTGCGGATGTCGTCGGCGGCCGGGAAGTCGTCGGCATCGGGCCAGTCCTGGAGATGCACGCTGCGTCCGCCGGTGAGGCCCTGCCAGATGCGCTCGGCGATCAGCGGGATCAGCGGCGCCGCGACACGGGTGACCGTCTCAAGCACCGTATAGAGAGTGTCGAAGGCCTCACGACTGCGCGGGTCGTCGGACACCCCGACCCAGAAGCGATCGCGCGAGCGACGCACGTACCAGTTGGTGAGCGCCTCGGCGAAGTCCCGCAGCCGTTCCGCAGCCGTCGTCGAGTCGAGGGTCTCGAGGTCGTTCGCGACCTCGCGCACCAGGTCGCCGGTGAGCGCGAGGATGTAGCGATCGAGCACGTCGGTGGAATCGGTGCGCCAGGAGGCCTCGTAGCCGCCGGAGGAGGCGTTGGCGTACGTGGCGAAGAAGTACCACGTGTTCCAGAGGGGGAGGAGGAATTCGCGCACGCCCGAGCGGATGCCCTCTTCGGTGACGATGAGGTTGCCACCGCGCAGCACCGAGCTCGACATGAGGAACCAGCGCATCGCATCGGATCCGTCACGATCGAAGACCTCTGAGACGTCGGGGTAGTTGCGCAGCGACTTCGACATCTTCTGTCCGTCGTTGCCGAGCACGATGCCGTGACAGCTCACGCCCGTGAACGCGGGGCGGTCGAACAGCGCGGTCGACAGGACGTGCATGAGGTAGAACCATCCGCGGGTCTGCCCGATGTACTCGACGATGAAGTCCGCGGGTGCATGCTCGTCGAACCAGTCGTGATTCTCGAACGGGTAGTGCACCTGGGCGAACGGCATCGAACCCGAGTCGAACCACACGTCCAGGACGTCCTCGATGCGGCGCATCGTCGAGCGTCCGGTGGGGTCGTCGGGATTCGGCCTGGTCAGCTCGTCGATGAACGGGCGGTGCAGGTCGACCTCTCCGTCGGTGTTGCGGGGCAGGCGGCCGAAATCGGCCTCCATCTCGGCGAGGGACCCGTACGCATCCACGCGCGGATACTCGGGGTCGTCGCTCTTCCAGACGGGGATCGGCGAGCCCCAGTAGCGGTTGCGGCTGATCGACCAGTCCCGCGCACCCTCGAGCCACTTCCCGAACTGCCCGTACTTGACGTTCTCGGGCGCCCAGGTGATCTGCTCGTTGTTCGCGAGCATGTCGTCCTTGATGTCGGTGACGCGCACGAACCAGCTCGAGACGGCCTTGTAGATGAGGGGGTTCCGGCAGCGCCAGCAGTGCGGGTACGAATGCTCGTAGCTGGCCTCGCGCAGCAGGCGCCCGCGCTGGGTGAGCAGTCGGATGAGCGGCCGGTTGGCGTCCATCCACAACTCCCCGGCGACGTCCGTCACCTGCGGCAGGAACTTGCCGCCGTCGTCCAGGCTCATGATCAGCGGGATGCCGGCCGCAGCCGTGACCCTCTGGTCATCCTCGCCGTAGGCGGGCGCCTGGTGGACGATTCCGGTGCCGTCGCTGACCGTCACGTAGTCGTCGACGAGGATGCGCCAGGCATCGGCGGTGCCCCAGGTCGCGGCATCCGCGTAGTAATCGAACAGGCGGTCGTACTCGACGTCGGCGAGATCTGCGCCGAGCACGGTCTGCTGCACGGCGGCCCGTGCCTCGTCGAGGCTCGCGTAGCCCAGGTCCTTCACGTAGCCGCCGAGCAGTTCCTCCGCGAGCAGATAGCGATGCGCGGTCGCCTCGATGCGGTCGTCGGGGTGGCCCGACGGATCGTGGTGCACGTCCGCGGCGCCGGCGGGTCCGCCGGGCAGGACCACGTAGCGGATGCCGGGACCCACGGCGAGCGCGAGGTTCGTCGGCAGCGTCCACGGCGTCGTCGTCCAGGCGAGGGCTCGCACTCCGGTGAGCCCGAGGGCTTCGGCCTTGAGCCCGACGAGCGGGAAGGTGACGGTGACCGACGGGTCCTGGCGCATCTTGTAGACGTCGTCGTCCATGCGCAGCTCATGGCTCGACAGCGGCGTCTCGTCACGCCAGCAGTACGGCAGCACGCGGTAGCCCTCGTAGGCCAGTCCCTTGTCGTACAGCGTCTTGAACGCCCAGAGCACGGACTCCATGTACGTGGTGTCGAGCGTTTTGTAGCCGCGCTCGAAATCCACCCAGCGCGCCTGGCGCGTCACGTAGTCCTGCCACTCCCGCGTGTAGGTCAGCACCGATTCGCGGGCCCGACCGTTGAAGGTGGCGATGCCCATGCGCTCGATCTCGGCCTTCTCGGTGATGCCGAGCTGCTTCATGGCCTCGAGCTCGGCGGGCAGCCCGTGCGTGTCCCACCCGAAGACGCGGTCGACCTTCTTGCCGCGCATCGTCTGGAAGCGGGGGAACAGGTCTTTCGCATATCCGGTCAGAAGGTGCCCGTAGTGCGGCAGGCCGTTCGCGAACGGAGGACCGTCGTAGAAGACCCACTCCGGCGAGCCGTCGCGCTGAGCGATCGAGGCCCGGAACGTGTCGTCGGCCTCCCAGTACGCGAGCACGTCTCGCTCGATCTCCGGAAACCGGGGACTGGGGACGACGGATGCCGCGTCGGCGGCGGGCCCGAAGGAACCGGTGGCGGGGCGTGGATAGGTCATGTCACTCCAGCAGGTTGCGTGCGTTGTGCGTTGCTTCCTGCGAGGACGACCCTCCCGTCGGAAGGACCGCGGTACCACCCCGCGTACGCGAACCCCTCGCGGAGCCACGCCTCTCTCACTGCGGCGATGACGGGCCTGCCCCGCCCGGTTCTACTGGGGGCCGAGACCCTGTTCTTCCGGGAGCTCCCCGGTGATGGCCGGATCTGCGCTGCTCCTTCGATTGTACTCCGGGCGCGGCATCCGGCGTCGACCCTCCTGCGGGCTTTCGCGGCCCCCGCCCTCGCGAACGGTCGCGACGCGCCGTTGCCGCCGCCCACCACGCGGCGTGTCGCGCCCGTTCGCCGCCCACGAGGCGCCACCCGACCGGCTGTGACGGCGCTGCCCGATCGGTGTCACCCATTGCTGGACGCGATCCATCAACGTCTCCGGGTGGCAGGATGGATGCCTGTGACCACCGCTCCTCCCGCCCCGCTGTCCGACCGCTCCGTCCCCGCCCGCCGTATCGCGTGGGCCTCCATGGTCGGGACATCGCTCGAGTCCTTCGACTTCTATCTCTTCGCCTACTTCTCGGCATACTTCCTCGGACCACTGTTCTTCGACCCGCTCGGCACGTTCGGCGGTCAGCTCGCAGCCTTCGCCACCATCGCGGTCGCCTTCGTGGTGCGCCCCATCGGCGCAGTGCTGTTCGGGCACATGGGCGACCGACTCGGACGGCGGACCACGCTGCTCTGGACGGTCGGCATCATGGGTGTCGCGACAGGCCTCATCGGCCTGCTGCCGACGTACGCGCAGGCGGGATGGCTCGGCGCTGTTCTCATCGTGCTGCTGCGCGTAGTGCAGGGTCTGTCACTCGGCGGTGAATGGGGAGGGTCGATCCTGCTCGCGACGGAGCACTCCGGCCGGGTCAAGCGCGCGTTCTACGCCGCGATCCCCCAGCTCGGCTCCCCCGTCGGTTCGATGCTGACCGCGGTGGTGTTCATCGTCATGACCCTCGTGCTGCCGGCCGAGGAGCTCGCCGCCTGGGGCTGGCGCATTCCCTTCCTCCTCGCGATCCCCCTGCTGGCCGTCTCGCTCTACCTGCGATGGTCTATCGACGAGACACCCGTGTTCAAGGAAGTCGTGGCCGAGGGCCGTCGCGACCGTCTGCCGTTCCTGACGATGTTCCGGCAACGGCCGGCCGCCATCGCGATCGCGATCGGCGCCGCACTCCTGGGCATCGGGTCGTACTCGCTGATGAACACCTACACGATCAACTACGGCGTCGCGCAGCTGGGCTTCAGCTATCAGGACCTGCTGATCGCGACCACGATCGGCGCTCTCGTGCAATTCGTCACGATCCCCCTGTTCGGTGTTTGGGCGACCCGCATCGGCTCGGCGCGCGTGGTCGCCTGGGGAGCGCTCGGCACGCTCCTCATCACCTTCCCGATGTACTTCCTGCTGCAGTTCGCGACGTTCCCGATCCTGGTCGCGACCATGGTGGTCGGCGGCATCCTGCCGACGATGTCGTGGGCAGCGCTCGGCGGACTCATGAACGACCTGTTCCCCGACCACTACCGCTATTCGGCTCTGTCGATCTCCTACGCCATCGCCGCCACCGTCAGCGGCTTCGTGCCGTTGCTGACGATCGCGATCGGCGAGGCCACGGCCTACGCCTGGTGGCACCCGGGCATCGTCCTCGGTGCGATGTCGCTCGTGACCCTCGTCGCGGCATGGGCGGCGGCGCGGGTGCCCCGCGTGCCCGAGTCCGAGGCGGACGCCGACCGGTTCGCCGCGGCCGGTCGCACGTGATGGCCCGAGCCCCTCAGAAGCCCGCTCCGCCTCGCATCGCGTATCCGGACGTACCGGCCGATCTCGAAGACGCCACGACGGTACGAGCGCGCGAGAACGCGTTCCAGCTCCGTTGGGCGAGTCTGGAGCCGGTGACGGATGCCGCGCACGCCATGATCTCGGAGTGTGTCGTGGAGGGGGCATCCGTGGAGCGTCTCGACCTCACGGGGGCAGTGCTCACCGATGTCGAGATCACGGATCTGCGGGCCACCGAGGTCGCCGCACGAACGTCGCGGTGGCGGACCGTCCGTGTGCGCGGCGGTCGCATCGGGACGCTCGACCTGAGCGGGGCCACGCTGGGCTCGGTCGAGCTGCGCGGGGTGCGCGTCGACTATCTGAGCCTCGGCTCGGCGAAGGTCACCGACCTGTCGATCGTCGACTGCACGATCGGCGCGATCGACCTTCCGAACGCCGTCTGGTCGCGCGTCTCGTTCGAGGGATGCCGCGCTGATGAGGTCGACAACCGCGGGATGCGGTCGACCGACGTCGACCTGCGCGGACTCGAGGCCGTCGCCTTCACCGACCCGACTGCGCTCCGCGGTGTCACCCTGACCGAGCGGCAGACGATCGGGCTGTCAGGAGCATTCGCCTCCGCGCTCGGCATCGACGTCCGCGACTGAGCACTTCGAGGCCGCCCCTCGCACTCGGCCGGATTCAGTCCCCGCCGCCACCTCCACCGCCGTCACCGCTTCCACCGCCGTCACCGCTTCCACCGCCGTCGCCGTCACGGTCGTCGCCGTCACGGTCGTTGCCCGCCGCGCGGCCGTGCCCCCCGTCTCCGGTGGCCGCAGGAGATCCGTCCGAGGACCGCGCCGGGGCGGGCCTCGTCGTCGCGTTCTTCTCGAACCCCGCGTAGGCGACCGCGAACGCGATGCCGATCCCCATGCCGATGGCGATGCCGACACCGATGCTGTCCATGACGATCCCCATGACGATACCCAGCACCAAGCCCGTGGGGATGCCGAACGCCCAGGCCTTGGGACTGATCTGAAAACCTTTGCCGTCGTTGCTCATGACAACGACCCTAGGAAGCGCCGAAACGGCGGGCATCCACCGCGAGGGGGAGTTTCACGCGCCTGCGGGGGGGGAAATCCCTTCTCCCCGTCGGACCGTGAGGGCATGTCGAGGGCCCTCAGGTAACGGCGGGTCATCGTCGTCTGCACCAGGCGGGCGACCGGGCCGCCGAGACGCGTGAACCACCGCCCGGGAGCGGAGAACGCGGTGATCCGGAAGACCACCTCCCCGGACGGGCGCAAGCGGAGCTCGAAGCGCTCTTCACCCCGTTCCGGGTGGCCGGGGAGCGTCCCGTAGGCGAACCCGCAGAGATCGGTGGTCCTCTCGGCCCACACGACCACGCAGGGGATCCGGAACCCCAGCGGTCCGATCCGCACCAGCATCCGCACGTACGTCCCGGTCCGCAACGGCACCTGAGACAGACGGATGATCGCGCCGGCCCGACGCTGCGCCTGCCCTGCGAGCAGAAGGTCGCAGGTCTGCTCGAAGTCCTCCCTGCCCCGCCCGACCAGGCGTTCGACGCGCACGTGGCGATAGCCGGCGGGCAGTGCGCCGGCGGTCGCGCCGACCTCGGGATAGGTCACATCGGGCATCCGCCCACGGTACGCGCCCGAATACGCCCTCAGCCGTTCAGGACTCCGAAGGCACGAGTGGCAGCTCGAGTCCGTAGTTCCAGGACATGATGGCCGGCTGCTCACGGTAGTAGCTGAGCACCGACACAGAACCGGCATCCAGCGTGATCTGCGCTCCGAAGCGCGGCGCCATCCGCAGGTACACGGCGGTGAGGATACGAAGGAAATGCCCATGGCCAACGAGCGCGACATCCCCGGTCACCATCGCGGGCAGCACCCTGGTGAGCACCCGCGACGCGCGCGCGGCCACCTCCTCGACGGTCTCGCCGGGCGTGAGCCCCCGGATGACGCCGTGGGTGAAGGCGCTCCAGTTGTAACCCAGCTCGCTGCGGATGTCGCGCGTCGTGCGCCCTTCGTAGCCGCCGTAGTCCCACTCGACGAGGAGGGGATCGACATCGGCGTGCAGGCCGGCGAGCTCTGCGGTCCTGCGGGCACGCTGCAGCGGTGACGTGAGCACGAGCGAGAAGTCGTAGCCCGAGACCAGCTCGCCGGCACCGCGGGCGAGGTCCTCTCCCCGCGAGGTGAGCGGGATGTCCGTGAGACCGGTGTGCCGGCCGCTCTTGGACCACTCCGTCTCGCCATGGCGCAGGAGGACCAGCTTCCCCTTCGGATTGTCGGGGGCGGGTCGGTCGGGCAGCGGATCATTGGTGGCCACACTGCAACCGTATCGTCGACGCGTCGGACTCGACCGACGCCTCTCTTGAAGAGACTCCGCGTTTCGGATTGACTGTGGGCACGCGCCGGCGGGGAGCGACCCGCAGCGGGCACGGACGCCGCGCCCGCTGCGGTGCCGGTGCCGACACTTCCCGGAGGTGGGTATGGAGACGTCGCATGTGATCAGGCCGCTCGACCCCGAGACCTATCCGGCGTGGCTGGCCCTCGCCGACAAGCACAACGGGGTCTGGGGCGGATGCTACTGCTCGTACTTCCACGCAGACACGGCGAACACCGTCAAGAGCGAGCACGACGGGCCCACCTTCAAGAAGCGCCTCGTGGCGGAGGGCGTCGCGCACGCCGCGCTCGTCTTCGACGGCGATGACGCCATCGCGTGGTGCCAGTACGGCAGTCCGCTGGAGCTGCCCGGCATCTATCACCGCAAGCAGTACGACGCAGGTGAGACCCGCCCGGCGCCGTGGCGCATCACATGCTTCTTCGTCGACCGCGACCACCGACGATCCGGAGTGGCGCGGGAAGCCCTGGACGGCGCACTCGACCTGATCGGCCACGCCGGCGGTGGTGAGGTGGTGTCGTTCCCGAACGAGCTCGTCCCGGGCAAGCGGACGTCTTCCTCGTTCCTCCACAACGGCACCAGGGCTATGTTCGAGAAGGCGGGGTTCACGTTCGAGCGTCACATCGGCAAGAGCAAGACCGTCATGCGCAAGACGGTCCCGCCGGCGGATTAGTCCCGGACCGCTGCTTTGGCGAGCAGGATGACGCGTTCTTGCGCGTTCATCGTCAACGCGGCCGCCGCGGAGAACTCGGCACGGGCCTCGTCGGCACGTCCGAGTCGCTGCAGCAGTTCACCGCGGACGCTGGGCAGCAGATGCGACCTCTGCAGTCCACCCTCCGATGCCAGCCGATCGACGATCCGCAACGCGGACGCGGGACCGGTCGCCATCGACACCGCCACGGCCCGATTCAACTCGACCACAGGGCTCGGGGCGATCGTTTCCAGCGCTTCGTACAGGATCACGATCTGCGGCCAGTCGGTGTCGTGGACGCTCGGTGCGATCGCGTGGCATTCGGCGATCGCGGCCTGCAGCGCGTATGGTCCGCGACCGCGGCCGAGTGCGTCCGCCCGCTCCAGGGATGCCCGGCCGCGGCGGATCTGCGCGTGATCCCAACGTCCGCGATTCTGTTCGGCGAGCAGGATGGGCCTGCCGTCGGGCCCGACGCGTGCCGGGAAGTGGGAAGCCTGCAATTCCATGAGGGCCACGAGGGCGTGTACCTCGGGTTCCCGAGGCATGAGACCGGAGAGCACCCGGCCGATGCGGAGCGCCTCGTTCGCGAGGTCCGTGCGGATCCACCGATCGCCGGACGTCGCCGCATAGCCTTCGGTGAAGACGAGATAGATCACCGACAGCACCGAACCGAGGCGTGCCTTCCACTCGACGGGCTCGGGTATCGCGAAAGGCACCCGCGCGGCGGACAGCGTCTTCTTCGCCCGGACGATGCGCTGCTGCACGGTCGCTACGGGCAGGAGGAACATGCGGGCGATCTCTTCGGTCGTCAAGCCGCCGATGAGCCGCAGCGTCATCGCGACCTGCGCCTCCCTGGCGAGCACGGGATGGCAGGCGGCGAAGACCAGCCGCAGGACGTCGTCGTCGATTGGCTGCCACTCCTCATCGGGCGGAGCCGCCTCCCGGGCGAGGGAGCGATAGCGGTCGTCGAGCCGTTGCGCACGGCGCCAGTGGTCGATCGCCTTGCGCTTGGCCACGGCGGTGAGCCACGCCCCCGCGTTCCGAGGGACGCCCGCATCGGGCCATTGCCTCAGCGCGTCGACCACCGCCTCCTGCGCCAGATCCTCGGCGAGTGCGACATCCCCCGTCAGCCTCGCCAGCGTCGAGACGATGTGCGCGCTCTCCATACGCCACACCGCGTCCACGGTGCGGCGTACGTCGGTCGTCGCCTCGGGTGACACGACGGTTCAGGCGAGGTCGCCGCGCGCCGCAGCCTCTGCCTTGAGGTAGTCGTTGTCGGCGAAGTCCGCGAAGTCGCTCATGTCGGTGACTCGGCGCACCTCGAGCTTGGACCCGGGACCGAGCGGGCAGCGACTGGCCCACTCGACCGCCTCCTCCTTGGAAGAGACCTGGATGATCCAGAAACCGCTGAACAGCTCGTGGGTCTCGCCGTAGGGGCCGTCCGTGACGATCGGCTCGTCGGCGCTGAAGTCGACGACGAAGTTCTTCGACATGTCATCGGCGAGCCCGTCGCCGGCGAGCATGACGCCGGCCTTGTTCAGCGCCTCGTTGTAGGCGCCCATCTTGTTGATGATGTCCTCGAAGTCGGCGTGCTTGTAGGCCTCGACGGCGGCTTCGGTCGCGCGCATGATCAGCATGTACTTCATGGAGGTGTCCTTCTTCTCGGTGGGCTCGGTCGGGATGACCGCGAACGGCGGGTCGCGATGTGCGCCCTCCTACTATCCCGTCGAACGGGATCCGGCGGAATCGACACCGGATCGAGTATTCGTCGAGATCTTCTTTCTGTCCGACGGCGGGTGGTCGCTGACGCGCCCGGGCACGGGCCCGGGCCACTGGACGGCCGAGGTGTCCGTAGGCTGACGGCATGAACTCGCATGCCGTGGATCCCCGGGTCTGCCCGACCTGCGGCGATGAGCTGCGGTTCGAGATCCTCGACGACGAGAAGTTCCTGGTCGCGTGGTCGTGCGTGCATTGTGGTCTGATCCGCACCACCGAGCCGGTGTGACGACCTCGTCCGCGCGCTCACTCGTGTTCCGGGAGCACCGGCGTCGACCAGCCCGGATCGCGACCGAGCTGCGCCGCGCGGCCCACTGAGGACGCGCCGAAACGATCGCGCACCGCGTCGAGCACCGTGTCCAGTCGCGCGCCGTCCTCCCAATCGATCGGCAGCTCAGGCGGCAGACTGTCGGCGCGGCCCAGCCCCGACAGGGAGATGCCGATGAGTGTCAGGCCGCGGTCGATGATCTCGGGCTGCGCGGCCTCGAGCAGCCCGCGCGCGACCGAGAGCAGGACGGCGGTACGGTCGGAAGGCGAGCCGACGGTGCGCGACCGGGTGGCCTTCTGGAAGTCGCCGTAACGAAGTCGCAGCACGACCGTGCGGCACACCCGGTCGCCGTCGCGGAGGCGCCGCGCGAGCCGATCGACGATCTGCGTCAGGATGAGATCCAGTTCCTCGGCGGTACGCGCGCGGCTGCCGAGCGCACGCTGCGACCCGATGGACCTGCGGCGCCCAGTGGTGTCGACCGGCCGAGGATCTCGCAGCCGTGCCAGGGCGTGCAGGTGCGCCCCGGTCGCTCTGCCCAGGAGCCGCTCGGCGGTTGCGGCTTCGAGTTCTGCCAGCTGTCCGACCGTCTTGATGCCCAGGCGGTGGAGCTTCTCGGCCGTCACAGCGCCGACACCCCACAATCGTTCGACGGGCAGCGGAAGAAGGAACTCCTGCTCGCGCTCGGGTTCGACCACGAGCAGCCCGTCGGGCTTGCTCACCGCGCTGGCGACCTTCGCGAGGAACTTCGTGCGGGCGACACCGACCGAGATGGCCAGTCCGACCTCCGTCCGAACCCGTTCGCGCAATCGCACGGCGATGTGCTCGGGTGTGCCCGCGATGCGGCGGAGTCCGCCGACCTCGAGGAACGCCTCGTCGATCGACAGGCCCTCGACGAGCGGCGTCGTGTCGCGGAAGATCGCGAAGACGTCGCGGCTGGCGGCGGAGTACGCTTCCATCCGCGGCGGGACCACGACCGCGTCCGGACACAGATCGCGCGCCTGCCGGGCGCCCATGGCGGTGCGCACGCCGCGTGCCTTCGCCTCGTAGCTCGCCGCGAGCACGACGCCCCCACCGACGATCACCGGTCGGCCGCGCAGCGCGGGCGCGTCACGCTGCTCCACCGAGGCGTAGAACGCGTCGAGATCGGCGTGCAGCACGGTCGCCTCGTCCCGCATGCCCTCCTCCGATCCGTCGTGCGAATCGTCGCACGGACCAGCGACATCACGTCAGCGAGGCATGCCGCGAGAGCGACGGCGACGGATCTGCTGACGGCGAACGTCGCTGCGGCTGTGCGCACGCCCGTGCCACGATGCGGGGATGAACATCCTGGTGCTGGGTGGAACGGCGTGGCTCAGCCATCGCATCGCGTCGATGTTCGTCGACGGCGGGCATGACGTCACCTGCGTGGCACGCGGATCGTCCGTACCTGCCGGCGCGCGACTGGTCAACGCGGACCGCGACGTCGACGACGCGCTCGGTGCGCTCGCCGGCGAGCGATGGGATGCCGTGATCGACGTCGCCCGTCAGCCCGGCCATGTGCGCACCGCAGTTCGAGACCTGGCGTCGGCTGCGGGCATGTACGTGTTCGTCTCGACCGGCAACGTCTACGCCTCGCATCAGGAGGTGGGCGCCGACGAGGACGCCCTCCTGGTCGAGCCGCTCGCGGCCGACCACTTCACCGACCCCGAGCAGTACGGTGCCGCGAAGGCCGCCTGCGAGGAGGCCGCCCTCGCGGCCTTCGGCATCGACCGGGTGCTGATCGCCCGCGCCGGCCTCATCGGCGGACCGGGCGACCACACCCAGCGCACGAGCTATTGGCCGTGGCGATTCGCGCACCCTGCCGCCGAGCACACCGTGCTGGTCCCCGACGCGCCCGAGCTCCCCACCGCGGTCATCGACGTCAGGGATCTCGCGGCCTGGCTGGTGCGATGCGTCGAAGGCGGAGTGACCGGCATCTACAACGCGATGGGTCCCGTCCTTACGTTCCCCGCGCACCTCGCGGCCGCGAGCGCGGCCGCCCGCAGCAGCGCGATCGCGGTGCTCGCACCGGAACCCTGGTTGCAGGAGCACGACGTGTCGGAGTGGGCGGGTCCGCGTTCGCTGCCCCTGTGGTTGGTCGACCGGTCGTGGTACGGCTTCAACGGGAGATCGAACGCCCGCGCCGTGGCGGCAGGGCTCACCCTCCGCCCCCTCGTCGAGACGCTGGAAGACGGACTGGCCGAAAGGGCGGCGCATCCGCCGGACGTCCACCTCGCCGGCCTGACCGACGCCGACGAACGCGCGCTGATCGGCGAGCTCGAACTCAGGGCTGAATGACCCCCGTGGACAGCAGGACGATGACCACCACGCCGAGGGCGATGCGGTAGACGACGAACGGCAGGAAGCTGTGCCGGGAGATGTACTTCATGAAGAACGCGATCACCGCGAGCGCCACGACGAACGCGACGACGGTCGCCGCCAGCGTCTCACCCAGGGTGTACACGCCCGGCACGTCGTAGCTCTTGTACAGCTGGTAGAACCCACTGCCGAACACGGCCGGGATCGCGAGGAGGAAGGCGTACCGAGCGGCCGCCGCCCGCTCGAACCCCATGAAGAGTCCGGCGGTGATGGTTCCGCCGGAGCGGGAGACCCCCGGGATCAGCGCGAGTGCCTGGGCACCGCCGAAGATCGCGCCCTGACCGATCGTGATGTCCTGCAGCTTGCGCTTCTTCGCTCCGACCATGTCGGCGATGCCGAGCAGGACGCCGAAGAGGATCAGCATCGCGGCGACCACCCACAGCGAGCGGAACACGGTCTCGATCTGGTCCTGCAGCAGCAGTCCCAGCACGACGATCGGGATCGACCCGACGATGATGAGCCAGCCCATGCGCGCGTCGGGATCGTTGCGCGGGATCTTGCCGAAGAGCGCCCGGAACCACTGTCCGATGATGCGGACGATGTCACGCCAGAAGAAGATCACCACCGCCGCTTCGGTGCCGATCTGCGTGATCGCGGTGAAGGCGGCCCCCGGATCTTCCGCCCCGGGGAGGAAGGCGCCGAGGATGCGCAGGTGCGCGCTGGAGGAGATCGGCAGGAACTCGGTGAGCCCCTGTACGAGACCCAGCAGGATCGCCTCGAAGAAGTGCATGGATGCCTCTCAGTACGTGCGGAGCAGATCGGTGAGCACGGCCTGGCCGAAGACGAGGGCGTCCAGGGGGACGCGTTCGTCGACGCCGTGGAACATGCCCGTGAAGTCGAGCTCGGCGGGGAGCTTGAGCGGCGCGAAGCCGTACCCGGCGATCCCGAGCGTCGCGAGGGCCTTGTTGTCGGTGCCCGCGCCGAGCAGGTACGGGATGACGGGCACGCCCGGATCATGACGACCGAGCGCTCCCACCATGGCTTCCACCAGCGCGCCGTCGAAGGGGACCTCGAGGCCGATGTCGCGAACGACCATCTCGATCTCGATGTCGTCGCCGACGATCTCGCGGATTCGAGCGAGCACCGTCTCCTCGGTCCCCGGCAGCACCCGCACATCGATCAGCGCCTCCGCGCGGTCGGGGATGACGTTGTGCTTATATCCGGCCGACAGCGCCGTCGGGTTGGTGGTCGTCCGCAGCGTCGAGCGGATGAAGGCGGATGCCGCGCCCGTCGTGTCTGCGAGTTCGTCGGGGGTCGCGGCATCCGTGTCGGACAGTTCGGCCAGGCGGCCCAGCAGCTGCTCCGTCGTCGTCGTGAGCTCGATCGGCCACTCCGTGCGGCCGATCGCCTGGACGGCCTCGGCGAGACGCGTGACCGCGTTGTCGGGGTGGAAGCGGCTGCCGTGGCCGGCCCGACCGCGCGCGACGAGCCGGATCCACATGAGCGCCTTCTCACCGACCTGCAGGAGGTAGGCGGTGCGCTCGCCCACCGAGATGGAGTAGCCGCCGACCTCGCTGATGGCCTCGGTCGCGCCCTCGAACCATTCCGGACGATCGCGGACGACCAGGGCGGAGCCCTCGACCCCGCCGTTCTCCTCATCGGCGAAGAACGCCACGATGATGTCGCGCCGGGGAGCGTCGCCCGAGCGCACGATATCGGCGACGGCCGTCAGGATCATCGCATCCATGTTCTTCATGTCGACCGCACCGCGCCCCCACAGCATCCCGTCGCGGATCTCGCCCGCGAACGGATCGACGCTCCAGTCCTCGGCGATGGCGGGGACGACGTCGAGATGGCCGTGCACGATGAGCGCCGGCAGCGAGCGATCCCTGCCCGCGATGCGGGCGCTGACGTTGGTCCGCCGCGGAACCGGCTCGTAGTACTGCGGGGTGAGGCCGAGTTCGGAGAGGTAGGCGCCGACATACTCCGCCGCCTCCCGCTCGCCCTGAGACCGGCCACCGCCGTAGTTCGTGGTGTCGATGCGGATCAGGTCCCGTGCGAGGCGCACGACCTCGGGAAGGTCGGTGTCTGGCGAGGGCATGCGGACTAACCTACCGGCGCCGGCCAGGTGCGCATGACAGGGTGCAGACCCTCTCGGCGTCACGCCGCGGCCATCGTCCGGAGAACGAGAAAGACCCCCCGGAAAAGCATCGGGGGGTCTTTCTCGTTCTGTGCGCGAAGGGGGACTTGAACCCCCACGCCCGTAAAGGGCACTAGCACCTCAAGCTAGCGCGTCTACCTATTCCGCCACCCGCGCATGGGTGTGTGGTTGTCACCAACCGAAGATCGAGCCTAGCACGTCGTGCGCAGGCCCGAAAATTGCGGCCGGGCCCACGACTACCCCATGGAGACGCCGAACAGCAGGCCCAGCGCGTACGTGATCGCGGCCGCGCCGAACCCGATGACGAGCTGTCGCAGAGCCCGTCGCAGCGGCGGACCGCCGGAGAGCAGGCCGACCATCGCGCCCGTCGACAAGAGGGCGACGCCCACGAGGAACAGCGCCAGCACCACGGCCCAGACCCCCGTCAGTCCGAAGATCCACGGCAGCACCGGGATGATCGCGCCGGAGGCGAAGAACAGGAAGCTTGAGCCCGCGGCACCCCAGTCGCTGCCCACGACCTCGTGCGCTTCGACGACCTCGGCGGGGCGCCGATACGGTTCCGGGCCGTCCGCCGCTTCCTGGGCGGCACCGATCACCGCGCGCGCGCTGACGATCGCCTCATCGGCCGACATACCGCGCGCGCGGTAGACGAGGGCGAGCTCGTTCGCGTCGAGGTCGAGGTGCGGCAGAGCCGCATCCGCGTAGTTGTTGGGCTCGGTCGCGGCGAGCAGCTCGCGCTGGGAGCGCACCGAGACGAATTCCCCCGCGCCCATCGACAGCGCGCCGGCCAGCAGGCCGGCGACCCCGCTGAACAGGACGAACCCCGGTGCGACGCCCGTGGCACCGATTCCGAGGACGAGCGCGAGGTTCGAGACGAGCCCGTCGTTCGCGCCGAACACCGCCGCGCGGAAGGTCCCCGACAGGCGGCGGCGCCCTCTCGCCGCGAGCCCTCGCACGACCTCGTGGTGGATCTTCTCGTCCGCGGCCATCGTGGTCGTCGCGAACGGGTCGTCGTCGTAGGGTGAGCGTCCTTCGGCGTTCTGCGCGAGGGCGAGCACGAAGATCGACCCGAATCGCTTCGCCATCCAGCCGAGCACGCGGGTGCCCACGTCGGGGGCGGGAAGTCGCTTCGGCTCGCCGCCCAGCAGTCCCAGCCAGTGCGCTTCATGCCGGCCCTCGGCGTCGGCGAGCGCTTGGAGGATGTCGCGTTCCTCCCCCTCGCGACGACCCGCGAGCACGCGGTACACCTGTGCTTCGGCACGCTCGTTGACGAGGTACTGCGCCCACCGGCGGCGATCGCGAGCGGTCGGCTCGGCGGTCGACGGGACGGGCGGCTGTGCGGGCGCGCTCAAGGGAGCCTCCAAGGCTGCGGTGCGGGGAACGCCATCCACGCTAGCCAGCGGGCCGTCGCTGTCATGCCTTCAGATCGGGATTGCCAGGATTTCGGGCTTCCGAACGGCGGGGCATCCGACCGAGAACCGGGGAAACGCCGGAGACAGGACGGCTACCGCGACGACCCGTGATCCGCGAGCTACGAACGCACCCGCGAACGCAGGACATCGATGCGCGACTGCAGCTGGGCGACGGTCGCCGCGGAGACGGCCGGACCGCCGGTGATGCGCCGCAGCTCGGCGTGCACGGCACCGTGGGGCTCGCCGCTCTGTCGCGCGTACAGCCCCACGAGGCTGTTCAGCAGCTGCCGCTGCTCTTTCAGCGTGCGATGCAGGGCAGCGGGGAGCGCGGGTTGGACCGGTTCACCGGATGCTGCTTCCTGCGCCTCGCGCGCGCTCCGGTGACGCCCCTGGCGCGCCTGCCGCTGCATGAGCAGATCGTGCACGTGCTCGGGTTCGAGCAGCCCCGGCAGCCCCAGGAACTCCTCTTCCTCCGGCGTGCCGGGGACGGCGAGCTGCCCGAACTCCTTGCCGTCGAAGAGCACGCGGTCGAAATGCGCGTGGGAGGCGAGCGCCTGGTACGTGAAGTCGTAGGTCAGGGCGTCGGATGCCGATTCCCCGCGCTCTGCGGCATCCATCGCGTCCTCGTCCAGCGACCACTCGTCGTCGCCGGTGCTGTCGCGGTCGAGGGCGTGGTCGCGCTGGCGCTCGAGCTCGCTCGCCAGGGCCAGCAGCTGCGGCACGTTCGGAAGGAACACGCTTGCGGTCTCACCACGTCGACGAGCGCGGACGAAGCGTCCGATGGCCTGTGCGAAGAACAGCGGAGTCGACGCGGAGGTCGCGTAGACACCCACGGCGAGCCGCGGCACGTCGACGCCCTCCGATACCATGCGCACCGCGACCATCCACCGCGAGGTGCTCTGCGAGAACGTCTCGATCCGAGAGGACGCCTCGGACTCGTCCGAGAGGACGACGGTCGGCATCTCGCCCGTGAGTTCGTTCAGAATCGTCGCATACGCGCGCGCAGCCGTCTGATCGGTCGCGATCACCAGACCCCCCGCGTCGGGCACCTGCTCGCGCACCTCGGAGAGACGCCGGTCGGCCGAGCGCAACACCGCCGGGATCCATTCGCCCTCGGGATCGAGCGCGGTCCGCCACGCCTGGGCGGTGATGTCCTTGGTGTTGTCCTGGCCGAGATGGGCCTCCATCTCATCGCCGGTCTTGGTGCGCCAGCGCATCTTGCCGGCGTAGACGAGGAAGATGACCGGACGCACGACGCCGTCCTCGAGAGCCCGCTGATAGCCGTACGCGTAGTCGGAGCGCGAGAGACGGATGCCGTGCGGGTCGGGGTGGTACTCCACGAACGGGATCGGTGCGGTGTCACTCCGGAACGGGGTGCCCGACAGAAGGAGCCGGCGCGTCGCGCGCGCGAACGCCTCCCGCAGGGCCTCCCCCCAGCTGAGGGCGTCACCGCCGTGGTGGACCTCGTCGAGGATGACCAGCGTGCGCGCATCGAGGATCAGCCGCTCGTGCACCGACGATTTGGTCGCGACCTGCGCGTAGGTCACCGCGACGCCGTGGTAGTGCCGACCGGGGGCGGCGTGACGGTTGCTGAAGGCGGGATCGAGCCGGATGCCGACGCGGGCCGCGGCATCGGCCCACTGGGTCTTCAGGTGCTCGGTCGGGGCGACGACCACGATCCGCTCGATCACCCGCCGGCGCATGAGCTCGCTCGCGAGGCGCAGGGCGAACGTCGTCTTGCCCGCGCCGGGGGTCGCCGCCGCGAGGAAGTCCCGTGGGCCGGAGCCGGGGCCGTCCGGTCCGTCCAGTCGGAAGTACAGGTCGAGTGCCTCGACCTGCCACGCCCGCAGCCGCTGCGCGGTGCCCCACGGCGCACGCTGCGGGTAAGCCGGCGACAGATGCTCGGCGGCGAACCCGCCGAAGTGCTCTCCGTCGCCGGGCGAGGCGGCGTCTCCGCCCGCATCGTTCGCGCCCGGCCGATCGTCGAGCATGCGCTCGGGAGCCGCTGAATCGTCGATCGTGGGCCCCCTTTCCCTGCCGTCACCCCGGCGGGGGCGACTCACCACGATAGACGAGAGCGCTGACATCCGGGCCCGGTGCATGTCACCGAGTGGGGATACTCTCGATCCAGACCGCTGACGGAGGACGCACATGCCAGAGTCGGACGACACCACCCCTCGCCCCCTTTTCATCGACAATCAGACCCCGCACCCGTGGCGCCGGTACGTCGCCCTCGGCGACTCCTTCACCGAAGGCATCGGCGACCCGGACCCCGAGTCGCCCGACGGGCACCGCGGATGGGCCGACCGCGTCGCCGAGGTGCTCGCACTGCAGGTCGACGACTTCGCCTACGCCAACCTCGCCGTGCGGGGAAAGCTCATCGCGCAGATCGTGGCCGACCAGATCGAGCCCGCACTCGCCCTCTCCCCCGACCTGATCACCCTGTCCGCCGGCGGGAATGACGTGATCCGCCCGGGCGCCGACCCCGACGCGATCGCCGCCCAGTTCGAGGACGCGGTGATCCGCCTGAGCCGCGACGGGGCCACGATCGTGGTGTTCACGGGCATCGACACCGAATTCACGCCCGTGTTCCGCGGCATCCGCGGCAAGGTCGCGATCTACAACGAGAACATCCGCGCGATCGCCGAACGCCATGACTGCATCGTGGCCGATCAGTGGGCGCTCAAAGAGGTGCAGGACATGCGTTTCTTCGATGACGACCGCCTGCACTACAACGCGCTCGGTCATCACGAAGTCGCGCGGATGGTGCTGCGCACGCTCAACGTTCCGAACGACCTGCAGGCGATGCAGCCCGACACGCAGCCGCTGCGCACATGGCGGCAGGCGCGCAGCGTCGATCTGGTGTGGGCGCGGTCATACCTCATGCCGTGGGTGCTCCGGCGACTGCGGCATCAATCGTCGGGCGACGAGATCTCCGCCAAGCGGCCCCAACCGCTGCCCATCATCACCCTCGCGCCGGGGACGGATGCCGCGGCCCCCCGCGGCGAGCAGGTCTGAGTCGTCCGGTCTCGTCAGCGGAGCGCCCAGAGCGCCACCGCCGACGCCGCGGCGACGTTGAGGGAATCGACCCCGCCGGCCATCGGGATCGTCACCACGGTGTCGGCGACGGCCAGGGCCTTCCTGCTCAGTCCGTCGCCCTCGGCCCCCATCATGAGCGCCACGCGTTCCGGACGTCGAGCGGCGAACTCGTCCAGCGGCACCGCTTCATCGGCGAGGGCCAGAGCGGCCAGGACGAAGCCCAGGTCCTTCAGCTGCGGACCGGCCTCCCGCCACTCCGGGAGTCTGGTCCACGGCACCTGGAACACCGTCCCCATGCTCACGCGCACGCTGCGGCGGTAGAGCGGGTCGGCGCAGCGGGGCGAGACCAGCACGGCGTCCGCGCCGAGACCCGCGGCTCCACGGAAGGCCGCGCCCACGTTGGTGTGGTCCATGATGTCCTCGAGGATCAGCACCGTGCGCGCTCCGCGCACGACGTCGGCCACCGCGAGCGGTGATGGCCGGTGCATCGCCGCGAGCAGCCCACGGTGCACGGCGTATCCGGTGACGCTCTCGGCGAGGTCGGCGGAGACGACGAAGACCGGCACGTCGTCGACATCCGCGGCGAGAAGTTCACGCACATCCGCCAGCCACTTGTCCTGCACGAGCACCGATCGCGGACGGTGGCCTGCCGCGATCGCCCGGCCGAGCACCTTCGCCGATTCGGCGATGTACAGCCCTCCGGCGGGCTCCAGCACGCGGCGCAGCGCGACGTCCGTCAGATCCCGGTAGTCCGCCAGGCGCGGGTCGTCCGCCTCCACGATGGTCTCGATGTGCATGATTCCTCCTCGCCCACTCTCGCAGGTCACCCGGCCGGCACTCCGCGTAACCTCCGCGAAAAGCGCGGCCCGTATGCTCGAAAGTGCGAGGAGGTGAGCGCATGTCGGCACTGGTCGGATTCGACCCGCAGACGACGGCGATGGTCGGGCGCGCCATCGATGCGCTCGCCGGCCGCCGCGTGGCTATCGTCACGGGTGCCGGTGTGTCCACCGACTCGGGTATCCCGGACTACCGCGGGAAAGGTGCGCCCACCCGCACCCCGATGACAGTCGACCAGTTCTACGCGAGCGACGCCGCCCGACGGCGTTACTGGGTCGGGTCGCACCTGGGCTGGCGCGCGTTCGCGGCGGCTCAGCCCAACGCGGGGCACGAGGCGATCGCCGATCTCGAGGCCTCCGGGATCGCCACGGGAGTCATCACCCAGAACGTCGACGGGCTGCATGTGCGCGCGGGCAGCCGCAGGGTCGTCGAGCTGCACGGAACCATGCGCCGGGTGTTCTGCACGCACTGCGGTCAGGTGTTCGACCGCCGCGACCTCGCGGTCCGGGTCGAACTCGAGAACCCGTGGATCGGGGTCGACGAGGACGTCATCCTCGGGCCGGACGGAGACGTGTCACCCGAGACCGCGGACGGCTTCCGCGTGCCTGACTGCAGCGTCTGCGGAGGCATGCTCAAGCCGGACGTCGTGTTCTTCGGCGAGTTCATTCCCGCCGAGAAGTTCCGCGAGGCGGAGCAGCTGGTCCAGACCAGCGAGGCGCTCATCGTGGCCGGGTCGTCGCTGGTCGTGAACTCCGGCATCCGCTTGGTGGAGCGCGCGCGGCGACGGAAGCTCCCGGTCGTCATCCTCAACCGCGGTGCGACCCGCGCCGACGGCAAGGCCACGGTGAAGGTCGATGCGGGGACGAGCGAAGTCCTCAGCGCCCTCGCGGTGGCCCTGCCCGCCGCTCGGTGAGTGCCGGCGCGCTTAGGCTCGAAGCGTGACTCTTCTCACCCTCGTCCGGCACGGTGAAACCGACTGGAACCGGGACCGCCTGATCCAGGGGTCGACGGACATCCCCCTGAACGACACCGGCCGGCAGCAGGCACGGGATGCCGCGGCGGCGCTCCGTGAGGATCTCCCGCGTCATCTGCCCGTCGTGGTCGTTTCGAGCGACCTGTCGCGCGCACGGGAGACGGCCGAGATCATCGCGACAGAGCTGGGGACGGCGGCTCCCCGTCCGTATGCCGACCTGCGCGAGCGCGCCTACGGAGAAGCGGAAGGACTCGACGTCGACGAGTTCCGTCGGCGCTGGGGCGACTGGAACAGCGCCGATGTGCCCGGCGCGGAGACCCGTCTGCAGCTGCGCGATCGTGCACTGCGGGGGCTGCGTCGTGTCGTGCATGACACGCGCGCGGCGACCGGCGCGGGCGGGGCGACGCTGATCGCCGTGGCCCACGGAGCCCTCATCCGCGAAGTGCTCCTCCATGCGAGTGCGGGAGAGTTCCCACCCCCGGGCGTGCGTCTGGCCAACGGCTCCGCCCACCCGATCCTGTTCGAGCGAGACCGTCTGCGCCTGGCGTCCCCCGTCGCCTGAGTCGCGCTCCGCTCTCAGGCGGACTGATCCGCGCGCCCGAGGAGCGCGCGGGCGTGCCGCAGCACCGGCTCGTCCACCATCCGTCCCTGGTAGGTGAACACACCCCGCTCCGTCTCCGCCGTGCCCAGCACGCTGCGCGCCCAGACGATGAGTTCCTCGTCGGGCCGGTAGGCGGCCCGGATGACGGGCACTTGGCTCGGGTGGATGCACGCGGTGGCCGAGAAACCGGATGCCGCGGCATCCGTGGCCTCGATCCGCAGCCGTTTCACGTCGGCGATGTCGAGGTGCACGGCGTCGATCGCCGCCTTGCCTCGCGATCCGGCGGCCAGGAGTACCCGCGACCGGGCGACGCGCGCGACGTCCCGGTAACGTCCGTTCGGCTTCCGGCTCGAGGAGCCCCCGAGGCTGGCGACGAGGTCTTCGGCACCCCACATGAGCGCCACCACCTGCTCGTGGGCGGCCAGCTTGTCGGCGGCGGCGACCCCGCGCGCGGTCTCGCAGAGCGCGACGATCGAGTAGCGGCCGTCGATGGCGGAGAGTTGCTTCGCGCTCTCGGCCTTGGCGACCATGACCCTGCGGTAGTCGGTCTGTGAGAGCGTGGCGATATCGGCCACGAATGCGTCGGTGCCGGGGGGGTTCACACGGACGATCACGCGCTCGGGGTCGAGTTCGGACTCGATCAGCGCTCCGCGCGCCGCGACCTTGGCACCGGGTGCGACGGCGTCCTCCAGGTCGAGGATCACGGCGTCGGAGCGCTCGACGGCCTTCGCGAAGCGCTCGGGGCGGTCGGCGGGACAGAACAGCAGCGCGGGCCCGAGCGCGAAGGCGGTCACGGGGCGTCCACGGGGGCGGGAGACGCCTGACCGGCGGTGGCGTTGCGGCACGCGGCATCCGTTCGCCACATGAGCGCGGCCCGCGTCGCCGTGGCCACCACGGTGTCGTCCTGGTTGCGTCCGGTGTGGCGCAGCGTCACGACGGCCTGACCCGGACGCGACGAGGAGTCGCGCACCGCGACGATCTCGGTGTCGACGTAGAGGGTGTCGCCCGCGAAGAGCGGCGCGGGGAAGGCGATGTCGCTCAGTCCCACCTGCGCCACGAGCGTGCCCTGCGTCAGTTGCGAGACGGATGCCCCGACCATCGTGGCGAGCGTCCACATCGAGTTCATCAGCCTCTGCCCGAACGGCTGGGTCGCCGCGTAGGCGGCGTCGAGATGCAGCGCCTGCGTGTTCATGGTCAGCGAGGAGAACAGCACGTTGTCGGCCTCGGTCGCGGTGCGACCGGGGCGATGCAGATAGCGGGCGCCGACCTGCATCTCATCGGCGAACAGGCCCCGCTGCACGACCCCGTGCGGGGACGCGAGCGGGTCGGCGGAAACGGCGGAGTCTTCGGATGCCATGGCGATCACGCTACCCGTCGAGCCCGAGCGACCGCGCGATCACCAGGAGCTGCACCTCGGTGGTGCCCTCGCCGATCTCGAGGATCTTCGAGTCGCGGTAGTGGCGCGCGACCGGGTACTCGTTCATGAAGCCGTTGCCCCCGAAGATCTGGGTCGCATCGCGGGCGTTGTCCATCGCCGCGTCGCTGGCCGTCAGCTTGGCGATCGCGGCCTCGGTCTTGAACGGCTTGCCGGCGTCGCGCAGACGGGCCGCGTAGTGCCACGCGAGGCGCGCGTTGTGCACGCGCAGCTGCATGCGGGCGATCATGAACTGGATGCTCTGCCGGGTCGACAGCGTTTCGCCGAAGACGGTGCGCTTCTTGGCGTAGTCGACGGCCGCCTCCAGGCACCCCTCGGCCGCACCCGTCGACAGCGCGGCGATCGCAATGCGCCCCTCGTCGAGGATGTGGAGGAAGTTGGCGAACCCTCGGCCGCGCTCGCCCAGCAGATTCGTCGCCGGCACGCGGGCGTCGACGAACGTCAGCGGGTGGGTGTCGGAAGCGTGCCACCCGACCTTGTCGTACCCCGGTCCCACGGTGAAGCCCTCGGTTCCGCTGGGCACGATGATGGTCGAGATCTCCTTGCGGCCGTCACGCTCGCCGGTCACGGCCGTGACCGTCACGAATCTGGTGATCGCCGTTCCCGAGTTCGTGATGAACTGCTTCGACCCGTTCACCACCCACTCCTCCCCCTCGGCCCGCGCCGTGGTGCGCGTCGCACCCGCATCCGAACCCGCCTCCGGCTCGGTGAGCCCGAAGCCCGCCAGCGCCCGTCCTGCCAGCAGATCGGGCAGCAGCTCCTGCTTCTGCGCGTCGGTGCCGAACCGGAACACGGGCATCGCCCCCAGGCTGACGCCGGCCTCGAGCGTGATCGCGAGGGACTGGTCGACGCGGCCGAGCGCTTCGATCGCCACGCAGAGCGCGAAGTAGTCCCCGCCCTGGCCGCCGTACTCCTCGGGGAAGGGCAGCCCGAAAAGCCCCATCTCCCCCATCTGGGCGACCACGTCCAGCGGCAGGGTGTGCGTGCGGTCCGCCTCGTACGCCTGGGGAGCCACGACCTCCTCGGCGAACTCGCGCACCATGTCGGCGAGCTGCTGCTCGTCATCGGTCAGATCGTCGTACTTCATGGTGTCCTCCAGGATCGGGAGCGGGGGCGGATGCCTCGTGGGCGTGTGCGGCGGTGGGTCGGGGCCAGGCGGCGTGTCATGGCGCGGTCACCCGTGCGAGGACCTGGTCGCGGCGCACCTGTTCGCCGATCGCCACCCGCAGAGACACGATGCCGTCGTGCGGCGCGACCAGCGGCTGCTCCATCTTCATCGCCTCGATGGTCACGACCCGCTCGCCCGTCCGCACGCGGGCGCCGTCCGCGACGTGCACGGCGACCACGGCCCCGGGCATCGGCGCCCTGAGGTCGGGTGAGGCCGAGGCATCCGCTCGTTCGCGGGTGGCGAGCCGGTGCAGCATCGCCTCGCGTCGCGTGATCGGGCGCAGCGTTGCCGTGACTCCGTCGGCATGCACCCACAGCAGGCCGTCTGCGTCTCGGGCGAGACGGATGCCCTGCTCCGCCGCCGCATCGGATCGGGCCGGTTCGTCTGTGCCGTCTCGATCCTGCCGTCCGTTCCGAGGTCGGAAAGGCACGGATGAATGGACGATGCCGCCGTCCGACGTGAGGAACCACGCCGTCGTGGCGACGGCCGACGCGCCGAGTCGCCACCCCGTCGCGGTGCGCCAGAGAACGGATGCCGCCCGTTCCCGACTCGAGGACGGCGAGCCGACCTGCTCGGCGCGCGTCTCGAACCGCGCCGCCGCCGCGAGCGCTCCCACCGACGGCGCCGGGTCGACGAACGGCGGCAGGCGATCGATCAGTCCCGTGTCGAGGTCTCCGGCCCGCACGGCCGGATCCGACAGCAGCTCGCGCAGGAAGCCGATGTTGGATTCGACACCGAGCAGGACCGTGTCGGCGAGACCCCTCTCGAGCAGGGCGAGCGCCTCGGCGCGGTCGGTCCCGTGCGCGACGACCTTCGCGATCATCGGATCGTAGTCGGCGGTGACGACCGATCCGGTCTGCACCGCGGCATCCGCCCGCAGTCCTGCGCCCGGCTCCCAGCACAGGACGCCGCCCGTCGCCGGCAGGAAACCGCGCGACGGGCTCTCGGCGTACACCCGCGCCTCGATGGCGTGGCCGTTCCACGGGACGTCCTGCTGGGCGATGGTGAGCGGTTGACCCGCGGCCACACGGACCTGCTGCTCGACGAGGTCGACACCGGTCACCATCTCTGTGACCGGATGCTCGACCTGCAGGCGCGTGTTCATCTCGATGAAGAAGAAGTCGTCGGGGCGATCGCCGGCCACGAGGAACTCCACGGTGCCCGCGCCCCGGTAGTCGACGGATGCCGCAGCCGCACGGGCAGCGGCTCCGAGGCGTTCGCGGGTCTCCGCATCCACCACCGGCGACGGCGCCTCCTCGACGACCTTCTGGTGCCGGCGCTGAAGCGTGCACTCCCGCTCGCCGAGATGGATGACGGCGCCGTGCGTGTCGGCCAGCACCTGCACCTCGATGTGGCGGGGGCGCTCGATCAGCCTCTCGAGCAGCAGTGTGTCATCGCCGAACGCCGCGGCGGCGACGCGGCGTGCGGCGGCGAGGGCTTCCGGGAGCTCGGCGGGTTCACGGACGACCTGCATACCCTTCCCCCCGCCGCCGGCCGACGGCTTGACGAGCAGGGGGAAGCCCGTGCGCGCCGCGGCGGCGGCGATCTCCCGGTCCGACATGCCGACGGCGCTGAAACCGGGCACCGTCGGCACCCCGTGCCGCTCGACGTGCTCCTTCGCACGGATCTTGTCGCCCATCACATCGAGGGCCTGAACCGTGGGGCCGATGAACACGATGCCCGCCTCTTCGCAGGCCGCCGCGAACGCGGTGTTCTCCGACAGGAACCCGTAGCCCGGGTGCACGGCCTGAGCGCCGGTCTGCGCGGCCGCCGCGAGGACGGCGTCGATCGAGAGGTAGGACTGCAGCGCGGCCGCGGGCCCGATGCGCACGGCGACGTCCGCTTCGAGCACGTGGGGGGCGGCGGCGTCGGCGTCGCTGTAGACGGCGACCGAGCGGATGCCCAGGCGACGGAGCGTGCGGATGACCCGGCGTGCGATCTCGCCGCGGTTGGCGACGAGCACGGTGTCGAACAACGCAGTCGGACACACATCGTATCGCGTCGCGCGGTCGGTGATCGGTGGCATCGCCGTCATATCCGGAAGAGGCCGAAGCGGGGTTCGGGAAGCGGCGTGCGGGAGACGATGTCGAGGGCCAGCCCGATGACCGACCGGGTGTCGGCGGGATCGATCACGCCGTCGTCCCATAGCCGCGCGGTCGCGTAGTAGGGACTGCCCTGCTCGTCGTAGCGCTCGCGGATCGGCGCCTCGAAGGCCGCCTGCTCCTGTGCGGACCACTCCTCGCCGCGCCCTTCGAGCTGGTCGCGCTTGACGGTGGAGAGGACGGATGCCGCCTGCGGCCCGCCCATCACCGAGATGCGGCTCGCCGGCCAGGTCCACAGGAACCGCGGAGAATATGCCCGTCCGCACATCGAGTAGTTCCCGGCGCCGAACGAACCTCCGATGACGACCGTCAGCTTGGGCACGCGCGTGGTGGCCACGGCGGTGACCATCTTCGCGCCGTCCTTCGCGATCCCGCCGGCCTCGGCATCGCGTCCCACCATGAATCCCGAGATGTTCTGCAGGAAGAGCAGCGGGATGCCGCGCTGGTCCGCCAGTTCGATGAAGTGGGCGCCCTTCTGCGCGGACTCGCCGAACAGCACGCCGTTGTTCGCGATGATGCCGACCGGGTGGCCGTGGATGCGGGCGAACCCCGTCACGAGGGTGTCTCCGTATTCGCGCTTGAACTCGTGGAGGTCGCTGCCGTCGACCAGACGCGCGATGACGGCTCGCACGTCGTAGGGCTGGTTCACGTCGACGGGCACGACGCCGTACAGCTCGTCGACAGCGGACAGCGGCTCGACCGCGGGAACCACCTCCCAGGCGGGGACGGGAGGAAGCGGCAGGGTCGCGACGATGTCGCGCACGATCTCGAGCGCGTGCTCGTCGTCCTCGGCGAGATGGTCGACGACGCCGGATCGGCGCGCGTGCAGCTCGCCGCCGCCCAGTTCCTCGGCGGTCACGTTCTCGCCGATGGCGGCCTTCACGAGCGGCGGCCCGCCGAGGAAGATCGTGCCCTGCCCGCGGACGATGACCGTCTCGTCGCTCATGGCCGGCACATACGCACCGCCCGCAGTGCACGAGCCCAGCACCGCGGCGATCTGCGGAATGCCCGCCGCCGACATGCGCGCCTGGTTGAAGAAGATCCGTCCGAAGTGGTCGCGATCGGGGAACACCTCATCCTGCATGGGCAGATAGGCGCCCCCGGAATCGACGAGCGCGATGCACGGCAGCCGGTTCTCGAGCGCGATCTCCTGCGCGCGCAGGTGCTTCTTGACCGTCATCGGAAAATAGGTCCCGCCCTTCACCGTCGCGTCGTTGCAGATCACCATCACCGGGCGACCGTGAACGAGCCCGATGCCCGCGATGACCCCCGCTGCCGGCGCGCTGTCCTCGTACAGCCCCGTGGCGGCGAGCGGCGCCACCTCGAGGAACGGGCTGCCCTCATCCAGCAGACGGGTGACACGGTCGCGCGGCAGCAGTTTTCCTCGCTCCGTGTGCCGGCGACGCGATGACTCGGGACCACCGACGGATGCCGCGGCGAGCCGAGACCGCAGGTCCTCCGCGAGTGCCGCCTGGGCATCACGGGTGCGCTCGAACAACTGTCGATCGATCACAGGAAGGTCGATCACCGCCATGCGCGTCTCCTTCGACGTCACGATCCGGTCACGCGGGTTGTCCGCCCGGGCTGTCTTTGGTTAGTGTTCACTAACCGAGATCTGATGTTAGCGAGGATTAACTGAAATGGCAAGTGACGGCTCGGTGACGACGACCACCCGCGATCGCGCGAAGGCTGATCGCCAGAGCGCCCTCCTCCGTGAGGCGGCGCGGCTTTTCGCCGCGCGGGGTTTCGCCGCGGTCAGCCTCGAGGATCTCGGCGCGGCGGTCGGGGTGAGCGGCCCGGCCGTCTACCGACATTTCGCCAACAAGCAGGCCCTCCTGGGCGCCATTCTGATCGGCGTCAGCGAGCGACTGCGCGACGGCGGCGCCCAGGTGCTGGCGGGGCCTCACGACCGGGAGCGCCAGCTCGAGGATCTGGTGAGCTTCCACGTCGAGTTCGCCCTCGGCTCGGCCGACGTCATCCGGGTGCAGGACCGCGACCTCTCGAGCCTCGCCGACGCCGACCGACACCGGGTGCGCCGGCTGCAGAGGGAGTACGTCGACATGTGGATCACCGTGCTGCACGCACGGCATCCCGAACGCTCGGAGGGCGATCTCCGGGTGCGGGCGCACGCGTGCTTCGGGCTGATCAACTCCACGCCGCACAGCATGCGCGACGGACGCCGTTCCCCGTCGGATGCCGCGGTCCGCGGCATCCTCGAGTCGATGGCTGTGGCCGCCCTGAGCGCGTGACGTCCCCGCTGGGCGTCCGTGTCGCCTCTGGGCTGCCGGCCGAGCCTGTCCCCCGCTGAGGTACCGCACGGTGGTTGGCGTCCCGAAGTTCTGCGGACAGTGACGAAACGCCGCCTCCTGTGGCCAGGAGACGGCGTCTCGCGCGGTGCTGCAGAACTACGGGACGGCGATGCGCCACAGGAGCCCGCGCATCGGTGGACTCTGCCCGGCTCAAGGTCGAGGAAGGTCGTCCGGCTCTCTGTGGCCGGTGTCGGTCGACGGGCTTGCGGGGTCCGCGGGGTCCGCCACACCCGGGAGGTCGTCCGTCGCGCCCGTCGCGGCTTGCTCGCGACGGAATACGACCATCCCCGCGCCGAACACGGCCGCGCCCACCGCGACGGTGAGGATGTTCAGCCACGCGCCGGCGTCACGGAAGAAGAGGATCGGCGAAATGAAGATGAACGTGGCCCCGACGAAGTACCACACGGCGGTTGAGGATGGGGGTGCTCCGGTCGTCATGGTGCGGCCTCCTCGCGTGCTCATGGATACGTCGTCGTGCACTCCACGCTAGGACAGGTATCGCGGGCGCACCTCCCCCGCGCGGTGGAGGTCAACGTGAGGGTCGGGCGTGTTCCCGCGACCGGGTGCGCACGCCGGTTGGCGTCCCGAAGTTCTGCGGACAGTGACGAAACGCCGCCTCCTGTGGCCAGGAGACGGCGTGTCGCGCGGTGCTGCAGAACTACGGGACGGCGATGCGCGCCTCAGATCAGTCCCACACCTCTTCGGACCGGATCAGCCCTGCGCGCGGCGGTTCGGACGATTCGCGCGCACGGTGTCGCCGACGCGCATACCCCCGGAACGCTGCCCGCCCGAGCCTGCCGGGCGACCCTGGCCCGACCCAGCCGGGCGACCCTGACCCGACCCGCCGGAGCGGCCCTGGCCGGCTCCACCGGCACGACCCGAGCCCGCATCGCTGCGGGCCTGACCGCGGCCGCCCTCAGAGCGGCCCTGGCCGGAACCACGGGTGCCCTCGGTGCGCTGCGTGCGCTTGCGCTGGGCGTTGGCACCCTGCGAGCGCCCGCCGCCCTGCGACTGCTGCACCGCCGCACGCGGCTGCGGCTTCACGTACTCGGCCTCGGGACCGACGAGATCGGTGACCGCGGCGGAGTCGTGCTTCACCGAGATGGGCCGAGCCGAGATGGCCGCCTTGCGCAGCAGCGCCTCGGTGTCCTTGCGCTGCGCGGGGAGCATGACCGTCACGACGTCACCGGCGCTGCCGGCACGGGCCGTGCGACCGGAGCGGTGCAGATATGCCTTGTGCTCGGTGGGCGGGTCGACGTGCACCACGAGCTCGACGTCGTCGACGTGAACGCCGCGCGCCGCGACATCCGTCGCCACGAGGACGCGCACCGAACCGTCGCCGAACGCGGCGAGGTTGCGGTCGCGCTGGGGCTGCGACAGGTTTCCGTGCAGGTCGACCGCGGGGATGCCCTGGTCGGTGAGCTGCTTCGCGAGCTTCTTGGCGTGGTGCTTGGTTCGCATGAACAGGATGCGGCGACCGCGCCCGCGTGCGAGCGCCGTGACGAGGTCCTTCTTGGTGTCGGCGTCCGGGGTCTCGAAGACGTGGTGGGTCATGGCGGCGACGGGCGAGTTCGCCTCGTCGACGGAGTGCAGCACCTCGTTCTGCAGGAAGCGGCGGACGAGCTTGTCCACACCGTTGTCCAGCGTCGCGGAGAACAGCAGACGCTGGCCACCGTTCGGCGTCTTGTCGAGGATGCGCGTGACGACCGGCAGGAAGCCGAGGTCGGCCATGTGGTCGGCCTCGTCGAGCACGGTGATCTCGATGGCGTCGAGCGTGAGGTGACGCTGCTGCAGGAGGTCCTCCAGCCGACCCGGGCAGGCCACGACGATGTCGACGCCGGCATTCAGCGCGTCGACCTGACGCTTCTGGTTCACGCCGCCGTAGATCGTGGTGGTCTTCAGGCCGTAGGCGGCCGCGAGGGGCGCGAGCACGGCGTCGATCTGCGTGGCGAGCTCGCGGGTCGGGGCGAGCACGAGCGCGAGGGGGCGACCGGCGCGGCGGCTTCCGCCGGCCAGCTTGCCGCCGAGGCGGGCGACCATCGGGATGGAGAAGGCGAGCGTCTTGCCCGAGCCGGTCTTGCCGCGTCCGAGGACATCGCGTCCACCGAGCGTGTCGGGGAGCGTGTCGACCTGGATGGGGAAGGGCTCGTTGATGCCCTGCTCGGAGAGCACGCGCACGATCGGCGCGGGCACGCCGAGAGCGGCGAAAGTGGGGGTGTCGGTGATCACAGTGTCAGTGGTCACGGTGGTGGTGGTCACAGTGGTGCCTTTCAGGCAGGCTGCACCGACCGCACGAAACGGTGGTGGCCCGGCACAACGATGGCGGTGTGCCGGCAGAGGGCGAAGGCGTCGGGTGACGCATCCGTTCGCCGTGAGAAGTGTTCTGCATGCGCGGGGCCGAGGCCTGCCGCGGGAACGAAGAGGGGCGTTCTGACGACGCAGGGAGACCGAAACGATCTCGCCAGTGTTCCTACTCTAGCGGACCGCGCTGAACGCACGCTGACCACCGGCGTGGGCGGCGCGTCCCGCCGACGTGCGCTGCAGGTGCGACCTCAGCGCAGCAGCATGGCGCGCCCCGGCTCGCGGAGGACGTCGCCGACTTCCACGAGGAACCGCGCACCCTGCTCCCCGTCCACCAGTCTGTGGTCGAACGAGAGCGAGAGCGTCATGACGTCCCGGAGCGCGATCTCGCCGCGATGCTCCCACGGTCGGCGCCGCACCGCGCCGAGCGCGAGGATGCCGGCCTCGCCCGGATTCAGGATCGGCGTGCCGGCGTCGATCCCGAACACGCCCACGTTCGTGAGGGAGAACGTCCCTCCGCGGAGGCGCTCGGGCGGCGTCTTGCCCGTGCGCGCGGTCGTGGTGAGCTCGGCGATCGCATCGGCGAGGTCGACCAGTGTCAACGCGTCGGCGTCGGGGATGTTCGGGACGATGAGTCCGCGATCGGTCGCCGCCGCCATGCCGAGATTGACGTAGTGATGCTCGACGATCTCGCCGGCCGTCTCGTCCCAGCGCGAGTTCAGTCCGGGATGCCGGGCCAGCGCCAGGCACACCGCTTTCGCCGCGACAGCCGTGACGCCGATCCGGTGTCCGTCGAGCGCGCGGTCGGCCTTGAGCGACGCGATGAGCGCCGTGGTCTCCGTGATGTCGACGTCGAGGAACGTCGTGACGTGCGGAGCGGTGAAGGCGCTCTGCACCATCGCCGCCGCCGTGTGCTTGCGCACGCCTCGGATCGGCACCCGGGTGACGCGCGCAGCCGCCCCCGTGTCGGCAGGCGTTTCGGCTGGCGTCTCGGCTGGCGTTTCGGCTGGCTGTCCGCGCATGGCGAAGGCCTCGACATCCGCGCGGGTGATCAACCCGGTGGGACCGGATGCCGCCACCTGCGCGAGGTCGATGCCGAGGTCTCTCGCCCGTCGGCGCACCGGCGGCGTCGACCGTGGGCGGCTCCGGGCGGTGTCGCGGGCGTCCACGGTGTCGATGATCGCGTCGTGCGGAGCCGCGTCGCGGACGGCGAGGTCACCGCGAGTCGAGGGATGAGCGGATGCCGCGACCCGCGCCCGTCGCTGCGGCCGAGCCGTCCCGCGGGGTGCGGCGCCGTACCCGACGAGATTCGGCACGGCTTTTTCGGCGGCGTCGTGGTCGGCGGCAGCATCCGCCCGTCCGGTTCGGGGTGACGGCACCGTCTCGCCCGCCGTCTCGAACGTGACGAACACCGATCCGACCGGCACGACGTCGCCGGCGGTGGCGTGAAGCGTTTGGATGATGCCCGCGTGGGGTGAGGGCAGCTCGACGATCGCCTTCGCCGTCTCGACCTCGGCGATCGTCTGGTTCAGTGTCACCGTGTCGCCCTCGGCGACCAGCCACTGCACGAGCTCGGCTTCGGGCAGGCCCTCACCGAGATCCGGCAGACGGAAGTCCTCGGTCATGACCACACCCCCGACATGCTGTTCGGGCGGTCCATCACGCGATCGACCGCGTCGAGGATCCGGTCGAGATCGGGCAGATGGTGGCGCTCGAGCTTGGCGGGCGGATACGGGATGTCGTGCCCGGTGACCCGCACCGGCGCGGATTCGAGGAACGAGAAGCACCGCTCGGTGACGCCGGCGATCAGCTCGGCCGCGACCCCGGCTTCGCGGGCCGCCTCGTGGGTGACCACGACGCGCCCGGTCTTGCGGACGGACGCCTCGATCGTGCGGTAGTCCACCGGCGAAAGGGATCTCAGGTCGATGACCTCGATCGACACGCCGTCGTCCTCTGCGGCCGTGGCGGCGTCCATCGCCGTGGTGACCTGCGCGCCGTACGTCAGCAGTGTGACGTCCGAGCCGCTCCGCGCGACGCGCGCGACGCCCATCGGCGCGACGTCGGCCAGGTTGCCCTGCAGGTCGACGGGACCTTTTGCGTGGTACAGCCGTTTCGGTTCGAAGAACACCACCGGGTCGTCGCAGGCGATCGCCTGGCGGAGCATCGTGTAGGCGTCCTGAGGGTTCGAGACGGCGACGACGCGCAGGCCGGACGTGTGCACGAAGTACGCCTCGGGCGACTCGGAGTGGTGCTCGGCGGCGCCCACGCCGCCCGCCCAGGGAATGCGGATGGTGAGGGGCATCGTGACGGCACCGCGGGTGCGGTAGTGGAGTTTCGCCACCTGGCTCACGATCTGGTTGAACGCCGGATAGACGAAGCCGTCGAACTGGATCTCGACGACCGGCCGGTATCCCCGGTACGCCAGGCCGACGGCCGTCCCCATGATGCCGGACTCCGCGAGGGGGGTGTCGATGACCCGCAGGGCACCGAATTCGTCGAGCAGTCCGTCGGTCACGCGGAACACGCCGCCCAATGCGCCGATGTCCTCGCCCATGAGCAGGACGTGGGGATCATCGGCCATCGCCTGACGCAAACCGTGCGTGATGGCCTTCGCCATCGTCAGCTGGGTGCTCCCGGCGCGGACATCGGCTCCGATCGCGGCGGTCATCGCGCGGCCTCCGTTCCCCCGTCGGCGAAGCCGTCGAGATAGGTGGCGAAATGGGCGCGCTGCTCGTCCAGACCGGCGTGCGGCTCGGCGTACACGTCGTCGAGGACCTCGAGGGGGCCTCGCGAGACCGATCCGAGGCAGGCCGCGCGGACGGCGGACGCGAGACGGTCCGCCTCGGCCGCGACACCCTCCGTGAAGTCCCCGTCGAACGCATCGCGCGCGCGGAGCAGATTCTCCATCCGCGTGATCGGGTCGCGCCGCAGCCAACGCTCGACGTCGGCGTCATTGCGATAGCGCGTCGGGTCGTCCGAGGTCGTGTGCGGCCCCATGCGGTAGGTCACCGCCTCGATGAACGACGGCCCCTCCCCGCGACGCGCGCGGTCGAGGGCCCAGCGCATGGCCGCGAGCGACGCGAGCGCATCGTTGCCGTCGATCCGGATGCTGGGAATGCCGAACCCCGGCGCCCGGCCGGCGATCGGGAAGGCCGACTGCACCGTGACCGGCTCCGAGATCGCCCACTGGTTGTTGCTGCAGACGAACACCACGGGAGCCTGGAACGAGGAGGCGAACACCATCGCCTCGTTCACGTCGCCCTGACTCGTCGCACCGTCGCCGAAATAGGTGACGGCCACCTGATCGGCACGCACGCCCGGCCGGAGCGCGGCGTCGCGCTGGATACCCATCGCGTAGCCCACCGCGTGGAGCGTCTGCGCTCCGATGATGATCTGGGGAGTGGCCGTGTGCAGGGAGTACGGATCGAAGCTCGAGTGGGCCTCGCCGCGCCAGCTGAGCACAAAAGCCTCCGGCGCCGCACCACGGACGTGGAGCACGCCGTGCTCGCGATAACTGGGGAAGACGAAGTCATCGAAACGCAGGGCATGCGCGGTCCCGACCTGAACCGCCTCCTGTCCGCGGCAGGGTGCCCACAGGCCGAGCTGTCCCTGTCTCTGCAGGGCGACGCCTTCGGCATCGATGCGTCTCACCAGCACCATGTCGCGGTACAGACGCTGGAGCAACGGAACGTCCACATCGGCGATCCACGGGTCGAGCCTCGCGTCCGAGAGGCGCTCACCGTCTTCGTCGATCACCCGGGCGACATCGTCGACGTCTGTCGCGGTGCGGGGCGTGGGGGTCAGGGTGTGCGCCATCGTCATCCCTCCGGTGCGATCGCGCCCTCGTGAGGCCGATCGACGTCAGATGCCGGCGTCGTCGCCGGCACCCTGAGGCTACGACTACGTCGCACCTAGCTCAAGCATCCGGCTCCTGCTTGAGCATGTTGCGCAATCGTGTCCCGTGAGTCCTGCTATTGTTTCGCACTATGGGAAATCTCGACCACGTCGATCTGGAGCTTCTGAGTGCGCTGGCCGGCGATCCCCGCGCGACCGTCGTCGCACTCGCCGAGAAGCTCGGCCTCTCGCGGAACACCGTGCAGGCGCGGATGGCGAGACTCGAGCGGGCGAACGTCTTCCTCTCCTACGAGCGCGCGATCTCCTCGCACGCGCTCGGGTTTCCGATCGAGGCGTTCCTGAACGTGATGGTGCGTCAGGCGGACCTGCCTCGCATCACGGTCGAGCTCGCGAAGATCCCGGAGGTCGTCCAGGCCCACGGATTGAGCGGGCAGGTCGACCTGCTGGTGCGCGTCGCGTGCCGCGACACGCAGCATCTGTTCGACACGGATGCGCGCATCCTCGCGATCGAGGGCGTCGAACGCACCGAGACGTCGCTCGTGATGGGCGAGGTCATCGGCTACCGCGTGGCGCCCCTCATGGAGCTGGCACGACAGGAACCATAGCGGCCTGACCGCGCGGTTCACCCGCCGACGAGGCATCCATCCGCACCAGGACGACGCCGACGAGGATCAGCGCGCCGCCGACGAACTGGACGGGCGCCGGGGTCTCGCCGAGGAACAGCCAGGCGAAGCCCAGGGCGAACAGCACCTCCGACAAGCCGACGAACGACGCCAGGCGCGAGCCGATCCGCGGCACCGCCATCACGCCGAACGCGTACCCGACCGACGTCGCGACGGCCGCGACCCACAGCAGCGGAACGAACCACGGCACGCTGACACCGGCCAGCTCGACGCTGACCGCAGGCGCGGTCAGCGGCAGGACGCCGATGAGACCCAGTACGCCCACCAGCGCGGCTCCCGTGAACAGGCCTCCGGATGCCAGCGCCAGGGGCGGCAGGTCATCTCCGGCACGCTCCGAGATCAGGAAGTAGGCGCCGACGCAGATGGCGGCGCCGAGCGCGAAGAGGGTACCCAGCAGATCGAAGGCGGCTCCCGCGATGTCCACGACGAGGATCAGCCCGCCGATGGCGACGATCGAGCCGACGACGACGAGCCGCGAGGGCGCCCGGCGCGTCCGCGCCCAGGCGAAGAGCACCAGCAGCACGGGCGCCAGATACTGGATCAGCAGTGCCACGGCCACCGGCATCCGCTGCATCGCGGAGAAGTAGAAGATCTGACACCCGGCGACACCCGTGAGTCCGAAGCCGACGATGATCCGCCAGTGCCTGCGGAGGAAGGATCGCTCTGCACGCAGCGCGGAGACCAGAGCGGGGGCGAGCACGAGGCCCGCCACGGCCATGCGCACGAGCAGGGCCGCTCCGACGGACCAGCCCGCCTCCAGCAGCGGCTTCATGAACGGCCCGCTCGACGAGAAGGCGAGGGCGGAGCCGACGGCCATCATCAGGCCGGTGGAGCTCATGCGGGCAGCCGTGCTCGACGGGTGCGGGGCGGTGAGGGAGGAGGTCATGCGCAATCCCACTGTCAGGAGTCAAATGCGTTTACACTAGTGACAGTACCGTCCCGGAATGTCAGGAGTCAAGATGGTTTTCATCCATGACACACAAGTCGCGCTGAACGCAGCCGTCGACCTGGTCAACTCCCTGCCCGAGACCGACAGCGAGGGGACCGATCGACTGTGCACCGCAGCCGATCTCGACGAGTACCTGCGCACGCACGACTACACCGGCGACATCCGGCGCGATGCCCGAGAACTCCGCGAACTGCGGGACATCCGACCTCGCCTGCATGAACTGTGGCGCACCGACCGCGCGGGCGCCGTGCCGCTCGTGAACGCCATGCTGCGCGACGGCCAGGCACTCCCCCAGCTGGTGATCCACGACGACTACGACTGGCATATCCACGCGACGTCGGATGCTGCGCCCCTGGCCACCCGCATCCTCGTCGAGGCCGCCATGGCGTTCACCGACGTGATCCGCTCGGACGCGTACGACAGGGTGCGGGTGTGCGCGGCGGACGATTGCGGATCGGTCTACGTGGACTACTCGCGCAACGGCTCGAAGCGCTACTGCGACACGGGCAATTGCGGAAACCGCATGAACGTCAACGCGTACCGTCGCCGGAAGGCGCAAGAAAGCGCCTGATCGCGTCGGCGGCCTGCTCGGGCGTCTCGTAGTGGATGAGGTGTCCCACGTCGGCGATCTCCACGAGCTCAGCGTCGGGGAACTGCTTCGCCAGGCGACGCTCGGCCTCGATCGGCGTGATGTCGTCCCTGTCGGCGGCGATCAGCAGCGTGGGCGGGGCGATGCGGGCGGCGAACTCGCTGACGTCGTGCGACACCGATGCGACGAAGGCATCATGCAGGACGTCGCGATCGGCGAAGCGCGAGAAGTAGGTGTCGTGCTGGTCGTGGATGAATCGACGCAGATCGGGGTCCTTGGTCTTCGCCATCGACGCGCTCATGATGCGCACGACCAGCTTGTTCCGAAGGACCGCCTCCCCTGCACGTGCGGGGAGCTTGGCACCGGCCCAGTAGTAGAAGACCGCCAGGCGGGTCAGGATGCCACGGGGCCCCTGCAACGCCGGCGCTCCGATGGGGTTCACCAGGATCACGCGAGGTGTCCTCAGGCCGCCCGCCACGGCGGATGCCACGACGATCGACCCGAAGGAGTGACCGAGGATGACCGCGCCGGGCGCCACCGCACGCACGAAGGCATCCAGCCAGGCCACGTAGTCCTCGAGCGTGTGCGCGCGGCCGACGAGCGCCTCGGTCTCACCGAAGCCGGGGAGGTCCGGGGAGATGATCCGGTAGCCGTCCAGATAGGCCACCACAGGTTCCAGTCCATGGTGCTCCCCCCGGAAGCCGTGAACGGCCACCACGGTGGTCTCCGCGTCCGCAGGACCGTAGACCCAGTACGCGGTCGTGCCGCCGAGGACGCCCACCTCGTGCCGCTCGACCGGTATCGAGGCGAGTCGCGCGGCGTAGGGGTGGGGTGCGGGCATCCTCCGAGTCTACGATCGAGCCCGCTCGGCGAACGAGCGACGGGGCGGCCGCGGTGTGGCTCTCGGCCGATGTCGGACGGGGCGCATACCGTGAACGGCATGATTCCCTCGCCGGAGCGACCGTCGCTGGCACCGCCCCTGTTCGAGATGACCGATTTCGAAGAGACCCGCACCGTCCTTCCCGATTGGGTTCAGCTGGTCGGGGTGTTCGATCTCGAGACGACCGGCATCGATGTGACGACGGACCGCATCGTCACCGCGCACGTGGGGCTCCTGGACGCCTCTGGCGGGGTCGTGCGTTCTTCCGACTGGCTGGCCGACCCGGGGATCGACATCCCGGCGGGTGCACACGCAGTGCACGGCATATCGACGCAGCACGCGCGCGCTCACGGCCGCCCGGCGCGTGACGTGGCCGAAGAGGTCGTCGACGCGCTGCGTGCGCTCCTGGACGCCGGCATCCCCGTCGTCGCGTACAACGCGCCGTACGACTTCTCGCTCCTCAAGTACGAGGCGATCCGCCATGGCGTCGAGCCGATCCATGATCCCTCACCGGTCATCGACCCGCTGGTCGTCGATAAGACCTACGACAGATACCGTCGCGGAAAGCGGACGCTGGAGGCGGTCGCCGCCCATTACGCCGTGCAGCTGGTCGGTGCGCACGACGCCGCCGCCGACGCGATCGCGGCCGGCAGGGTGGCGCAAGCTCTGGCAGAGCGCTTCGCCACGCGGCTGCCGCCGACACTCGCCGAACTGCACACGCAGCAGATCGCGTGGGCGCGCGCTCAGGCCGAGAGCTTGACGGAGTACTTCATCCAGGTCGGTCGCCTCGACCCCAAAGACCGCCTCGACGGCAGCTGGCCGATCCGCTGACCAGCGGCAGGCCGGGCGACGTCACGCGTGGCGAACGAAGAAGGCCCCCGGCCGGAACCGGGGACCTTCGATCGTGCGGACCGAGTTACTTGCTCGAGCCGCCGAAATTCTTGAAGCGCTGGTTGAACTTCTCGACGCGACCGGCCGAGTCCATGATGCGCTGCTTGCCCGTGTAGAACGGGTGCGATGCCGACGAGATCTCGACGTCGATGACGGGATACTCGACACCGTCGAGCTCGATCTTCTTGTCGCTCGACACCGTCGAGCGGGTGAGGAAGGTCTCGCCCGAGCCGAGGTCGCGGAAGACGACGTTCTGGTAGACGGGGTGGATGTCAGTCTGCATGCGGGATCCTCGTGAGTGGCGGACGGTTCGTCGACGGTCAGAACCGGGAAAGTCGCGGTGCCGGGGCACCGAGGGACGATTCTAACAGCCTTCGGGCCTGATGGGGAATCGAGGTCAGCGAGCGGCCCGCGCCGCGTAGCGTCCGTCGTGCTCTGTCAGCACGATGGCCTGGGCGAACGCGTCGCTCAGAGCGTCCGAGGTCAAGGCGTCGGCCAACGGTCCCGAGGCGACCGGCGCGCCGTCGCGCAGCAGAAGGACGTGGGTGAAGCCCACGGGGATCTCTTCCACGTGGTGCGTCACCATGATCATGGCGGGCGTGGTCGGCGACTGCGCGTATCCGCCGAGCAACGTCAGAAGCTCCTCGCGCGCACCGAGGTCGAGGCTCGCCGTCGGCTCGTCGAGGAGGAGGAGCTCCGGGTCGGTCATGATGGCCCGCGCGATCTGCACGCGCTTCTGCTCGCCGTCCGAGAGCGTGCCGAACGTGCGGTCCGCCAGGTGATCGAGCTTCCACTCGGCGAGGACGCGGAGAGCGCGTCGCTCGTCGATGTCGTCGTAGGTCTCGTTCCAGCGCCCGACGACCGAGAAGGCCGCGGTCAGCACCACGTCGACGACGGTCTCCTCCTCGGGCACCCGTCGGGCCATGGCCGAGGACGCGAATCCGATGCGCGGACGCAGCTCGAACACGTCGGTCCGCCCCAGCTGCTCGCCCAGGATGGTGACGGTTCCCGACGTCGGGTGCAGGAGGGTGTCCGCCAACTGCAGCAGCGTCGTCTTGCCCGCTCCGTTGGGGCCGAGGATGACCCAGCGCTCGTCGTCGCCCACAGACCAGTCGAGGTGATCGATGATGTTCCGGGCGTTCCGACGGACGACGACGTCGGAGAATTCGAGCACCTGCTGCATGTCGTCCAGCCTATCGGCCGAGCCCGGCGACCTCCGCGTAGAGCGCGGCCGTCGTGTCGGCGATCGCGGCCCAGCTGAAGTCCTCCGCGGCGCGCCGGCGACCGGCCTCCCCGTAGGTGCGAGCCCGTTCGGGGTCGGAGACGACCTCGGCGATGACGCGGGCCAGGTCCGCGACATAGGCGTCGGGATCGATGGGTGTTCCCGTCCCGTCCTGCACCTGCTCGATCGGCACGAGGCGGCCCGTGACGCCGTCCACGACGACCTCGGGGATCCCGCCGGTGGCCGTTCCCACGACCGCGGCACCGCACGCCATGGCCTCGAGGTTGACGATGCCGAGCGGCTCGTAGATGGACGGGCAGACGAATGTCGTCGCGGCCGTGAGCACCGCGCACAGCTGGTCGCGCTGGAGGAACGTCTCGATCCAGATCACGCCCTCGCGGGCGGCTTGGAGTCCGCGCACCAGCTCCTGCACCTCGGCCATGATCTGCGGGGTGTCGGGCGCCCCGGCGCACAGCACGATCTGCACCTCCGGAGGAAGCATCTCGGCGGCGCGCAGGAAGTACGGCAGTCCCTTCTGGCGCGTGATGCGGCCGACGAAGACCACCGACGGTCGCTGCGGGTCGATGCCCAGCTCGTCGAGCAGTTCGGGGTCCTCCACGGGCCGCCACGTCTCGACGTCGATGCCGTTGTAGATCACGCGCACCTTGCCGGGGTCCAGCGCCGGATAGCTGCGCAGGATGTCGCCCCTCATCCCCTCGCTCACGGCGACGATCGCCGCCGCGCCTTCGTAGGCGGTCTTCTCAATGTAGCTCGACACCGCGTAGCCCCCGCCGAGCTGCTCGGCCTTCCACGGCCGCAGCGGCTCCAGGCTGTGCGCCGTCACGATGTGCGGGATGCCGTGCAGCAGCGACGACAGGTGCCCGGCGAAGTTGGCGTACCAGGTGTGGCTGTGCACCACGTCTGCCCCGGCGACATCCGTCACGATCTCGAGATCGGTGCCGAGCGTCTGGATCGCACCGTTGGCGTCGTCCAGTTCCGACGGCACGGAGTAGGCCGTCGTGTCGGGTTCGTCACGGGGAGCGCCGAACGCCCTGACCTGCACCTCCATGGTCGGACGCAGCGCTTTGACCAGCTCGGTGACGTGGACTCCCGCCCCGCCATAGATCTCGGGTGGGTACTCCTTGGTCACGATGTCGACGCGCATGGGACGAACGCTAGTACACACGAAACGCAGGGGAAAGGCGGTGACGACGAGTCAGCAGTGGCCCTATGGTTGGTGCCATGCCTACGACGCCGAAGGTCTTCGGAATCATCCTCGCCGGTGGCGAGGGCAAACGACTCATGCCCCTCACCGCCGACAGAGCGAAGCCCGCGGTGCCCTTCGGTGGGCAGTACCGGCTGATCGACTTCGCGATCTCCAACCTCATCAATTCGGGCCTGCGCCAGCTCGTCGTCCTGACGCAGTACAAGTCGCACAGCCTCGACCGGCACATCTCGCAGACCTGGCGCATGTCGCCTCTGCTGGATTCCTATGTGACCTCGGTTCCCGCGCAGCAGCGACTGGGAAAGCGATGGTTCTCGGGATCCGCGGACGCCATCCTGCAGAGCCTGAACCTCATCAACGACGAGAAGCCCGACATCGTCATCGTGATCGGCGCCGACCACGTCTACCGCATGGACTTCCGGCAGATGCTCGACGCCCACATCGCCTCCGGTGCGCGGGCGACCGTGGCCGGCATCCGCCAGCCGATCGAGCTGGCCAACCAGTTCGGGGTGATCGACGTCGATGAGAAGGACCCGACCAAGATCAACGAGTTCCTGGAGAAGCCCCAGAACCCGACGGGTCTCGCCGATTCGCCGCACGAGGTGCTGGCGTCGATGGGCAACTACATCTTCAATACGGACGCCTTGATCGAGGCGGTCGAGGCGGACGGCGAACTGCCGACCTCGAATCACGACATGGGCGGCGACATCATCCCGTACTTCGTCGGTCGCGGCGAGGCCGGCGTCTACGACATGAAGCGCAACGACGTCCCGGGGTCGACCGACCGCGACCGCGACTACTGGCGCGACGTGGGGACGATCGACTCGTTCTTCGACGCCCACATGGACCTCATCTCGACGCTGCCGATCTTCAACCTGTACAACATGGACTGGCCGATCCACTCGCAGACGGTCAACTCGCCGCCGGCGAAGTTCGTGCGTGACTCGGTGGGTCGCATCGGCAACGCGATCGACTCGATCGTCTCGCTCGGGTCCGTGCTGTCGGGCACTCATCTGGAGCGCAGCGTCATCGGACCGTGGGCGCTCGCCGGCGGCGGGTCCACCATCACCGACTCCGTGATCTTCGAGAATGTCCGCGTCGGCTCGGGCGCCCGGATCCACCGCGCGATCCTCGACAAGAACGTGGTCCTCGCGGACGGCGCGACCGTCGGAGTGGACCGCGACCACGATCTGTCGCGGGGATTCACCATCACCGACTCGGGCCTCACGATCGTCGGGAAGAACGTCCGCGTCGACCAGTGAGATCTTCCGCGGGTCGGTGACGACTCGTGCCGTTCGTTACGGTGAGAGCGTGTCGGACTCCTTCTCGCGCTTCCTGGTCGTGCTCGATGCGGACTCCACGCTCATCCGCAACGAGGTCATCGAGCTGATCGCCGATGAAGCGGGCCGGGGTGTCGAGGTGGCGGCCGCGACCGAAGCCGCGATGCGCGGCGAGGTGGACTTCGCCGAGAGCCTGCGCACCCGGGTGCGTGCGCTCGAGGGGGTCGCGGTGTCGGCATTCGGGCGGGTGCTGTCGAGGATCGAACCGACGCCCGGCGTGCACGAACTCATCGCCGCGGTGCACGGTCGTGGCGGGCGCGTCGGCGTCGTGTCGGGGGGGTTTCACGAGATCCTCGACACCGTCGCCCCCGACCTGGGCGTCGATGTCTGGCGGGCGAACCGGCTGGCGGTCGAGCGCGGGGTGCTTGCGGGGACCGTGGACGGGCAGATCGTGGATGCCGAGGCCAAAGCCCGTTGGCTGCGCACCTGGGCCGCCGAGGCCGACGTCCCGCTCACGCGGACGATCGCCATCGGCGACGGCGCCAACGACCTCAGGATGATGGCGGCCGCCGGCCTCGGCCTGGCCTTCAATGCCAAGCCGGCCGTGCGCGCTCAGGCCGATCTGGTCGTCGGCCCCCTCGACCTCCGAGAGGTCATACCCCTGCTGCCCTGAACGGCGTGCGGCGCGTCAGTGACCCATACCCAGGCCGCCGTCGACCGGAATGACGGCCCCCGAGATGTAGGCCGCGGCGTCCGAAGCCAGCCACGTGACGACACCCGCGACCTCGTCCGTGGTGGCGAATCTGCCGGCGGGGATGTTCTTCTTGTATTCGGCCCGCGTCTGCTCGGGCAGCTCAGCCGTCATGTCCGTTTCGATGAAGCCGGGCGCGACCACGTTCGCGGTGATGCCGCGCGCTCCGAGTTCGCGGGTCAGCGAGCGGGCGAAGCCGACGAGCCCGCTCTTGGACGCCGCGTAGTTGACCTGACCCGCGGACCCGTAGAGCCCGACGACGCTGGAGATCAGGATGACCCGGCCCCAGCGTGCGCGCAGCATCCCCTTGGATGCGCGCTTGACCACCCGGAAGGCACCGCCGAGGTTCGTCGCGATGACGCTGTCGAAATCGTCCTCGGTCATACGCAGCAGGAGCGTGTCCTTCGTCACACCGGCATTGGCGACGACGATCTCGATGGGTCCGAGTGCCTGCTCGACCTGGCTGAACGCGGCATCGACGGCCGCAGCATCCGTCACATCGGCCCGCACGGTGAGCGTGCCCTCCGGACCTTCGCCCGATCGTGCGGTGACAGCCACCCGATAGCCCTCCGCCACGAAGCGTTCGGCGATCGCACGACCGATGCCGCGGTTTCCACCGGTGATGAGGACGACACGACCGTCTGACATGGGCACTCCTTGTTCGGGGACCCGTTCAGAGTAGTCGGACCCGCCCCCGGTCCACGGCGTCGAGCGACGCTCGGATTGACCTGTCCGGCGCTCGCTGACACGCTGGACGGAAGCTCTGACGAAAGGCGTCCCGTGTCCGACACGAATTCCGACCACACCGGCCCCGAAGTTCCGCGGCCGGCCACGCCACCCGCGTACGACGCTCCGGCGGCTCCGCCGTATGCGACGCCCGAGTACGGCGGCGCATCCGGCTACTCGCCGGCTCCGGGATACGCCACCGCTCCCCCGGCGTACGGTGCTGCCGGCTACCCCGCCCCACCCGCCTACGGCGGCTACCCCGCCCCGGCCAAGACGAACAGTCTCGCGATCGTGTCGCTCGTCTCGGCGATCGCCGGCATGGTTTTCATCCCGTTCATCGGATCCATCGTCGCGGTGATCACCGGCCACATCTCCCTGAAGCAGTTGCGCACGTCGGGCGAACAGGGCAAGGGACTCGGTACGGCCGGGCTCATCGTCGGCTACGTGGGCCTCGCGCTGTCGATCCTCGGGGTCATCCTGTTCTTCCTTTTCATCGGCGTCGTGGCCAGCCAGTCCAGGGGCTATTGAGGCGCTCGATCCGGCGCCCACCCCCTCCACGCGGCGTATTCTTGACGCGTGATGAAGGCGTCGGCACACCCCCAGTCCGCGACCTCGCTCCCGCGGGCTCCGAAGGACGATGCGTCGTCACGATCGACGCGCTATCTCCTGATGATGGGCATCCGCGTCCTGTGCTTCGTGCTGATCCTGGTGCTGCAGCCCTTCGGCTGGTACACCTGGGTTCTGGCGGCCGCTGCGGTGTTCCTGCCCTACTTCGCGATGGTCGTCGCCAACGTCGGTTCGGACGTGCACGACACCCCGGTGCTCGAGAACCCCGAGCGTCAGCTGGAGGCCGCACCGACCACGCGAACCCCGGCGCCCGCGACACCCGCTCCCCTGATCATCCAGCTGCACGAGTCCACCCCGCGACCCCCGACGGACGCGCCGGACACGGTGCGATGACCGCAGCGGTCGACGCCCCCGACTGCTCGAGAGCCGGATGCCGCGTGCCGGCGCGCTGGCGGGTGGAATGGCGCAACCCCCGCATCCACGCGGCGGATCGTCGCAAGACATGGGTGGCGTGCGATGACCACGTCGCGTACCTGCGAGAATTCCTCGCCGCCCGCGAGTTCCCCGTCGAGGTGGCACTGCTCCACTCCGGCGCGGGCGTGGACGGCGCCGCATGAGACGCCGGACGGCCACACCGGCCATGCGCTGGACCCTGTACATCGCGATCGCGATCGTGTTCGCCATCGCGTGCGCGTTCCTGTCCCAGTGGCAGTTCTCGCGCAACTCCTGGCGCAGCGAGCAGTTGACGCTGATCGCGCAGAACTACGACGCGGATCCGGTCGCCGTCTCCGACGTCCTCACCGACGACGGCGCGCTGGTGCCGGGCACGGAGTGGCAGCCGGTGCTTCTGCGAGGGCAGTACCTGTCCGAGCAGCAGCTTCTCGTGCGCAATCGGCCCCATGGCGGAACGGCGGCCTACGAAGTGCTCGTCCCGTTCGCGACCGACGACGGACGCGTTCTGATGATCGACCGCGGGTGGGTCCCGCCCGGTGACCAGCACGCCGACCCCGACACCGTGCCTGCGGCTCCCGCCGGCGAGGTCGAGGTCATCGCCCGGGTGCGACCCGGCGAGGACCTTCCGCGGTCGGGCAGGACGACGGCGCCCGATGGCCAGGTCCCCACGATCAATCTCCCGGTGATCGCCGGGCTGCTCGATCCCGTCCTCCCCGCGCCTGTCGAGCAGGGCGCCTACGGGATCATGGTGTCCGAGGACCCCGCGGCCGCAGTGACGCCCACCCCGCTGGAATCGCCGTCCGATGATCCCGGACCCTACCTGTCGTACGCCGTCCAGTGGATCCTGTTCGCCGTGATGGGCTTCATCTTCATCTGGTACGTCATCCGCAGTGAGCGACGACACCGGCGCGAAGAGGCGGAGGAGCAGATTCTCGCCGCGCAGGCGCGCGCCGAAGGCCGCGAGCCGGAGCCTCCGGCATCCGTCACCCGCGAGCAGGATCGCGCCCGTCGCAGAGACCGCGACGCGGCGGATGAGGACGCCCTCGCCGACAGCCACCGCTGACCGGCGCGGGCTTCGCGATCGGTCGCGGTGCAGACCTGATCAGGCGAGCGTGATCAGGTCGATGTAGTCGCGGCCCCAGATGTCCTCGACGCCGTCCGGGAGGATCAGCACGCGCTCGGGGTTGAGTGAGACGACCGCCCCCTCGTCGTGCGATACGAGCACCACGGCACCCTCGTAATGCGCGAGGGCGTCGAGGATCTCTTCACGCGACGCAGGATCGAGGTTGTTCGTGGGCTCGTCGAGCAGCAGCATGTTGGCAGAGGACACGACCAGCGTGGCCAGTGACAGACGCGTCTTCTCGCCGCCCGAGAGGACGCCTGCGGGCTTGAGCACGTCGTCGCCGGTGAACAGGAACGACCCGAGCACCTTGCGCGCCTCGGTGGCGGTGATGTGCGGAGCGGCCGACATCATGTTCTCGAGGACGGAACGCGATACGTCCAGGTTCTCGTGCTCCTGCGCGTAATACCCGATCTTCAATCCGTGGCCCGGCTCGAGCTGCCCGGTGTCGGGTTTGTCCACGCCCGCGAGGATGCGCAGGAGCGTCGTCTTCCCCGCGCCGTTCAGGCCGAGGACGACGACCTTCGACCCGCGGTCGATCGCCAGGTCGACATCCGTGAAGATCTCCAGCGATCCGTACGACTTCGACAGTCCCGATGCCATCAGCGGGGTCTTCCCGCAGGGCGCGGGCTTCGGGAACCGCAGCTTGGCCACGCGATCCTCCTGGCGGACGTCGTCCAGCCCCGACAGCATCTTCTCGGCGCGGGCCACCATCTGGTGCGCCGCCGCGGCCTTTGACGCCTTCGCACCGAAACGGGCGGCCTGCATCTGCAGCTGGGTCGCCTTCTTCTCGACGTTGACGCGTTCCTTCTTGCGGCGCTCTTCGTCGGCGACACGCTGACGGAGGTAGTTCTTCCAGTTCATGTTGTAGACGTCGATGATCTGACGGTTCGCGTCGAGGTAGAAGACGCGGTTGACCGTCTCTCCGACCAGCTCCACATCGTGACTGATCACGATCAGTCCGCCCTTGTAGTTCTTGAGGAACTCGCGCAGCCACACGACGCTGTCGGCGTCGAGGTGGTTCGTGGGCTCGTCGAGGATCATCGACTCGGCGTCCGAGAACAGGATGCGGGCGAGCTCGATGCGGCGGCGCTGTCCACCCGAGAGGGTCTTCAGCGGCTGATCGAGGATACGGTCGGGAAGCGAGAGGTTGTTCGCGATCGACGCCGCCTCGGCCTCGGCGGTGTAGCCGCCGAGCGCTTCGAAGCGCTCCGTCAGCTGACCGTACGAGCGCATCGCCTTCGCCGCGACGGCTTCGTCGGCGTCGCCCATCGCCATCGTGGCGTCGTGCATGCCCAGAGCGATCGTTCCGAGTCCGCGGGCATCGAGGATGCGCGTACGGGCGAGCATCTCGGGGTCGCCCGAGCGGGGATCCTGCGGGAGGTAGCCGAGTTCACCCGACCGCTCGACCTTGCCGTCCGCGGGCAGGAGATCGCCCGCGAGCACCTTGGTGAGTGTGGTCTTCCCCGCCCCGTTGCGCCCGACCAGACCGACCTTGTCTCCGTCGGAGACGCGGAACGAGACGTCCGACATGAGGACGCGGGCGCCCACGCGGATTTCGAGATCGTGCACGGCGAGCACAGCAGACGTCCGTTTCCTGAAGTGTGGGGAGGTGTGGCCGACGGGCCAAACCCTCAGTATAGGCGCCCCGTCCGAGCGGTCTCTGAGTGCCCCCTCGGAGGTGGGGGCGCGAGCCCGGGCAGGACGCGGACGGGCCCGGGTAAGCGCCCCCTAGGATGAGTCGGGAAACGGGGCACCGCTCCCGTCCTGCCGTCCTGCCGTCCGAAGGAGCACGATGTCACTCACCGCATCCCCCCGTCACCGCGTCCTGGCCGATCATGTGGTTCCTTCACGCTCGCGCGCACTCTCCCTGGCGACGGATGCTGCGCTCATCGCGGTCGGAACCGCCCTGGTCGCACTCGCCGCCCAGATCGTCATCCCCTTCTGGCCGGTTCCGCTGACGGCGCAGACCTTCGCGGTGCTCCTGGTGGGGACCGCTCTCGGGCCGCTGCGAGGAGTGCTCTCCCTCTCGCTGTATCTCGTCCTGGGTCTCGTGGGACTGCCGATCTTCGCAGACGGCCATTCGGGCAGCCTCTTCGCGCTCACCACGGGCGGGTTCATCCTCGGTTTCATCGCGGCCGCGGCTCTGGTCGGCGGGCTGGCGCGTCGCGCGTGGGACCGGAAGGTGCTCGGGATGTTCGTCGCCTTCCTGTCCGGAAGCGTCGTCATGTACGTGTTCGGGCTTCCGTGGCTCGCTGTCTCGCTCGCGAACTTCGGGCCGGCGGTCTGGCAGGACGCGATGGGCTACGACACCCTCATCGGCGCGAGCCTCGGCGCCGGCTTCTTCCCGTTCGTCCTCGGCGATGTCGTGAAGGCGATCTTCGCAGCGGCCCTCTTGCCGCTCGCCTGGAAGGGCGTGGGCGCGCTCGACGCGCGCAAGCGCTGACCGTCCCTTCCGCACGCACAGGAGCGCGTGTCAGAAGCCTCGTGTGGGTGCCGACGGATGAATCAGCGGGGACTCGAACGCCGTTCTGGGAGGATGTTAGGGTTTCCTTACCTATCTACCTGGAGGATCCCCGTGCCCCGCACCCGCACCCGCCTCGCCGCAGCAATGGCGACCGCCGCAGCCGCCGCCCTACTTCTCGCCGGATGCTCCGGTGCGTCCGCGAGCGGTGAGACCGCCGCCGCGCCCGGTTCGTCCGACGGCTTCCCCGTCACGATCGAGCATGCGCTGGGTGAGACGACCATCCAATCCAAGCCCGAGCGCATCGCGACCGTCGCCTGGGCGAATCACGAAGTGCCGCTCGCTCTCGGCGTGGTCCCGGTCGGGATGAGCAAGGCCACGTGGGGAGACGACGACGGTGACGGAGTCCTGCCCTGGGTCGAGGACAAGCTCGAAGAGCTCGGTGCCGAGACGCCGGTGCTGTTCGACGAGACCGACGGGATCGACTTCGAAGCGGTGGCCGACACGCAGCCCGATGTGATCCTGGCCGCGTACTCCGGCCTGACGCAGGAGGATTACGACACCCTGTCGAAGATCGCGCCCGTCGTGGCGTACCCCGACGTGGCCTGGAGCACGTCCTACGAGGACATGATCACGATGAACTCGAAGGCGATCGGCCTGCCGACCGAGGGCGAGGCGCTCATCGAAGAGCTTCACACCGAGGTGCAGACCGCCCTCGCGGATTTCCCCGAACTCGCCGAATCGACGGTGCTGTTCTCCTACTTCGATCCGGCCGATCTCAGCCAGATCGGCTTCTACACCAGCCATGACACCCGTCCCGGGTTCCTGGAGAGCCTCGGCATGCCGACCCCGACTGTCGTGGCCGACGAGACCGCGAAGAGCGATGCCTTCCTCGGCACGGTGAGCGCCGAAGAGGCCGACCGCTTCGACGATGTCGACGTGTTCGTCACCTACGGCGACGCCGACGGCGCGATCGTCGCGCAGATGCAGGCGGACCCGCTGCTCTCCCAGATCCCGGCCATCGCCGCCGGCCACGTCGCCGTCCTCGAGAACAGCACGCCGCTGGCCGCATCGGCGAACCCCTCGCCGCTCTCCATCGGCTGGGGCATCCACGACTACTTCGCGCTGCTCGCAGGCGCGCTGCGCTGATCACGTGACCGTCACGCAGACGCGCACACCGCTGCCGGACGCCGCACGCCTGCGTCGTCCGGCAGCGGTGCGTCTGGCGTGGCTGGGGGCGACCCTGGTTCTGCTCGCACTGCTCTGCGTGGCATCCGTGGCCTTCGGCACGCGCACCGTCTCGCTGACCGAGATCTTCGCGGCCCTCGGCGGCGACGTCAGCACCGTCGGTCAGGCGGCCGTCATCGCGCGAGTCCCGCGAACGGTCCTCGCCCTCCTGGTCGGAGCGGCCTTGGCGGTGTCGGGAGCCGCCATTCAGGCGGTCACCCGCAATCCGCTGGCCGACCCGGGCATCCTCGGTGTCTCGGGCGGCGCAGCGCTCGCGGTCGTCATCGGCATCGCCTTCTTCAGCGTCAGCAGCCCGTACACGACCATAGCGCTGTCGATCGTGGGTGCCGCGGGAGCCGCGGTGTTCGTCTACACGGTGGGCTCGCTCGGCGGCGGCGGCGCCACGCCGCTCAAGCTCGCGCTCGCGGGAGCAGCGACGTCCGCCGCGTTCATGTCGCTCGTGAGCGCCATCCTCCTGCCGCGTGCCGACATCATGGAGCAGTTCCGCTTCTGGCAGATCGGCGGCGTCGGCGGCGCGACCTGGGATCGCATCGGTATCGCGCTGCCCGTGCTCGCGGTCGGCGCACTCATCTGCCTCGCCACCGCGCGAGGGATGAACACCCTCGCCCTCGGCGACGATCTCGCCGCGGGACTCGGCGAGAAGGTGATGCGCACACGGCTGGTCGCGTCCGCCGGGGCAGTGATCCTGTGCGGAGCCGCCACCGCGATCGCCGGTCCGATCGGCTTCGTCGGTCTGGTGATCCCCCACTTCTGCCGACTGCTCGTCGGCACCGACCACCGTTGGCTCATCCCCTTCTCCGCGCTCACCGGCGCCGGGCTGCTGGTCACGGCCGACATCATCGGCCGAGTGGTGGCGCGCCCGTCCGAGATCGAGGTCGGCATCATCACCGCTCTGGTCGGCGCACCCTTCTTCATCTGGATCGTGCGGCGCCAGAAAGTACGCGAGCTGTGAGCACCCGCCTGGCTCCGGCCCATTCCGCCGTGCAGGATGTCGCGAGAGGGCGCCGCCGCCGCACCCGGCGTCGTGCGCTCATCACGGGCGTGCTTGCGGCCGCCGTCCTCGTCGTGTTCGCGGCGTCGCTCATGGTCGGCAACACGTTCTACGGGCCCGGCGAAGTCCTCCGCGTGATGCTCGGGCAGACCGTGCCCGGGGCATCCTTCGCCGTGGGCGACCTCCGTCTGCCGCGCGCGACTCTGGGACTGCTGTCGGGTCTCTGCTTCGGCGTCGCGGGCGTCACCTTCCAGACGATGCTGCGCAACCCTCTGGCCTCGCCCGACATCATCGGCATCTCCGCCGGCGCCAGCGCCGCGGCGGTGATCGCCCTCATCGTGCTGTCGCTCGACGAGGCGACCGTTTCCGTGTTCGCGCTCGTCGGAGCTCTCCTCACCGCGGGAGCGATCTACCTCCTCTCGAATCGCGGTGGTTTCGCGGGCACCCGCCTCATCCTGATCGGCATCGGCGTGGCCGCCATGCTCGACAGTGTCGTCACCTATGTCCTCTCGCGCGCCGCCACCTGGGATCTGCAGACCGCCATGCGCTGGCTGACCGGCAGTCTCAACGGAGCCACCTGGCAGACCGTCGTCCCTGTCGCGATCGCCTGCCTGGTCCTCGTTCCGTTGCTCCTCTCGCAGGCCCGAGGGCTCGGCGTGCTCCGACTGGGCGACGACTCCGCTGCGAGTCTCGGCGTGCGCGTGGGTCGTACCCGCATGGTGCTCATCATCGCGGCCGTCGCCCTCCTGGCCATCGCGACCGCCGCGAGCGGGCCGATCGCCTTCGTCGCGTTCATGGCGGGTCCGATCGCCGCACGCATCGTCGGCCCGGGTTCCTCGCTGCTGATCCCGGCCGGATTCGTCGGTGCCCTGCTGGTGCTGACGGCTGACCTCATCGGGCAGTTCGCCTTCGACTCCCGGTACCCGGTCGGCGTCATCACCGGCGTGCTCGGCGCGCCCTATCTCATCTTCCTCCTCATCAGGATGAATCGTTCAGGAGGCGCGCTATGACGCACGCGCACAGTCTCGCGGCAGAGTCCGTGGTTCTCGGCTACGGCGACCGCACGATCGTCGACCACCTCGATCTGCAGATTCCGCCCGGCGAGATCACGGCCATCGTGGGGGCGAACGGATGCGGCAAGTCCACGCTTCTGCGTGCACTGGCGCGCCTGATCGCGCCACGATCCGGCCGGATCGTGCTCGACGGCAAGGCGCTGCACACCGGGCACTCGAAGGAGATCGCGCGCACGCTCGGGCTGCTGCCGCAAAGCCCGATCGCACCAGAGGGGATCGCGGTCGCCGACCTCGTGGGCCGCGGGCGCCACCCTCATCAGAAGCTGCTCGCCCGCTGGAACGACCGCGACTACCAGGTCGTGGCGGACGCCCTCGCCGCGACGGGCACGACCGATCTCGCGGACCGAGCCGTCGACGAGCTCTCCGGCGGCCAGCGCCAGCGGGTGTGGATCGCGATGGCCCTCGCGCAGGAGACCGACATCCTGCTGCTGGACGAGCCGACGACCTTCCTCGACGTGGCGCACCAGATCGAGGTGCTCGACCTGCTCACCGACCTCAACCGCGACCGGGGCACCACGATCGTCATGGTGCTGCATGACGTGAACCTCGCTGCCCGCTATGCCGACCATGTCTTCGCGATGCGGGAGGGGCAGATCATCGCCGAGGGGCGGCCGGGCGAGGTGATGACGGCGGAGCTCATCCGCGAGGTCTTCGATCTCGAGTGCGTCGTCATCCCCGATCCCGTCTCGGGCACGCCCATCGTCCTGCCGCGCGGCCGCCATCACGTCCTGCCCCGGGCGGTCGAGCCGGGCGCTGCCTCACGCTCGCCATCCGAACCGGAGATCTTCTCATGACGTCCACCGCCATCCGCACGGCACGCTTCTTCCGCGCCCGGGTCACGGCCATCACCGACCTCACGCCCAGCTTCCGCCGTTTCACCTTCGGTGGCGACGACCTCGCCGACTACGGCGACCCGGGTTTCGATCAGCGCGTCAAGGTGGTGTTCCCCGCGCCGGAGGCCGGCCTGGACACCATGCCCGTCGACGACGCCTGGTACGCCACGTGGCGCGACATGCCCGAGGATGCTCGGCCGACGTTCCGCACCTACACCACGCGAGCGGTGCGGAACCTCAGGAACGAGGTCGACATCGACATGGTTGCGCATGATGTGCTCGGTCCCGCGTCGGCGTGGATCGAGCAGGCGTCCGTCGGAGACGAAGTCCTCATCTGCGGGCCGACGACGGCGCACGAAGGTGTCAGCTTCGGCATCGACTTCGTTCCGCCGGCGCGGTCCGAGCGCATCCTCCTCGCCGGCGATGAGACGGCCGCGCCCGCGATCGCCGTGATCCTCGAGCAGCTCGCCGCGGACGCCCGCGGCACGGTGGTGCTCGAGGTCCCGCACGCCGACGACATCGCTTATCTGCCGCGGCACCCGGGTTTCGACTACGTCGTCGCAGCGCGCGGAGACGGTGCGCGGCACGCGCACCTCGTGCGGGCGGTGGAGGATGTGGCAGCGCAGCTCGTACCGGAGGGCAGAGGCGCCGAAGTCGAGGAGATCGACATCGACTCCGACATCCTCTGGGAGGTGCCGCGCACCGCGAAGGGCGGCGCCGCCCTCAAGAGCGCGCCGCTCTACGCGTGGCTCGCGGGCGAGGCCGGCGCGATCAAAGCACTGCGGCGGCACCTGGTCACCGATCACGGGGTCGACCGCCGTGCCGTCGCGTTCATGGGCTACTGGCGACTCGGTCGCGCCGAGAACTGAGCCGGGCGGTCAGTCCCCGCCCGTGTCGTGGACACGGCCGAGCCTGAGACCCGGGACGACCGCGCCGAGGGCGAGCACCAGTGCGATGCCGAACGCGGCCGCGAAGGCGACCCCGGTTCCCGCCAACGAGGTGAACACGAGCCCCATCACCGCGATCGCGGTCGCGGCGCCGATGGAATCGGCGATGGACAGTGCGGACGAATTAAAGCCCTGATTCTGCGGCCGCGAGTACGCGAGCGTCAGCACGGTCAGCCTCGGATACATCAACCCCATGCCCAGCCCCGACAGCGTCCAGCCGATGATGGCGACGGCGGCCGGCAGATGCAGGAGCGCGGTGAGGCCGGCGATCGCGATCGCGGCGGCCAGCTGCGTCGTGCCGAGAAGGGTGATACGGGCGTTGCCGATGCGGTCGCCGTGGCGGCCCTGCACCTGTGCGCCGAACGCCCAGGCGAGCGCCGAGGCCGTGAGCCCGAGACCGGCCCAGGTGGGTGAGAACTCGTATTCGTCGATGAGGAGGTACGGCACGTAGATCTCTGCGCCGAACAGTGCGCCCGCGATCAGGCCGCGCATCAGCACGACGCTCGGGAGACCACGGGCGATGCGCAGGGTGCCCGAGGGGAGCAGCGGCTTGATGGCGATCACGAGGAGAACAGCGGATGCGACGACCGCCGTCCCCGCCCATCCGCCGAGTTCACCCGAGACGCTGAGGAGCAGCGCGGCGACCGCCACGCCGACTGCCCACAGCAGACGACCGACCACGGGCTCGTGCACGGGCTCGGCGGTGCGGACGTCGCGGCCGTGGAGGCGGGCGAGCACGGAGGCGAAGGCAGCGACGGTGAGGATCGCGACGCCCAGGAACACCCATCGCCAGTGCAGGTACTCCGTCACCGCTCCCGCGAGAAAGGGCCCGATCAGCGAGGGGACCACCCACGCCGCCGAGAACGCCGCGAACACCCGTCCATGCAGGGCAGCCGGGTACACGCGCGCCACGACCACGTACAGGGCGACGGTCTGGCCGCCCGTACCGAGGCCCTGGATGAGCCGGCCGACCACCAGAGTCGGCATGTCACCCGCGAGGCCCGCCAGCGAGAGGCCGATCACGAACAGCACGACGGCGGTCGTGAGCGGAGCCACGGGGCCCGACCGATCGGCCCAGGCGCCGGCGGCGACCATTCCGATGACACTCGTCGCGAGGGTTCCCGAAAACGCCACGGCGTACAGTGCTGCCCCATCCAGATCTGCGCTGACCACCGGCATGACCGTCGCCACCGCCAACGACTGCAGTGCAGCAAGGAAGATCAGTGCCACGGCACCCACCGTGACGGCGACGTACTCGGCGCTCCAGATGCCGGGCCGTGCGCTGCGATCGGTTGCGCTCACAGCGCGCGGAGCGCACCGATACGCCTCACCGCCTCGGCGAGCAGGTCCGGGGAGCACGCGAAGTTGATGCGCACGTGCCCGATCCCCTCGGTCCCGAAAAGCGGCCCGTGGTGGAGCGCGACTTTCGCGTCCCGCAGGATCCGACGAGACGGATTGTCTCCCCAGCCGTAGGCCGACACGTCCACCCACCCCAGGAACCCCGCCTCGGGCGGGAGGAAGCGGGACTCGGGGAGGTGCTCGGCGAGCAGCCCGGCGAGCAGGCCCCGGCTCTCCAGGAGCGTCGCGCCCAGGCTGTCCAGCCACTCGTCGCTCTCGGCGGAATAGGCCGCGACATTGGCCAGGGCTCCGAACAGACCGGTGCGCCACTCGACCTCCCAGGGCAGCGACTGCAGAACGCTTGCCTGTGCGGGGCCGCCGGCGATCATCACCGCGCACTTCAGACCGGCGAGGTTGAACGTCTTGCTGGCGCTCGTCACGGCGTACCCGACGCGGGATGCCGCGTCCGACGCGGCCAGGAACGGAACGAAGGTGTGCGGAACATGCGTGAGCGGGGCGTGGATCTCGTCGCTGACGACCACAACTCCGAACCGTTCGGCGAGTTCGGCGAGTGCTGCCAGTGTCGCCGCGGAATGCACCGTCCCCGTCGGATTGTGCGGGCTGCACAGCAGGACCGCGCGAGCGCCTCGGATGAGGGCGGCTTCCAGGGCGCCGAGATCGATCTCCCAACCGGTCGTGGTGCGAGCGAGCGGGACACGCTCGACCACGCCGCCCGCCTCCTCGACGGTGTCGAAGAACGGCGGGTAGACGGGAGGCATGACCACGACGCGGTCGCCCGGGTCGATGACGCGTCGGAGGATCTCGACGACCCCCATCATCACGTCGCCCGTCCAGCGGACCGCGGCGGGGTCGATGCGCCATCCCCACCGACGCTCGGCGAAACCGACGAACGCTTCGCTCACACCGGGCTGGGGAGGCGTGTAGCCGGTGTCTCCGAGCTCGACGGCGCGCGTGAGGGCGCGTGTGATGGCGGGGGCGAGGGCATAGTCGGTCTCGGCCACGAAGAGCGGCAGCACGTCCGCGGGGTAGCGCCGCCATTTCGTGCTCGATCGCTGACGCAGCTCTTCGATCGGCAGCGCCTGGAGGAGTGTCGCGTTCACCGTTCGAGCCTATCGACGACGCTCCGTCGGCTTCGCGCCGCGCGTCGCAGAAGGACGCACGGGCCCACCCGACCTCGCGACCCCGGGGTCAGATCGCGAAACCCAGAGCCCGCATCATGTCGCGCCCGTCGTCGGTGATCCGTTCCGGACCCCACGGCGGCATCCACACCCAGTTGATGCGGAAGCGGTCGACGACCGCATCGAGCGCCTGGGCGGTCTGCTCCTCGAGCACGTCGGTCAGCGGGCACCCGGCGGATGTCAGCGTCATGTGGATGACCAGCGCGTCGTTCTCGTCGTCCCAGGCGAGATCGTAGATGAGGCCGAGGTCGACGACGTTGATCCCCAGCTCGGGATCCATGACGTCTTTGAGAGCCTCGGTGACATCGTCGTACTTCTCGGGCGTGAGGGTCGCAACCATGGCGGTGATCCTACGCGTCCAGGTCGGCGGAGCCCTCGAGCACCGGCTCGGTGAAGCGGTCGTAGCCCTCGTCCTCGAGGCGGGTGGCCAGTTCCGGACCGCCCTCCTCGACGATGCGACCCGCCACCATCACGTGGACGAAGTCGGGATGGATGTACCGCAGGATGCGCGTGTAGTGCGTGATGAGGAGCACGCCGAGGCCGGTCTCGGCCTTCGCGCGGTTGACGCCCTCGGAGACGATCTTCAGCGCATCGACGTCGAGACCGGAGTCGGTCTCATCGAGGACGGCGATCTGAGGGCGGAGCAGCTCGAGCTGGAGGATCTCGTGACGCTTCTTCTCGCCGCCGGAGAAGCCCTCGTTGACGTTGCGCTGAGCGAACTTCGGGTCCATCCGGAGGTTCTTCATCGACGCCTTGACGTCTTTCGTCCACGTGCGGATGGGCGGGGCCTCGCCGTCGATCGCGGTCTTCGCCGTGCGCAGGAAGTTCGTCACCGTCACGCCGGGGATCTCGACCGGGTACTGCATCGCGAGGAAGAGGCCCGCGCGCGCACGCTCGTCCACGGTCATCGCCAGCACGTCGTCGCCGTCGAGGGTGATCGTTCCGCTCGTCACGGTGTACTTGGGGTGACCGGCGATCGTGTAGGCGAGGGTGGACTTGCCGGAGCCGTTGGGTCCCATGATGGCGTGCGTCTCGCCCGTGCGGATCGTGAGCGTGAGGCCGTTGAGGATGGGGGTGGTGCCGGCTTCCGTTTCGACCGTCACATGGAGGTCACGGATTTCGAGGACAGACATTCTGTGCTTCCTTCGTCGATTCGATTCGGTGGTCACGGTGCCTTGAGCACGGAGGGATCGATGAGCACATCGTCCCCCTCGATCGTGACGGCGTAGACCGGGACCGGTTCGTACGCGGGGAGGTTGAGGGGCTTGCCGGTGCGGAGCGAGAAGGCGGATCCGTGCGCCCAGCATTCGAGCGTGTCGCCTTCCACGAATCCCTCGGCGAGTGAGATGTCGCCGTGCGTGCAGGTGTCGCCGATGGCGTGGACCTCGCCGGCCGAGTCGAGCACCACGGCGATCGGAACGCCGTCCACTTCGAAGCGGACCGCGGCATCCTGCTCGAGCTCGCTGAGCGCACAGACGCGCGACGCACTCACGAGGAGGCTCCGGCGACCAGATGCTCGGAGGCGAGAAGCTCGCGTTCGATCGCCAGGTTGATGCGGTCCTCGAGTTCGGTCACCCCGATGCGCTGGACGATCTCGGCGAGGAATCCGCGGACGACCAGGCGACGCGCTTCCGACTCCGAGATGCCGCGCGACTGGAGGTAGAAGAGCTGCTCGTCGTCGAAACGACCGGTTGCACTCGCGTGACCGGCCCCGCGGATGTCGCCGGTCTCGATCTCGAGGTTCGGGATGGACTCGGCGCGAGCGCCGTCCGTGAGCACCAGATTGCGATTCGCCTCGTAGGAGTCGGTCCCGGTGGCGTTCGGACCGATGAGGACGTCCCCGATCCACACGCTGCGCGCAGACTCCCCCTGGAGCGCGCCCTTGTACAGCACGTTGCCACGCGTCTCGGCGCCTTTGTGGTGCAGATACACCTGGCTCTCGAGATGCTGCCCGGCATCGGCGAAGCTGAGACCGAACAAATCACCGGACGAGCCGGTGCCCGCCAGTTCGACGGAGGGATTGATACGGGCGACGCCGCCGCCGAGGCTGACGACGATGTGGCGCAGGTTGGCATCGCGGTCGACGCGAGCCTGGTGCGCCGAGGCGTGCACTGCGTCGTCAGCCCAGTCCTGCACCGTGATGACCGTGAGGTGCGCCCCGTCGCGGACGACGATCTCGACGTTCTGCGCGAAGTCGGCCGACCCCGTGTGCTCGAGGATCACCGTGGCGACCGACTGCGGCATCGCTTCGATGATCAGGTGCGCGGTGCCCTTGCGGCCCGCGCCCGATCCTTCGATGCGCACCCGGATCGGGTCCTCGAGTTCGCGACCTGCGGGAACACGGAGGTGCAGAGCGTCTGCCGACCGGGTCCAGGCGATGGCACTGGCGCGGTCCTCGGGGCGGAAGACCTCTCCGCGCACCGGCGCGTCCCACCCCGTCGAATCGACGATGATCCCCGCGGGCGCATCGACGTCGTAAGTCAGCGCGCCGGCATCCGACTCCTCGTCCTGGAAGATGGTGCCGAGACGTGCGACCGGAACATGCTTCCAGTTGACCTCGCGACCGGTCGGGACGGGGAAGTCCGCGACCGCATAAGACCAGGGACGGTCGGATCGGGTCTGCACGGGGACGAAAGCACCGTCGGAGTGCGCAGTGCTGCCCGCGACAGGTGCCCCCGACGGTGTGGTCGCCGGGGCTTGGGTGAGCGAGACCATCAGCCCACGGACCCTTCCATGCCCATCTCGATGAGCTTGTTCAGTTCCATGGCGTACTCCATCGGGAGCTCGCGAGCGATGGGCTCGATGAAGCCGCGGACGATCATGGCCATGGCCTCGTCCTCCGGCATGCCCCGACTCATCAGGTAGAACAGCTGCTCCTCGCTGACCTTCGAGACCGTGGCCTCGTGGCCGAGCTGCACGTCGTCGACACGGATGTCGATCGAGGGATACGTGTCGGAGCGCGAGATCGAGTCCACGAGCAGCGCGTCGCAGCGGACCGTGTTGGCCGAGTGGTGCGCGTTCGCCTCGACCCGCACCTCGCCGCGGTAGCCCGCACGACCGCCGCCGCGCGCGATCGACTTCGACACGATGGATGACTGCGTGTACGGCGCCATGTGGACCATCTTGGCGCCGGCGTCCTGGTGCTGACCGGGCCCTGCGAAGGCTACGGAGAGTGTCTCGCCCTTGGCGTGCTCGCCGACCAGGAAGATCGACGGGTACTTCATGGTGACCTTCGACCCGATGTTGCCGTCGATCCATTCCATCGTGGCGCCCTCGTGCGCGATCGCGCGCTTCGTCACGAGGTTGTAGACGTTGTTCGACCAGTTCTGGATCGTCGTGTAGCGCACACGCGCATTCTTCTTCACGATGATCTCGACGACCGCGGAGTGCAGCGAGTCGCTCTTGTAGATCGGCGCCGTGCAGCCCTCGATGTAGTGGACGTAGGAGTCCTCGTCGGCGATGATCAGCGTCCGCTCGAACTGGCCCATGTTCTCGGTGTTGATGCGGAAGTAGGCCTGCAGCGGAATCTCGACGTGCACGCCCTTCGGGACGTAGACGAACGATCCGCCCGACCACACCGAGGTGTTCAGCGCCGCGAACTTGTTGTCGCCGGAGGGGATCACGGTGCCGAAGTACTCTTCGAAGAACTCCGGGTGCTCGCGGAGCGCCGTGTCGGTGTCCATGAAGATGACACCCTGCTCTTCGAGGTCCTCGCGGATCTGGTGGTACACCACCTCGGACTCGTACTGCGCGGCGACGCCGGCGACGAGCCGCTGACGTTCGGCTTCGGGGATGCCGAGGCGTTCGTAGGTGTTGCGGATCTCCTCGGGGAGCTCCTCCCACGTGGTCGCCTGCTTCTCGGTCGAACGCACGAAGTACTTGATGTTGTCGAAATCGATGTCGCTGAGGTCTGCACCCCACGTCGGCATCGGCTTGCGACCGAACAGGTCAAGCGCCTTGAGGCGGTTCTTGAGCATCCATTCGGGCTCGTTCTTGAGCGCGGAGATCCCGCGCACGACGCTCTCGCTGAGTCCGCGCTGCGCAGCGGCTCCCGCGGCATCCGCGTCGTGCCATCCGAACTCGTATTGGCCGAGACTTGCGAGCTCGGGTCGATCGATCAGCACATCAGACATGAAGTCACTCTCCTCTGGGCCACAACGGTGTCATCCGCCCCGGCATTCCGCTTCCCAGGAAGTCCGGGGAGTGGGATGCCGCTGGTGGGCCCTCTCAAGTGGCGCCGTCTTGCGCGCCTACACTGTCAGTGGAGCGGATCGCTGAAATCATCCGCATCCCGACCCCCCGATTCTACAGGCTTCGCCGTCCCCCGGGCAGACGGAGCCACCTCCCCGCTCCCGCGGGGCGCGTCGCACCTGAAGGCGAGACAACATGTCCGCGGACCGCACCATCGACACCCGTCCATCGCTCCTGCGAGCGCTCCGAGACCGGCTGCCCCGCACGATCGACCGGCGGGTGGTCGTCGCCGCCTGGGCGACCCTCGTGGTGCAGATCGGCATCGTCGGCACGGGCGGCCTGGTCCGTCTGACGGGCTCGGGTCTCGGATGCCCGACCTGGCCGGAATGCACAAACGGCTCCCTCGTGGCGACACCGGAAATGGGCATCCACGGTGTCATCGAGTTCGGCAACCGCCTGCTGACTTTCGTCCTGGCGATCGTGGCGATCGCCATGTTCCTGTTCGTGGTGCGGATGCGGCGCACACGGCGCGATCTGTTCTGGCTCGCCCTCGTGATCGGCCTGTACATCCCGCTGCAGGCGGTGCTGGGCGGTATCACGGTGCTGACGAACCTGAACCCGTACGTCGTCGGCCTCCACTTCTTCGCGTCCGCGATCCTGGTGGCGCTGTCCGCGCTCCTCGTGGCGCGGGTGTACGCCGTGCCGGGCCCGCGCGCCCGTGCGGTCCCGCGCTGGTATTCGGCGCTCGCCTGGGCGACGGCTGTCCTGACGGTGGTCACGGTCGTCGTCGGCATCCTCGTCACCGGGTCCGGTCCGCACGCCGGTGACGGCGGCGCCTCGAGGAACGGGCTCGACCCCGAGCTCATGCAGCACGTGCACTCCTGGCCCGCCTACGCGACGTTCGGACTCACTCTGGCGCTGCTCATCGGCGCACGCTGGACGGGTGCCGCCCAACGGCTCACCCTGTGGGCGACGCTGTTGCTGTCGGTGGAGGTGGTCCAGATCGTCGTCGGTGTGTGGCAGGCGCGCAGCGGGCTGCCGATCGTGCTCGTCAACATCCACATGGTGCTCGCGATGCTGCTGATCGCGGCGATGACCGCCGTGCTCGTGCACCTCACGCAGGCCGTCTCTCCTGTTCCCCTCGCCCCCGCGGACGACGAGGTCTCGGACCACATGCGTCCCGGCTCTGCGGCGCCGGCCATCCGTCGCTGACGTCGCGGCCGTGCGCGCGCACCCCTCGCCGATCGGCGTGCCGAGGGCGCCCGTCGCCGTCGCTCCCGATCCGCGCGGTCGGGGCGCGCACAGCCCACGCATAGGATGCGGAGAGGATCCGCATGGGTAGAGACCCCAGGCTGACCGAAGCCGCACTCGATGCGGCTCCCCCACCGCAAGGAGCATCACACATGTCCGTTCGTCCCCGCCTGATCCGCAGCATCCCGTTCTGGGTGCTCCTCATCGGCTCGATCGCCAGCGCCGCCCTCGGCATCTGGCTCGTGCTCGACAAGATCGGCACCATGACCTCCACGATCACCGACGGCAGCGCCACAGGTGTCGAGGTGTACGCAGGCCAGGCCTGGGTCACCGTCGGGGCAGGCCTCCTCACCGCCGGTCTGATCGGCCTCGTGCTGGTGCTCACCCTGGCCGTCGTCCGGTCGTTCCTGCCCGCGGCCGTCGTCGAGGAGATCGAGATCGCGGCGTCCGACGACTTCGACGAGGACCTCGACACCCTCCCCGCCGCCGCCCCCGCGGCGGCAGCCCCGTTCACCGACACGGACACCGTGGTGGAGGTCGACGACGCCGACGGTCGGATCGTGGGATACGAGCCCGCGCCCCGGACGCAGACCGATGCCGGAGAGACCACCGGCGCCCGCTGAATCCAGAACACGCGCCGCTCGTTCATTGCGGCGCCGTGCGTGAGGGTCCTCTGGCCGCCCGGACGCGCCCGACCCGTCGCCCGCGTCCGGCCGACCAGCAGACCGTGACGGCGACCGCTAGAACGGCAGCAGTGGGTCGATCGCGATCGAGACGAACAGAAGCGTCAGATACGTGATCGACGCGTGGAACACCCGCATGGGCCGCGGCTCGGTTCCGCGGACCGCCCGCGTGTAGAGACGGTGCGACTCGTAGACGAACCACCCGCCGAACACCAGCGCCGACACCGTGTACACCAGGCCCATCGACGCCACCGGGATCAGCAGCAGGGAGCAGGCCACTGTCGCCCACGCGTACAGGATCACCTGGAGCCCCACCTCCGAACCGCTGCGTGTGGCGCCCAGCATGGGAACGTCCACGTCCTCGTACTGATCCTTGTACTTCATCGACAGGGGCCAGTAGTGCGGCGGCGTCCAGAGGAACACGAGCGCGAACAGGATCATCGGCGTCCACGCCAGCGATCCCGTGACCGCGGTCCATCCGATCAGAACGGGGAAGCAGCCGGCGATCCCGCCCCACACGATGTTCTGCTCGGTGCGGCGCTTGAGGATCATCGTGTAGATCACGACGTAGAAGAAGATGGCGCCGACGGACAGCACGGCCGCGAGCCAATTCGTCGTCAGGGCGAGCCAGACGGTGGATGCCGCGGCCAGCGTCCACGCGAAGACGAGCGCGCCGCGCGGTGACACTTCGCCGGTCACGAGGGGCCGATTGACGGTGCGCTGCATGTGCGCGTCGATGTCGCGGTCGAGGTACATGTTGAACGTCGCGGCCGACCCGGCGCTGAGCGATCCGCCGACGACGGTCGCGAGCACGAGCCACAGGTTGGGGAGCCCGCCCTGCGCGAGGATCATGACGGGGACGGTCGTCACCAGCAGCAGTTCGAGCACGCGCGGCTTCGTGAGGGCGACGTACGCGCGGACCTTGCGACCGAAGGTGCGACCAGCGACCGGAACGGTCGCCGTCGACGGGACTGAGATGCCCGTCGAGATGTCCATTTTCCCCCGTTGTACCGCCGCCGTGAAGACGCTCCAAGTCTAGGGCATGAGCATCCACGGTCGATCCGAGGAGGCGTCCGTCATGGCCCCGCATCGCCGACGGCGGGGTGGTGGATGCGTAACACCCATGACCCCGGCGACGCAAGGGTCGTCGCACAACGACGCTTCCCCCCATTGCCGCGGGCGCCTTCGCTATGCTGAAAACACGCGCGCCCATGCGCCGTTCCCCCCTTTCTCCTCACGGATGTCAGCTGCGGACGGGCTGGTCTGGGCGCTTCCTCGAGAAAGGCGGCCGGGTGTCGGCTCTGCAGTGGGATGAAATCGATCGGCGCTCCGTGGACACGGTTCGTGTTCTGGCAGCGGATGCAGTGGAGAAGGTCGGTAACGGCCACCCCGGCACGGCGATGAGCCTCGCGCCCGCCGCGTACCTCCTCTATCAGCGGGTGATGCGGCACGACCCGTCGGACACGCACTGGGTGGGGCGCGACCGCTTCGTCCTCTCGGTCGGGCACTCGTCGCTCACCCAGTACATCCAGCTCTACCTGGGTGGGTTCGGTCTCGAGCTGAAAGATCTCGAAGAGCTGCGCACGTGGGGCTCGCTGACTCCGGGCCACCCGGAGTACGGGCACACGAAGGGTGTCGAGATCACCACGGGTCCGCTCGGTCAGGGTCTGGCGTCGGCCGTCGGGTTCGCGTACGCCGCACGGTACGAGCGCGGACTCTTCGATCCGGATGCTGCGGCCGGAACGTCACCGTTCGACCACTTCGTCTACGTCATCGCGGGTGACGGCGACCTGCAGGAGGGCGTCACCTCCGAGGCATCCTCCCTCGCCGGTCACCAGGAGCTCGGCAACCTGATCGCGATCTACGACTCCAACCAGATCTCGATCGAGGACGACACGAACGTCGCCTTCACCGAAGACGTCGCGAAGCGCTACGAGGCGTACGGCTGGCACGTGCAGACGGTCGACTGGAAGAAGACGGGCCAGTACGTCGAGGACGTCGCCGAGCTGAACGCGGCGATCGACGCCGCGAAGGGCGAGACCGCGAAGCCGTCGATCATCATCCTGAAGACGATCATCGGCTGGCCCTCCCCCGGAAAGCAGAACTCCGGCAAGATCCACGGCTCCGCCCTCGGCGGCGACGAGCTGAAGGCGACCAAGGAGGTCCTCGGGTTCGACCCCGAGAAGTCCTTCGTCGTCGCCGACGACGTGCTCGCGCACACCCGCGAACTCGTCGAACGCGGAGCAGCCGAGCACGCCGAGTGGCAGGTCGGGTTCGATGCCTGGGCAGACGCCAACCCCGAGGCCAAGGCCCTGTTCGATCGCCTCTACGCCGGCGAGCTCCCGGAGGGTGTCGCCGATGCGCTTCCCGTGTTCGAGGCGGGGAAGGACGTGTCGACCCGCGCGGCATCCGGAACGGTCATCAACGCGCTCGCTGCGGAACTGCCCGAGCTCTGGGGCGGATCGGCGGACCTCGCGGAATCCAACCTCACGACGATCAAGGACGCGAAGTCGTTCATCCCGGCGGAATGGTCCACCCACGAGTGGACGGGCAGCCCCTACGGTCGCGTGCTGCACTTCGGCATCCGCGAGCACGCCATGGGCGCCATCATCAACGGCATCAAGCTGCACGGCCCGACACGGCCGTTCGGCGGTACGTTCCTGATCTTCTCCGACTACATGCGCCCGCCCGTGCGTCTCGCAGCGCTCATGAACATCCCGTCGCTGTTCGTGTGGACGCACGACTCGGTCGCCCTCGGCGAGGACGGTCCCACCCACCAGCCGATCGAGCAGCTCGCGACGCTCCGGGCGATCCCGAACTTCGCCGTCGTCCGCCCCGCGGACGCGAACGAGACCGCGGTCGTCTGGCTCGAACTCCTGCGCCGCAACGCCGGACCCGCCGGTCTCGCGCTGACCCGCCAGAACATCCCGGTGTTCGCCCGGGGCAAGGGCGAGGCGTCCGACGACACGTTCGCCTCGGCCGACCTCGCCGTCAAGGGCGCCTACGTGCTGGCCGAGGCGCCGGGCGGAACGCCCGACGTGATCCTCATCGCGACGGGCTCCGAAGTGCAGCTGGCCGTCGATGCGCGCGAGACCCTGGCCGGTGAAGGCGTGAACGCCCGGGTCGTCTCGGTGCCCTCGCTCGAGTGGTTCGACGAGCAGGATGCCGCCTACCGGGAGTCGGTGCTTCCCGCCGCCGTGAAGGCTCGAGTCTCGGTCGAGGCCGGGATCGCGCTCACCTGGCGTGACATCGTCGGCGACGCCGGCCGCTCGATCTCGATCGAGCACTTCGGCGCCTCTGCCGACTACAAGACCCTTTTCCAGAAATTCGGCATCACGACCGAAGCCGTCATCGCGGCGGCGCGCGAGAGCATCGCCGCCGCCGGCACGAGCAACTCCGAGGAGAACGCATGAGCACCCCCACCGCAGACCTTTCCGCCGCAGGCGTGAGCATCTGGCTCGACGACCTGTCGCGGTCGCGCATCACGTCCGGCAACCTGCAGGAGCTCATCGACACCCGTGACGTCGTCGGGGTCACCACCAACCCGACGATCTTCCAGGGTGCGATCTCGGCCGGCATCGGCTACGAAGAGGCGATCTCCGCCCAGGCGGCGAAGGGGGCGAGCGCCGACGACACGATCTTCTCCCTGACGACCACAGATGTCCGCAGCGCGTGCGACATCTTCCTTCCGATCTATGACGCGACGAACGGTGTGGACGGGCGCGTGTCGATCGAGGTCTCCCCCGACCTCGCCCATGACACCGATGCGACGACGGCTCAGGCCGCAGAGCTGCACAAGGCCGTCGATCGCCCGAACGTGCTCATCAAGATCCCCGCCACGAAGGCGGGCCTCCCGGCCATCACCGAGACCATCGCAGCGGGCATCAGCGTCAACGTCACGCTGATCTTCAGCCTCGAGAGGTACAACGATGTGATCGATGCGTACCTCGCCGGGCTGGAACGGGCGCGGGACGCGGGCATCGACCTGGCCGGCATCCACTCCGTCGCATCGTTCTTCGTGTCGCGCGTCGACACGGAGGTCGACAAGCGCCTCAAGGCCATCGGCACGGACGAGGCGACCGCGCTGCTGTCCAAGGCCGGCATCGCCAACGCGCGCCTGGCCTATGAGCTCTACGAGCAGAAGTTCGCCGAGGAACGCGCTACCGACCTTCAGGCGCTGGGCGCCAACCCGCAGCGTCCGCTGTGGGCATCGACGGGCGTCAAGGATCCCGCACTTCCGGACACCCTGTACGTGACGGAGCTCGTCGCGGAGGGGACCGTGAACACGATGCCCGAGAAGACCCTTCAGGCGACGTTCGATCACGGCGTCATCACCGGTGACACGATCACGGTCAACTACGCGGACGCGCACGCCGTCATCGACGGTCTCGCCGCCGTCGGCATCGACATCGCCGATGTCACGCAGGTGCTCGAGGACGAGGGCGTCGAGAAGTTCATCGCTTCCTGGCACGATCTGCAGGAGACGACGGCGGCCGCGTTGAAGGACGCCTCCGAGGCCGCACGTTGAGCTTTGACATCCACCTCACCGGGCGGGTCAAGTCGGTCGTCGACCAGACCCTCCCGGCGCTGATCGCCGATCTGGTCGCATCAGGCATCACGGCGCAGGACTCGTCGCTGTGGGGAGCCGCCGCCGAGGCGGGGGCAGCCCACCGTCTGGGCTGGGTCGAGGCGGTGAGCGTCTCGCGCCCGCTGGTGCCCGAGATCGATGCGCTCCGCGCTCAGTACGTGACCGCCGGCGTCACGCGCGTCGTGCTCGCCGGAATGGGGGGCTCCTCACTCGCTCCCGAGGTCATCGCGCAGACCGCCGGTGTTCCGCTGGTCATCCTGGACACGACCTCCCCCGGTCAGGTCCTCGCGGCGATCGACGGCGACAGCGAGTCGGGCGGACTCGAGCAGACCGTCCTCGTCGTCTCCTCGAAATCGGGCTCGACCGTCGAGACGGACTCCGCGAAGCGGGCGTTCGAGGCGGCCTTCCGAGACCTCGGCATCGATCCGCTCGAGCGGATCGTCGTCGTCACCGATCCCGGCTCACCGCTCGACGAGACCGCCAGAGCGGACGGATACCGCGTGTTCAACGCCGACCCGACCGTGGGCGGGCGCTATTCGGCGCTCACGGCGTTCGGTCTCGTGCCCAGCGGCCTCGCGGGCGTGGACATCTCCGAACTGCTCGACGAGGCCGAGGCCACGCTCCTCGAGGTCGCGATCGACAGTCCCGAGAATCCCGCCCTGGTGCTGGCCGCAGCGATCGCGGGCGGTGAGCCCCGACGCGACAAGCTCGGACTGATCACCGACGGAACCCACATCGTCGGACTCCCCGACTGGATCGAACAGCTCGTCGCCGAGTCGACGGGCAAGGACGGCACCGGCATCCTTCCGGTCGTGCTTCTGCCCGTCTCGCCCGAGCTGGACTCCCTGCCCGAAGATCTGCAGATCGTGCGTCTGGTCGACGAGGCGAATCAGTTCCACTTCCGCGAGCACCATCACGGCGAGGTGCTGATCAGCGGCTCTCTCGGCGCGCAGTTCATCGTGTGGGAATACGCGACCGCGATCGCCGGACGGATGCTGGGGATCGATCCGTTCGATCAGCCCGATGTCGAATCGGCGAAGGTCGCCACCCGAGGTCTGCTCGACGCACGCCCCGAACGTTCTGCACCGGCCTTCGTCGCGGACGGCGTCGAGGTCCGCACCTCCGATCCCGCACTCGCAGCCTCCGGCACGATCGCGGGCGTGCTCGACGCACTCTGGGCGCGGATCCCCGCCGACGGCTACGTCAGCGTCCAGGCGTATGTCGATCGTCTGCGCGTGGACCGGCTGCAGGGGCTGCGCGAGCTCGTCGCCGCCGACTCCGGCCGGCCCACGACCTTCGGCTGGGGACCGCGGTTCCTGCACTCCACCGGGCAGTTCCACAAGGGAGGTCCGGCTACGGGCGTGTTCCTCCAGATCCTCGAGCGCACCGACGTCGATCTGGAGATTCCCGGCCGTCCGTTCACCTTCGGCCAGCTGATCGAGGCGCAGGCCGCCGGAGACGCCGGGGTGCTCGCCGAGCAGCACGGCCGACCGGTCGTCACGCTGACCCTGACGGATCCACAGATCGAAGTACTGACACTTTTCGAGGCGGCGCAGTAGACATGGTCATCGACATCACCCGCGGCCACAACCCGCTCCGCACCCCCGACGATCGCCGGCTCAACCGCATCGCCGGGCCGAGTGCGCTGGTCATCTTCGGCGTCACCGGCGACCTGTCGCGCAAGAAGCTCATGCCCGCGGTGTACGACCTGGCCAATCGCGGTCTGCTGCCTCCCGGTTTCGCACTCGTGGGGTTCGCCCGCCGCGACTGGGAGGACGAGGACTTCGCCGAGGTCGTGCACGAGGCCGTCAAGCAGCACGCGCGCACCGAGTACCGCGAGGAGACCTGGAAGCAGCTGCTCGAGGGCATCCGCTTCGTCTCCGGTGAATTCGACAACGAGGAATCGTTCGCCAAGCTGCGCGAGACGGTCGAGAAGCTCGATGTCGAACGCGGCTCCATGGGAAACCACGCCTACTACCTCTCGATCCCGCCGAAGGACTTCCCGCTCGTCGCGAAGCAGCTGAAGGCTTCGGGGCTGGTGGACGACACCGCCGACGAACCCGACCGCTGGCGCCGCGTGGTCATCGAGAAGCCGTTCGGTCACGATCTGGCCTCCGCGCGGGCGCTCAACGACGCTCTGCGCTCTGCCTTCCCCGCCGACTCGATCTTCCGCATCGACCACTACCTCGGCAAGGAGACGGTGCAGAACATCCTGGCGCTCCGCTTCGCGAACGAGCTGTTCGAGCCGATCTGGAACCGCAACTACGTCGATCACGTGCAGATCACCATGGCCGAGGACATCGGCGTGGGCGGCCGTGCCGGATACTACGACGGCATCGGAGCGGCACGCGATGTCATCCAGAATCATCTGCTCCAGCTGATGGCCCTCACCGCGATGGAGGAGCCCATCACCTTCCAGGCCAAAGACCTGCGCGCCGAGAAGGAGAAGGTGCTCGCGGCCGTCACGCTTCCGGCGGACCTTTCCCAGTCCACCGCGCGCGGGCAGTACGCGGGCGGGTGGCAGGGCGGCGAGCACGTCACCGGGTTCCTCGAAGAAGACGGGATGAATCCCGAATCGACGACCGAGACGTACGCCGCCGTCAAGCTCGAGGTGAACACGCGCCGCTGGTCCGGCGTGCCCTTCTATCTCCGCACCGGCAAGCGGCTCGGCCGCCGGGTCACCGAGATCGCGGTGGTCTTCAAGCGTGCTCCGCAGCACCTGTTCACGCGCAACCAGACGTCCGAGCTCGGCCAGAACGCGCTGGTCATCAGGGTCCAGCCCGACGAGGGCATCACGATCCGCTTCGGCTCCAAGGTCCCCGGCGCGGGCACCGAGGTGCGCGACGTCACGATGGACTTCGGCTACGGCCACGCTTTCACCGAAGCCAGCCCCGAGGCCTACGAGCGGCTCATCCTCGATGTGCTGCTCGGCGATCCCCCGCTCTTCCCCCGCCACGAGGAGGTCGAGCTCAGCTGGAAGATCCTCGACCCGATCGAGGACTTCTGGGCGGCCCAGGGCGGCGCGCTCGACCAGTACTCGCCGGGCTCGTGGGGCCCTGACTCCGCGGACGAGCTCCTCGCCCGCGATGGACGCGTCTGGAGGCGCCCGTGATCGTCGATCTGCCCGATACGAATGTCAGCAAGATCAGCCGTGCGCTGGTCAGCGTGCGCGAAGAGGGCGGCGTCGTCGCTCTCGGACGCGTTCTCACCCTGATGATCGCCACGCGCCAGGGCCGCGAGGAGGCCGTGATCGAGGCCGCCAACGACGCGTCCCGAGAGCACCCGATGCGGGTGATCGTCCTCATGATCAACGACGACCCGGATGCGCCCTCGCGTCTCGACGCGCAGATCCGCGTCGGCGGCGACGCCGGGGCGAGCGAGGTCATCGTGCTGAATGCGTCCGGCGCCGCGGCCTCCAACGAGGAGAGCCTCGTCACCGGCCTGCTCCTGCCGGATGCGCCGGTCGTGGTGTGGTGGCCGGACCACCCGCCGACGACACCGTCCACTTCGCCGCTCGGCAAGATCGCCCAGCGAAGGATCACGGATGCCTCGACCCGCCCGTACGACGCGCACCGTCTGAGCGACCTCGGGGAGCATCATGCCCCCGGAGACACCGATCTCGCATGGACGCGCCTCACGCACTGGCGCGAGCAGCTCGCGGCCGTGCTCGACCAGCCGCCGTACGAGGCGGTCACGGGGGTCAGCGTCAGCGGCGCGAGCACGTCGCCGTCGACGGCTCTTCTCGCGGCCTGGCTGCGTCTGATGCTGGACGTGCCGGTCGAGTGGGAGTACCTCCCCGAAGAGGAATGGCGCGACGGCATCCGCTCCGTGCGCCTGACCCGTGCGTCATCGGACGTCGTCCTCGAGCGCTCATCGGCCTCGATCGCCTGCCTCCACCAGGGCGGGCAGCCCGACCACGACCTCGTCCTCCCGCGTCGCACGCTCCGGGAATGCCTGGCCGAGGAGCTCCGCCGCCTCGATCCGGACGTCCTGTATGGTCGAGTGATCACCGAGGGCTGGGAGCTTCTGGGTCCGCCTCTGAGCCGGGAGTCCGATGGCTGAGTACAACGTCGAGAAGCGCGTGGTGATCAGTCCTGATCCTGCGCACCTGGCGGAATCCGTCGCAGCTCGCTTCCTCCAGCGCGTCTCGAAGGGCGTGCAGGCCGGCGACACCGTGCACATCTCGCTGACCGGGGGGACGAGCGGCATCGCCGTGCTTCGTGCCGCCTCAGCGAGCAAGAAGTGCGCCAAGATCGATTGGTCGCGCGTGCACTTCTGGTGGAGCGATGAGCGGTTCGTCGGTCGCGATGATCCCGACCGCAACGAGAAGCAGGCACGCGACGCGTTCCTGGACTCCCTCGACATCCCGGCCGCGAACATCCACGCGATGGCCTCCAGCGACGGCCACCTCGATCTGGACGCGGCCGCCGTCGCCTACGCCGACGAGCTGGCGCAATTCGCACCCGCCGACCGCTCCGAGACGGGCGCGTGGCCCTCGTTCGACATCTGCTTCCTCGGAGTGGGACCGGACGGGCACATCGCCTCACTGTTCCCCGATCGCGCCGAGATCGGCATCGTCGACGAAGCGGTCGTCGCCGTGCGCGACTCCCCGAAGCCACCCCCCGAGCGCATCTCGTTCACGCGTCCGGTGATCAATTCGTCGCAGCGCGTCTGGATGGTCATGGCGGGCGCCGACAAGGCATCCGCGCTCGGTCTCGCCCTCGCCGGGGCGAACTATCGCAGCGTGCCCGCAGCCGGAGCCAAGGGCCGCAAGCGGACGATCCTGTTCGTCGACCAGGCGGCGGCCGCCCAGGTGCCACCTGAACTCATCGACGGCGAGTACTGACCGTCCGGAGAATGCGAAGAGCGGATGCCACCTGGCATCCGCTCTTCGCATTCCACCGTCGTATCGGCTACTGACCCCGTCGTTCGCGGAGCTGCTGCAGGGCATCGTCGAGGAGGGTTTCAGCCTCTTCCTCGGTGCGGCGCTCCTTCACGTAGGCGAGGTGCGTCTTGTAGGGCTCGGACTTCGACAGGGCCGGCGGGTTCGCCTTGTCGCGTCCGGCCGGCAGCCCGGAGTGCGGGGAGTCGATCGTCTCGGGGATCTCCTCCTCGGTGATGCCGGCCGCGAAGTAGCGGACCGTCTCATTGCCGAGGGCATCCCAGTAAGAGATCGCCACGCGATCGGCGTGGAAGCCGTGGTCCTGCTCGCCCATGGGTCCGGCACCGACGCGCGTGCCGCGGATGGCGTTGCCTCCCGTGGCCATCAGATGCCCTGGAACTTCGTGATGAGCCCGAGGGCGACGATCGACACGAACCACGCCAGGGCGAGCACCACCGTGAACCGGTTGAGATTGCGCTCGGCGAGCCCGGAGGAGCCCATCGCCGAGGACATGCCGCCGCCGAACATGTCGGAGAGGCCGCCACCGCGACCCTTGTGCAGAAGGATGAGGAGCGTCAGCAGGAGGCTCGTGATACCGAGCAGAACCTGCAGGACGAACTGGAGGATGTCCACAGTCGTTGAAGCCTTTCGCCGCGATCGTGCGGATCGCACAGGGGTCAAGTATACGGGTCGGGCCCCGACGCCGTGTAGAGCCCACCGACGAGACAGGTCCGGTCCCGCACCGCGGTGACCGGACCTGTCTCGGCGTTCAGACGCCGACGTGCTTCTGGAACCGGATGATCGCGGCGAACTCGTCGACGACCAGGCTCGCGCCGCCCACGAGGGCGCCGTCGACGTCGGGTTCGCGCATGTAGCTCGCGATGTTCCCCGACTTGACCGAACCGCCGTAGAGCACGCGGGTGCGGGCCGCGGCATCCGCTCCGAGCTTCTCGCCGATCACGCTGCGCAGCTTGGCGCAGACATCCTGCGCCTGCTCGGGGGTGGCCGCCTGGCCGGAGCCGATCGCCCACACCGGTTCGTACGCCACCACGATGTCGGCGTCGGCCGGAACGCCTTCCAGCGCCACCTCCAGCTGTCCGACCGGCACGGCGCTCGCCCCGAATCTGTCGAGGTCCTCCGCCGTCTCGCCGACGCAGATCACCGGCACCAGTGCGTGCCGCAGAGCCGCCTGGACCTTCGCCGCCACGACCTCGTCGGATTCGGCGTGGTATTCGCGGCGCTCCGAGTGGCCGATGATGACGTAGCCGCAGTCGAGCTTCGCCAGGAACTGTCCGGAGATCTCCCCCGTGTAGGCACCGGAGTCCTTCGTCGACAGGTCCTGCGCACCGAGCGAGAACGGGATCTTGTCGGCGTCCAGCAGCGTCTGCACGGTGCGCAGATCGGTGAACGGCGGGAAGATGCCCACCTCGACCGATCCGTCCTCGTGCTTCGCGTCCTTCAACGTCCAGTGCAGCTTCTGCACCGTGGCGACCGCCTGCAGGTGGTCGAGGTTCATCTTCCAGTTGCCTGCGATGAACGGGGTGCGCGCACGCGGCGCGCCCGTGGGATCTGTCACGACCATCCGAGGACCTCCAGTCCGGGGAGCTTCTTGCCTTCGAGGAACTCGAGGCTGGCGCCCCCGCCCGTGGAGATGTGGCCGAACTGGTCATCGGTGAATCCCAGCTGGCGCACGGCCGCGGCGGAGTCACCGCCACCCACCACGCTGAGGCCGTCGACCTCGGTGAGCGCCTGCGCGACCGCCTTCGTTCCCGCCGCGAACGGCGCGAGCTCGAAGACGCCCATCGGGCCGTTCCAGAACACCGTCCTGCTGCCCCGGATCGCCTCGGCGAACGCAGCGGCCGTGTCGGGGCCGATGTCCAGACCGAGTCCGGATGCTCCGAACGGCGTCTCCTCGATGGCGTCGGCCGCCGTCACGACATGGTCGGCGTCGGCGCTGAAGCTCGCTGCGACGACGACGTCGGTCGGCAGCACCAGCTCCACGCCGCGCTCCCGGGCCTCGTCGATGTAGCCCCTGACGATGTCGAGCTGGTCGACCTCGAGGAGGCTCGCGCCGACCTTGTGGCCGGCGGCGGCGAGAAACGTGAACAACATGCCGCCGCCGACCAGGAGACGGTCGACGCGCGGAAGCAGGTGCGAGATGACCCCGAGCTTGTCGCTGACCTTCGATCCGCCGAGGACGACCGTGTACGGGCGCTCGGGTTTCTCGGTGAGGCGGTCGAGGACGTCGAGCTCGGTCGCGATCAGCAGGCCCGCAGCCGACGGGAGGATCTCGGCCAATTCGTAGACGCTCGCCTGCTTGCGGTGCACGACACCGAAGCCGTCCGAGACGAGAGCGTCGCCCAGCGTCGCGAGCTGCTCGGCGAACTCCGTGCGCTCCCCCGCGTCCTTCGACGTTTCACCGGGATTGAACCTCAGGTTCTCGATGACCGCCACGCCGCCGTCCTCGAGAGCGGCAACGGCCTCCTGGGCGGACTCCCCCACGGTGTCGCGGGCGAACGCCACCGGGGCGCCGAGCAGCTCGGACAGCCGCTGAGCGACCGGCTCGAGGCTGTATTCCGGATTGGGTTCGCCGTCGGGGCGACCCAGGTGCGAGCAGACGACGAGGCGGGCGCCCTGGTTGATGAGGGCGTTCAGAGTGGGAAGCGACGCACGCACGCGCCCGTCGTCCGTGATGACCCCGTCCCGCAAGGGGACGTTGAGGTCGCAACGGACGACGACGCGCTTGCCTGCGAGCGACCCCAGCGAATCGAGGGTGCGCAGAGCCATGGTGATCGCCTAGAGGCGCTCGGCCACGTACTCGGTCAGGTCGACGAGTCGGTTCGAGTAGCCCCACTCGTTGTCGTACCACGCCGACACCTTCACGAGGTTGCCGCTGACATTGGTCAGCTCCGAGTCGAAGACGGACGAGTGCGGGTTGAGCTGGATGTCGCTGGACACGATCGGGTCGGCGGTGTACTCGAGGTATCCGGCGAGACGTCCCTCGGCAGCGGCCGTCTTGTACGCCGCGTTGATCTTCTCGACCGTCAGTCCCTCGGTGGGGGTGACGATCGTGAGGTCGACGATCGAGCCGGTGGGCACGGGCACGCGGTAGGACGACCCGCTGAGCTTGCCCTGCAGTTCGGGGATGACCAGGCCGATGGCCTTCGCCGCGCCGGTCGAGGCCGGGACGATATTGATGGCAGCGGCACGGGCGCGCCGCAGATCGCTGTGCGGACCGTCCTGGAGGTTCTGGTCGGCCGTGTACGCGTGGGCGGTCATCATGAATCCGCGCTCGATGCCGAACTCGTCGTTGAACACCTTCGCGAGCGGCGCGAGGCAGTTCGTCGTGCACGACGCGTTCGAGATGATGACGTCGGTCTCGGGGTTGTAGGTCTCTTCGTTCACGCCCATGACGATCGTGGCGTCGTCACCGGTCGCGGGGGCCGAGATGAGGACCTTCTTGGCACCGCCCGCGATGTGCTTCCTGGCGTCTTCCGCCTTCGTGAAGCGACCCGTCGACTCGATGACGATGTCGGCTCCGAGCTCGCCCCAGGGCAGGTTCGCGGGGTCGCGCTCCGCGAACACCTTGATCTTGTGACCGCCGACGGTGATCGAGTCCTCGTCGTAGGAGACCTCTTCAGACAGCGGGCCGCCGACGGAGTCGTACTTGAGCAGGTGCGCGAGGGTCTTGTTGTCGGTGAGGTCGTTCACCGCCACGATCTCGAGATCTGCACCCTGCGCGAGCGCGGCTCGCAGGTAGTTGCGTCCGATGCGGCCGAAGCCGTTGATTCCGATCTTGACAGCCACGGAAATTCTCCTGATGTGTCGAGCGCTCGCGCGCAGTTATAGCGATTCAGACCTCGGACAGCGGTGTCCCGGCAGGAGGCCCCACCGGGACACCCGCACCGTTTATGACAGTACCAGGAGACCTGCAGTCTTCTCACGGGCGGCATCGAGGCGTTGCGCCACATTTTGCCAGTTCGCAATGTTCCAGACGGCCTTGACGTAGTCGGCCTTCACATTGAGGTAATCGAGGTAGAAGGCGTGCTCCCACATGTCGAGCTGGAACACCGGGATCGTGCCCTGCGCGGTGTTGCTCTGCTGGTCGAAGAGCTGCTGGATGATGAGCTGCTCGCCGATCGTGTCCCAGCTCAGAACAGCCCACCCGGAGCCCTGGATGCCGGTCGCCGCCGCGGTGAAGTGAGCCTGGAACTTGTCGAACGACCCGAAGAACTCGTCGATCGCCGCCGACAGCTCGCCTTCGGGCCGGCCGCCGCCGTCCGGTGAGAGGTTCGTCCAGAAGATGGAGTGGTTGACGTGCCCGCCGAGGTTGAAGGCGAGGTCCTTCTCGAGCTTGTTGATGTTGCCCAGTTCGCCCTTGTCGCGGGCCTCGGCCATCTGCTCGAGGGCCGTGTTGGCGGCGGTGACGTACGCCTGGTGGTGCTTGTCGTGGTGCAGCTGCATGATCTTGCCGCTGATGTGCGGCTCGAGCGCTGCGTAGTCGTACGGGAGGTCGGGCAGTGTGTACTTCGCCATGTTCTCTTCTTCCAGTCGGCGCTGCGTGGAGAACCCCGACGCAGCGAGGGTGACGTCTTCATCCTAATGAGCGGCAACGCGCGACGCAGTGGGTTGCTTCCCACCGGCAGACGGGTATATCGCGAGCTTCGGCGAGAGTCCCTGAGAGAGATGCGGTCAGTCTTCCGCGCCAACGGGAACGGCCGACTCGGTGTCGGGGATGCCGTCCTGTTCGGCCTTCTTGTCCGCCATCGCGAGGAGGCGACGGATGCGCCCGGCGACGGCGTCCTTCGTCAGCGGGGGGTCGGCGTGGTGGCCGAGCTCGTCGAGGCTGGCATCGCGGTGCGCCAGACGCAGGTCCCCGGCCTCCTTCAGATGGTCGGGGACGTCGTCGCCGAGGATCTCCAGCGCGCGCTCCACGCGGGCGCACGCCGCGACGGCCGCCTGGGCCGAACGTCGCAGGTTCGCATCGTCGAAGTTCACGAGGCGGTTGACGCCCGCGCGCACTTCGCGGCGCTGACGCAGCTGATCCCACTCGGCGGCTGTGCGCTTCGCGCCCATCTCGGCCAGGGTGGCCCGAATGGCCTCACCGTCGCGCACGACGACCCGCGGCATCCCGCGCACCTCTCGAGCCTTGGCGGGAATGCCCAGTCGGTGCGCCGCGCCGACGAGCGCCATGGCCGCTTCCCCCGACGGGCAGGCGATCTCGAGCGCTGCCGATCGACCCGGCTCGCTGAGCGAACCCGACGCCAGGAATGCGCCGCGCCAGAGCGCCGCGAGGTCTCCGCGCGACCCGGTCGTGAGCTTGTTCGGCAGGCCGCGCACGGGACGGCGGCGCTGATCGAGCAGGCCCGTCTGGCGGGCCAGCGTCTCGCCGCCCTCGATCACGCGGACGGCGTAGTGACTTCCGGTGCGGCCACCTGAGCCCTGCACGTGCACGAGCTCGGGGCGGACGCCGTAGATCTCCATGAGATCGCGGGCGACCCGCCGGGCGAGAAGATCGGAGTCGAGCTCAGCCTCCACGGCGACGCGGTTCGCGATCGAGTGCAGACCGCCGGAGAAGCGCAGCAAGCAGGTCAGCTCGGCGACGCGGGCACTGGGCCGCGGGTCGCGTACGGAGATCAGCTCGGCTTTCACATCGGCGGTCAGCGGCACGGTAATCCTCGAAATCTCTTCGTGTCGGCGCACCGCATCGGGAACGAAGCGGGGCGGGGAACGAGGGTCCAGCCTACTCGCGGCCGAGGTCCCGGTGTGTGACGCGAACCGCGACGCCGGGCAGCGCGGCCAGCCGCGACGCCAGTTCGAGGGCGACGACGACGGATCGGTGCTTGCCCCCGGTGCAGCCCACGGCGACGACCGAGTGCCGCTTGTTCTCGCGCTGGTAACCGGCCAGGACAGGCGTGAGCGCCGCCACATAGGCGTCGACGAATTCCTGCGCGCCTTCCTGCGCGAGCACGAAATCGCGCACCGGCTCGTCCTGCCCGTTCAGGGCCCGCAGCTCTTCGCTCCAGAAGGGGTTCGGGAGGAACCGCATGTCGGCCACGAGATCCGCGTCGGGCGGGAGCCCGTACTTGAAGCCGAAGCTCATGAGCGTGAGGGTGTGCCGCGCGGAACCCTCCGCGGAAAAGAGACCGATCACCTGCGTCGACAGCTGATGGATGTTGAAGCTCGACGTGTCGAGGATGACGTCGGCGCTCTCGCGCACGGCCGCGAGCCGTGCCCGCTCCCGACGGATGCCGTCGAGGATCGTGCCCTCCCCCTGGAGGGGATGGGGACGCCTCACCGCCTCGAAACGACGCACGAGCACTTCGTCGGAGGCATCCAGGAACATGACGCGGAGCTGACGGTTGTCGCGCAGGGCGTGCGTGATCGCCGGGAGGTCGGCGAACAGCTCGCGGCCGCGCACGTCCACGACCACGGCGACACGGGGCAGGGCGCCCCCGGCGAGTTCCGTCAGCTCCAGCAGCGGCTTGAGCATCTGCGGCGGGAGGTTGTCGACCACGTACCACCCGAGGTCCTCGAGCGCGTTCGCGGCCGTCGACCTGCCCGCTCCCGACATGCCGGTCACGATCAGCACCTCGCCCGGCTCCTGCCGCGCCGCGTCCGTCATGACCACCCCCGGTTGTCTCGTCCCAGCCTACCCAGTCGTGAGATGCGCATGAATCGATTCGGCCAGCTTCGGACCGATGCCGGGCAGCTGGGCGATCTCGTCCGGCGTGGCCTCTTTGAGCGCGGTCACCGAGCCGAAGTGGCGCAGCAGTGCCTTGATACGGGCCGCGCCCAGGCCCGGCACCTCCTCCAGCACGCTGGAGATGTCCCGTCGCCGGCGTTTGCGCTGGTGGGTGATGGCGAAGCGATGCGCTTCGTCGCGCAGACGCTGCAGGAGGTAGAGCGCCTCGCTCGTGCGCGGCAGGATCACCGGGAAGTCCTCGCCCGGCAGCCACACCTCCTCCAGACGCTTGGCGATGCCGCAGAGGGCGATCTCGGAGTGGCCGGCATCCGCGAGGGCACGAGCGGCGGCCTCCACTTGGGGCTTGCCGCCGTCCACGACCAGCAGCTGCGGGCGGTAGGCGAAACGCGGGCGCTTGCGGGACGTCACCACCGGAGCTTCCTCCCCGTCGCCCGCGTCCGTGGGGTCCGACTCCCCCGACCCGGAGGACGAGGGAGCGGGCACACCGGAGAGCGGGTCGTCCTGCTCATCCGGGCGGTCCACGTAGGCCAGGCGACGTGTGAGCACCTGGTGAATGGAGTCGGTGTCGTCGGTGGTCTCAGGAATGGTGAACGAGCGGTACTGATCCTTGCGCGGCAGCCCGTCCTCGAACACGACCATCGAGGCCACGACGTTCGTCCCGCCCAGGTGCGACACGTCGTAGCACTCGATGCGCAGCGGCGCCTCCTCCAGGCCCAGCGCCTGCTGCAGATCCGTGAGTGCCTGCGACCGGGCCACGTAATCACTCGTCCGCCGTGTCTTGTGCAGCATGAGGGCCTGCTGGGCGTTGAGCGTCGCGGTCTTCATCAGCTCGGCCTTGCGACCCCGTTGAGCGATCTGGATCGTCACCGGTCGCTCGCGACGGTCGCGCAGCCACTGCTCGAGGTCGGCCGCGTCTTCGGGCAGGGACGGCACCAGCACCTGCCGCGGAATGTCCTCGGGGCGCGCATCGCCGTACGTGCGCTGCAGCACCTGGTCGACGAGGTCGGCACCCGAGATGTCGAGCTCCTTCTCGATGGTGGTCGCGCGCACACCGCGCACCCTGCCCCCGCGGATCACGAAGTGCTGCACCGTGGCCGCCAGCTCGTCTTCGGCGATACCGAAGAGGTCGGCATCCGTGTCTTCCGAGAGCACCAGCGCGCTGCGCTTGAGGACGGCGTCGATCGCCTGCAGCCTGTCTCGGTACAGCGCTGCGGCTTCATAGTCCATGGCGGCGGATGCTTCGCGCATGCGTGCCGTCAGGGCCTTGGTGAACCGTTGATCGCCGCCCGACATGAATGCCACGAAGTCGTCGACGATCGCGCGGTGCTCCTCGATCGTGACCTTCATCGAGCACGGGCCGCCGCAGCGACCGATCTGCCCGGGAAAGCAGGGCCGTCCGGTCTGCATCGCCTTCTTGTACGACGCGTCGCTGCACGTGCGGATCGGGAACACCTTGATGAGCAGGTCGATCGTGTCGTGGACCGCCCAGACCTTCGGGTAGGGCCCGAAGTACTTCGCCCCGGGGATGCGTCGATTGCGGGTGACGATCACCCGCGGCGCCTCGTCGCCGAGGGTGATGCCCATGAACGGATAGGACTTGTCGTCGCGGTAGCGCACGTTGAACGGCGGATCGAACTCCTTGATCCACATGTACTCGAGCTGGAGCGAATCGACGTCGCTGGGAACGACGGTCCACTCCACCGACGCCGCGGTCGTGACCATGCGACGGGTGCGCTCGTGCAGCGACCGCAGCGGAGCGAAGTAGTTCGACAGCCGCGCCCGCAGGTTCTTCGCCTTGCCCACGTAGAGCACGCGGCCGTCGGCGTCACGGAAGCGGTACACGCCCGGGTTGGTCGGGATCTCACCGGGCTTCGGGCGGTAGGAGAGCTGCGACACCCGCTGAGACGGTGCCACGGTCAGCCCGCCTTGCGGGCCACCCGAGCATCGCCCAGCACTTCGGCCAGGAACGCACCGGTGTAGCTGCCCTCGACGCGCGCAAGGTGCTCGGGTGTGCCGACCGCCAGGATCTCTCCCCCGCCGGCGCCGCCCTCGGGTCCGAGGTCGATGAGCCAGTCCGCGGATTTGATCACGTCGAGGTTGTGCTCGATGACGATCACCGTGTTGCCCTTGTCGACCAGACCGTTGAGCACTTCCAGCAGGCGCGCGACGTCCTCGAAGTGGAGGCCGGTCGTCGGCTCGTCGAGCACGTAGATGCTCCGCCCGTTGCTGCGACGCTGCAGTTCGGTGGCCAGCTTCACCCGCTGCGCCTCACCACCGGACAGCGTCGTCGCGGACTGCCCGAGCCGGACGTACCCGAGCCCGACATCGACGAGGGTCTTGAGGTAGCGGTGGATCGCCTGGATCGGCTCGAAGAACGCCGCAGCCTCCTCGATCGGCATCTCGAGGACCTCGGCGATGTTCTTGCCCTTGTAGTGCACGGCGAGCGTGTCCCGGTTGTAGCGCTTGCCGTGGCAGACCTCGCAGTCGACGTACACGTCGGGCAGGAAGTTCATCTCGATCTTGATCGTGCCGTCGCCCGAGCACGCTTCGCAGCGACCGCCCTTCACGTTGAAGCTGAAGCGCCCGGGCTGATAGCCGCGCACCTTGGCCTCGGGCGTTTCGCTGAAGAGGGTGCGGATGCGGTCGAACACCCCCGTGTAGGTGGCGGGGTTCGACCGCGGCGTGCGACCGATCGGCCCTTGATCGACGTGCACGACCTTGTCGAGTTCGTCGGTGCCGGTGACGCGGGTGTGCTTGCCGGGCACGCGACGGGCGCCGTTGAGCCGGCCCGCCAGCACTTCGTACAGGATGTCGTTCACCAGAGAGGACTTGCCCGAGCCGCTGACGCCGGTGACGGCCGTGAGCACGCCCAGGGGGAAATCGACCGAGACGTTCCGGAGGTTGTTCTCGCGGGCACCGACGACCGAGATCTTGCGGGTCTTGTCGATGCGGCGTCGCTTCTTCGGCGTCGGGATCTCGCGTCGACCCGTGAGGTAATCGGCCGTGATCGACTCGCGCTCGGTGAGGAGCGATGCGAGCGGCCCGGAGTGCACGACGTTGCCGCCGTTCACTCCCGCGCGAGGTCCGATGTCGACGACCCAATCCGATGCGTGGATCGTCTCTTCGTCGTGCTCGACGACGATGAGCGTGTTGCCGAGGTCGCGCAGGGTCAGCAGCGTCTCGATCAGTCTGCGGTTGTCGCGCTGGTGCAATCCGATGGACGGTTCGTCCAAGACGTAGAGCACCCCGGTGAGCCCGGAGCCGATCTGCGTCGCCAGGCGGATCCGCTGCGCCTCGCCGCCCGAGAGCGAGCCGGCGGAGCGAGAGAGGTTGAGGTAGTTGAGACCGACCTGGATGAGGAAGTCCAATCGCAGCCGGATCTCGCGAAGCACCTGCGCGGCGATCTTCGCCTCGCGGGGAGTCAACTCCAGGTCGGCGAAGAAGGCCTGCGCGTCCGAGAGGCTCAGGCGCGAGGCATCCGCGATCGAATGCCCGTGCACCTGAACGGCCAGCACCTCCGGCTTGAGTCGGTCGCCGTTGCAGACCGCGCACGGCACCTCACGCAGATACTCCGACCAGCGCTGCCGCTGATTGTCGGACTCCGCTTGCGCGTACTGGCGCTCGATGTACGGCACCACGCCCTCGAACCCGGAGGCGTAGCGCATCTCGCGGCCGTAGCGGTTCTTCCATTTGACCGTGACCTTGTAGTCCTCGCCGCGCAGCACCGCCTCCTGCACGTCGACACGCAGATCGCGCCAGGGCGTGTCCAGCGAGAAGTTCAGGTCGCGCGCGAGTCCCTCGAGCAAGCGCTCGTAGTACTGGAACAGGCCCTTTCCCTGTGTGGTCCACGGGATGAGCACGCCGTCGCGGATCGAGAGCTCGTCATCGGCGAGCATCAGATCGACGTCGACCGACATCCGGGTTCCGAGTCCCGAGCACGTCGGGCACGCGCCGAACGGCGCATTGAAGGAGAAGGTCCGTGGCTCGATCTCGGTCAGCTGCAGCGGGTGCCCGTTCGGGCAGGCGAGCTTCTCGGAGAAGTTCTGCCACGCGGCATCGCCCTCTTCGTCGACGAAGTTGATCTGCATGATGCCGTCAGCCAGGCCGAGCGCGGTCTCGACGGAGTCCGTGATGCGGCTCAGGATGTCAGGACTCGCGACGAGCCGGTCCACCACGACGGCGATGTCGTGCTTGTAGCTCTTCTTGAGCGTCGGAGGCTCCGCCAGCTGGATGAGCTCGCCGTCGACCACTGCTCGGGCATACCCCTTCGCGCCGAGCTCGCGGAAGAGGTCGACGAACTCGCCCTTCTTCTGCGTCACCACCGGCGCGACGATCTGGTACCGGGTCTTCTCGGGCAGTTCGATGAGCTGGTCGGCGATCTGCTGCACCGTCTGGCGCTGGATGACCTCGCCGCAGACCGGGCAGTGCGGCACGCCGATGCGTGCCCACAGGAGACGCATGTAGTCGTGGATCTCGGTGATCGTGCCCACCGTAGAACGCGGATTGCGGTTGGTCGACTTCTGGTCGATGCTGACCGCAGGGCTCAGCCCTTCGATGAAATCCACATCGGGGCGATCGACCTGACCGAGGAATTGGCGGGCGTACGCGCTCAAGGACTCGACGTACCGCCGCTGCCCTTCGGCGAAGATCGTGTCGAACGCGAGGCTCGACTTACCGGACCCCGACAGACCTGTGAAGACGACGAGGGAATCGCGCGGGATGTCGAGATCGATGTTCTTGAGATTGTGCACGCGGGCACCACGAACACTGAGTTTTCCGGGCGCGGCGACAGGAACGATGGGCACCGGTCAAGTCTAGGCGGGGCCTCCGACACCGGGCACGGGCTTCGCTGGTGGCGGACGTCGCCGCCTTCCGGGCGTGTCGGGGAGACGGCCGGGAACACGGATGCCGCGGGGCTGAGCCCCGCGGCATCCGTTGTTCAGCGGTTGTGCGTCACCAGACGATCAGCGGCAGCCAGAAGCTCGTCGACGTCTTCACGGTGTCGCTGCCGACGAACTGCGCCGACAGTTTGTGCAGGCCGCGGGCGAGCGATGGAAGGGTGACCGTGACCCGGCCGTTGTCGGTCTCGGTCAGCGTCGCTGTGGCGATGACCTTCGAGCCGTCGAGGATGTTCACGGTACCCGTGGGCACGACGCCGCCGGCGAGGACGATCGCCGTGTAGGCGACGGCCGAGCCCTTCTTGGCGATGATCTTGCTGGGCCAGCCGAACGTGGTCGACTTCACCGGCTCGACGACCTGGATCGGGACCTCGAACGATGTCCCCGTGGCCGTCGTGATCGTGAGCGGCACCGTGCCACTCACTCCAGCCGGAACGGTGACGGACAGCGTCGCCCGACCGGCCTCGTCGGTCACGGCCACCAGGCTGCGGTCGATGGCGGCCGAACCCACGGCGATGCCGCCGATCGCCACATCGACCGTGGCCGCGGGGGTCTCGGTCGTCGTGAAGTCGAGCGACGACAGGGTCAGATCGATCGTCGATCCCGTCGTGTAGCCGCTTGCACCCGGCGCGGAGAGCGTCACACCGATCGAACGCTGAGCGAGATCGGGCGTGGCGGTCTTGTTCGCGGCGAACCAGTCGACCATCCCCTGCAGATCGATCTGACCGGTGTCCGCCTTGCTCGTCCCCTGCGCCAGCACGGTGAAGTTGTCTCCGCCCGCGGCGAGGAATGAGTTGACGACGACGGTGTAGGCGGCCGACGGGTCGAGCGCGGCACCTGCGAGCGCGAGGTTCTGCACGCGGGAGCCCGCTGCCGCGGTGTAATCGACCGTGTAGGTCAGGTCCTTCGACACGCCGAGCTTGAGGAACGGGCGCGACGCACCGGCCGGCTGCCACTGCTGCTCGAGCACCTGGCGGATCTGGTCACCGGTGAGCGACATCGTCACGAGGGTGTTCGCGAAGGGCTGCACGGCGGCGGCCTCGGCGAACGTCACATTCCCGGCGGGATCGGTGTCGGAGGTACCCGCGTACTTGATGTCCTGACGGAGTCCGCCCGGGTTCATGAAAGCGATCTGGGTGCCCGGAACCTGTCGCTGCGTGGCCCACAGCTGCACGTCGGCGACGAAGTTGCCGAGCGTCGATTCCGCTCCGCGCGCTTCTCCGATGCCCGTCGGGGTCTGCGCGGTCACGGGCACGGGCTGCAGCGCTCTGTTGAAGTCGGCCGTGATGTCACCGACTTTCTTCGAGCCTTCGACCTTGGCGTAGGCGACCGATTCGGCCACTGCTCCGGCGATGGCCGCATCCGGGGCGTAGTTCGCGACGTACGGTGACGCGGTGGTGCCGGCGCCGCTGTACATCGAATACGTCGTGTTCACCATCGACAGGATCTGCTTCGAATCGGGATCGACTTCGATCGCCATGTCGCTGAACTTCTCGCCGTACTGACCCGACGAGATGACCGGTCGGTCGTCGATGACGAAGTTGTAGGCGAGATGCGTGTGCCCTGAGACGATCGCGTCGACGTTGTCGTCCACACCGTTCACGATCTTGCCGAAGGGCGTGGCGGGGTCGGTCGCCGACTCCACGGTCGGCTGCGAGGCGCCCTCATGCACCAGGAGCACGACGACGTCGGCCTCGCCGTTGTCGGGGTTCCCGTCGCTCAGCTCGTCCGCGACCCGGTTGACGTTCTCTGTGACGTCACGGACTTCGAGGTCGGCGATGCCGGCCGGGCTCACGAGGGAGGGAAGCTCATTGGTGACCGCACCGACGAACCCGACCGTGACACCGTCGAACGTCGTGGTCCAGTACTCCGGAAGCGCCGGCGTGTCGGTACCCTTCAGGAAGACGTTCGAGGCCAGGTACTCCCAATCGGCGAGGCCCTGGACGCGATCGCGCAGGTCGGCCCAGCCCTTGTCGAACTCGTGGTTGCCGACCGAACTCACATCCAGCCCGGCGGCGTTCAGCGTGTCGATGGTCGGCTTGTCCTGCTGGATGAAGGACGTGAAGGTCGACGCGCCGATCATGTCGCCGGCTGCGGCGAACACCGTGTTCGGGTTCTTGGCGCGGATCTGGTCCACGGCCGTCGCGAGCGCGGCGATGCCACCGGCGGGGGCGGCCGCTTCGATGCGTCCGTGGAAGTCGTTGACGGTGACGAGGTTGATGGCGACCGGGTCGGCGGCCTGCGCGGCCGGAGCCGTCAGCAGCGCTGCACCGACGGCGGCGACGGTGAGCCCGGCACCGACGGCGAGACGACGCCGGGTGCGGGAGGGACGGGAGTGGTCGTGGGGAGACCGAGAGCGCATGTGTGCTTCCTCTTGCTGTGCCGATGGGGACGGAGCACGGCCGCGCACCGGTCGAGATCCGCGCGGAGCCGTGATCACTCGAGCGTATGTTTCGGCTGGGAGGATGCCTATGAAAGTGAGAGAGAGTTCACGCAAGCGTAAAGAACGGCGGCCGCATCAGTGACGCGACGCCGCAGGTCCGGAGAAGGGCGCCAGCCCGTCGCGCAGCGCCCTGAGGTGGGCGGCATCCATTCCCGTCTTCGCCATGATCTGCCCGGGCACGGCGAGCGCTTCTCGTCGCAGCTCGCGCCCCTCGCTCGTCAGAGCGATATCGAGGACCCGCTCGTCGGTGATCCGGCGGGTGCGGGTGAGCCTGCCTTGAGTCTCGAGTCGCTTGACCAGCGGAGAGAGCGTGGCGGGCTCCATCGCCAGCTCGTCCGCCAGCTCCCCGAGCGAGCGCGGCGAGCTCTCCCACAGTGCGAGCATCACGAGGTACTGCGGGTGGGTGAGGCCGAGAGGCTCCAGCACGGGCCGGTACAGCGAGACCACGTTGCGCGCCGCTGTGACGATCGCGAAGCACACCTGGTTGTCGAGCCTGAGCAGGTCGTCCGTCGTCGTCGCCATCGCGTCCCTCCTCGACATCAGTTAGTACACTAATGATCATGACACGAATGGATGCCGAGCCCGGCGATCGACCCACTCTTCGCGAGCGGGCGAAGGCCGCGGGCGGGTGGTACGCATGGTTCAACACCAGGCTCATCCGCGTGGCCGGTCCGGCCGCGGTCGGACCCTATGACACCGTCCCGGAGCCGGAGCGCTCGGAGCGACCCTGCCCTCTCTGCGGCTCGGCGATGTCTCTCCACTCGTTCGATCGGAGCGGGCCCAAACCACTCATGCACTGCCCGTGACCGAACCCTCGCCGCACGCCTGACCGCCGCGGCGTCGAGCGCTTGCGCCTGCGTGTGATTCCGCTCCGAGCACGGCCCCGCCCGCAACGCCCCTCGCCGGACGTCACAGGCCTCAGGCGTGACCCGCGCGCTCCATCGCCCGCAACTCCTTCTTCAGATCCTGCACCTCGTCACGCAGGCGTGCGGCCAACTCGAACTTGAGCTCTCCCGCCGCCGCCAGCATCTGACCGCTCAGGTCGCCGATGGTCGCTTCCAGCTGATTGGCCCCGTCGGCGGCGATACCCTCCCGACGCAGCCGAGGAGTGGGCGACTTGCCCTTGCCCGTCGACCCGGTGCGGCCGCCGCGCGATGCGAGCATCGCCGCAGTGTCGGCCCCCTCACGCGCGAGGGCTTCCGTGATGTCGGCGATCTTCTTACGCAGGGGTTGCGGGTCGACGCCGTGCTCGAGGTTGTAGGCGATCTGCTTGTCTCGACGACGGTCGGTCTCTTCGATCGCTTTGCGCATCGAGTCCGTCATGTTGTCGGCGTACATGTGCACCTCGCCCGACACGTTGCGCGCCGCGCGCCCGATGGTCTGGATCAGCGAGGTGCCGCTGCGCAGGAACCCTTCTTTATCCGCATCGAGGATCGCGACGAGGGAGACCTCCGGGAGGTCGAGGCCTTCGCGCAGCAGGTTGATGCCGACCAGGACGTCGTAGACCCCTGCGCGCAGTTCGGTGAGCAGCTCGACACGCCGAAGGGTGTCGACGTCCGAGTGCAGATAACGCACCCGCACGCCGTGCTCGCCGAGGAAGTCCGTCAGCTCTTCTGCCATCTTCTTCGTCAGGGTCGTGACGAGAACGCGCTCATCCCGACCCACCCGGACGCGGATCTGCTCGAGCAGATCGTCGATCTGGCCTTTGGAGGGCTTGACGATGATCTGCGGATCGATCAGCCCGGTCGGGCGGATGATCTGCTCGACCACGCCGTCGGCGATGCCCATCTCGTAACGGCCCGGTGTGGCCGAGAGGTAGACGGTCTGTCCGACCCGGTTCTTGAACTCATCCCACCGCAGCGGCCGATTGTCCATCGCGCTCGGCAGACGGAACCCGTGCTCGACGAGCGTGCGCTTGCGCGAGGCGTCACCCTCGTACATGGCACCGATCTGCGGGACCGTCGCGTGCGATTCGTCGATCACGACGAGGAAGTCGTCGGGGAAGAAGTCCAGGAGGCAGTGCGGCGCTTCGCCGGCCGCACGCCCGTCGAGGTGCCGGGAGTAGTTCTCGATGCCCGAGCAGAAGCCCAGCTGCTGCAGCATCTCGAGATCGAACGTCGTGCGCATCCGCAGGCGTTGCGCCTCGAGCAGCTTGTTCTGCGACTCGAGCTCCTTCAGACGGGACTCGAGCTCGGTCTCGATCGTTCCGATCGCCCGCTGAACCGTGTCGGTGCCGGCGACGTAGTGCGAGGCCGGGAAGATCGGCACGGCCTCCATCTTCTGCACCACGTCGCCCGTCAGCGGGTGCAGCATGTACAGCGCTTCGATCTCATCGCCGAACAGCTCGATGCGGATCGCGTACTCCTCGTACACCGGGATGATCTCGATCGTGTCGCCGCGCACGCGGAAGTTGCCGCGCGAGAAGTCGACGTCGTTGCGGTTGTACTGCATCGAGATGAACTTGCGGATGAGCGCGTCGCGGTCGTACCGCTCCCCCACCTGCAGAGCCACCATCGCCCGCAGATACTCCTCGGGGGCGCCCAGCCCGTAGATGCACGACACGGTGGAGACGACGACGACGTCGCGCCGCGACAGCAGCGAGTTCGTCGTCGAATGCCGCAGACGCTCGACCTCGGCATTCACCGACGAGTCCTTCTCGATGAAGGTGTCGGTCTGCGGGACGTACGCCTCGGGCTGGTAGTAGTCGTAATAGGAGACGAAGTACTCCACGGCATTGTTCGGCATCAACTCGCGGAACTCGTTCGCCAACTGGGCCGCGAGCGTCTTGTTGTGCGCGAGGACGAGCGTCGGACGCTGGACCTGCTCGATGAGCCAGGCGGTCGTCGCCGATTTGCCGGTACCGGTCGCTCCGAGCAGGACGACGTCGGTCTCGCCGGCGTTGATCCTCCCGGCGAGCTCCCGGATGGCTTGCGGCTGGTCACCGGAGGGGACGTAGTCGCTGACGACCTCGAACGGTCGGACGGAACGAGTAGCCTGCATCATTCCAGCGTAGGCGGGGGTTCCGACATCGCGGCCGGGGTTCGCCCAGCGCTGATCTCGCGGGTGTTCACACCGATTCGTCCTCGCCGGATTCGAAGTCGCCGGTGGCGAAGTCGTCCCAGTCGCCGTCGTCGGGAACCGCCGGCCACGAACGCCGTCGAGGTTCGTGCGGTGCCATGTGCGATCCCTCCGCCGGTGGTGCTCACGTCATGCGTCCGACGCTACGCCCGGCGTGTGAACAGGCCGTGTCGGAGGCATATCCCCCCGATGTCGGGCCGCGTGTCGAGGCGGATCAGTCGGCAGCCCGGGCGGCGACGCGCTCGGGAAGCTCCTGCCAGAGCGCATCGACCTGCGCGTACGTGTCGGAGAGGGCACCTGCCGTGTCGATCACGACGTCGGCGAAGGCCAGGCGCTCCTCGTCGGAGATCTGCGCGTCGATGCGGGCCGCCGCGTCGGCTTCCGACATACCCCGCACCTGGATCAGTCTCCGCTGCCGCACATCGCGCGGCGCATGCGCCACGATGACGAGCTGCCACGGGTCATGCGCGCGCGCCTCGACCAGCAGCGGCACGTCGTAGACGACGATGTTCGCGGGATCGGAAGTGAGCGCGTCGTCGAATCGCCGCTGCGACTCGATGCGGACGGCCGGGTGGACGATGGCGTTCAGAGCGGCGACCTTCGCCGGATCGGCGAACACGGTTGCACCCAGCGCCGCGCGATCGAGCGAGCCGTCGGGACGCAGCATCCCGTTCCCGAACTCCGCCGCGATCGCCGCGAGCACCGGCGAGCCCGGCTGCTGCACGTCGCGCACGATCGCGTCCGCATCGACGATCACGGCGCCGAGTTCGGCCAGACGCGCGGCGATGGTCGACTTGCCGGACGCGATGCCTCCGGTGAGGGCGATGAGGGGCATGTATCGAGGATGCCACGGCGCGGTGCCGCCTCATCGACGGCGCTGGGCGCTTCCTCAGCATTCGCTCAGGTCGCGATCCTCGGGACGGCATGAGCGGGCACTGAGGTCGCACTGAGGGGCTCGTCGTAGCGTCAGGAGTGGCAGACGATTTCGGGCACCCCCGGACAGTCGCGCACACTCCCCGACCGTGTCGGGGACGGGGCGCCGTGACCCGAACACGGCGCCCCACCTCCCGGTCGAGGCGAACGCGTCGTCCGGCGGCAGAGGAGGCGGCGATGAGCAGCGGAGAATTTCCGCATGCCCGGTGAAGCGTTCACCGCTGCGTTCTGGGATATCCTGACCGAGGTCACCGACCCTCCGCTGGCGGAGAGTCGCGACCAGGGGGGTTATCCAGTGGACGAAGCGCGCGTCGCGGTCGTCGTCGAGGACGAAGCGGACATCCGCTCGCTGCTCGCCGACGTGCTCGAGCAGGCGGGTTTCGTGGTGCACACGGCGTCGAACGGACTCGACGGCATCGAGCTGGTGCGCACCGTGAATCCGATCGTCACCACGCTCGACGTCAACATGCCCGGGATCGATGGGTTCGCGACCGCCAAGCGCATCCGCGCCACGAGCAACACGTACATCGTGATGCTGACGGCGCGCACCGAGGAGATCGACGCACTGCAGGGTCTGGAATCCGGCGCCGACGACTACATGACCAAGCCTTTCCGGCCGCGCGAGCTGCGCGCGCGCATCGAAGCGATGCTGCGACGCCCGCGCGTGCACACCGCGGCCATCGACGCTCCCGCCCAGGCGGCCGCCGCTACGACGCCGAACGACCGCGAGACCGCGCACGACGACGGAGCCGGATGGCTCGGCCACAACGGCCTGCGGATCCACCCCGAGATGCGGGTCGCGGCGCTGGGCGACGACACCCTCGAGCTGACCCGCAGCGAATTCGATATCCTCGTCGAGCTTCTCCAGGCGGGCCGCCGTGTCCGCAGCAAGGGCGAGCTCGCCCTGATGCTGCGCGGCGAGCGCTACACAGGCACCGAGTTCCTCAGTGACAGCGACGCTCGGGCGATCGAAGTGCACATGGCCAACATCCGCCGCAAGCTCGGAGAATCGCCGCAGAACCCGCGGTGGATCGAGACGGTCCGCGGCGTGGGCTACCGCCTCACCGCGCAGTGACGGCGGGCCTCACCGCCTCGTCCAGTCCTCCACACCGCCGACGACGACCGATGCGTCGGCCTGGTCGGCTGCGCGACGAGCGGCGATCCGGGCGACGCGGCTGAGATCCTCGACGTCGTAGCCGGATGTGCTCGTGAGCGCCAGACCGACGCCGACGATGGGGATGATCCCGCCCGTCACCGTTCCCAGCCGCTCGAAGAGGCCCGCATAGATCAGGGTCGCGTGGCGTTTGGCATCGCTGCCGGACTCCTCCAGCATGCCCAGGAGCAGACCGCCCGATCCGTCCTCGCCGATGATCGCGTCCGACGGCGCCAGGAGCCGGACAGCTTCGCGCCACTGCGCCAGCAGCGCCCGCACGGTCTCGCTGCCGAATGCCGACGAGATCTGCTCCAGGTCCTCCAGGCGCACGGAGACGACGGCGCCCAGCTCGTGCCGACGCTGCGAGCGGGAGAGCACGTCGCCGACGATGCGCGTGAACAGAGGCAGAGACAGGATGCCGTCGCCGCGAGCACCCTTCCCCTCCGACAGCGTGGAGTTCCTCAGCTGCGCGCGCCCCGCGCGCAGCACCGACGTCACCACGAGCGCCACGATCGTCAGCGTGATCGTCACGAAACTCGTGCTGACCGTCGAGAACCACCGCTGGAAGACATCGCTGTCGGGGCCGGATGTCAGGAACACCGCCGAGCGCGCGACGTAGAAGACCGACTGGATGACGAAGACGACGGTGAGCGCCCTCGCCGTGCGCGTCCGCCCCAGGTCGCCGCGAAGGGTCTCGACCGCCCCCAGTGCGGCGAAGACCGCGAGAACGGCGAACATCCAGAGCGCTCCGGCCCAGGCGCCTCCGTCGGAACCCTCCAGCACCGCGACGCCGGCGGCGACCACGGCGCAGACCGACACCGCGGCCGCAGAAGTGATCATGGCGTGACCGTTGTACCGTCGGCATCCGAGCCACATGCAGCCGGTGGTCGCCACGAACGCCGCGTTGCCGATCCCGACCATCCACCAGGCGGAGGGCACATAGGCCCACGCGAGGTAGCAGACGGTGGTCAGCATGCCCGCGAGGAAGGCCAGCGCCCAGATGCGACCCGCGCCTTCATCGCGACGGATGAGTGTCTCGACGACGAAGGCGGCGCCGCTCACCAGGACGACGAGGGCGGTCATGACCGATACGGACTGGGGGTCGAGCATCAGAGGACCCCTTCGTCCGTCGACGCGGCGTCCTCTTCGTCCCGCGGAGGGACCCGCGGCGCCGGGGCCGCTGCGGCGCGGGTGGAGGGCAGACGCACCACGAAGGTCGACCCGATCTGCGGATAGCTGCGCACGGTGATGTCGCCGCCGTGCGCGCGCACGATGTCGCGGCTGATCGCCAGCCCGAGACCTGTCCCCCGCACGCCGGAGCTGCGGATGGATTCCGCGCGATAGAAGCGCTCGAACAGTCCGGCGGCCTCTTCCTCGGTCATCCCGATGCCGGTGTCGCGGACGAGGATCCATGTGGAGTCGCCGTCTACCGTGCATCCGATCGTCACGACACCCCCGTCACGGTTGTACTTGATGCCGTTGCTGATGAGGTTGTCGATGACCTGTCGCAGGCGCTGGGCATCCGCGTACGCGTGCGCGGGCTCGAGCCCGGTGAGGTCGAACGACACGTTCCGCTCGTCCGCGCGCAGCTGGAGCGACTCGGCGGCGGCTCGCAGCACATCGGCGATGTCGATGTCATCGGGCGTGATCGTGAGTTCGACGGACGACTGCGAGGCGCTGGATGCCGCGAGGATGTCGGCGACGATGCCCAGGAGCCTTTCGGCGTTGCGTTCGGCGATCTCCAGCTTGGCCCGAGCGCTCTCGGGTATGCGGTCGTCGTCGATGACGAGATCGATGTAGCCGAGGATGGCCGTCAGGGGCGTGCGCAGCTCGTGGGAGACCGACGCGACGAGCTCGTCCCTGGCCCGCAGCGCGTTCAATTCGCCGGTGAGGTCGCGGGAGATCAGGACGGCCCCGGCTTCGCCGCCGTTCTCATCCTTCAGACGCCGTGCCGAAACGCTCATCGCACGCGAATCGGCACCGGGCTCGCCGAACCACACGATCTGCCCGTCGAAGGCCTCACCGCGCAGGGCGCGTTCGAGAGGAAGTCCACCCGCCGGGACGGGGGTGACGCCGTCCTGCCGGAACGCGGGGCTGCCGCCCTCGCTCGCCTGCGGAAGTGTCTGCTGCAGTCGGTCGTGCGCTTCGTTGGCCATCGAGATGGAGCCGTCCGTCTCGATGCGGATGACGCCGAAGTCGACCGCGTCGAGAACCTCGGTCACGATCTGCTCCTGCCGCCGTGTGCGCTCGAGGGCGTGTCCGAGCAGCCTCGCCTGCTTGTCGAGGAGCATCCGCTGCGCGGCGGCCCGACGCGCGGTGAGGAAGCTGGAGCCGCTGACGGCCACGATGACGGGGACGAGCAGGTAGGTCGAGAAGTCGGGCTCATGATCCTGCGTGAGGGCGATCGTCGAGATGTAGATGCCGACGATGAGCACGAGCCCGCCGACCAGGCCCACGACGCCGAAGCTGGCCGGAAGCCAGATCGCGGGAAAGATCCACAGCAGCCCGAGTCCGGTGTCGGGACTGGCCAGCTCCATCATGGTGATCGCCACAATGTCCAGCACCGGCACCGCCGCGAGCAGCGGCAGCGGCAACCGGTTCCAGGGGATGACGATCGTCGCGCCGGTGATGAGGAAGACCAGCACGACCGCTGCGTAGAAAAGGGCGGCATCCCCGGGAAAGGGTGTGGTGGCGACGAGGATCGACATCACCACGACAGCCGCTCCGAAGAGGAGCTGATTCAGGCTCGCCGTCCGCTCGCGGGTGCGGTCCAGCACCGCTTCGACCGCGCGCTCGGGCTGGTCACCGGCGCGCATGCCGGCGACACCGGGGAATGCCATGAACCGACGTTATCGCGTCGCTCCACCGTCAGCCATCAGGCACACGCGGGGCCGGGCGCCCGCAGCCGCTGCGGGCAGGTCAGAAGCCGAAGTCACCACCGAAGTCGCCGAATCCGGCGTCGGTCGCACCGCCGTCCGCCCAGCCTCCGTCCGAAGCGCCGCTGTCGGGCGCGGCGCCGCCGTCGGACGCGGTCCCGGCATCCGACGTGCTCTCCGACCCGTCGGCTCCGCCACCCTCGGCGAAGGAGGGAGCGAAGAACGTGCTCACGAGCGCGGAGCCGATCACATAACCCGCGACCGTGCCCAGGATGGACGACCCCACCATCGAGCCGAAACCGGGCCCGGAGCGCGCCGCGCCCGACCCCCCGAACGAACGCTCCATGAACCCCGGGTTCATCGTCTCGGCCCGGGTTGCCGCGCGGGCGAGGGCGGCCGGGTCGTCGGAGCGCGGCCGCTCCGTGGGTGGCAGGCCTGCCGAGAGGTCGGCCAGCACCTGCCGCCGCTGGTCGTCGGTCAGCCGCGCGAACGCCTCCGCATGCACCTGCTCGATGGTTTCCGGCGGTGCGGTGCGCAAGAGATAGCGATAACGCTCGATCGCGATGTCGTCGTCGGAGCGCGGTGGCCCTCCGGGTGCGCCCTGGCCGGGCGGAGCCTGCCGCGCGGTGTCGTCGTTGCCGACCAGTCGGTCCCAGAAACCCATGATGTCCTCCGTGGAGTGTGCGGATCGCTTCACGCTACGGTCGATCCCTCGGAGGTTCCTGAGGACGCGGCATCCGCGGTCCGGATATGCAAGAAGGCCGGAACCCGAGGGTTCCGGCCTTCTCGATGATTCTCGACGTCAGTCGATCATCGCGTGTCTACCTGTGGATCAGCGACCCGAGAGCTTCTCGCGGAGCGCCGCGAGAGCCTCGTCGTCGGCGAGCGTACCGCCGCCGTTGCTGTCGGTCGAGAACGACGACGATGCACTCGAGGTCTCGGTCGGGGCGTTCGCCTCGGCCTCGGCGGCCTTAGCGACAGCGGCCTTGTGAGCCTCCCAGCGACCCTGGGCAGCGGCGTACTCCTGCTCCCACTTCTCGCGGGCCTCGTCCGAGCCTTCCTTCCAGGCATTGGTCTCGACGTCGAAGCCCTCGGGGTACTTGTACTCGCCGTTGTCGTCGTACTCGGTGACCATGCCGTACAGCGCCGGGTCAAACTCGGTGCCGTTGGGGTCGACCAGCTCGTTGGCCTGCTTGAGCGACAGCGAGATGCGACGACGCTCGAGGTCGATGTCGATGATCTTCACGAAGACCTCTTCACCGACGGAAACGACCTGCTCTGCGAGCTCGACATGCTTGCCGGAGAGCTCGGAGATGTGGACGAGGCCCTCGATGCCGTCCGCGACGCGCACGAACGCGCCGAACGGAACGAGCTTGGTGACCTTGCCCGGCGCGACCTGCCCGATGGCGTGCGTGCGGGCGAAGACCTGCCACGGGTCCTCCTGCGTCGCCTTGAGCGACAGCGAGACGCGCTCGCGGTCGAGGTCGACCTCGAGGATCTCGACGGTGACCTCCTGGCCCACCTCGACGACCTCCGACGCGTGCTCGATGTGCTTCCACGAGAGCTCGGAGACGTGCACGAGGCCGTCCACGCCGCCCAGGTCGACGAACGCACCGAAGTTGACGATCGACGAGACCGTGCCCTTGCGGACCTGGCCCTTGTGCAGGTTGTTGAGGAACGTGGTGCGCGACTCGGACTGGGTCTGCTCGAGGAGGGCGCGACGCGAGAGCACGACGTTGTTGCGGTTCTTGTCGAGCTCGAGGATCTTCGCCTCGATCTCCTGGCCGAGGTACGGCGTGAGGTCGCGGACCCGGCGCAGCTCGATGAGCGACGCGGGCAGGAAGCCGCGGAGGCCGATGTCGACGATCAGACCGCCCTTGACGACCTCGATGACCGAACCGGTGACCACACCGTCGTTCTCCTTGATCTTCTCGACGTCGCCCCAGGCACGCTCGTACTGCGCGCGCTTCTTGGACAGGATCAGACGGCCTTCCTTGTCCTCCTTCTGGAGGACGAGGGCCTCGACGGCGTCGCCGACCTTGACGACCTCGTTGGGGTCGACGTCGTGCTTGATCGAAAGTTCACGCGAGGGGATGACGCCCTCGGTCTTGTAGCCGACGTCGAGGAGGACCTCGTCGCGGTCGATCTTCACGACGGTGCCTTCGATGAGGTCTCCGTCGTTGAAGAACTTCAGTGTCTTTTCGACCGCGGCCAGGAAGTCCTCAGCAGATCCGATGTCATTGATGGCGACCTGCTTGGTGGCCGGGGCGGTTGCGATAGTCATGTAGTGGGTTGTCCTTGTAGGGGTGGGGTGTCGGGCTTCGGCACGATGCTGCCGGCGTCCGCAGCCCGCAGGCGAACGGATGCCTCGGATCGAAGCAGTTGGATTGGTTGTGCGATGTCGCGAGCGCATGACGAGCGAGTCACGCGAATGACATTCAAGGGTAGCAGAGAACGGTCGTCGCGCGCCGGGCCTAGGGTCGCGGCATGGACACCATCGACGCGGGGACGTATCGACATTTCAAGGGCGAACTTTACGACGTGATCGGCACCGCCCGTCACAGCGAGACCGAAGAGGTGCATGTCGTGTACCGCCCCCGCTACGACCCGGCCTCGCTGTGGATCCGTCCGGCGAAGATGTGGGTCGAGACCGTCGAGCACGAGGGTCATCTCGGCCCGCGGTTCACCAGGATCGAGTGAGTCGTCGACGACGACGGCGCTATGCCCCCGCGACGGCCTCGACGATCGGCACGTCGCCGGAGTTGAACCGGATGCTGCGCCCCACCGTGGACTCGTCTACCAGAACCGCGGCGACCACCGCGGCGACGTCCGCACGACCGACGCTCTCGGACTCGGCGGCCTCGACGTCGATACGGCCGGTGGGCGGGTCGAGGGTCAGCGCACTGGGCTGGAGGATCGTCCACGCGAGGTCGGTCGCGCTCAGATGCGCGTCCGCAGCGCTCTTCGCCTCGGCGTAGGCGAAGAAGGAGTCGTCTTCGGGCACACCGTGGTCGGGACCTGCGCCGAAGTACGACACCATCACGTACCGGTCGACTCCGGCGGCCGAAGCGGCGTCCATCGAGCGGATCGCGGCATCGCGGTCGACCGCCCACGTGCGCTCGGCGCTGCCGCCGCCCGCGCCGGCCGTCCACACGATCGCGTCCTGACCCGCGACGAGGTCGGTCAGCCCCGGCTCGTCCAGCTTCTCGACATCGGCCACCACCGGCTCCGCGCCGGCCGCCAAGACGTCTTCGCTGTGGTCGGGATTCCGGATCACGGCGGAGACCTGGTCTCCTCGAGCGGAGAGGAGAGGGGCGAGCAGCAGAGCGACCTTGCCGTGACCGCCGACGAGCATGATGCGTGACATGATGACTCCTTCGTAGGGGTGTGCCTGATCCAGCGTAGGCGGGCAGGATCGGCGGTGGGCCGGCGCTACGGGCGGAGGAGCACCTTCGTCGCGCGGCGCTCGTCCATCGCCGCATACGCTTCGGCGGCCTCGCTGAGCGGCAGATCGAGGTCGAACACGAGCCCTGGCGTGATGGCTCCGGATCGTACGTCCGGGAGCAGCTCCTCGATGTAGCCGCGTACCGGTGCGACCCCGCCGTTCACGCCCACATTGCTGCCGAACATCTGGCGCACCGGCAGCTCCGGACCGCCGTTGGGCACGCCGACGTAGCCGACCATGCCCCCGGGGCGGGTGGACCTCAGCGCCTGGTCCATCGACTCCTTGGTGCCGACGCACTCGAGCACCCGATCGGCGCCGATTCCGCCCGTCAGCTCGCGCACGCGTTCGATGCCGTCCGTGCCGCGCTCCTCGACGATGTGCGTCGCCCCGAAGCGACGGGCGAGCTCTTGACGCTGGGGATGCCGTGACATCGCGATGATCGTCGTGGCACCGAGCCTCTTGGCGGCGATGATCGCGCACAGGCCCACGGCGCCGTCTCCCACGACGGCCACGGCGTCGCCGGGGCCGACGCCCGCCGAGACCGCCGCGTGGTGACCCGTGCCCATGACGTCGCTCAGGGTCAGCAGTCCGGGGATCTCCTCGTCGGCCACCGGTCCGGGCACGACGGCCAGTGTGCCGTCGGCGAGAGGCACGCGTACGCGTTCACCCTGGCCGCCGTCGGCGAAGCCTCCGACCTGGTCGTCGCTGCCCCACCAGCCGCCGGCGAGGCAAGACGTGCTCACGCCGTTGCGGCAGTTGGCGCACGTTCCGTCGCAGACGTAGAAGGGCGCGATGACGAAGTCGCCGGGCGCGACCGCGCGCACGTCGGGACCGACCGCTTCGACGACTCCCACGAACTCGTGCCCGATCCGGTGGGGATGATCGGTCGGGACCACCCCGCGGTAGGGCCAGAGGTCCGAACCGCACACGCACGCGGCCACCACCCGCACGATGGCATCGCCGCCGGTGGACAGCACCGGGTCGGGTACTTCTTCGACACGGATGTCGCGGGGGGCATGGATGAGGGTTGCAAGCATGTCACGAGCCTATTGCGCGGCGACGGACCCGGCCACGAGAAGGCCGGCGGATCCCCGGGTGTCCTCGGGCCCCGCGCGGCATCCTCCGCGCTGCTCGTAGGGTGGGCGCATGAGCGACTTCAACGAGCAGATCATCGCCGAGTTCCGCGCACATCACGGTCGCGTCACCACCGCAGGCTTCGGCGACCGCCTCATCCTCCTCCACCACACCGGCGCGAAATCGGGCACGGTGCGTGTCAGCCCGCTGATGGGGATCCCCGCAGACGGCGGCTGGCTCATCGCCGCGTCCAAGGCCGGCGCGCCCGACGAACCCGCCTGGGCGCACAACCTCCGCGCACACCCGCAGGTCACCGTCGAGACGGGAGACGGGGAACACCCCGCCACCGCCCGGGAGCTCACCGGCGCCGACCGCGACGCCGCGTGGGCGCGCTTCGTGGCCGCGTCGCCGGGCTTCGCGGAATACGAGAAGAGGACGACCAGGACGATCGCGGTCTTCTCGCTGGCGCGCACGGACGACTGATCGCGCTTTCGGCTGCAGGGCCTGGCGCCCGACGTCGTCAGCGGGCCGCGGCCGCCTCGGCGCACGGTACGCAGCGCGCCGCCGACGGTCGCACCCGCAGACGCTCGATCGGGATCTCGAGACCGCAGTCGACGCAGACCCCGTAGGTGCCCGCGGCCACGCGCGCCGCCGCATCCTGCAGTTCCGCGAGCTCCCTCTCGGAGGCAGCCCGAAGGCCTTCCGCCCGCGACCATTCGACCGCCAGCGTGGGGCCTTCCGGATCATGCTCGTCGTCGGTGGAGGTGTCCCCCTTCGCGGTTCTGATCTCGACGAGCTGCGCTTCGGTCGTCCCGAGCTCGGCCAGCAGCGCCTCCCGCCGCCGACGGAGGAGAACCGCGGATTCGGCGCGGAACCCTTCGTCGTCGGCGCGAGGCATGCCGTCAGTTCAGAGCGCGGGTGGACGCGGGGATGACGCCGTCGGCGTAGAGGTCCGTCGCAAGGTCCTGCAGGGCCGTCAGAGCCACGCGCTGCGTCATCGGCCCGTACGAGATGCGCGCGACTCCGAGCGCCTCGTATTCGGCCGCGGTGAGCGCGCCGGGAAGACCGATCACGCTGATCTTGCGCTCGCCGATGCCCTCGACCAGCTGCCGGGTGACATCCGCGTCGAGGACGCCCGGGACGAAGACGAGGCTGGCACCCGCGTCGAGGAAGGCTCGGCCGCGCTCGATCGCGTCGGCGATCGATTCGGCGACGGGGCGATCCCCGCCACGGACGAACGCGTCGGTGCGGGCGTTGAGGACGAAGGGGATGCCCTCGGACTCGCCGGCCTTGATGACGGCCGCCACCCGCGCGGCGGATTCCGCCAGCGGGCGGAGGCGGTCCTCGATGTTGGCTCCCACGATGCCGACGCCGATCGCGCGGCGTACGGTCTCGGCCGGATCCTCGTACCCGTCGTCGAGGTCGGACGACACCGGGAGCTCGGTCGCCTCGACGATGCGGGAGATCATCCCGAGTGAGACGTCCAGGGGAATGGTGCCGTCCGGGTAGCCGTACGACGCGGCGATCGAGTGGCCGGCGGTGGCGAGCGCCTTCGTCTGGGGAAGGTCGGCGACGGCCTTGGCCGAGATGACATCCCAGACGTTCACGACACGGAGGATCTCGGGGGCGGCGTGAAGGGCCGACAGGGACTGGGCTTTCTCGAGGGGGCTTGTCATGGCTTCGACGCTACCGTCCCCCCGCCGGACCGCGCGATGCCGTCGTCACCAGCCCATCGACCCCGGCACACCCTTGAAGGGTCCGACGATGCGTGAGGTGATCCAGCCGCCGTAGAAGCCGCCGGGCTGCGGCACGACGGTCTCGCCGTCGACGGTGCACCGGTCCATGGCTCCCGCGTACACCGCGACCCGACCGTGGAGCGATTCATAGCCGGGGGAAGGCGACGGATAGTTCCAGGCCGCCCGCTCGGCCGAGGCATCCCCGCCCCGCACGTCGAGATAGCGCGCGGCACCTTTGAATTCGCAGAAGGACGACCCGGATGCCGCGACCAACGCGTCGTCCGCGAACGCCGAGATCGGCACGTAGTACACGGGCGGATGGCTGGTCTCGAGCACCCGCACCACGTCGTCCGTCTCGAGGATGCGCACTCCGCCGAGATCGATCGTCACGAGCTCGGACATGCGCTCGACCCGTGGTGGCCGAGGGTAGGACCACACCGATTCCTGGCCGGGGTGAACGGGAAGCGGATCGGGGCGACGCATGATGTCAGGCTACGTCGATCCGAGGGGCAGGGGCCGGGTGCGCTTCGTGGATGGTCCCGTCCGTCCCCCGGCGCTCGTCGAGGTCGGCGATGATCTGGGCGACGGCCGCCCTCCCCGCGCGATTCGCGCCCACGGTGGATGCGGACGGCCCGTAGCCGACGAGGAACAAGCGGGGCTCGTCCGTCGCCCGCGAGGCGTCGGCGCGGATGCCTCCCCCGGGTGTGCGCAGGTGGAGGGGTGCGAGGTGATCCAGGGCGGCACGGAAGCCCGTCGCCCACAGGATGGCGTCCGCCGCCAGGAACGAGCCGTCGGGCATCCGCACGCCGTTCTCCTCGATGGAGGAGAACATGGGGTGCCGCACCAGCACGCCGCGAGCCTGCGCAGCGCGGGCCCACGGCGTCCAGTGCATGCCGGTCACGGAGATGACGCTGCCCGGGGGCAACCCCCGCCGCACGCGATCCTCCACGCCGGCGATCGCCGCGACCCGCGCGGGCACATCGAAGTCGTCGTCGATCCACTGCGGCGGGCGCCGCGTCATCCACACGGTGTCCGCGACGTGGGAGATCTCATCGAGGAGCTGCACGCCGGAGACACCCGCACCGACCACGATCACGCGCTGCCCACGGAACTCCTCCGCGGAGGAGTAGTCGGCGACGTGCAGCTGACGCCCCCGGAACCGCGACCGGCCGGGGTAGGACGGCCAGAACGGCTTCGTCCACGTACCGGTGGCATTGATGACGTACCTCGCCGCCCACGTGCCGTGATCGGTCTCGACGAGGAGACGTCCGCGGGGGTCTGCGTCCGCGCGGCGGACGGCACGCACCTGCACCGGGCGCTGCACACGCAGGTCGAACCGTTGCTCGTAGTCGGCGAAATACGGTGGCAGCGTGTCCCGGCTCGCGGCCCGTGGATCGGCCGGCGGAACCGTCGCGCCGGGCAGCTCGTGGATGCCGTTGACGGTTCCCATGCGCAGGGACGGCCACCGATGCTGCCAGGCTCCGCCGGCAGCCGGGTTCGCATCGAGCACCACGAACGTGCGCCGCAGCGCGTCGGAGGTGGCGTCCCACGGCTCGAATCCCCGCCGTTGCAGGTGATAGCCCGCCGAGAGACCTGCCTGACCCGCGCCGATCACCACCACGTCGACGTGCCGCGGGTCAGACTCATTCACGAGAGGACAAACGGATGCCTCGCGTGGGCTATTCCGCGGACGACGGGCGCTCGCGGCCACCCCGGCGCACCGCCGCCGCGATCTGGCCGATCTCGGCGGGACCCACTCGGCAGCATCCGCCGACCAGTCGGGCACCCGCGTCGACCCACTCCGCGACCCTGTCGTGAACGGTCACGGGATCTCCCGACCAGGTCCGTCCTCCGGCATGCCACTGCTCGCCGCTGTTCGGGTAGGCGACCCCCGGCAGAGCCGAGAGCGCAGCCTCGCCGAGAACGCCGGTGACCTCGCCGGCGTCGCAGCAATTGACGCCGAAGGCGATCACCTCGGGCGCCGAGGAGGCGATGGCCGCCGCATCCGCCAGCGACTCCCCCGTGCGCAGTGCGCCACCCGCGACCGTGACGCTGACCCACGCGGGCACACCGATACCGTCGAGTTCACGGACGACCGCCTCGACCTCCGCGAGCGACGGCAGCGTCTCGACGGCGAGGACGTCGGCGCCCGACTCCGCGAGAGCGCGCAGTCGTGGGCGATGCCATGCGCGCAGCTGAGCGACGCCGATGCCGTAGTCCCCCGTGTATTCGCTTCCATCGGCGAGCATGGCGCCGTACGGGCCGACGGATGCCGCGACCCAGCCCACCTCTTCATCCGAGGCCACGACGCCCGACGGGTCGGCGAGACCGGCCTCCTCCCGCGCTTCGCGCGCGACGTGCACGCTGCGAGCGAGGAGGGCATCGACACCCGAGGTGTCGAACCCGGCCGCAGCGAGTCTCTCGTAGCTGACCTGGTACGACGCGCTGATCGCGACCCGCGCGCCCGCCTCGTAGAACTCGCGATGAGCGGCACGGACGGCCCCGGGCGAATCGGCGAGAAGCCGCGCGGACCACAGGTCGGACGTGAGATCGTGCCCGTGCGCCTCCAGAAGGGTGCCCAGACCCCCGTCGAGGACGATGGGTGCGGCGGCGAGTGACGCGGCGAGGCTCGGCATCCGGGAATTCTATGGTGCTCGCTCACGAGGGCGCGGAGGGAAGTCCGTACGCGTCGGCCAACATGAAATCTCCGCCCCGGCGGGGTACAGGGCCTGCTTGACTGGACGCATGACCGAGGAAGCGATGTTCCCCCTCGGCAGCGTGCTGTTCCCGCACATGCCGGTGGCGCTGCGCGTGTTCGAAGACCGCTACCTCGTCATGCTCGCGCGGGTCCTTAACAGCGGCGATCCCGAGTTCGGAGTGGTGCTGATCGAGCGCGGTCACGAGGCGGCCGGCGGCGGCGACCGGCGCTTCGACATCGGGACGATGGCCCGTATCACGGAGGTCACCCCGCGTGACGACGATGTGGCGCTCGTCGCCCAGGGCGGACGGCGCGTCGAGGTCGTCCGCTGGCTCGAAGAAGACCCGCACCCCGTCGCCGAGGTCCGCGACATCCCCGACCTCGTCTGGGACGACGAGCTCACCGACCTTCGCGTCGATGCCGAGCGCACCGTCCGCCGGGTGCTGGCGCGGGTGATCGAGTTCGGCACCGTGGCGTGGGATCCCGATGTGGAGCTCTCGGACGACCCCGTGGAAGCGTGCTGGCAACTCGCCGCGATCGCCCCGCTCTCGGAGATCGACCAACTCGCGCTTCTGCGGTCTCCCACCACGCGCGATCTGCTCACCACCGTGATCGCCCTCACGCTGGCCGCCGAACCCGCGCTGACGGCGCCCACGGAGGACGCCGCTTTCGATGAGGCGCTCGCGCTCCTGCTGGCGACGGACTCCTCCGCACCGGACGGCGAGCCGGACGCCCGCGCGAGCGGTCCTCGGAACGAGGCGACCGATGCGGGCGACGCGGACGCCGCCCGCGAGGATGCCGAAGACCCCGGCGACGCCGGCGAACCGGACACGGGCAAGCCCTGACGCGTCGGCGCCACGCCCCCTCATCGCACCGCACCGTCCAGATACCACCAGCGCCCGCTCTGCCGGACGAATCGGCTGCGCTCGTGCAGTGACGTCTCAGGGCGACCCGGATCCCGGTACCACGCCCGGAATTCGACGGTGCCCCGTCGGTCGTCGCGACCTCCACCCTCGACGTCGAGAATCTCGAGCCGGATCCACCGGGTCGCCGCGTCCAAGTCGATCGTGTCGGGTCGCGTGCCCGGGTGCCATGACTCGCGCAGGTGGGGCGCGTCGCCCAGGGCGAACGCCGTGTATCGCGACCGCATCAGGGCTTCGGGCCGTGGTGCCGGCGCACCGTCGAGCAGCGGCCCGCAGCATCCGTCGAAGCGTTCACCGCTGCCGCACGGGCAGGGGGCGTCGGAGGCGATCGCACGGCGGCCCGAGGCGGCGGGGGAACGAGGGGTCACGGACTCACCCTCGCACGGGCGGAGGGGGCCGGAACGCCCGTCGGAGTCCAGGGCCCGGGCACGCCGTACCGTGGACCCATGGATATGACCGCAGCGATCAGGTCTTCGCGCCGCGTACCGCTGCTGCAGATCACGAAGTCCGCCGTCGCCGCCGTCGCCGCCTGGCTCGTCGCGGGGTGGCTCATCCCCGGCCCGCTGCCGGTCTTCGCTGCGATCGCCGCTCTGCTGGTGGTGCAGCCGAGTCTCAACCAGTCGCTCAGCAAGGCGATCGAACGCAGTGTCGGCGTGATCGCGGGAGTGAGTATCGCGTCGCTGCTCGGCATGGCCTTCGGCGGTGCCGAATGGGTCATCCTGGTGGCGATCGTGATCGCCCTGGTGATCGCGTGGGCGCTGCGCATGACGGCGCCCACGACCAATCAGGTGGCGATCAGCGCGATGCTCGTGCTCGCGCTGGGGGCGGCCACGCCCAACTACGCGCTCGACCGCATCCTCGAGACCATGATCGGTGCCGCGATCGGCATCATCGTCAACCTCGCGCTCGTGCCGCCCGTGGCCCTGGCTCCCGCCCGCACCGCCGTCGACGACCTGGCCGAGGAGCTGGCGGCATCGCTCGAGCGACTCGCCCACGCGCTGGAGCGCCCGCAGACCCCTGCCGAACTCGAAGAGCTGCTGCGTCAGGCGCGCCTGATGAGGCCGATGCGCGATGCCGCTGAGACGGCGATCGTCACCGGCGAGGATTCTCTCGCACTCAATCCCCGCGGCCGCGGCCATCGCGCCGAGTTCTCCGAGCTGAGCACGCAGCTCGAGCGCTTCGGGCCGATCGTCACCCAGGTGATCGGCATGACGCGGGCCATGCGCGACCACGGCGATCCCGGGCTCACCGGCGAGCCGGCGCTGCGTGCGATCGCCGAGCAGCTGCGTCGGGCAGCACACGATGTGCGCCTGTCCGCGGGGCTGGATGCTGCGACGCCTCCGTCGTTCCGCGAAGCCCCCGCGCTGACGGCCCCGCTCACGATCAGCGCCCCCTCCCCCTCGCATTGGGTGCTCATCGGCTCCATGCTCGAAGACCTCCACCGTATCCATGAGGCACTCCGCGGGGAGAACGCGTCATGACCCGATCCTTCTCGCTCTGGCGGACCCCTGCCTTCTGGTGGCGCATCCTCATCCTCGTGAGCTGCGGCGTCGGCCTGGTCACCGCCGACCACCGCGTCATCTTCTTCACGACGCAGAGCAACATCATCGTCTTCGCCTATTTCAGCGGCGCTCTCTACGGGATGGGCAGACGCCGGACGTCGGATGCCCCGGCCCCACGTCTGCGCGGAGGTGTGACCCTGTGGATCACCGTGACGGGACTCGTCGCGCATTTCCTGCTGAGCGGCGGTGCGAATCCCCTCCCCGGCCTCTTCGTGCCCGACCCCGCCGAGGCACTGACCAATCAGTCGCTCTTCCTTCTGCACTACGTCACGCCTGTGCTCGTCCTCGTCGACTGGGTCGCGTTCGGGCCGCACCGCAAGGTCCGCTGGCGCGACACCGCGCTGTGGGTGCTCTACCCGATCGGCTACGGCGTCGTCGTCCTCGTCCGTGCTGCGGCCGCGCCCACGATCGCCGACCGCTTCCCCTACCCGTTCGTCGACTTCACGTCCATGGCGCCGGGCGACCTCGTCATCGGCCTGCTCCGCGTGATCGCGATCGTCGTCGTGCTCGCCTTCGCGATCGTCGGGCTGGATCGCGTCGGCGGCGCACTACGCAGAAGGCGCCGTTGAACCCGACCCCGGCCGGCACCCATGCTGCTCGGAGAGCGACGACGTGACACGGATCGCGCCCGACGCGTGTGCAGGAGATCCATAGCGTGTAGGCTCAGTGGTGATCACAGTTCGCAGGATGCTCGCCATCGTGTCGCTGACGTGTCGGAACATCGGCCGTTGATCACCCGCGACGGTTCACACCGCCTGAGAAGACACTCCTGACGCCCTCGGCGCGGAGCGAAAGAAGACTGAATCCCCATCTCTCCCACGCCGCATACGGCGTCTGTGGCGCATCTGATCGCCGCATCCTGCGCCGGCCGTTTCGAACGGCCGATGCGCTTCCTTCCCCGGCCTTAGGCCTCCTCCACTGTCCACACCTTGCACGGCGTGGTCGATTGGCACCGCACAAGCCGTGCCGAACACCGAAAGAAAGAAGAAATCATGGCAACTGGAACCGTGAAGTGGTTCAACTCCGAAAAGGGCTACGGCTTCATCGCCCCGGCCGACGGCACCCCCGACGTGTTCGCGCACTACAGCGCGATCGTCTCGACGGGCGGCTTCCGCAACCTCGAGGAGAACCAGCAGGTCGAGTTCGACGTCGCGCAGGGCCCCAAGGGCCTGCAGGCGGAGAACATCCGCCCGCTCTGAGCCTCACAGCTTCGAACGACGAAAGGCCGTCCTGCTTTGCAGGGCGGCCTTTCCGCATGTCCGGGAGTCGCGACGGGCGACACGGCTCCGCAAACGCGAAAGGGCCGCCCCACGATGAGCGGGGCGGCCCTTTCGACCGGTGAGGCGGGTGCTACGCCTTGCGGAAGCGCTCCACGATGTAGCAGTCGAACGGGTCGCGCGCGGCGAGACCGACGCGGTTCAGGTACTGGATGACGATCCAGTACGACTGGATGAGTGTCGTCTCGGTGTAGGGCACGTCGAGGCTCTCGCAGTGTTCGCGGACAAGCTCGCGCGCTTTCGCGAGGTGGGGCCGGGGCATGTTCGGGAAGAGGTGGTGCTCGATCTGGTAGTTCAGACCGCCCATCAGGATGGTCGCCCACCAGCCGCCGGAGATGTTGCGTGACGTGCGCACCTGCTTCGTGAAGAAGTCGAGCTTCGCGCCGGCGTCGATGATCGGCATGCCCTTGTGGTTGGGGGCGAAGGACGCTCCCATGTACACGCCGAACACGGCCAGCATGACGCCGATGAAGGCGAACGCCATCCCGAGGGGGAGGAAGACGAAGATCGGGGTGAGCACGATCACGAAGCGCGCGGTGACCAGGGCCAGCTCGGTCCAGCGATCCTTGACGGGCCCGCGGCTCAGGAGGTGCTTGAAGCCGAGGTAGTGCAGGTTCAGGCCCTCGAGCGTGAGGAGGGGGAAGAAGAGCCATCCCTGACGGCGCGTGATGAAGCCGAGCGCACCCGATGCCTTCGCCGCGTCCTCCTCGGTGAACGAGACCGTGTCGACTTCGATGTCGGGGTCCTTGCCCACGCGGTTCGGGTTCGCATGGTGACGCGTGTGCTTCGAGTTCCACCAGCCGAGGCTGATGCCGACGACACCGACGGCGAGGATGCGTGCCAGACGATCGTTGGCCGGACCCGAGGCGAGGATCTGCTTGTGCGCAGCCTCATGGGAGAGGAACGCCACCTGCGTGAACAGAATGCCGAAAGCGGCGGCGATCAGCAGTTGGAACCAGCTGTCCCCCAGCAGGACGAAACCGGTGATCGCGCCGGCGAAGAGCAGGGCGAGCACACCGCCGACCATGGCGTAGAAGCCCTGGCGACGCCCGAGCAGGCCCGTCTCGCGAACGACCTGCGAAACCTGCGTGTAGGCGTGGGTCAGGTGCGGAAACGAGTCGTTTCCTGCATACGTCTGACGGATGGGTCCGAGGCGCGATTCGGGTGCGGAGACAGTAGCGATGGCAACACCTTCTCAGTTGGCAAACTCGCGGGACGGGACGCGGTCCGTGAATAAAAGCCAACGGCGGGAGCCGATCGCTGATTTCAGTCTAGGCATACGTACATGCCGCTGGCGGGATGCGAGGCGTATGTCCAGGGTGTTCACACGGTCAGGTCAGAAGTGGGCTGAGGAGGTCCGCCGCCGGGCGCAACAGGCGCACGACGGCCTGCGGCTGCTCGACGCGGTGCTGCGGTCCCGAGAAGCCCACCGCTCCGGCGACGGACCCCTGCGCGTCGCGGATCGGCACGGCGAGGCATCCGAATCCGGGGAGGACTTCGCCCATCTGACGGGTCGCGCCGTGACGGCGCAGATCGTCGGCGGCAGCGGCGAGCATGTGCGCGCGCGGTTCGGTCGTCGCCCGCCGGGCCGTGCCGGGATCGTCGCTGACGAGCATGAGACGACCGAGCGCGAACCGCTCCGGTTCTCTCGCCAGACGGACCCCGTCGCTCAGGGGGAAATCGGGGTCGGCGTCGACGACCGACAGCCGACCGCCCGAGAAGACGACGACGTGGACGCCCCCGCGCACCTGTGACCGGGTCTGCGCGAGCACGTCGCGTGCGGCGGTGGGCAGGCGCACGGGCGCCGCCACCGCGGCGAGCTGCACGACCTTTGCGCCGAGGGCGAACCCTGCGAGATCCGGGGTGCGCACGAGGAACTCGTCCTGCACGAGCAGGTTCAGCAGGCGATACGTCGTCGCTCGCGGCAGCCCGAGGGTGGAGGAGATCTCCCTCGCCGTGACGCCCGCGCCGAGGGCGGCCACGGCCTCGAGTACCGTGAGTGCGCTGTGGATCGCGCGCGGCTGTCTGGCCGTCAGTGTGGGGGCCGGTGGAGGGTCGGCCGCTGCCTCAGCCATCGGAACCCCGCCGGGCCACTCCGCCGAGGACTTCCGATGCGAGCGGCTCGTCGTAGCCGCCGAGATCCAGAGGTTCGGACGAGGACCGCCGCATGCGCCACGCGATCGCGATGCCCGCGATCGCCGCCAGCGCCGCCGCGATCCACACGCCGGGGTTGCCGCGCTGGCCCTCGACGATCAGATAGACGCCGAGCGCGGCCACCAATGCCGTCGCGGCGATGCCCGCCACCAGGACGGTACCGAGCGTGAGCTCGCCGATCCTGCGGAGGAACACCGGTGCGGCGACGCAGACGAGGGTGTAGGCGACGATGTAGCCGACCGCGGCGATGACGAGGACGGCCTGCATCGCGTCCCACAGCTCCACCCCGGCGGCGATCAGGACGATCGGCACGGCGACGATGACCGGCACGGCCACGCGGACGGCACCGATGGGGGTGCGGAAGCGCGAGTGCGCTCGGCCGAGCCGGGAAGGCACGACCCCGTCACGGCTCATCGCGAACAGCACCCGGGTCAGAGCGGTGGTCGACGCGACGGCACAGGCGAGGAAGGATGCCGCGATGCCGATGTCGACCGTCATCCCCCACTGATCGAGGCCGTACGCGGACGCGAGCTCGTTGACGGGGGCCGCGGAGTCCGCGAGCTCACGACCGAGCACGCGGAAGCCGGCCACCTGCGCATACGCCGCCAGGACGAAGAGCCCACCGGCGACGAGGACGGTCCACACGATCGACCGGGGGATGTTCCGCAGCGGCGAGCGCGCCTCGACCCCCAGCGTGGCCGAGCTCTCGAACCCGACGAAAGCCGTGAGCGCCAGCACCACACCGGCCGCCGAACCCGCCACGGAGAAGCCGCCCGCCGGCACGATCGCCGCAGGATCGAGGGGTCCGATCCGGACCAGCAGCACGGTCAGCAGTCCCACGATGATCGCCACCGAGATCAGCTCGACGATCAGGGCGACGCGTGTCGAGAACCGGATGCCGCGCACGAGGACGACGGCGAGGATCACCGCCTCGATCACGAGCATGCCGACGACGGCGACGGGAGAAGCCGCCCCGGGCCAGAGCCGCTGCAGCAGGAGGGAGCTGTAGTGCGCGCCGCCGAGGAGGGCGAACATCGAGATGAAGCCGTACCCCGCCAGGTTCGCGACACCTGCCGCGAGAGCGGCTGCGCGGCCGAGTCCCTTCGCGGCATACGTGTAGAGGCTCCCGGAGGTCACCATCCGGCGGGCGAAGACATTGAGTGTTCGGGCGACCAGGAGCGCGATGACGGTCGCGATCACGACGGCGATGACGGTGCCCCCCGATGAGACGCCGGCGACCAGCACGATCATGGTCGTCGCGGCCGCCGACGGCGCCACGGCGGCGACGGACTGCGCCAGCACGTCCGCGAATCCGACGCTCCGACGGTCGAGTCCGTCCAGCGGCGACCGCGCGCCGAAGTCGTGGACGGGGTCGGGCGTCGCGATCGCCCGCTCGAGTGCGGTCATGGTCGCCTCCGGATTCCCCCGTGACGCTACCCCGGTGCCGTTGCGCCGTCGCGAAGACCATGTTTCGCGCTCGTGTCCGTCGAATGAGACACCCGCCGGGCGGCTTCTCAGACGGCGCACCCGAGGTTTCACACCGACGAGACCGCGAGGCAATCCCACACCGCGATGCTCGGGGAATCCATCTCCCCCGTGCTGTCTCTGCGAAGGACCGACATGACGAAGCTCGAATCACCCGGAGTCGTGACATCCGACCGGCGCGCACTGCGCGGCTCGCTCGGAGTCACCGCCATCGTGTTCATGGTGGTGGCGGCCGCCTCACCCCTCACCGTCATCGGAGGTGCCGCTCCGTTGGGCATCCTGCTCGGCAACGGCGTCGGCTTCCCGGCGCTCTACGCCATCAGCGCGGTGATCCTGCTGCTGTTCGCTGTCGGCCTGGCGGTCATGACGCGGCACGTGCCCAAGCCGGGCGCGTTCTTCACCTACGTCGGCTACGGTCTCGGGCGCCCCTCGGGTCTGGCGGCCGCCTGGGTCGCGATGCTGACGTACACGACCATCCAGGTGTCGGTCTACGGCTACATCGGGTACATCCTCAGCGTCACAATCGCCTCGATCGGAGGCCCGACGATCGCGTGGTGGCTGTACTCCCTCGCCATGATCGCGCTCGTCGGCATCCTGGGCTACCGCCACATCGACCTGTCGAGCAAGGTCCTCGGTGTGCTGCTCATCGCCGAGGTCGGCATCGTGCTGCTGATGGTCGCCGCAGTCATGTTCAGCGGCGGTGCGCAGGGTCTGAGCCTCGAGCCGTTCGAACCCGCCCAGATCGTCAGCGGCTCTCCCGGCGTCGGCCTGATGTTCGCCATCGCGGCCTTCATCGGCTTCGAGGCGACCGCGATCTTCCGCGACGAGGCGCGCGACCCGAATCGCACGATCCCCCGGGCCACCTACGCGGCCGTGATCGGCATCGGCATCTTCTACACGCTGGCGTCCTGGGCCATGGTCATGGCCTGGGGACCCGACAACATCCTCGACGAGGCGGCCGCCGACCCCGGCACGCTCATCCTCCGCACCGTCTCGCGCTACCTGGGTGTCGCCGGGGAGATCACGGTCAACGTGCTCCTCATCACGTCGATGTTCGCGTGCGTCCTGTCGTTCCACAACGTCCTCACCCGCTACCAGCACTCCATGTCGAACGCCGGCGTCCTGCCGGACAAGGTGGCCGCCGTGCACCACGCGCACCTCTCGCCGCACATCTCCTCGCTGGTGCAGACGGTCACCTCGATCGTGCTGATCGCGGTCTTCGCGCTCTTCCAGCTCGACCCGGTGCTGCAGGTCTTCACCTGGTTCGCGGGTGTGGCCACACTGGCGATCTCCATCCTCATGGCCGTGACCTCCGTCGCCGTGATCGTGTACTTCCTGCGCACCAAGAAGGACCGCCGCGTCTGGAACACGATCGTCGCGCCCGCACTGGGCTTCATCGGACTGATCGTGTCGGCGGTGCTGATCATCGCGTACTTCCCGATCATGGTCGGTGACGTCGACGGCCAGGGCAGCCCCGTGTTCGGTGCGGTGAGCTGGTTCCTCCTGGCCCTGGTCGTCGTCTTCCCCCTCCTCGGCTATGCCCAGGCCGCGTGGATCAAGCACCGCAGGCCCGCCGCCTACGCCAAGCTCATCGACACCATCGGCGGCTGATGGATGCCGCGCGCGCGCCGGTCCGCGTGATCCCGGGCGCAGCATCCTCCCCTCTCACTTCCCACCCCACCCGCAAGGAGAACCCATGAGCATCACCGACCTTCAGACCACCGACGTCTACGACGCGCCGCCCGCCCCCGAGCACCCGCTCTCGTCGCTGACGGCCGTCGAGATCGAGGCCGTCCGCGGCGTCGTGCTGAGCCTGCCCGAGGCCACCGACACGATCCGGTTCGCGTACGTGGGCCTGGAGGAACCGGTGAAGGGCGATGTGCTGGCGTGGCAGGAGGGCACCGGCGCGCTGCCGGAACGGCGCGCGCGTGTGCAGCTCCTCGACATGGCGACGGGCTACTCCGTCGACCTCGTCATCTCGATCGACAGCGGTGCAGTGCTGTCGTCGGCGGTCCTGGACGGCTCGGACGGACAGCTCCCCATCCTCGACGCGGAGTTCGAGGAGGTCGGGCTGATCGCGAACGCCGACGAGGGATGGGTCGCCGCACTGGCCTCACGAGGGCTGACGGTCGATGACGTCGTGCTCGTGCCTCTGTCGGCAGGCAGCTACGGCTACGAGGAAGAGAAAGGCCGCCGCATCCTGCGCACCTTCGCGTTCCGGCAGGATCACCCCGCCGACCATCCGTGGGCGCACCCCGTCGACGGACTCACCGCCTACATCGACACGGCGGCGCGGCGTGTCATCGAGATCGTCGACACCCCGGGATTCGCGGTGCCCGAGACGAGCGGCAACTTCGACGACCCCGCGCTGCAGGGCGCGCCGCTCGAGGGCCTCACCCCGATCGTGATCACTCAGCCCGAGGGTGCGAGCTTCCACGTCGACGGCGAGCATGTGCAGTGGGGTCAGTGGGACCTGCGCATCGGCTTCGACACACGCGAGGGCCTCATCCTGCGCCAGCTGTCCTTCGCCGACCGGCCGGTGATGTACCGCGGCTCGATCAACGAGATGCTCGTGCCGTACGCCGACCCGTCGCCGAACCGGTTCTGGCAGAACTACTTCGACACCGGTGAGTACCTCTTCGGGCGCTACACCAACGAGCTCTCACTCGGCTGCGACTGCGTGGGCGAGATCCGCTACTTCGACGCGACGCTCGCCGACGAACTGGGGATGCCGCGCACGGTGCGCAACGGCGTGTGCATGCACGAGGAGGACTTCGGCACACTCTGGAAGCACACCGATCTGTTCACCGGCTCCGCAGAGGTGCGGCGATCACGGCGTCTGGTCATCTCGTTCTTCACGACCGTCGGCAACTACGACTACGGCTTCTACTGGTACCTCTACCTCGACGGCACGATCGAGTGCGAGGCGAAGCTGACCGGCATCCTCTTCACCTCCGCCTATCCCGGTCTCGCGGAGGACGGCTCCCCGTACCCGTTCGCCTCGGAAGTCGCGCCCGGACTGGGCGCGCCCTACCACCAGCACCTCTTCTCCGCCCGTCTCGACATGACCGTCGACGGCGTCGCGAACGTCGTGAACGAGATCGACGCCGTCCGCATGCCGATCTCCGAGCTCAACCCGGCCGGCAACGCCTTCACGAAGCGGGTCACGCCGATCGCATCGGAGAAGACGTCCGGGCGCGTGGCCGACGGCTCCCTCAACCGCGTGTGGCAGATCGCGTCGACCGAGAAGACGACCACGATGGGTCAGCCCACGTCATACGTGCTGTACCCGACCGAGACGCCGACGCTGCTGGCCGCCGACGAGTCCTCGATCGCCTCGCGCGCCGGGTTCGCGACCAAGAACCTCTTCGTCACCAAGTACGACCCCGCAGAGCGCTACGCGGCGGGCGACTTCGTCAACCAGCATCCGGGTGGCGCGGGCATCCCGACGTTCATCGAGGGCGACGAGCCTCTCATCGGGGAGGACGTCGTGCTCTGGCACACGTTCGGGCTCACGCACTTCCCCCGCAACGAGGACTGGCCCGTCATGCCGATGGACTACGCCAAGTTCACGCTGAAGCCCTACAACTTCTTCGAGCGCAACCCTACGCTCAACGTGCCGGCGCCGGCGATGTCGGATCACTGCTCGGCGGGCACGAGCGGCGCCCACGCGGAGCACGCAGGCCACGGACACCACGCGGACGTGCCCGCCGACCCGAGCGCGACCGGTCACCCATCGCACACGGACGGGCACGACCACGGTGCGTCCGCACCTCACCACTGATCCGTGACGGAGATCCTGCACGCGTGGGCACTCGCCCCCGCCGCGATCGGCGCGTGCTGCGTGGCCGCCGATCGACGGCGGGCGCGGGCGCTCGAACTCGCGGCCGCCGCCCTGATGATGCTCGCCATGCTCGATGCGGTGAGCCCCGCGCCGGTGCTGCCGGTCGTCGTCTGGGCCGCGGCGCTCATTACCTGCGCGATGGTGCTGGCGGCAGCGCGGGGGGCACGCCGGGCCGTTCCCGTCGAGGGAGCGAGTGCTGCAGGCTCGGGCACGCGGGGGCTGTTGCCCGGCCGGGTGGCGCGCAGCGGTCCGGGCAGCCGGCTGGGCAGCAGCAGGGCGGCGGACGGCAGGGCGATGACGCTGCACACCACCCTCGGCCTCGTGCTGATGGCCGCGCTGCTGCTGGGGATGGGTGCGCACGCCGGCGCGGGGGCGCAGGGACACAGCCATGGTCTCAGCGCCGACGGCTTCTCGGCGATGCTCGTCGTGACCGCCGTCGGGTACGCCGCACTGTCGGGAGCGTGGGCCGCACGGGCGCACGGATGGCGTGAACGCACCCAGTTCGCCGCGATGGGTGCCTCGGCGCTGCTCATGGCCTGCGCCGCCGTCATCGGCTGACACGCAGCTCAGCGCCCGGGTCGGCGACTCCTCCCCGGGACGCCGGCTGTGGACAACGATGGCCGCGCGCGAGCACGCCCGGCTACGGTGGTGGCGTGATCCGCCGCATCGCCGCCGCCGTCGCGACCCTCGTCGTCGCGACCGCCGTGCTGAGCGGATGCATCGGACAGCCCGCGCCGGCCGAATCGACTCCGCTCTTCTCCTCGGAGGACGAGGCGTTCGCCGCGGCGGAGCAGACCTACCGCAACTACGTCGACGCACTCAATCAGGTCGACCTCAGCGACCCGTCGACGTTCGAGCCCGTGTACGCGTGGACGACGGGGGACCTCAACGCGCAAGACCGCAAGAACTTCTCGTCATGGCATGCGAGCGATTGGACGAAGACGGGCGTTGCCACCGTCAGTGCCGTGGAACAAGCGGGAGCAAGCCAACTGGACACGCTCACTCCGATGATGTTGATCGACGCTTGTTACCACGTGGCCGATGTCATTGTCACCGACGCTCAAGGGGAATCAGTCGTAGATCCGAGTCGGCCGGATGTTCAGCACCTGCGGATCGAGCTTGAGAGCGGCCCATCTGACACAGGTCTGGTAGTCGAAGCGATTACGCCTTCTCCCGGGCCAACAACATGTTGACAATCGTTCTCGCTTCGTTGGTCGTAGCAATGTTGCCGATGGCACCAATCTCCAATGATGTGTGCAGTGCCAGCGGCGGGCTGATCTCCGCGTGCGCCTCAAACACCGGCACCAGCGTTGACATCGGCGGCACCGGGTCGCAGGGCGGATCCGGCGGTGGTGGCGGGTCCGGCGGCGGCGAGTCACACGACAACGACAACCCCGGCTCCGGAGACGGACAGATCGTCGTCCCCGTCGCACCCGAAGTGGAATGCGCATTCGATCCGTGCCGCGGCAACTACGACGTGGTCCTGATCCCGATCCCCGAGGTGACGCTGGCCGATCTCGCCTCCTTCACCCCCGCCCGCCCGTCGCTCGACGGGGAGCCCGCCGGGCTGGGTGTCGTCGGCATGCCGACGAACTTCGTCGCCGCGGCATCCGCCCAAGACATGCAGGGGGTCATCTTCGAGCGCCCGGTGGTCGTCCGTTTCACGCCGGCGGGCTTCCGCTTCTCCCACGGCGACGGCACCACGTCGTTCTCGCCGGCGGGCGGTGCCAGCTGGTCGGCACTCGGTCAGGCGCAGTTCACCCCGACGGCCACGAGCCACGTCTACAGCGCGCGCGGCACCTATGTGGCGGCGGCCACCGTGCAGTACTCGGCCGCCGTGAACTTCGGCGACGGCTGGCGGCCGGTGGCCGGATTCGTCGAAGCAACAGCCGGTGGGTACGAAGTGCGCGTCGTCGAGGTGCACACCGCGCTGGTCGACAAGACGTGCCTCGAGAATCCTTCCGGCCCCGGCTGCTGATCGCCGCGACAGACCCCGTGACAGGATGAGCGCATGCCCGACCGTTTGATGCTGCTCGACAGCGCGTCGCTCTACTTCCGCGCGTTCTACGGGGTGCCCGACAAGATCAAAGCTCCCGACGGCTCGCCCGTGAATGCGGTCCGGGGGTTTCTCGACATCATCACGAAGCTCGTCACCATGTACGAGCCGACCCATCTCGTCGCGTGCTGGGACGATGACTGGCGACCGCAATGGCGGGTCGACCTGATCCCCACCTACAAGACGCACCGGGTTGCCCAGGTCATCGACGTGGGCCCCGACGTCGAGGTGGTCCCCGATCCGCTCGAAGTCCAAGTGCCGGTCATCCGGGAGGCGCTCGGCGTGCTGGGCATCCCCATCGTGGGCGCTGCCGCACATGAGGCCGACGATGTCATCGGCACCCTTGCGACCGTCGCCGATATGCCCGTGGACATCGTCACCGGCGACCGCGACCTGTTCCAGCTCGTCGACGACGCCCGCGGCGTTCGGGTGATCTATACCGCTCGCGGCATGAGCAACCTGGAGGTCGTCACCGACGCGACCGTCGTCGCGAAATACGGCGTCCTTCCGACGCAGTACGCCGACTTCGCCACCCTGAGAGGCGATTCCTCCGACGGGCTCCCCGGCGTCGCGGGTATCGGAGAGAAGTCCGCCGCAACCCTGCTCGCCGCCCACGGTGACCTCGAGGGCATCCTCGCCGCCGCCGCCGCGGGCGAAGGCATGTCGGCCGGTGTGCAGGCGAAGATCGCGGCGGCACTCCCCTACCTCGAGGTCGCCCCGACCGTCGTCGCCGTCGTCAAGGACCTTCCGCTCGAGAAGGCCGACTTCCGCCTGCGACCCCTCACCGCCGAGAAGAGGGCGGATGCCTCGGCCCTGGCCGAGCGCCGCGGCCTGGGCACCACCATCGACCGGATCGTCGCGGCGCTCGACCGCTGAGCCGACGTCCGCGACGTCTGCGGCATCGGTCGGGCGAGCGGCCTCGGCGTCGGTTCCGCGCGGACGACGCGGCGGAAGACCGGACATCGCGTCATCCCTGGATGGACGTACTCCCGCGGGAGTACCCGGACCACTCCCGCGGTCAGATGCCTCCCAGCAGCCCCCGGCGTAGCATCTCGTACATGCCTGGTGTCGTGTGGGAGCGGTCCGCGCGCGCCGACGGCGCCGACGCCCCGCCCCGCTTCGGACCGCCGTCCACCGTGGGACTGCTCGTGCCGGTGGTGATCTCGTTCCTGATCCAGGTTCCCGCCGCGATCGGCATCTCGTTCTGGATGCACAGTCCCCGCGGGTGGGCGGCACTGAGCGTCACGCTGGCTGCGGCATCCGCCCTCTGCCTGCTCGCGGCCCGCCGGTATCCCGGCCCGACGGTCGCCGTCGTCGCCGCGCTCACCGCGGTCGACCTGTTCGTGCCCCCCGACGCCGGCCCGCCCTTCGTCGCCCTCGCCTTCGCGATCATCGCCGCATGCCTGCGCGACGCACGCCTCTGGGCGTTCGTCTCGGTGGGCGTGGGGTGGCTCGCGGCGGTGATCGGCAGCGGACTGCTCGACACCACGTGGCACCCGTTCCGCATCGCCCTCACGACATTCGGACTCGCCCTCTGCTTCGCAATCGGCGAGAGCATCCGCGCACGCCTCGCCCACGCCGCCGCACGACGCGACCAGCTGGCCGAACGACGTCGCACCGCCGAACAGGATGAGCGCACCCGCATCGCCCGCGAGCTGCACGACGTGCTCGCGCATTCCCTGAGCCAGATCTCCGTGCAGTCCGGCGTGGGTCTGCACCTCTTCGACCGAGAGCCCGAGCGTGCCCGCGAGGCGTTGTCGAGCATCCGCGCGCTGAGTGCCGTCGGTCTCGATGAGGTGCGGGGTGTGCTCTCCTTCCTCCGTGGAGACGAAGCGTCGAACCCGCAGACCGCGCCGCTGACCCCCCAGCCTCAATTGGCCGACCTCGCCGCCCTGGTGCGTGAGCGCACGGCGATGGGACTCACCGTGACGCTGAGGGACATGCGAGAGGATGCCGCGCCGCGGAGCGCTGTGCAGACCACCGCCTATCGCATCGTGCAGGAGGCGCTGACGAATGTCGTGCGGCACTCCGCCGCGACGACCGCGACCGTGACCGTCGCCCGCAACGGCTCGGATCTCGTCGTCGAGGTGGAGGACGACGGCATGGGCATCGCCCCCGCCGATGTCGAGGGTGCGGGACTGCGCGGGATGCGCGAGCGTGCCGATCTCGCCGACGGCACCCTCACCGTCGGCACGGGTCCGCGCGGCGGCACTGTCGTCACCGCCCGGCTGCCCTGGGAGGGCCCCCGGTGATCCGGGTCGCTCTCGCCGACGACCACCAGCTGGTGCGGGCCGGGTTCCGCGCCCTGCTGAACTCCGAACCCGACATCGAGGTCGTGGTCGAGGCGTCCGGCGGGGAAGACCTCCTGCGCGCCATCCGGGCGATACCGGTGGATGTCGCTCTGCTCGACATCCGGATGCCCGACGGCGACGGGTTGTGGACGACCGAGCAGATCGCCGCGGACCCCGCCTTGTCGGACGTGCGGGTCGTCATCGTCACGACCTTCGAGCTCGACGAGTATGTCGCCCGCGCGATCCGCGCGGGCGCCGCCGGTTTCCTCGTGAAGGACACGGAGCCGGTCGACCTGATCCGCGCGGTCCGCGTGGTCGCCGAAGGCGATGCGCTGCTCTCCCCCGGCATCACACGACGACTGCTCGAACGCGCTGCGGAAGGGCTGCGGGATGCCGCGAGCCCTTCGCCCCTCACCGCACTCACGGATCGCGAGCGCGAAGTCCTGCTGCTCGTCGGACGCGGTCTCTCGAACGACGAGATCGCGGCGGAGCTGTTCCTCTCCCCGCTGACGGCGAAGACGCACGTGTCGCGGATCATGCAGAAGCTGCACGCGCGCGATCGCGTGCGGCTGGTCGTCCTCGCCTACGAGTCCGGCCTGGTGACACGCGGCTGGGGTTAGGAGCACGACCCTCCACTCGACGTACTCCCGGGGGAGCATGCGGAGACACCTCCTCCGCCGGATTCGTCCGACAGCGCGCGGGCGTTGACTCGGAGCATCCGATCGCAGCGGTCCGCGCCGCGATCATGACGAGAGGACACCCCATGTCATCGGGAGACATCACCACCGCCGCCGCCGCGCACTTCGGCGGACCGGCCGGCTTCGCGCCTTGGCTGTGCCTGCTCATCCCGCTGTTCTGGATCACTGTGTTCGCGATCCTGTTCGCCGTCTTCGGCCGACGCTGGCGTCGCGCCGCCGCGGCGAACGGAGGGGGACCCGGCGGGCGCCTGAGCCCCGTGCGTCGCGCGGAGACCACGCTCGCCGAGCGGTTCGCCCAGGGTGACATCGACGAGGTGGAGTACCGGGCGCGCCTGGAGGTCATCCGCGCGAACGCCGCACCACCGGCCTGAGCGCTGGGGCGGCGACGGCTTCGGCCGTGTCAGGACCGCCGACGAGCGTCGCGGCGTCCAGCGTTCAGCCCCGGGATCCTGCCCGTCGCGTCTCGACCCACTCGCGCAGGCGGTCCAGCGGCCACGTCGTCACGATGCGTTCGGCCGGCACGCCCGCGCGCTCGGCCCGTTCGGCTCCATAGTCCAGCAGCGCCAGCTGGCCGGGAGCATGCGCGTCGGAATCGATCGAGAATAGGCATCCGGCGTCCAGAGCGATCGCGATGAGCTCATCCGGCGGATCCTGCCGTTCGGGGCGGGAATTGATTTCGACCGCGACGTCGTGCTCGGCGCACGCCGCGAACACGGCGGCCGCGTCGAGGCTCGACGGCGGTCGTGTTCCCCTCGAGCCCTCCACCAGCCTGCCGGTGACGTGTCCGAGCACATCGGCGCGACCGCTTCGGACCGCCGTGACGAGACGCCGCGTCATCGGTCCCCTCTCCATCCGCAGCTTCGAATGAGCGGATGCCACGACGATGTCGAGTTCGTCGAGCAGAGCGGGCTCCTGGTCGAGGTCGCCGTTCTCGAGGATGTCGACTTCGATACCCGAGAGCAGTGTGAAGCCGTTGCCGCCGAGCTGGGCGATGACCTCGCGCTGCGCGCGCAGCCGCTCGGCGGACAGCCCGTTCGCGACGCGCAGTCGCGGTGAGTGATCCGTGAGCGCGAGGTATTCGTGACCGAGCGCACGACCGGCGTCGACCATGAGATCGATCGATGTCAGACCGTCCGACCAGTCGCTGTGCGAATGCAGGTCTCCGCGGAGGAGTGCGCGCAAGGCGTTCGGCTTCGGACCGCCCGCGCGCTCCCGCAGGTCGGCGAGGTAGTCCGGCACGCGACCCTCAAGAGCCTGCTGGATCACGGCGAAGGTCGAGTCCCCGACGCCTTTCCGGCGCTTGAGGGATGCCGTGTCCCGCAGCTCGGCGTCCGACATGTCGGAGATCGCCTCGGCCGCGGTGCGGAAGGCCTTCGACTTGTAACGCGACGACCGCTCGCGCTCCAGCAGCGTGGCGATCTCGTTCAGCGCCTCGAGCGGGTCCACGTCAGGCCAGTCTCATGTCGTCGAAGCCGCTCACCGGACCGTCGTCGGTCAACGGACCGCCGACGCCAACTCCTGAGTGACGGACACCCACTCGTCGAGCTTGGCCGCCGCACCGCCGGAGTCGATGGCGGCCGCCGCGTCGTCCTGCGCCTCGGCGAGACGCTCGAGGATCGGGCGCTGCGCCTGCGTGGAATCGCGGAACAGGCGGTACGAGACCATTCCCGCTGCGGCGTTCAGCAGCACGATGTCGCGCACCGGTCCACGGTCGCCCGCGAACACGCGATGGACGACGCCGGCATTGTGCGCCGGGTCGCCTCCGAGCAGATCGTCGATGTCCGCCAGGGGGATGCCGAGGTCACGCGGATCGAGATCGTGCTCGTGGACGTCGCCGCGGCTGATCTCCCAGAGCCTGCTGTGGCCCGTCGTCGTCAGTTCGTCGAGCCCGTCGTCGCCACGGAACACCAGCGCGGTCGCTCCACGCGTCCGGAAGACGCCCGTGATGAGCGGCACCCGGTCCAGGCTCGCCACACCGACCGCATTGGCCTCGGCCCGAGCGGGGTTGCAGAGCGGGCCCAGGATGTTGAAGACCGTCGGCACTCCCAGCTCCGACCTCGTCGGCCCCGCATGGCGGAAGCCGGGGTGGAACGCCGAGGCGAACGCGAAGGTGATCCCGGTCCGCGCCAGCGTCTCGGCGACCGCGGACGGATCGAGCGTCAGATCGAGCCCGAGCGCGCCGAGGACGTCGGACGAGCCCGAGGCGGAGCTGGCCGCCCTGTTGCCGTGCTTGGCGACGGGGATGCCGGATGCCGCGGCCACGACCGCCGACATCGTCGAGATGTTGACCGTTCCGAACCGGTCGCCACCGGTGCCGACGATGTCGAGCACGTTGGCATCGACGGGGAGCGGGACGGCCGACTCGAGGATCGCATCGCGGAAGCCCACGACCTCGTCGACGGTCTCGCCCTTCGCCCGCAGGGCGATGAGGAAACCCGCGAGCTGCGACGGCGTCGCCGAACCCGTCATGACCTGCCGCATCGCCCATGTCGCTTCGGAGATGCTGAGGTCGCGTCCGTCCAGCAACGAGGTGAGGATGTCGGGCCAGGAGTGAAGCTCAGCCATAGCTCCCGATCGTAGTCGGATCGTGACTTCGGACCGACCTTTCGATGGTCTGAAGGCTCACACGCGGCGCTCAGGCGGCGGAGGGCGCATTGGCAGGCCGCTCTGAGGCGATCCTAAGTTCAGAGCTGGTCAAAACAAGGCCCTCAAGTGCGAGCTCACCCCCTCCAGATCGGTCATAATGGGGAATGTGACGACCACGACAGCGACCTATTCTCAGGCGATGCGGTCCGTCAAGCGGCCCGATCCGGTCGCTGTCGGAACCATCGTGTGGCTCGGTAGCGAGGTGATGTTCTTCGCGGGTCTTTTCGCGATCTACTTCACCCTGCGCAACACCTCCCCGGAGCTTTGGGCGGAGCGGACCGAGCTGCTGAACGTGCCCTTCGCGACGGTCAACACGATCATCCTCGTGCTGTCGTCCGTGACCTGCCAGATGGGTGTCTTCGCGGCGGAGCGGTTCCAGCCGTATTCGACGAAGAAGCGCGGTGTGCTCGGCTGGGGCATGGTCGAGTGGTTCTTCCTCACCTTCGCGCTGGGCGCGATCTTCGTCACCGGTCAGGTGTGGGAGTACGCGCAGCTCGTGGCGGAGGGGATGCCGATCTCGGCGGACTCGTACGCCTCGGCGTTCTACATCACCACCGGCTTCCACGCCCTCCACGTGACCGGCGGCCTGATCGCCTTCCTCCTGGTGATCGGCCGCGCATTCGCGGTCAAGAACTTCGGGCGCAAAGAGATGACCACCTCGATCGTCGTGTCGTACTACTGGCACTTCGTCGACGTCGTCTGGATCGCCCTGTTCCTCGTCATCTACTTCCTGAAATAAGAGCGGAGCCGTAACCCGACATGGCACGAGAGAAGAAGCGCCGAGCGACCGGACGCCGCAGCCCCGTCGCCGCAGCCGCGCTCATCGGCATCGGCCTGCTGCTGACCGGCGGGATCTACGCCGGCGCATCCGCAGCGATGGCCTCGCCCACAGACACGGCGGTCACGTCCACGCTGACCGCGGATGACGGCAAGAAGCTCTTCCAGGCGAACTGCGCCACCTGCCATGGACTCGATCTCCAGGGCACGGAGGCGGGTCCCTCGCTCTACGGCGTCGGCGAGCTCGCCGTCGAATTCCAGGTGTCGACGGGACGCATGCCGCTGCAGATGCAGGGCCCGCAGGCGCCGCAGAAGCCGGTCCAGTTCACGGAAGAGCAGATCCAGGCCATGGCGGCGTGGGTGCAGTCCACCTCTCCCGGCCCGACGTACCCCGACGAGGAGGTCCTCGACGGCGAGGGCGACGTCGCCCGGGGCGCCGAGCTGTTCCGTATCAACTGCGCGATGTGCCACAACGTGGCGGCCGCCGGTGGTGCGCTCACCGAGGGCAAGTACGCGCCCGCGCTCACCGAGACCAGCGCCCTGCACATGTACGCGGCGATGGTGACGGGTCCGCAGAACATGCCCGTCTTCAACAACCTGAACCTCACGGCAGAAGACAAGCGCGACATCATCTCTTCTCTGCTCTACATGCAGAACAACGAATCCGCCGGCGGTTACGCCCTCGGCTCGCTCGGCCCCGTGTCGGAAGGTCTGTTCATCTGGATCTTCGGCATCGGAACGCTGATCGCGCTCACGGTGTGGATCTCCGCGAAATCAAACTGATCGCCCGCTGACAGAAGAACGCACGAGGAGCACCATGGCACACGAGCAGAATGCGCTCGAGCACGAGAGGGCTTCCTGGAAGCCGTCTTCGGGGCTGGAGATCGCGGTCACCGACCCGGTGCAGCCTCCGCCGCTCCCGCCGCATCGCGAGCGCGTCACCGACAAGGACCCGGCCGCGATGAAGCGCGCCGTCCGGACCGTCTACACGCTGTTCTACCTCTCCGTCGCCGCCAGCATCTGGGCGATGGTCGCGTACATGATCTTCCCGATCGAAGACGGCGAGATCCTCAGCATCCGGCACAACAACCTCTTCATCGGTCTGGGCATCGCGCTCGCGTTGCTCGCCATCGGCATCGGTGCGACGCACTGGGCCAAGGCGATCATGTCCGACAAGGAGTACATCGAGGACCGGCACGCGACCCGTGGCCGCGACACGACCCGCGAAGCCGTGGTGGCGGCGTTCGCCGAAGCCAACGAGGAGTCCGGCTTCGGGCGTCGCGTCATGATCCGCAACTCTCTGTTCGCCGCACTCGCCGCCTCGGTCATCCCTGGCGTCACGCTCTTTCGCGGCCTGGCCCCGCAGGACACGCCGGAGAACCCGAACGCGGGCAACCCGGTCTTCCTTCTCAGCCACACGATGTGGGCCGAGGGCATGCGACTCGCGCACGACCCGTCGGGTGAGCCGATCCGCGCGTCGGACGTCACACTCGGCTCAGCCGTTCACGTCATCCCCGAGGAGCTCGCCTCCCTCGGGCACGAAGAGGGCTACCTCGAAGAGAAGGCGAAGGCCATCGTGCTGCTCATGCGCATGCTGCCCGAGCAGATCACCGAGGCCGACGACAAGAAGGACTGGTCGTACGACGGCATCGTCGCGTACTCGAAGGTGTGCACCCACGTCGGTTGCCCGGTCGCTCTGTACGAGCAGCAGACGCACCATCTCCTGTGCCCCTGCCACCAGTCCCAGTTCGACGTGGCCAACGGCGCAGCCGTGATCTTCGGCCCCGCCGCCCGGCCGCTGCCGCAGCTGCCCATCACCGTCGACGCGGACGGCTATCTCGTCGCCCGCAGCGACTTCAACGAACCGGTCGGCCCGAGCTTCTGGGAGCGTCACTGATGACTACCGCATCCGCATCCGGATCGGGCGTACCCGCCTTCGAGGCGGCCTCGAGCTCGAAGGCCCAGCCGGCCAACTTCCAGGGGAAGGCATCGGACAAGCCGCTCGGCGGTAAGTTCGTCGCCGGCGCGGCGAACTACCTCGACGAGCGCACCAGCCTCTCCGGGCTGGTCAAGGAGCTCGGCCGCAAGATCTTCCCCGATCACTGGTCGTTCATGCTCGGTGAGATCGCGCTGTGGAGCTTCGTCGTCGTCCTCATCTCGGGCACGTTCCTGACGTTCTTCTTCCAGGCCTCCATGGTGCCGACCCACTACGACGGTGCCTACATCCCGATGCGCGGTGTCGAGATGTCGGCGGCGCTCGACTCATCGCTGCGACTGTCGTTCGACATCCGCGGCGGTCTGCTCGTCCGTCAGATCCACCACTGGGCGGCTCTCGTCTTCGTCGCCGGCATCGGCGTGCACATGCTGCGCATCTTCTTCACCGGCGCATTCCGCAAGCCCCGCGAGCTCAACTGGGTGATCGGTTTCATCCTCTTCATCCTCGCGATGGCAGAGGGCTTCACCGGCTACTCGCTGCCGGACGACCTGCTCTCGGGTAACGGCCTGCGCATCATCGACGGCATGGTCAAGGGCATCCCCCTGGTCGGCACGTGGATCTCGTTCCTGCTGTTCGGAGGCGAGTTCCCGGGCGATCAGATCGTCGGTCGTCTGTACACGCTGCACATCCTGCTGCTCCCCGCGATCCTGGTCGGGCTCCTGGTGCTCCACCTGATGCTCATGGTGATCAACAAGCACACGCAGTTCGCCGGTCCGGCCCGCACGAACAGCAACGTCGTGGGTTACCCGATGATGCCCGTGTACATGTCGAAGATGGGCGGCTTCTTCTTCATCACCTTCGGTGTCATCGTGCTGATCGCCTCGCTGTTCACGATCAACCCGATCTGGAACTACGGTCCATACGACCCGTCCCCCGTGTCGGCGGGCACCCAGCCCGACTGGTACATCGGCTTCGCCGACGGCGCGCTCCGACTCGTTCCGCCGCACCTCGAGACGGTGTTGTTCAACCACACCATTTCGTGGAACATCCTCCTGCCTCTCGGAGTGATCGGCGTCTTCATCGTGCTGGTTCTGATCTACCCCTTCATCGAGGCCTGGGTCACGGGTGACAAGCGCGAGCACCACATCGCTCAGCGTCCGCGCAACGCGGCCACCCGCACGGCCATCGGAGCCGCCGGCGTCACGTTCTACGCAGTCCTGTGGGCCGCAGCATCATCGGACATCATCGCGACCCACTTCTGGGTGACCATGGAAGGTGTCATCCACACCCTCCAGGCGCTCCTGATCGTGGGCCCGGTCGTCGCCTACTTCGTGACGAAGCGGATCTGCATCGCGCTGCAGAAGAAGGACCGCGAGATCGCTCTGCACGGTTACGAATCCGGTCGTATCGTCCGTCTTCCCGGCGGCGAGTACATCGAGGTTCATCAGCCCGTCGATGAGTACGACCGGTGGAAGCTCGTCTCGCACATCGACAACGAGCCGCTGGTCGTCCGTCCCAACGCGCACGGTCGCATCCCGTGGCACGAGAACGTCCGCTCGTCCATCTCGCGCTGGTTCTTCGAGGATCGGCTCACGCCCCTCACGCAGTCTGAGCTCGACGCCGCCGTGGCTCACCAGCACCACTCGCTGGATCACATCGCCGCCGAAGAGGACGCTGAGATCCAAGGTGCGCACGATCGCGCCGGGGTCCCCGACGCGCCGCACCGTCCGATCGACGACGGCAATCAGTCCGAGACGGCCGTCCGTCCGTCGAACATCATCATCCCGGAGAACCCCGACGCTTCGAAGGGCTCGTCTCCCGACGACAAGTAGCCGGCTGAACACAGGATGCCCGGTACGATCACCCGCGAGGGGATCGTACCGGGCATCCTGCTGTTCAGCTCGGGGTCGAGCCGGCTCGATGACGGCAGGAATCGTGCGCGGGGTGACCGGGAGACGGCGTACCGCGATCGAGTTCGCCGCGTAGCGTCGAGATCATGACCGATACGGCTTCCTTCTTCGCTCAGCGTCTCGCACACGAGACAGACCCGTCAGACGTCTACGCCGCACAACGGGCCGGTGAGCAGTTCACGCTGGTCGACGTTCGCAGTGACGCTGCGTGGGCCCAGGGGCGCATCAGCGGGGCCATCCACCTGCCGCACGCCATGATCGCCGAACAAGCCTCCGCGGAGATACCCCTCGACTCCCCCGTCGTCGTCTACTGCTGGGGCCCGGGCTGCAACGCGGGCGTGAAGGGGGCTCTCGCCTTCGCACGACTGGGGTACACCGTCAGGGAGATGATCGGCGGGTACGAGTACTGGGTTCGCGAAGGTCAGCCCACCGAGGACTCAGACGGACCACTCCCCCGGGTCTTCGATCCGCTGACCATGGTGGTGCGCTGACCCGCTCTCTCAGGCCGTCTCGACATCGAGGTCGAAATCGTCGACGAACCACGATGCCGCGGCCCCGGTGAAGGCGGGGGCGGAAGGCGCGTAGTCGAGCGCATCCGTCGTCGTGTCGCAGACCACGGCGGTGACATTGTCCATGGTGCCCGCGCGCAGAGCGAGTCGCACCACCGCGTCCGCCGCATCGTGCGGGTCGGCGACGGAGACGAGCAGCTGTTCGAGGTACGGTTCGGGAACATAATCCGTCACCCCGTCGCTGCACAGCAGCCAACGGTCACCGTCCTCCGCCTCGTGTCTCGTCACGCGGACGACATCATCCTCGTCACCGCTGAGCGACGCAGTGATGATGTTGCGACGTGGATGGGAAGCGGCATCTGCGAGCGAGAGGATCCCCTGGTCGACGAGTTCCTGGACGTAGGAGTCATCTCTGGTCATCCGGGTCAGAACGCCACGTCGCAGACGATAGCCACGCGAATCGCCGGTATGGGCCAGCAGAAGAGTGTTCGCCGTCGCTCCGCAGAAGATGCCTGTCAACGTCGTCGCCATGCCGACGAGTGAAGGGTCCCGTGCAGCGTGGGCGGACAGCTCCCAGTTGGCGACCAGGATCCGCTCCTGCAGTCCCTCCGAGTCGTCACGCCGGTATGCGCCGGTCGCGGCGAGCCTGTGCAGGAGCGACGACGAAGCCAAGTCGCCGGCGGGCCCGCCACCGACGCCGTCGGCGACCACTGCGCCCCACGGGGCGGTGAACGCCGCGTCCTGATTGACCGACCGGTGGAGGCCTACGTCGGAGACAGCGGCGGCGAGAAGACGCACAGAGTCAGCGGGCGAAGTATCCGCGATAGTACTCGTACACCCAGCCGACGATGGCGACGGCGAAGACGGCGAGGCCGATCGGGACCATCCACGAACCGACGGCAAGGCCGATCATGCCGATCGCGGCGGACGACGCCAGCACGATGGGCCACCACGACCACGGGCTGAACTCGCCGAGCTCGGGGTCGCCGTCGTCGATGTCGGCCGTGAGGATGTCCTCGGGCAGCTCACCGCCCTGAGCGCTGTGCACACGACCGATGTAGAACGCGATGAGCGCCGCCATCAGCGCACTGAACAGCAGGGCGACACTGCCGACCCACTCGATCGCGTGATACCAGGCGACCTCCGGTGAGACGTGCGCGATGATGTTCCACGCCGTGTACATGGCGAAGACGAGGAAGAAGAAGACGGTGAGCAACCACCAGAGTCCGGTGTTGGTGCGCACCTACTTGACCTTTCCCTGGTCGGCGTCGACGACGGGCGCATCGGGGGCATCCTTCGCCGGTCCCACTCCGACGGGCAGTCCGGCCTCGGGGTGGTTGAGATCGAAGGCGGGGCGCTCGCTGCGGATGCGCGGGATCGACGTGAAGTTGTGCCGCGGCGGCGGGCACGACGTCGCCCACTCCAATGACGCGCCATATCCCCACGGGTCGTTCACCGTGATCTTCGGCGCCTTCCGCGCGGTGACCCACACGTTGAACAGGAACGGGATCATCGATGCGCCGAGGATGACGGAACCGATGGTCGACACCTGGTTCTCCCACGTGAAGCCGTCCGCTGCGGAGTAGTCGGCGTAGCGACGCACCATGCCGTCGACTCCCAGCCAGTGCTGGATGAGGAAGGTCATGTGGAAGCCGACGAACAGCATCCAGAAGTGGATGTAACCCAGACGCTCGTTCAGCATGCGGCCGGTGAACTTCGGCCACCAGAAGTAGAAGCCCGCGAACATCGCGAACACGACCGTCCCGAACACCACGTAGTGGAAGTGCGCGACGACGAAATAGGAGTCCGACAGCGCGAAGTCGAGCGGCGGCGACGCCAAGATGACACCCGTCAGCCCGCCGAAGACGAACGAGACCAGGAACCCGAGGGCGAACATCATCGGCGTCTCGAAGGTGACGGAGCCCCGCCACATGGTGCCGATCCAGTTGAAGATCTTCACCCCGGTGGGCACCGCGATCAGCATCGTCATGAGGGCGAAGAACGGCAGCAGCACCGAGCCCGTCACATACATGTGGTGCGCCCACACCGCCACCGACAGGGCCGCGATCGCGATCGTCGCGTACACCAGGGTCTTGTACCCGAAGATCGGCTTCCGGCTGAACACCGGGAAGATCTCCGACACGATCCCGAAGAACGGCAACGCGATGATGTACACCTCCGGATGCCCGAAGAACCAGAACAAGTGCTGCCACAACAGCACCCCGCCATTGGCCGGATCGTAGATGTGGGCACCGAGAACCCGGTCCGCAGCCGCGGCGAGGATGGCAGCAGCCAGAACGGGGAACGCCATCAGCACGAGGATGCTCGTCACCAGGGTGTTCCAGGTGAAGATCGGCATGCGCCACATGGTCATACCGGGCGCGCGCATCGTGATGATCGTCGTGATGAAGTTCACCGCACCGAGGATCGTTCCGAACCCGCTCATCCCGAGGCCGAGCATCCAAAGATTACCCCCAGCCCCCGGCGAGAAGGTCGCCCCCGCGAGAGGTTGGTAGGCGAACCATCCGAACGCAGCGGCACCCTGCGGGGTGAGGAAGCCCGAGACGGCGATGGTGGAGCCGAACAGGAACAGCCAGAACGCGAACGCGTTCAGCCGCGGAAACGCGACATCGGGCGCACCGATCTGCAAAGGCATGATCACGTTCGCGAAACCCGCGAACAACGGCGTCGCGAACATCAGCAGCATGATCGTGCCGTGCATCGTGAACAGCTGGTTGTACTGCTCCTTCGTCGGGACGATCTGCATGCCCGGCTCGAAGAGCTCGGCGCGGATGATGAGGGCCATCACGCCGCCGAGCATGAAGAACACGACGGATGCGATCAGGTACATGTACCCGATCGTCTTGTGGTCGGTGGACGTGATCCACTTGACGACGATGTTGCCCTTCTGCTCGACACGCGTCGAACTCAGAAGAGCCGCCTGCCGCGCCGGCAGCGTCGTCGGACGGCCGGAACCCGACTCTTGCAACGGAAGCGTGGTCGCCATGATTACTCGTTCCCCTCGGCGCCGGTGCCCGGCTGATTCTGCAACCGGTCGTACTCGTCGGTGATGTCTCCGGTGTTGCCCTGCGCACGGAGCGAGGACAGGTACGACTCGTACTCGTCGTCGCTGACGACCTTGACGTTGAAGAGCATCGCGGAGTGGTACTCGCCGCAGAGCTCTGCGCACTTGCCCTCGTAGGTGCCCTCGCGAGTCGGCGTGAACGACCAGTAGTTGTCCTTGCCGATGTACATGTCCTTCTTGTACAGGAAGTCGATGATCCAGAAGGAGTGGATCACGTCGCGCGACTGCAGCTGGATCTTGACCGTCTTGTCCACCGGCAGGTACAGGGTCGGCAGCTTGTCCTGGTCGACGTCGCCGTTGGCGGCGGGCTCGGCCTGGACGCCGATCGTCCAGACGGCGTCCGAGTTGTCCTCGTCATCGCCGTTGTACTGGAAGTCCCACGCCCACTGCTTGCCGATGGCCGTGATCGAGACATCCGGGTTCTCGGTCTGCGTCTCGAGGATGTTCTGATCGCGGGCGGTGAAGGCGAAGAAGCCCACGACCAGGATCAGCGGCACCACGGTGTAGAAGATCTCGATGGGCATGTTGTAGCGCATCTGCACGGGAAGACCGGTCTGGCCCTTCCGGCGGCGGTACGCGATGGCAGCCCAACCCATCAGTGCCCACGTCACGATTCCCACGACCAGCAGCACGATCCAGGAGTTGACCCAGAGGCCGGCCACCATCTCCGTGCGGTTCGTCGCGGGCGGCTCGCCCTCGACGAAACCGGGGAGGTAACCGTGCAGCTCCTGCTGCGTGCACCCGGCCAGGACGACCGCGGCGGCGATACCGATCGGAAGGATCGCCCACCGGATACGGCGTTTCGAAGGAGCTCGATTCGACTGCACTGTGCACCTTCCCGGGGGTAAAAGAACTGCCGTCAGTCTACGGCAACCTCACACGGTATTCGGGCCATCCGCTCAGCACGATGGGACGTCGTCGAACCATATCCGCGCGGGCGTCAGACGCCGAAAAGCGCCCCAGGACGGCGAAGTCCTGGGGCGCTCCTCGTCGGAAGATCAGTGGAAGCTGTCGCCGCACGCGCAGCTGCCTGCGGCGTTCGGGTTGTCGATCGTGAAGCCCTGCTCCGAGATCGTGTCCTTGAAATCGATCGAGGCGCCGTCGAGGTACGCGACGCTCATGTCATCCACGATGACCTCGACGCCGTCGAAGTCGACGGTGTTGTCACCATCGAGGTAGCGCTCGTCGAAATAGAGCTGATAGATCAGGCCCGAGCATCCGCCGGGCTGGACGGCGACGCGCAGACGCAGGTCGTCGCGGCCCTCCTGGGCGAGCAGGTGCTTGACCTTCGCCGCGGCGGCGTCCGTCAGCTGCACGCCGTGGGCGTTGACGGTCTGGTCGGGAGACAGGGCGGTGTCGGTCATGACTCTCCTTGACGGCGGGGCGATCGGTTGTCTTCGTCGATTCTACGCCCGGACGCGGCATCCGGTCGCGAGGGCTCCTCAGACGGTGCGCGCGTCGAGACCCTCGAGCAGGAGCGCCTCCGAGAGCACGGCGTGGCGGAACGTGTCCAGATGCAGCGACTCGTTGGGGCTGTGCGCGCGTGTGTGCGGGTCTTCGACGCCGGTCACGAGGATCTGCGCCTCGGGGAACGACTCGACGAGATCGGCGATGAACGGGATGGAACCGCCGACGCCGATGTCGATCGGCTCGACGCCGTACCCCTCGTGGAGCGCTTCGCGCACCGCGTCGACCGCCCAGCCGCTCGTGTCGACGAGGAATCCGTTGCCGAGGTCGACGTCGGTGAACTCCAGCTGAGCACCGAACGGCGCGTGAGAGCGCAGGTGCGCCTCCAGAGCCGCATAGGCGTCCTCGGCGGGCTGTCCCGGAGCGACGCGGGCGCTGATCACGACGGATGCGGACGGAGCGAGGGTGTTGGATGCCTCGGCCACGCTGGTCGCGTCGATCCCGGTGATCGTGATCGCGGGCTTGTTCCAGATGCGACTGAGGATCGTCCCCCGCCCGATCGGCTGAACACCCTCGGGCAGCCCCGCCTCGTCGCGCAGGGTGGCCTCCGAGTACTCCGGCGTCGTGCCCTCGCGCTCGGTCATCCCCTCGACGGCGACGGCCCCGTCCGCGTCCCACAGCGTCGCCAGCAACGTGACCGTCGCCATCAGTGCGTCGGGCACCGCCCCGCCGAACATGCCCGAGTGGGAGGCGTGATCGAGGGTGCGCACCGTGAGCGTGAAACGGGCGTTCCCCCGCAGCGAGACCGTCACGGCCGGTGTGTTCAGGTCCCAGTTGCCCGAGTCCGCGACGACGATCACGTCACTGCGCAAGGCGTCCACATTGTCGGAGAGGAACTGTGCGAAAGATCGGGACCCGTATTCCTCCTCGCCCTCGATGAACAGGGCGACTCCCAGGTCGAAATCGTCGCCCAGCGCCTCGCGCAGCGCGCGGAGCGCGGCGATGTGGGCCATCACGCCCGCTTTGTCGTCGGCCGCGCCGCGCCCGTACAGCCGACCGTCGCGGACCGTCGGCTCGAAGGGCGGCGTCTCCCACAGCGCCTCGTCGCCCATGGGCTGGACGTCGTGATGGGCGTAGAGGAGCACGGTCGGTCGGCCGTTGCGCGCGGCTCGGGTCGCGAGGACCGCGGGCTGCCCGATCTCATCCGTTCCGGGGATCGCTGCGGACGTGACCTGCACCTGATCGAACACCCCCGTTCCCTCGGCGAGGGCGGCGACAGCCTCGGCGCTGCGCTGCAGCTGGGTCTGATCGAACGCCGGCCAGGCGATGGACGGGATGCGCACCAGCGCGCCCAGGTCGGCAAGCGCCGCCGGGATGCCGGAGGTCGCAGCATCGCGTACGGCCTGAGTGCGGGACAGTTCAGTGCTCATGCGGGTAATCTTAAGTCCATCGCCTTTCGCAACATTTGAGGATCACCGTGGCAAAGTCACCCGAAGCCCCCGCGTCCAACGCAGCGCCCTCCGAGGGAACGGTCCTCAACGGCGGCACTGTCAGCCCGTCCGGCAAGGGGCGCGCGACGCCCTCTCGCGCCGAGCAGGAGGCTGCGCGCAAGCGGCCGCTCGTCGCCGACACGAAAGAGGCGAAGGCGCGTGCGCGCGCAGACCTCGCCGCGCAGCGCGAGAAAGCCCGGGTCGGCATGGCCGCCGGCGATGAGAAGTTCCTCCCGGTGCGCGACAAGGGTCCGCAGCGCAGATTCGCCCGCGACTTCGTGGATTCCGGGTGGCACCTCGGTGAAGCCTTGATGCCTGCGATGGTGCTGGTGATCGTCGCGACGTTCATCCCGCTCCCCGCCATCCAGTACTACTCGTTCATCGCACTGTGGATCTTCATCCTCTTCGTCATCGGCGACATGATCATCACGTCGATCCGCGTGAAGCGCGCCGTTCGCGACAAGTTCGGCGCCGAACGCATGGAGAAGGGCCTCGGGTGGTACGCCGCGATGCGGACCATCCAGATGCGCTTCATGCGCCTGCCCAAGCCGCAGGTCAAGCGGGGCCAGCACCCCGCGTGAGCGGTGCGCTCACCGGCTGCGGGAGAGCCCGCGGTTGAGGTGCCGCGCCCAGAGCGGGCCGCGGTAGATGAACCCCGTGTATCCCTGGACGAGGGTTGCGCCCGCCTCCTGCAGCGCCCGCACGTCTTCTGCCGTCTCGACTCCCCCGACCCCGATGACGCAGAACTCCGGGCTCGGAGCCGCACCCCGCACCAGACGAACCACGTCGAGTGCGCGCTGTCGCACGGGCGCGCCGGAGAGCCCGCCGGCACCTGCGGCCGCCACGGTCGCCGCGTCGGTGCGCAGCGCGTCCCGGGAGATCGTCGTGTTGGTGGCGATGAGTCCCGCAAGCCCCAGATCGACGGCGAGTCGCGTGATCGCGACCACCTCGTCGTCGGTCAGGTCGGGGGCGATCTTCACGAGCATGGGCGTCGTGCCGGCGGCGTCCTTGACGGCCCGCAGCAGTGGTGCCAGCGTCTCGACCGCCTGCAGGGTTCGCAGACCCGGCGTGTTCGGCGATGAGACGTTGACCGCGAGATAGTCGGCGAGTGGAGCCAGGAGGCGTGCACTGCGGACGTAGTCCGCCGTGGCGTCCTCGACGTCGATGACCCGCGATTTGCCGATGTTCGCGCCGATCACCGGTCGATGGCGCCGAGTGCGAAGCCGACGGAGCCGTGCGGCCGTGGCATCCGCTCCGCCGTTGTTGAAGCCCATCCGGTTGATGAGCGCACGATCTGCCGTCAACCGGAACAAGCGGGGTCGCGGGTTGCCGTCCTGCGGGATGGCGGTCACGGTGCCGATCTCGACGTGTCCGAACCCGAGGGCCCCGAGGCCGAACGCGCCGACGGCGTCTTTGTCGAAACCGGCCGCGATGCCGAAGGGTGTGGAGAACTGCAGCCCGAGGGTGGTTGTGCGGAGCGCAGGATCGGGCGCGGTCAGCGCGCGCGCGATCCATGCGAACGGCCGGACCCCGGCGAGTCGCACCACGAGCATGCCGGCGTGGTGCGCGGTCTCGGGGTCGAAGCGGGTCAGGACCGTGCGGAACAGGAGGGGATACATCCCCGCCAGATTATCGGGCCTCGAGCGCGTCCGATGACGTCGACCGCGGGTCATGCGCCTCCGCCTGCGCACCGTGGTCGGCGCGCAGGAGTCCGATGGCCGTCTCGAAGTCTTCGAGGGAGTCGAACGCCTGGTACACACTGGCGAAGCGCAGGTACGCGACCTCGTCGAGTTCGCGGAGGGGTCCGAGGATCGCGAGACCGATCTCGTTCGTGTCGACCTGGGATGACCCGGTCTGGCGCACCGTCTCCTCGACGGCCTGCGCGAGCATCGCAAGGTCGGCATCGGTGACCGGACGGCCCTGACACGCCTTGCGGGCTCCCGACATGACCTTCTCCCGACTGAACGGTTCGATGACCCCCGACCGTTTGATCACGTTCAGGCTCGCCGTCTCCATGGTGGAGAATCGGCGCCCGCATTCGGGGCACTGGCGACGGCGACGGATGCTGAGTCCGTCGTCACTCGTCCGCGAGTCGATGACGCGCGAGTCGGGATGGCGGCAGAAGGGGCAGTGCATGGCATCGACAGACTACGCCACGCAACCGTGGTGGTCCGGAACGGTCAGTGCCGCGCGTCGAGCTCGAAGCGCGCCTCGACGGCCTCCCCGTGGGCGGGCAGGACTTCGGCATTCGCAAGGGTCACGATCTGCTGACGCACCTCGGCAAGGGCGTCGCGGGTGTACTCGATCACCTGCTGCGGGCGCAGGAACGTGGCGGCCGAGAGCCCGGGCGCGTAACGGGCCTGACCTCCCGTCGGCAGAACGTGGTTGCTCCCGGCGAGATAGTCCCCGAGGCTCACCGGCGAGTGATCTCCGACGAACACCGCTCCCGCGTGCACGAAGTCGCCGGGCCGGGGGTCGGCGAGATGCAGTTCGAGGTGCTCGGGGGCGTAGGCATTGCTGACGTCCGTCGCCGTCTGCAGGTCGTCGACCAGGATGATCGCGGACTGCGGTCCGGCGAACGCCTCGGCGACCCGTTCTGCGTGCATCGTGAGGGGAGCGCGCATCGCCAGCTCGGCGTTCACCGCGTCGACGAGTGCCGAGGATGCCGTGACGAGCACGGCGGCCGCCTGCTCGTCGTGCTCGGCCTGGCTGATCAGGTCGGCCGCGACGAGCCGCGGGTCGGCACTGTCGTCGGCGACGATGAGGATCTCGGTCGCGCCCGCCTCCGAGTCGGTGCCGACACGTCCGGCCACGGCGCGCTTGGCCGCGGCGACGAAATTGTTGCCCGGTCCGCTCACGACGTCGACCGGAGAAAGCCCGACGGAATCGACGCCGTGGGCGAAAGCGCCGATGGCACCCGCTCCGCCCATCGCGTACACCTCGGTCACGCCGAGGAGGTGTGCGGCGGCGAGGATCACGGGGTGCACCCGACCGTCGTACTCCCGCTGGGGCGGCGATGCGAGGGCCACTTCACGTACGCCCGCCACCTGCGCGGGCACCACGTTCATGACCACGCTGGACGGGTAGACCGCCTTCCCGCCCGGAACGTAGACGCCCACGCGACGCACCGGCTGCCAGCGCTGCATGACGAGGGCGCCCTCGCCCAAATCGGTGACGACCGGTGACGGGACCTGCGCGGCCGACGCGAGGCGCACCCGGCGGATCGCCTCCTCGAGGGCGCCGCGTACGTCTGGGCTCAGTGCGGCGAGCGCCTCCGACAGATGCGACGCCGGGACGCGCACGGCATGGTCGCTCACTCCGTCGAAGCGTTCGGCCTGACGTCGCAATGCTTCCTCGCCCTCACGGGCGACATCCTGCACGAGCGCAGCGGCCGTGGTCAGCGCCTCCTCGCGCGCCGCAGTGGCACGCGGAACGGCGGCGAGCAGCTCGGCGGCCGACAGCGTCCGTCCGCGGAGATCGATGGTGCGAAGCATCCCTCCAGGCTATCCGCTCCGCAGGAGCGGTCAGCGCCCGAGCGCTGCAGACCTCAGCCCCTGGTCACGTCGCTGACGTCGTGGAGGTACCCGACCCGTCCGTCCTCGTGACGGATGACGAACATCGAACCGTGGTCCTCGATGACGAGCGCCCACGCGGTGGGTCCGACGCCGAAGAGCGGGACGCCACGGTCGTCGACGACGTCGCGCTCCACCGGGCTGAGAGCCCAGAACGCCTGACGGCTGACGGTCGGCTGCGGGGCGGATGCCGCGGCGTCGTCGGCGTCGCGGCGCTCGGACGACCAATCGCCCGTGTCGTTGGTCGAGGGCGCGTCGTACCCCTCGAGATCCTGGCTGTCGGACGAGAACAGGGCGTGCGCGCCGGTGTCGCCGGAGGTCGCGTACCCGCCCGTCTCCGCCGCGTCGTACCGATTGTCCCCGTCGGGCAGGGAGCCGTCCGTCGGCGCCGAATCGCCGTGCCCGTCGTCCTCGACCTGTTCGTCGGCCGTGGCGGCTCGTCGCTCACGCGGCGCGCGCGGCGGTGCCGCGACGACGGGACGGATCGGTCGGGCATTGCGGTGGGCGGGGATCTCGCGGCGTCCGAGGAAATCTTCGCGGAGCACGGGGGTCAGGGGGGCGAACACCGTGAGCACGACCCCGGCGAGCATGAGGACGAGCTCGAGCCACAGCACCCACGAGTACGCCCAGACACCCCGGCTCGAGGCGATGGCGACGGTCGTCCAGGTGAGCTGCACCCAGATCATCGCCGACACCGAGAACGCCACGGAGGCGAACTGATCGATCCCGAGCGAACCGACGCGACGGATTCCGTCGGGCGAGAGCCTGCGCAGCACGAGGAGGAACACGGCGACCGTGGGCAGCCCGATCGTCAGGATCCAGTCGATCCCGGACGTCCACAGCGACGAGAAGCCCACCACGCTCAAGGAGAAGAACGAGATCACGAACGCGACGAGCCAGACGCCGACGAGTGCGACCTCACGGACCGAGAAGGGTCCCACGCCGTACTGCGGTTGCTCCTCGGTGCGAGCATCCTCCGACGACGCATCGGGGCGGTCCGCGGTGTCGGCCTGCGCCTCATCGTTCTGCGTGTCGTCGATCGCGGGGTTCAGGGCGGGGTCGGTCACAGTCATTCCTCCATCAACGACGCGTTCGGGGCTGCGCCGCACCCGATACTACCTGCGACGACCATGAACCCCCGGGAATCAGCCCAGGCATTGCGGCCCGAGGAGCCCCTTCAACTCGCCGTACAGATCGGCCGTCACGCGCACCGGCAGCGGCACCTCGAAGACCTTTGCGGCCGAGCCTTTGTGGAGCCGCAGGATCACCTCGGTGTCGCCGCGATGGCGGCGCAGCACCTCGGCCAACTCGCTGATCACCGTCTCGGTGGCCCGCTGCTCGGGCACCACGAGTACGAGCCCGCTGGAGGCGTCCACTGCTCCCAGATCGGGCGAGAAGGCCGACTGGGCGTGCAGGTTGAGTCCATCGTCTCGACGGGACACGCGGCCGCGGACGACCAGTATCGAATCGCCGACCAGCATGCTCGCGAACTCGGTGTAGGTCTTGCCCATGAACATGACGGTGACTTCGCCGTTGAAATCCTCGACGGTGATCATCCCGTACGGATTGCCGCTCTGCTTCGCCACGCGATGCTGAACGCTCGTGACCAGCCCGGCGACCGTCACCTGGTCGCCGTCGTTGACCTCCTCCGAAGACAGCAGGTCGTGGATGCTCGTCGAGGCGTGCTTGGCCAGCGGTGCCTCGAGACCCGCCAGCGGGTGGTCGGAGACGTAGAGGCCGAGCATTTCACGCTCGAATGCGAGCTTGTCCTTCTTGGTCCACTCCGGCCTGTCGGGCACCTTCGCAGGCCTGATCTCCTCGGTCTCGTCGTACAGGCTGTCGAAGTCGAACCCGATCGCCCCGGTCGCGGCCTTGCGCTTGGTCTCCACCGCCGCCTCGGTGGCGTCTTCGTGGATCTCCATCAGGGCGCGGCGCGACGAACCCAGCGAGTCGAATGCGCCCGCCTTGATGAGGGATTCGACGGTGCGCTTGTTCGCGACGTGGAGCGGCACCTTCGTGAGGAAGTCGTGGAAGCTCACGAAGCTGTCGTCGGCGCGGGCGGTGACGATGCCGTCCACCACATTGGCGCCGACGTTTCGCACCGCGCCGAGTCCGAAGCGGATGTCTTCGCCGACGGCGGCGAAGTAGCGGATCGACTGACCGACGTCGGGCGGCAGCACCTTGATGCCCATGCGGCGGCACTCGTTGAGATAGACCGCCATCTTGTCTTTCGAGTCGCCGACGCTGGTGAGGAGCGCCGCCATGTACTCCGCGGGATAGTGGGCTTTCAAGTAGGCCGTCCAATACGAGACCAGACCATAGGCCGCGGAGTGGGCCTTGTTGAATGCGTAGTCCGAGAACGGCAGCAGGATCTCCCACAGCATGTTCACCGCGGCATCCGAATATCCGTTCGCGTGCATCCCCGCTCGGAAGCCCTCGAACTGCTTGTCGAGCTCGGACTTCTTCTTCTTGCCCATGGCTCGACGGAGGATGTCGGCCTGACCGAGGCTGAACCCGGCGACCTTCTGGGCGATCGCCATCACCTGCTCCTGATAGATGATCAGTCCGTAGCTGGTGTCGAGGATCTCGCGCAGGGATTCGGTGAACTCCTCGTGGATCGGGGTGATCTCCTGCTGCCCGTTCTTACGCAGGGCGTAGTTGATGTGCGAGTTGGCGCCCATCGGGCCGGGTCGATACAGCGCGATGACGGCCGAGATGTCTTCGAAGTTGTCGGGCTTCAGGAGTCGCAGCAGTGACCGCATCGGTCCGCCGTCGAGCTGGAACACGCCGAGGGTGTCGCCGCGGGAGAGCAGCTCGTACGCGGCCGCATCGTCGAGCGACAGGTCTTCGAGGACGAGGGGATGGCCGCGGTTGGCCTCGATGTTGTCGAGCGCATCGTTGATGATCGTGAGGTTTCGCAACCCCAGGAAGTCCATCTTGATCAACCCGAGGGACTCGCACGACGGGTAGTCGAACTGCGTGACGATCTGTCCGTCCTGCTCGCGACGCATGATGGGGATGATGTCGATCAGCGGTTCGCTCGACATGATGACGCCCGCCGCGTGCACACCCCACTGCCGCTTCAGGTTTTCGAGACCGACCGCCGTATCGAAGACCGTCTTGGCCTCGGCATCCGTCTCGATCAGGGTGCGGAACTCGGACGCCTCTTTGAACCGGGGGTGGTTCTTGTCGAACATGCCCTCCAGTGGCATGTCCTTGCCCATCACGGCGGGCGGCATCGCCTTCGTGAGCCGCTCCCCCATGCTGAACGGGAAGCCGAGGACACGACCGGCGTCCTTCAGCGCCTGCTTCGCCTTGATGGTGCCGTAGGTGACGATCTGCGCGACGCGCTCGTCGCCGTACTTCTCGGTGACGTACTGGATGACCTCGCCGCGCCGGCGGTCGTCGAAGTCGACGTCGAAGTCGGGCATGGACACGCGGTCGGGGTTGAGGAACCGCTCGAAGATGAGCCCGTGCTGCAGGGGATCGAGATCGGTGATCTTCATCGCGTACGCGGCCATCGAGCCCGCTCCCGACCCGCGCCCCGGCCCGACCCTGATGCCGTTCTCCTTCGCCCAGTTGATGAAGTCGGCGACGACCAGGAAGTAGCCCGGAAACCCCATCTGGACGATGACGGTGGTTTCGTACTCGGCCTGAGCCCGGACGGCATCGGGGATACCCGCCGGATAGCGCGACTGCAGACCCGCCTCGACCTCCTTGACGAACCAGGATTCCTCGGTCTCGCCGGCGGGCACCGGGAATCGCGGCATGTAGTTCGCGCTCGTGTTGAACTCGACGTCGCACCGCTCGGCGATCAGCAGCGTGTTGTCGCAGGCATCGGGGTGGTCGCGGAAGATCTGCCGCATCTCGGCCGGCGACTTGACGTAGTAGCCGTCGCCGTCGAATCGGAAGCGCTTCGGGTCGTCGAGCGTCGACCCCGATTGCACGCACAGCAGTGCGGCATGGCTGGTGGCGTCGTGCTGATGCGTGTAGTGGAGGTCGTTCGTGCCGACCAGCGGGATGTCGAGGTCCTTGGCGATCTTGAGCAGGTCCGACATCACCCGGCGCTCGATGCTCAGGCCGTGGTCCATGATCTCGGCGAAGTAGTTCTCTTTGCCGAAGATCTGCTGGAATTCCGCCGCCGCCGCGCGCGCCGCGTCGTACTGGCCGAGGCGCAAGCGTGTCTGCACCTCACCTGACGGGCATCCGGTCGTGGCGATGAGACCCTTCGCGTACGTCTGCAGCAGTTCGCGGTCCATGCGGGGCTTGAAGTAGTAGCCCTCCATGCTCGCGCGGGACGACAACCGGAAGAGGTTGTGCATCCCCTCGGTCGACTCCGACAGCAGCGTCATGTGCGTGTAGGCACCCGAGCCCGAGACGTCGTCGCTGTTCTGCTCGGGCGTGCCCCACCGCACTCGAGCCTTGTCGCTGCGATGCGTGCCCGGGGTGACGTACGCCTCGATGCCGATGATCGGCTTGATGCCGGCGTCTTTCGCGGTCTTGTAGAACTCGAACGCCGCGAACGTGTTGCCGTGGTCGGTGACGGCGATCGCAGGCATACCCTGCTTCACGGCTTCCTGCACCATCGGACCGATGCGCGCGGCCCCGTCGAGCATCGAGTATTCGCTGTGCACGTGCAGATGGACGAAGGAATCGGATGCCACGTCTCGAGTCTACGGTCGGGGTCGGACAGCGCGACCGACCGACGGCTACCGTGAGGGCATGCCCACCCCCGACTTCGTTCTCGACCTGCGTCGCCACATCGGCCACGCCCCGCTGCCTCTCGTCGGTGTGACGGCGGTGGTCATCCGCGACGGCCGGGCGCTGCTCGGTCGACGCAGCGACAACGGCCTGCTCACTCCGATCACGGGCATCGTCGACCCCGGCGAGGAACCTGCGGACGCCGCAGCCCGCGAGGCCCTCGAGGAGGCTGATGTGGTGATCCGCGTCGACAGGCTCGCGTGGGTGCATCAGATTCCGCGCATCACCTACGACAACGGCGACCAGAGCGATTATCTCGACCTGACCTTCCGGTGCTCATGGGTCTCGGGCGAGCCCTTCCCCGCCGACGGCGAGATGACCGAGGTGGGATGGTACGACCTCGACGCGCTGCCCGAGATCGATGCCGACATGCGGGCACGCATCGCGTCTGCGCTCCAGCACGGCGACACGCTCTTCGAAGGCGGGCGCTGACCGGATTTCAGCGCAGATCGAGACGCATCAGCACCCGGGGGAAGCCGTTCAGAACCGAATCGGTGTCTGCCGCCTTCCGGAAACCGGCCTTCTCGAAGAGCGCGCGCGTCCCCACGTACGCCATCGTGAGATCCACCTTCGCGCCTTCGTTGTCGACCGGATACCCTTCGATCGCCGGCGCGGCGTGTTCGTCGGCGAATCGCACCGCACCATCGAGGAGAGCGTGCGAGATGCCCTTGCCGCGATGCCCCGGCCTGACACGGATGCACCACACCGACCAGACGTCGAGGTCGTCGACGTGCGGGATCCTGCGTGAGCGGTCGAACGTCGTGTCTGCGCGGGGGTGCACCCCGGCCCAGCCGACGACCTCGTCGCCGTCGTACGCGAGCACCCCGGGGGGCGGCTCCTCCCGCACGAGCTTCCGCACGAATTCCCCTCGAGCCGGGCCGGTCAGTTCACCGTTGAGGGCGGACGGGATGCGGTAGCTCAGACACCAGCAGACGTTCGACGTCGGCTTCTTCGGTCCGACCATCGTGCGGACGTCGGTGAATTTGGTCGCGGGTCGCACGTCGATCGCCATGACCCGACGTTGGCACGGGCATCCGACACGGGCAAGACCCGAACGCCGTCAGTCCGCACGCAGGACGTCCAGAGCGTGCGCGAGATCCGCCGGATAGTCCGATTGGAAGGTCACCCGTTCGCCGGTCGTCGGGTGGAGGAAGGAAAGTTGCCTCGCATGCAGCCACTGGCGCGTGAGGCCGAGACGCGCCGACAGCGTCGGGTCGGCTCCGTACAGCGGGTCTCCCACGCACGGATGGCGGTGGGCCGCCATGTGCACGCGAATCTGGTGCGTCCGGCCCGTCTCGAGATGCACTTCCAGGAGCGACGCACCGGGGAAGGCCTCGATGGTCTCGTAGTGCGTGACGGAGTCCTTGCCGGAGGACGTGACCGCGAACTTCCACGAGTGGGTCGGATGCCGCCCGATCGGCGCGTCGATGGTGCCGGACAGCGGGTCGGGATGTCCCTGCACGACGGCGTGGTAGATCTTCTCGACGGTGCGCTCCTTGAACGCGCGCTTGAGCACGGTGTAGGCGTGCTCGGACTTCGCCACGACCATGAGTCCGCTGGTTCCGACATCGAGGCGGTGCACGACGCCCTGGCGTTCGGCGGCACCCGTCGTGGCGACCCGGACTCCCGCCGCCGCCAGCGCGCCCAGCACCGTGGGTCCTTCCCAACCGAGCGAGGGATGAGCCGCGACGCCGACCGGCTTGCTCACGACGACGATGTCGTCGTCCTGGTAGACGATGTCGAGGTCGGGGACCAGCTGAGGAACGATCTCGGGGTCGCGCTTGGGCTGCCATTCCACGTCGAGCCACGACCCCGCGCGCACGCGGTCGGACTTGCCCGCTCCGCGCCCGTCCAACGACACGCCGCCGCCGTCGGCCACCTCCGCGGCGAAGGTGCGCGAGAAGCCGAGCATCTTCGCCAGAGCGGCGTCGACCCTCGAACCGTCGAGACCGTCCGGCACCATCAACGTGCGGCGGTCCACGTCAGCGACCGTCTCGGGGTTCGCCGTCGGGTCGCGCCTCGACCGCTCCGTCGGACGGCGACTCCTCGTCGCCGTCGCCGCCGCCGTCGCGGGTTGTCGTGTCGTCCGCTGCGTGCCCGCGGTTCTCACGGGTGCCGTCGAGATGCAGCCCGCTGACGACGAGGACGGCCACCCCGATCATCATCGTCACGATGAACATGTCGGCGACGTTGTAGATCGCCGGCATCATCCAGGGGGTGTTGATGAAATCCACCACGTGGCCGACGGCGAAGCCCGGCGCACGGAACAGACGGTCGGTCAGGTTGCCGAGCACACCTCCCAGCAGCAGTCCGAGGACGATGGCCCACGCGCGGGATCCCACGCGCGTGGCCATCAGCCAGAGGATGACGACCGCGACGGCCGCCAGCGCCAGCGTGAAGATCCAGGTGACACCCTCGCCGAGCGAGAATGCGGCTCCGGGATTGCGGATCAGGTAGAAGATCAGGAAGTCGCCCAGGACGGGAACGGGCCGCTCGGACGGCAGGTTCTGGATCGCGAGGTGCTTGGTGAACTGGTCAGCGGCCAGTACCGCCACCGCGAGGATCGCGATGAGGGTACTGGCCGCTGCCGTACGGAGGGGGGCTCGGCCTGACAAGACCGGCCTAGAGACCGATGGCTGAGACCGGGGTCGCTCCGGATGCCGTGGTGGTCGTCTCGAGGTCGCGGAGCTTTCCCTCCATCCAGCTGCGCAGCTGGGTGCGGTAGTCGCGCTCGAAGTTGCGGAGCTCGGTGATACGGCCCTCGAGCGTCGCGCGCTCGCGGTCGAGGCGCTCCATCTCGATGCGCCCCTTCTCCTCGGCCTCGGACACGATAGCCGCAGCCTGCGTCTGCGCGTCGGAGATGAGCTGGTCGCGCTGCGCCTTGCCTTCGGCGACGTGCTCGTCGTGGAGGCGCTGGGCGAGTTCGATGATGCCGGCGCTCGCGGCGGCGGGAGCGACGTCGGCGGACACCTGCGAGTCGGTCGACGTGGCCTCGGCGGCGGGCGCCTCAGCTGCGGGGCTCTCGGCGGGCGTCTCTTCGGCGGGCGCTTCTTCGTGAGCAGCTTCGCTCGGGGCGTCGCCTGACTCGAGGGCCGCGAGCTTGGCCTTCAGCTCGTCGTTCTCGGCGATCGTCTTGCGCCACTCGACGACGATCTCGTCGAGGAAGTCGTCGACCTCATCGGGGTCGAAGCCCTCCTTGAAGCGAACGTGCTGGAACTGCTTGGTGACGACGTCATCGGGGGTCAATGCCATGATGTTTCCTTTTCCGAGGGTTCAGGTCGCGGGCAGATGTCTCTGGCTGAGCCGCGGGAGCCGACCGTACCCCACCCAGCATAGCCACCGCCTACGGGAGTGTCGAAGGTGGGAGGGGGCGCTGCGGGGCCGCGTCAGGCCGCCAGCGAGCCGGTGATCCCCAGCAGGACGAAGCACAGGAGCATCGTGGCGGTGTAGGCGAAATCGATGGCGATCGCGCCCACCCGCAACGGGGGGATGAACCGCCGGAAGAGCTTGATCGGCGGATCCGTGATCGTATACACGATCTCGGCCGCCACCAGTCCGAAGCCCTTCGGTCGCCACTCCCGGTTCAACATCGGCATCCAGTCGAGGATGAGACGTATCAGCAGGAAGAGGACGAAGACGAGCAGGAGGGCGTTCAGTACGGACGCGAGGATCCCGACGATGTTCACTACTCGAGACTACGGCTGTGAGAAGGGCGCAGACTCCGGATCGGCCTGCGCCACAGCACCGTCACCGGAAACTGCCACGTTCTCGGGAGAAAGCAGGAAGACCTTGCTGGTGACGCGCTCGATGCGGCCGTACAGGCCCAAGGAGAGACCGCTCGCGAAATCGATCAGACGACGGGCGTCCGCATCGCTCATCTGCGACAGGTTGATGATGACCGGGATGCCGTCGCGGAAGTTCTCCGCGATGATCTGCGCGTCGCGGTATTGCTTGGGGTGCACCGTGAGGATCTCGCTGATCGCCGACGGCGCCGGCTGACGCACGACGGTCGGGCGGTGGATCGGCGTCACCGGGGCAGTCTTCTCGACGGCCTGCACTTTGTTGCGGCTCGTCGGCTGCGGAGTCGGCTCATCGTAGGCTTCCTCTTCGTCGGCAAGGCCCAGGTACACCATGGTCTTCTTGAGCGGGTTTGACATCGCATCCTCCGTTGTCGCTGTCTGTTTTCGAGGTTAGCCGCGCGGGGGGCGCGGACCGGTGATTGCGGAGCCGATCCGCAGGTGTGTCGCGCCCGCGTCGATCGCCTCCACGAAATCGTTCGTCATCCCTGCGGAGATCCAGGTGGCGTCGGGCACGATGGCCCGTGTGCGCAGGGAGTACGCGTGCAGGCGGGCGAACGCCGCCGCAGGGCTTTCATCGAGCGGAGCGACGGCCATGACGCCGCGAAGGCGCAGGGTGCGGCATCCGGCGATGTGCCCGGCAAGCTGCTCGAGGCCGTCCGGCGCGACGCCACCGCGTGCCGGGTCCTCGGTGAGGTTGATCTGTATCAGAACGTCGAGCGGCGGGTCAGACTCGGTGCCGGCTGCTTCGAGAGCATCGACGATGCGCGCTCGGTCGAGGGAGTGCACGATGGATGCCGCGGCCCGCACGGCACGCGCTTTGTTGGCCTGTGCCTGCCCGATGAAGTGCCACCGCAGTCCGTCCTTCGGTCCCACTTCTGCGAGCTTGGCGCTGAGCTCCTGCTGCCTGTTCTCGCCGACATCGCGCACGCCGAGCTCGTACAGCTCGTCGACGATGGCCGCGGGGTGGAACTTCGTCACGACGATGCGCGTGAGCTCCGCCGGCGTGCGTCCCGCGGAGCGCATCGCCTCGACGATACGCTGGTCGACGACGGCGAGCCTGTCGGCGAGATCGGAAGTCACGGCGATCCTTTTCACGCTTCGACGCGACGGCCGTACCCGTGGGCAGGCCGCCGCGTCGAGGGCGTCGATGAGGTGGTGGTCCTACTTGAGGAAGTCCGGGATGTCGAGATCGTCGTCACCGAACGCCGAGTCGTAGCTCGTGTCGGGGACGGATGCCGCCACCGAGACCGATTCCTTCTTCACTTCGGGTTCGCGCACGACCTCGGCAGCGGGCGTGGCCGGGAGTGCCGGAGCTGTGGCGGGACGCGCGGCCGTGACCGGGTCCAGGCGGAGAGAGGGCTCTCCGCCGTCGAACCCGGCGGCGATGACGGTCACGCGCACCTCGTCGCCGAGCGTGTCGTCGATGACGGTACCGAAGATGATGTTGGCCTCGGGGTGAGCCGCCTCCTTCACCAGCTGGGCGGCGTCGTTGATCTCGAAGATTCCGAGGTTCGACCCGCCCTGGATCGACAGCAGCACACCGTGCGCGCCCTCGATGCTCGCCTCCAGCAGGGGGGACTCGACGGCCAGCTCGGCAGCCTTGATCGCGCGGTCGGCACCACGGGCGGAGCCGATGCCCATGAGCGCCGAGCCCGCGCCCTGCATCACCGATTTGACGTCGGCGAAGTCGAGGTTGATGAGCCCGGGAGTGGTGATGAGGTCGGTGATGCCCTGCACACCGGCGAGCAGCACCTGATCGGCGGTCGCGAACGCCTCGATCATCGAGATGCCGCGGTCGCTGATCTCGAGCAGTCGGTCGTTCGGCACGACGATGAGCGTGTCGACTTCTTCCTTCAGCTTGGCGACACCGGTCTCCGCCTGGCTTTGACGACGACGACCCTCGAACGAGAACGGCTTCGTGACGACACCGATCGTCAGCGCGCCGATCGACTTGGCGATCTTCGCGACCACGGGCGCTCCACCGGTTCCGGTGCCACCGCCCTCGCCGGCCGTGACGAAGACCATGTCCGCCCCGCGCAGGGCCTCTTCGATCTCTTCCGCGTGGTCTTCGGCGGCGCGTCGTCCCACTTCAGGGTCAGCGCCTGCTCCGAGTCCGCGGGTGAGCTCGCGGCCCACGTCGAGTTTGACGTCGGCATCGCTCATCAGGAGCGCTTGCGCGTCCGTGTTGATCGCGATGAACTCGACGCCTCGCAGCCCGAGGTCGATCATGCGGTTGACGGCGTTCACGCCGCCGCCGCCGACCCCGACGACCTTGATCACCGCGAGGTAGTTCTGGTTCTGGCTCATGCCGGCCTCCGTGCCCCTGACAAGTCAACATTCAACCTCTAGTAGAGGTATAAAGAATTGCTCGGTATGCAATTCCTGATCTGAAGGTATGCGGCCGCAGGCGCCCCATCCGGATCACCGTGGGCGTGTCGTGAGACTCGCAGGAAAACGCGTGGATCGGAGGGTCGTCAGCCGACGACGACCGCCTCCGGGGAAGACACGTCGTACGAGCTCACCGTCGACGGCGGTCGGGCCTTCATCGTCGCCGCCAGGGCCACAGCCTTCATCGCGGACTCGTCCGCACTCCCCCACATGATCTGCGTGTTCGTGCCCCCGAGCGTGATCGTCACGTCGTCGGCGGTGGAGGCCGTGACAGCCGTCACCTGGGCGCGGATGTCGTCGGGGAGCGAGCGCATGACGGTTCCCGCGGCACGGAAGGCCGCCGACTTCGCACCGCCCGTGATGTCGAGCACCGGTTGGCCGGCGGGCGCGGTCGGGGTCGTGGACAGCGCCACACCGGCGGCGTCCACGACGGTGTAACCGGCCCGGGTCTCCATCACGCCGATCGGGGTCCTCTCGACGATCCGCACCACCAGCTCGTGCGGGGGGCGCGCCTCGAGGGAGTACGTCTCCACCAACGGGAATCCGATGAGCGCCGCCTTGACGTCGCTCTCGCTCACGAGCGGCAGCGGAGTCCCGATCTGCGTGGCCAGAGCGGACTCCACGGAGGCCGCATCGAGCTGCGATGTCCCCACCACGCTGATCTTCTCCACCGCCAACAGCGGACTGTACGCGGCTCCCAGCGTGACGAGCACGAGCAGGACGAGGGACGCTGCCGCGCCGATCCACACCAGCCGTCGCCGTCGCTGCCGGACGGTGAAGCGGCGCACCTCCGCCCGCAGCGCCCGTCGCCGTGCGCGAGCAGCGCGCCACACGTCGCGGACCCGGATCGGCGCGGCCGGCCCATCCGGCGACGAGGACGGAGGATCGACGACATCCGCGTCCGGCGGAGCGACCGGACGACGCGTCCGTGCGATCCGCTCGTCGTCGGTGTGCGCCCCGGGCACCCGTGGCGGCTCATCGCGGTCCGGACGGACCACGGGGGGCGCCACCGGCGGTGGGGGCAGGGGCGAGGGGCGACGCATCCGGCGCTACTTCGCCGCGACGACGTCGGGCTGCGCGGGTAGGGAGGGGGAAGTCTCGAGGGCGTCGATGACCTGGGGGATGATGAGGTTCACGTTGCCGCATCCCAGAGTGATGATGAAATCCCCGTCGCGCGCGACGGACGCGGTGTAGTCGGCAGCACGCTGCCAGTCCGCGACGTAGGCCACGTGCGATGCATCCGCAAACGCCGCGCTGACCAGCTCGCCGGTGACGCCCGGGATCGGATCCTCGCGCGCACCGTAGACATCGAGCACCACCGTGTGGTCGGCGTACTGCTCGAGCACATCGGCGAACTCCCGCGCCATGAGCTGTGTGCGGGAGTACGTGTGCGGCTGGTGCAGCGCGATGATCCGTCCGCCGCCGATCACGGTGCGGGCGGCCGACAGGGCGGCGGCGACCTCGGTGGGGTGGTGGGCGTAGTCGTCGTAGACGCGCACGCCGCGGACGGTCTCGTGCAGTTCGAAGCGGCGTGCCGTGCCCGCGAACCCCTCGACGGCGGCGGCGGCCGACCGCAGGTCGTGCCCGAGTGCGAGCAGGACGCCGACGGCGCCCGCCGCGTTGATCGCGTTGTGCGCGCCCGGGACGCCCAGCCGGACGTCGGCGGACGCGCCGTCGTACGACAGTGTGAACGACACCGGTCCGTCCGTCACGATCCCGGTCACGTGCAGGTCCGCGGCATCCGATCGACCGAACGTCAGCACCCGGGGATGCGTGAGGCGTGCACGCACGTCCTGGGCGCCGGCGTCGTCGGACGAGATGACGACGGCGTCGCGGGCGTCGTTCGCGAATCGTGCGAACGCGTCGACGAACGCGTCTTCGCTGCCGTAGTGGTCGAGGTGGTCGGGGTCCACGTTGGTGATGAGGGCGATCGACGTGTCGTAGAGCAGGAACGTTCCGTCGGACTCATCGGCCTCGATCACGAAGAGGTCGTCCGCGCCGGTGCCGCTCGACACTCCGAGCTGGGTCACCACTCCCCCGTTGACGAAGCTCGGGTCGGCACCCAGCGACTGCATGGCCGTCACGATCATGCCCGTCGACGTCGTCTTGCCGTGCGCACCTGCCACCGAGACCAGGGGGCGTCCGCCGATCAGCCAGTGCAGCGCCTGGGAGCGGTGGATGACGGGCATCCCGCTTTGCCTGGCACGCACGAACTCGGGATTCTCCGGCCAGATCGCGCCGGTGTGGATGACCGTGTCGGCATCACCGAGGTGGGCCGCGTCATGCCCGACGTGCACTCGCGCGCCCAGGGCTCGCAGCTGCTGCAGAGCCGGGCTGTCGGCGCGATCGGATCCCGATACCCGGATCCCCCGCGCGAGGAACATGCGAGCCAGGCCCGACATGCCGGAACCGCCGATGCCGATGAAGTGCGCGGCCTCGATGCGGGCGGGCAGGGGAAGGCTCAAATCGGGTCTGATCATGACGCCACAATCCTAAGTTGGCGAGCCCGGCAACACCTCCCGGCACGCTGTGAGGTGCGCGCACGGGCGCTCAGCGGCGTCGGCTCGCGGCTGCGCGATCGATCAGGGTGAGGACGTTCTCGGTGCCCGTGCGGCTGCCGACGGATGCCGCGGCCGCACGCATCCCGTCGAGCGCCGCGCGATCGCCCAGCAGCGGAACGATTTCGCTGCGCACCCGCTCGGCCGTGAAGTCGGCGTCGGAGATGAGGCGCGCCGCTCCGCCGCGTACCGCAGACGACGCGTTGAGCGCCTGCTCACCGTTACCCACCGCGTACGGCACGTAGACGGCGGGGATGCCCAGCGCGCTAATCTCGCTCACGGTCGCGGCCCCCGAGCGCGAGACGATCAGGTCGGCGAGCGCGAACGCCAGGTCCATCCGGTCGACGTAACGGCGCAGTGCGTATCCGGCCACCCCCGGGTCGGCCGTCTCGGACCTCTGGCCGGTCACGTGCAGGAGCTGCCAACCGGCGTCGAGCACGTCCTGCCAGGAGTCGGCGAGTGCGTCGTTGAGTCGCTGGGCGCCGAGCGACCCCCCGAAGACGAGCAGCGTGGACCGAGCCGCGTCCAACCCGAAATACCGCGCGGCCTCCGACCGCAGCGTGGTCGCGTCGAGGTCGACGATCTCGCGCCGCAGCGGCATGCCCACGACTTCCCCTCGACGCAGGGGGGTGCCGGCGAACGCGACGCCGACGGCTGCCGCCCGCCGTGCTCCGAGCACATTGGCGAGGCCGGGGCGGGCGTTCGCCTCGTGCACCACGAACGGCACACCCTCTCGAGCGGCGGCCACATACGCGGGGGCGGATGCGTAGCCGCCGAAGCCCACGACCACATCCACGTCGTGCGTGCGGATGTGCGCCCTCACCTGTGCGACGGCACGACGGAAACGAGTCGGGAACGCGGCCGCGGCCCGATCGGGGCGCCGAGGGAACGGCACTTTGTCCACGAACAGCAGCTCATAGCCGCGCAGCGGGACGAGCCGCGCCTCGAGCCCCTCCCGTGTGCCCAGAACCAGCACGGATGCCGCGGCATCCCGTGCCCGCAACCCGTCGGCGACCGCCAGCAGCGGGTTGACGTGCCCGGCGGTGCCGCCGCCGGCGAGGAGATAGGTACGGGGGCTCACCCGGAGATTCTTCCACGCTCGCCTGCGCGAGCCCGACGACGTCGCGATGCGCCGCGTCGCGGTCAGCGGACGCCCGCCGGAATGCGCACGGGACGGACGGGCGCGGCGGGCTGGCGCTTCGCCGGCAGGGCGCGCGCGAACGACAGCAGGACCCCGGAGGCGATCAGTACCGACAGGAGCGACGTGCCTCCCTGTGACATGAACGGCAGAGGCACGCCCAGCACCGGGAACACCCGGAGCACGACGCCGATGTTGATGAGCGCCTGACCCACGATCCAGATGGTGATGCCGCCCGAAACGATGCGCACGAACGGGTCGTGGGTCTTGCGGATGACATGGAAGGCGCCGATCGCGAAGAGGGCGAACAGCCCGAGGACGACACCGCAGCCGATGAGTCCGAGTTCTTCCCCGACGATGGCGAAGATGTAGTCGTTCGCGGCGGCAGGAAGCCAGTCGTACTTCTCCTTCGAGTTGCCGAGTCCGAGCCCGAACACGCCGCCGCCGGCGAGTCCCCAGATGCCGTGCAGCGGCTGGTAGCAGTCGGTGTAGTAATCGGCGAGGCAGTCCGCGTTCAGAAAGCTCATGATGCGGCGCATGCGGTCGGGGCTGGTGACCGCGAAGAAGATGACTCCGCCGGCCGCTGCGATGAGCGGGAGGAGGAAGATGCGCAACTTGACACCGGAGAAGAAGAGCGCGCCCAGGGCGATGAGCGCGAGGATCATCGCCGTGCCGAGGTCGTGCCCTGCCATCACTGTGGCGATCACGAGCAGGGTGACCGGCACGAGCGGGATGAACACATGCCGCCAGAGACCGAGGAGTGTCTGCTTGCGGTACAGGACGTACCCGATCCACAGCGCCAGCGTCAGTTTGAGGAACTCGGCGGGCTGCGCCTGCACACCCGCGATCTGGATCCAGTTCCTGTTGCCGTTCGCCTCGACGCCGATGCCGGGCACGAACACGAGCAGCTGGAACATGATCGCCGCGATCAGCGCCGGCCAGGCGATCTTCTTCCAGAACGCGATCGGCAACCGGCTCGCGATGAACATGAGCGGGATGCCGATCACCGCGAACACGGCCTGCTTGATGACCGCCTCGTAGGGCTGCTGGCCCGCTGCAGTCGCCGTCGCCGATGTCGCGGAGAGCACCATCACGAGGCCGAACCCCGTGAGCAGCAGAGCGGTGGAGGCGATGAGCAGGAATTCGCTCGGCACCGGTGCGAACACGCGACCGAGCGACACGCGGGCGGCGAGCCCACGGCCGTCCGTGCGGTCGCCGTCAGAACCGGTCGGAAGGGTCCGTGTCGGTGGTCTCCCCGCCATCGTGTCCCCGTTCGATCCAGTCCTGCACGGCCGCCGCGAAGCGTCGGCCGCGGTCCGCGTACGAAGCGAACTGGTCGAAGGATGCCGCGGCGGGGGCGAGAAGAACGACGTCCCCGTCACGAGCGATACCGGCGGCCAGTTCGACGACCCGCGCCATGACGTCTTCAGTCTCATCGTGCGGCACCTCGATCACGGGCACCTCGGGCGCGTGTCGCGCGAACGCCGACATGATCTGCTCGCGGTCGACCCCGATCACGATCGCGGCTTTCGCCCTGCTGCCGCGCCCGGCGACGAGGTCGCCGATGTCGACGCCCTTCAGCTGGCCGCCGACGACCCAGACCGCGCCGGGGAACGCCGCCAGCGATGAGTTCGCGGCGTGCGGGTTCGTCGCCTTCGAGTCGTCCACCCAGGTGACGCCGGACGCGACGGCCACGACGTCGATGCGGTGCGGGTCGAGCCGGAAGTCCGCGAGCGCGTCGCGCACGGCGGCCGGCGGGACGCCGAGCGCCCGCGCGAGGGCGCTCGCCGCCAGGATGTTGGCGACCATATGCGGGGCGGCCAGGCCGCGTGCGGCGAGATCGTCCACGGTCGTGAGTTCGAGGGCGCTCGTGGCGCGCTCCTCCAGGAAGGCGCGATCCACGAGGATCCCGTCGACCAGGCCGAGATCGCTCGGCCCCGGGATGCCGAGGTCGAAGCCGATCGCCCGCGCGCCGTCGATGACCTCGGCCTCTTCGACCATGGTGCGGGTCGCGGCATCCGCTTTGTTGTAGACGCAGGCGATCCGGGTGTGCGCGTAGACGACGGCCTTGGCGTCGCGGTACGCCTCGAAGGTGCCGTGCCATTCGAGGTGGTCCTCGGCCAGGTTCAGGCATACGCTCGCGTGGGGCGAGACCGGGCGGGGTGTCCGCTGCTGCCCGAGATACCAGAGCTGGTGGCTCGAGAGCTCGACGACGAGCGCGTCGAAGCCCGCGGGATCGCGGACGGCGTCGAGGACCGGCACACCGATGTTGCCCACCGGGGCGGCGCGCAGGCCGCCTGCCACCAGCATCGACGCGGCGAGCCGCGTCGTCGTGGTCTTGCCGTTCGTGCCGGTCACGAGTACCCAGGCGGCAGGTGTCCCATCCGGCCGCACGACCTTGTCGCGCAGCCGCCATGCCAGCTCGACGTCGCCCCAGAGAGCGATGCCCTGCACTCCGGCCCACTCCACGATCGGATGCCGCGGCGAGAAGCCCGGTGAGGCGACGATGACCTCGGGCGCGAAGTCGGCGAGGTCTCCCGGCACGTTCTGCAGCGGACCGGTCCACAGCTTCACGCCGATGACGGGCAGGAGCCGGGCGTACTCCTCGTCGGCGGCTTCGGTGACGACGAGGACGTCGGCTCCGAGTTCAGCGAGGGTGTCGGCCACGGAGAACCCCGTCACCGAGAGCCCGAGCACGGCGACGCGCAGGCCGCGCCAATCGGCGTGCCAACTGGTCAATGCATCCAGGCGCGGAGCGCTCACGTGCGTGCCAGCCACTCGACGTAGAAGAGACCCACGCCGAGGACGGCGAGGATGCCGGCGATGATCCACATGCGGACGACGATCGTGATCTCCGCCCACCCGCGCATCTCGAGGTGGTGGTGGAGCGGGCTCATCAGGAACAGGCGTTTGCCGCGGGTCAGTTTGAAGTAGAGGCGCTGGAGGATCACCGAGCCGGATGCGATCACGTACACGCCCGCGACGAGCACGAGGAGCAGCTCGGTGCGGGTCAGGATGGCCATCGCCGCGATGACACCGCCGATCGCCATCGATCCGACATCGCCCATGAACACCTGCGCCTTCGGTGCGTTCCACCAGAGGAAGCCGACGAGGGCCCCCACGAAGGCGGCGGAGATGATGGCGAGGTCGAACGGGTCGCGCGTGGAATAGCAGGCGGCGGACGGAGCCGTCTGACACATCTGGTTGAACTGCCAGAACGCGATCAGGCTGTAGGCCCCGGTGACGAAGATGCCCGCCCCCGCGGCCAGTCCGTCGAGGCCGTCGCTCACGTTCACCGAGTTCGACGTGGCGACCCCCACCAGGGAGATCCACCCCAGATACAGGAGCCAGCCGATGATCGGACCGAGGGCCATGAACGACAGCATCGGCACATCACGCACGACCGAGATGAAGGGCGACGCGGGCGTCTGGTCCCACGCATTGGGGAAGTTCAGTGCCACGACGGCGAAGGGGACGGCGACCAGGATCTGACCGACGATCTTGCGCCAGCCGCTGAGGCCGAGGCTGCGCTGTCGGCGAAGTTTCATGTAGTCGTCGATGAAGCCGACCGCCCCGAAGCCGACCATCATCCAGATCACGAGCCACCCCGAGATCGTGGGCGGGTTGTTCCCGGTGAAACTGCCGACGAGGTAGCCGATGATGGTGCCCGCGATGAAGATCGTGCCGCCCATCGTGGGCGTACCACGCTTGGCGCCGTGGGAGGGGTTGTTGATGTTCTCGGGCGTACGGATCACCTGGCCCCAGCCCCACGCGCGGAAGAGACGCAGGAACAGAGGAGTCAGGAACAGCGTGAAGGCCATCGAGATCGCAGCCGCCGTCAGGAGTGATCTCACGAGAACGATTCTCCCAGACGATCGCCGAGGAACCGGAGACCGGCGGCGTTGGAGGACTTCACGAGGACGCGGTCGCCGTCGCGCAGCTCGCCCATCAGATAGTCGTAGGCGGCGTCGGCGTCGGGGAAGAAGACGGCTTCGCCGTCCCACGATCCCTGGCTGATGGCTTCGAGGAACATCCGCCGGGCGTCCGCGCCGACGATCACGATGCGCTGGATGCGCAGGCGGACGGCGAGGAGCCCGACGCGATCGTGCTCTTCCTCGGAGTATTCGCCGAGCTCGCTCATCGCGCCGAGCACGGCGACCGTCCGCTCCCCCGGGCCGGTCAGCTGCGCCAGGGTGCGCAGCGCCGCCGCCATCGAGTCGGGGCTGGCGTTGTAGGCGTCGTTGATGATGCGGACGCGATCCGAGCCGAGAGGCTCCATACGCCACCGCTCCGCGATCTCGAGGGTCTCGACGCGGGCGACGCTGTCGGAGAAGGACACTCCCAGCGCGGTCGCCGCCGCGATTGCGGCGAGGGCGTTCATGACGTGGTGCTCACCGAGAACCTGCAGGCGCAGCGGAAGGCTCCGGCCGTCGATCGTGACGACGCAGCGCGTACCCGATGCGCTCACCTCGACGTCGTCGGCGCGGACGTCGGCGGTTCCGCTGCGACCGAAGGAGCGCACCGAGATGTCCCGCGCCGTCGCGATCGTCGCCATCGAGGCGACGCGCCCGTCGTCGATGTTGAGGACCGCCACGCCTCCGGGGCGGGTGGCGTGGACGAGTTCCGACTTGGCCGCGAACGTGGCCTCGATTCCACCGAAGCCGCCGGCGTGGGCCATGCCGACCATGAGCACGACCGAGACGTCGGGTTCGACGAGACCCGCCAACCGAGCGATCTCCCCCGGCCCGCTCGCACCGAACTCGCTCACCAGAAACGCCGTGTCGTCGGTCACCCGCAGCATGGTCAGCGGCGCACCCACCTCGTTGTTGAGGGAGGCTCGCGGCGCCACGGTCTCACCTTCGGCCTCGAGGATGCGCGCGAGCATATTCTTCGTCGTGGTCTTGCCGTTCGAGCCCGTGATGCCGATGACGCGCAGACGGCCGAGGCTGCGCACCTGCGAGACGACGAAGCGCGCCAGCGTCGCGAGGGCGTCCACGACGTCGGGGACGACGATCTGCGAGACGGGCGCGTCGACGGGACGCTCCACGATCGCGAGGGCTGCCCCCGCCTGTGCGGCGACGGCGACGAACAGATGGCCGTCGGTGACCTCGCCGGGCTTCGCGACGAAGATGTCCCCCGCGCCGATCACCCTCGAGTCGGTGTCGACGGTCCCCGAGACCGTCGTCTCGGCGGTGTCCGCTCCGGTGAGCCGAAGCTCCCCGCCGATCGCGTCGGCGAGCTGGGTGAGGGTGAGGGCGATCATGATTTCTCCGAGCGGACCGGGGTGGGTCGGTCTGCGGCGTCACTCACCGAACTTGGGGAGCACCGTCGGCTGTGTCGTGGACGGCATGACGCGGTAGGTCTTCAGAACCTGGGTCATCGCCTTCTGGAAGGCGGGCGCGTTGGCCGAAGACGAGGTTATCGTGGTGGGCTCGTCGAGAGTGACGGCGACGATGTACTGCGGGTCGTCCGCGGGGGCGAATCCGATCATCGTGGTGAAGTAGACGCCCGCCTTGTACCGTCCGTTGCCGTCGGATTTCTCGCCCGTTCCGGTCTTCGTCGCGATCCGATATCCGGGGATCGCGACCTGCTTGGCGTAGCCGGCCTGCATCGCGACGTTCTCGAGGATCTCCCGCATCTCGGCGGAGGTCTGCGCACTCAGCACCTGCGTCGGCTCCGGGAGCGTCGGGGTGATGACGGTGCCGTCCGCCTTCGTGCACGACTCGACCAGGGAGAGCGGCATCTTCAGCCCGCCGTTGGCGATCGCGCCGTAGGCGCCCACGAGTTCGGGGACCGTCGTGGTGACGCCCTGTCCGAACGACGTGTTGTACGTCTGCTGGTTGTCCCAGTTCGCGACGGGGACCAGGTCACCCTTGGCCTCACCACCGAATCCGACCGCGCTGCCTTGTCCGATGCCGAACTTCTGGAGGTAGTCGAAGCGGGTCTGCGGCGACACGGTCTCGCTGAACTTCGAGATGCCCGCGTTGGACGAATCGATGAGGACACCGGCGAGCGTGTAGTCGTATGCATCGTGCGTGAAGGCGTCCTGCACGGACGCGCCGTTCGGGAACTTCTCACGGCTGGATGCGACGACGGTCGAGTCCAGGGTCTGACCGCCGGCGTCGAGGACCGTGGACGCGGTGAGGGCCTTGAACGTCGAGCCGGGCTCGAAGGTGTCGGTGAAGATGTGGCTGCGCTGATCGTCCTGGGCGGCGGCGCTCACATTGTTGGGGTCGACGCTGGGGTACTCGGCGGCGGCGCGGATCTTGCCCGTCTTCGCCTCCACGACGGTGATCGTGCCGCGCTTCGCGCCCATGTCCTGCACCTGCTCGCCGATGAGCTGCTGCAGGTACCAGTTGAGATCCCGGTTGATCGTGAGCTGCAGCGTCCCGCCGTTCACCGCGGGATCCGTCGTTTCCGTGCCGGGGATGACGACGCCGTCCTTGCCCTTCTCATACGTCAGAGAGCCGTTGGTGGCGGCGAGGCAGGAGTCCTGACTGAGCTCGAGGCCCTGCAGGGCATCGCCGTCGATACCCATGAATCCCAAGAGATTCCCCGCCACGGCGCCGTCGGGGTAGGTGCGTGCGGGGTGCTGCTCGAACGAGAGATACGGTGCACCGGTCTCCACCAGGGCGCGATACTGCTCGGTGGTGAGTCCGCGCTGGAATCGCTCGTACTGGTCGGCGGGGTCCGCGGCGAGCGCCGAGGCGACGATCTTCTGGATGTCGGCGGCGCTCTGCCCGGTGATCCCGGCGATCTCCCCCGAGGCCTGCTCCCACGTGACCTTCTCGGTGACGCCGGCCGCCGTGGTGCGCGTGTAGGTGCCGACGTTCTTGGGGTCCAGCACGCCGTCGTAGAGCAGGATGCTGCCGGCCAGCGTCTGCCCGGACTCGTCCACGATCGCGCCCCGCGTGCCGTACAGCGGGCGGGAGGCGCCCAGACTGTAGGACTTCGCCTGCGCCATGTTCTCCTCAGCGTTCACGACCTGGATGTCCACGAGTCGCACGATGAAGCCCGCGAGGACCGCCAGCACGACCGCGAGAGCGATCACGGTGCGGCGGCGCGGGCTGCGCGTGGCTCTCGTGCTCATGTACTCAGTGTGTGCTGGGGGTCGGCAGACCGTCGGTCAGTGGCGGCGGCGTGTTCGATACGCCGTCCTCCGTCACCGCGGTCGGGTCGACGGTCGGGACAGGAGCGCCCTGGATCGTGGCATCCGGAGCCGTCACCAGAGGAGTCTCGGTGATGAGGGCGTTCGGCACCGTGCCACGGCCCAGAGCGTCGACGGAAGACGCCCCCAGCGATGCCGAGCCGCTCCCGAGGATCGCGGCGTCGCTGAGCCGCAGATAGCTCGGAGACTCGTCGATGACCATGCCGAGCGCCGCCGCATTGGCCGCGAGGTACTGCGGCGAATTCAGCCCGGCGATGTCGTCCTGCAGGATCTGCTTGTTCCAGTCGAGTTCGCGCTGCTGCTGGGTCAGGGCCGTCAGCTCGTACGAGCCCTGGGTCGTGACGATCGACAGCGCCATCTGGGCGGCGCCGATGGCCACGGCGCCGGCCAGCGCCACGATGCCGTACAGCAGCCGCGGGCGGCGGCGGCGAGCGGATGCCGCGACCGGCCGCAGCCCGCGGGTCGGTGTGCTCGTGGTGCGGGCGGGAAGAGCGCCCCGCGCGATGGTCGCGGTGCTCACGCCGCCTCCTTGAGTCGCTCGGCGGCGCGCAGCCGCACCGGGGTCGCGCGCGGATTGCGCGCGATCTCGTCGGCCGAAGCCTGTTCCGCTCCCTTGACCAGCAGGCGGAACTGCGGGGCGTGCTCGGGAAGCTCCACCGGCAAACCGGCCGGAGCAGTCGAGGTCGAGGCGTCTGCGAGCACGCGCTTGACCAGGCGGTCCTCGAGGGACTGATAGGACATCACGACGATGCGCCCGCCGACACGCAGACGCTCGAGAGCCGAGGGGATCGCCCGCTCGAGCACCGACAGCTCGCCGTTGACCTCGATGCGCAATGCCTGGAAGACGCGTTTCGCGGGATGACCGGCTTGTTTGAGAGCCGCGGGCGTGGCGGCCTGAAGGATGTCGACGAGCTCACCCGAGCGCTCGATGCGGCCGGCGCCGCGAGCGGAGATGATGGCACGGGCGTAGCGGCCCGCGAGCTTCTCCTCGCCGTACCGCTCGAAGATGCGGCGCAGATCGCCTTCCCCGTAGGTCGCGACGATGTCGGCGGCCGTCGTGCCGCCGCTCTGATCCATCCGCATGTCCAGGGGTGCATCCTGTGCATAGGCGAATCCCCGGTCTGCGACATCGAGCTGCAGCGACGACACCCCCAGGTCGAAGAGGATCCCGTCGACGGAGCGGAGACCGCTCCGGGTGATCGCCTCGCCGATGCCGTCGTAGACCGTATGCACCAGGGTGACGCGGTCACCGAACGGCTGCAGCCTCTCGCCCGCGATACGCAGGGCGTCGTGGTCGCGGTCGAGCCCGATGAGCCGCATTCCGGGGAAGCGCTCGAGGAAGGCTTCGGAGTGTCCGCCCATGCCGAGGGTCGCGTCCACGAGGACGGCGCCGTCGCGCTCGAGCGCGGGAGCGAGCAGCTCGACGCAGCGGTCGAGCAGGACGGGGGTGTGGATGTCGCGGAGGCTCATGGTCTCGGGGCCCTGTTCCCAGATTCCGATCCCCTTCCGCTCCGACCTGGCACCGGGGAAGTGTGTCAGGGCGTGAGCGGCGGGAGATCGCAACCGAGGACGCTAGAAGAGGCCCGGGATCACCTCCTGCTCCATATCGGCGTAGCTGTCTTCGTTGCTGTCGGCGTAGGCGTTCCAGGCGTCCGCGTTCCAGATCTCCGCGTGCGCACCGACCCCTGTGACGACGAGGTCCTTCTCGAGGCCCGCGTACGCGCGCAACGGCGGCGGGATCGTGATGCGGTTCTGGCTGTCCGGCTTCTCGGCGCTCGCGCCCGACAGGAACATGCGCAGGAAGTCGCGTGCCTGCTTGTTGGAGAGCGGCGCTTCGCGGATGCGCTCGTGCACCCGCTCGAACTCCTCCGTGCTGAACACGTACAGGCACCGCTCCTGCCCGCGGGTCACGACGATGCCGTTGCCGAGGTCTTCACGGAATTTCGCGGGGAGGATGACCCGACCCTTGTCGTCGAGCTTGGGAGCGTGCGTGCCGAGAAGCATCGCCACCACCCCCCTTCGTCCGGCCCCGCTGGGTTGCGTTCGCCACTTTACTCCACTTCCCTCCACTTACCTACAGAATTGCCGGGACTGGTGCGGCAGACGACCCACGTGCGCCCGGCGGGGGGTTCTCCGCGCGACGACGCAGGACGACGGGCGCACGAAAAAGAGCACCGACCCGAAGGTCGGTGCTCTGCAACTTCTCGCCGCCTGCTGACGCGGGCGGACTCGGTGCTCAGCGGTCTTCTTGGCGGCGCTCCCACCGGTCGTTCATGCGGTCCATGAAGGATCCGGATGACGAGGCCTTCGCCTTCGCGGGCTGTGCCGGATCGGCAGCCACGCGACCGTTGCCCGCCCGCGTCGGCGTGACCGCGAGGATCACTCCCCCCAGCATGACGACGAAGCTGATGACACCCACCACCACGAGTGGAATGGACACCCCGGCGATCAGGCCGCCGAGCCCCACCAGCACGAGGATGGTGCCGTAGACGATGTTCCGATAACTCAGAGTTCGGCCGTCCGTGGACGCGCTCACGACATCTGCGTCGTTGTGCATGAGATGGCGTTCCATCTCGTCAAGCAGACGCTGCTCCTGTTCGGAGAGTGGCATGCTTCCCCCTCTGAGATTCCCTGGGCGTAAAGTCTACGTCCGCCGTCGATCACTAGGCTAGGCCTGTGTCGCCGACCACGGATCCGATTCAAGCTGTTTCCCAGCGTCTGGACAACTTCTTCACCGCCCGACGTGTGGAAGCACAGGAATGGGGCCCCGAAGGCGAAGGTCTGATCGAAGCTGCGATCGCCGCCCTCCAGGGCGGGAAGCGTCTGCGCGCGCGGTTCTGCCTGGCGGGGTGGAGGGCTGTGGAGGAGGCGTCAGGGCGCATGACTTCGCCCGACGACGGCGTCGTGGCCGCGGCATCCGCTCTCGAGATCTTTCACGCCGCAGCACTCGTCCACGACGATCTGATCGACAACTCCGACACCCGTCGAGGGCGCCCCGCTGCCCACCGCGCTCTGGAGTCGCAGCACCGCGCGGCGGGCTGGGAGGGCGATGCCGCCGCGTTCGGCCGTTCCGGGGCCATTCTGCTGGGTGACCTGCTCGTGGCGTGGAGCGACGATCTGGCCGAGGAGGGATTCGCCGAGGCCGCCCCCGATGCCGGCGCCGGTGCGCGCCGGGAGTACGCGCTCATGCGTCGCGTCGTCACGGTCGGCCAGTTCCTCGACGTCGCCGAGGAGTCGGCGTTCCGCGCCGCGGCCGACGAGTTGCAGGCGGAGCGCGCGCTCCGGGTCGCCTCGCTGAAGTCCGCGCGTTACAGCGTGGAGCAGCCGCTGCTGATCGGGGCGGCCCTGGCCGGCGCCGACACGGCGCAGCAGCATGCGCTCTCCGCGTTCGGTCACCCGATCGGCATGGCCTTCCAACTGCGCGACGACGTTCTGGGGGTCTTCGGCGACGAGAGCGTCACCGGTAAGCCATCGGGTGACGACCTGCGCGAGGGGAAGCGCACCGTGCTCATCGCGTATGCCCGCGAGGGGATGTCGCCCGAAGACCGCTCGCGGATGGACGGTCTCATCGGCGATCCATCCTTGGATACGGCGCAGATCTCGTCGCTTCAGACGGCCATCGTCGCCTCCGGCGGGCTCGATCGCGTCGAGGCGCTCATCACCGACTACGTGGCGGCCGCCGACGATGCGCTCACGGGCGCCCCGCTCGCCGACGATGCACTGGGCGAACTACGCAGGCTGGCGCACGCCGCGACCGCTCGCACCGCCTGACGGAACCGCCCTCAGCCGGCGGACTGTGCGACGCGGCGCACTTCGCTCTTGCGTCCCGCTCGCAAGGCCGCGATCGGCGGCATTCCGATGGACTCCTCGTCCGCGAGCATCCAGTCGATGACCTCGTCGTCGGTGAAGCCGGCGTCCTGGAGCACGAAGATGGTTCCGCGAAGGGAGCCCAACGGCTCGTCCTCGACGATGAACACCGAGGGCACGGTGAGCGCACCCGTACGGCGCGTGCCGATCAGATGGCGTTCGTCCAGGAGCTGACGCACTCTGGTCAGCGGAAGTCCGAGTACGTCCACGAGCTGCGGCAGCGTCAGCCATTCGGTCTCGATGCGGGGGTCGGTCTCTCCGGTCACGAGTCCACTATCTCACTTCGGAAACCTGGAGCCGGTGACCGCGTCGCGGTGGGCGTCCGGCAGCGGCGTGGCCGACGCCCAATGCACTTTCATCACTTCTGCACCATCTGCAACTCCCTTATCACTGGTTGACACCTTTTTACTTCCGTGACACGGTGTGGGAAGTCACCGGAGAGGGAAAACTCGTGCGACCACCCGAAATGCACCGCCCGCCCGCCCGCCCGAACCCGATGCAGAACCGCGCGTTCGGCATCGGCGTACCCGCCGTCATCGTCGGCTCGCTCGCACTGTCGCTCACGGCGATGCCCGCGCACGCAGCCGGAGACGAGCGCGCCCACGCGCGCGAAACACCTCGCAGCGGTGTCCACCCTGTGGCGACCGGCTCCCACGCCGCGGTCTCGGCGCGGGTGCAGAGCGCCGTCGCACCCGACACCTACACCGTCTCCGCGGGAGACACGGTCAGTGCGATCGCCGGGAGATTCGGCCTGCGAACCGCCGACGTGCTCGCGATCAACGGACTCAGCCGCTCCTCTGTCATCTATCCGGGCCAGGTGCTGCGCTTGAACGGCGCCGTCGCCGCCGCGCCCGCGTCCGCTGCGCCTGCGACGCCGCCCGCCGCATCGGGGTCGTACACCGTCGCCGCCGGAGACACGATCAGTGCGATCGCACGGGCGCACGGAACGAGCATCCAAGCCGTGCTCGACGCCAACGGCCTGACGCGGGCGTCGATCATCTATCCAGGTCAGGCTCTGGCCCTCCCCGGGTCGGTCGCCGCCACGGCGTCGGCGCCCGCCGCCGTGGTGCCGGCGTCGGCCCCCGCCGTGACATCCGGCGCGTACACCGTCGAGGCAGGCGACACGATCAGCGCGATCGCGAGCCGTCACGGCACGACGACCCGCGCGATCCTCGACGCGAACGGACTGACGACAGCGTCGATCATCTACCCCGGGCAGAGCATCGCCCTTCCGGCCGCGGGTATGGTCACCGCCGCATCCGTCACCCCCCTGTCCGCCGCGGCAAGCTCGAGCCTCGATGCGGAACAGGCGGCCAACGCGCAGATGATCATCCGTGTCGGCCGCGAGATGGGCGTGCCCGACCGTGGCATCACCATTGCACTCGGCACGGCCATGCAGGAATCGTGGCTGCGCAACCTGGACTGGGGCGACCGCGACTCGCTCGGGCTGTTCCAACAGCGTCCCAGCATGGGCTGGGGCAGCGCCGACCAGGTGCGCGATGGCGACCGTGCCGCGCGGGCGTTCTTCGGCGGCCCGTCGGATCCCAACGGGTCGACGACGCGCGGACTTCTGGACATCGCGGGCTGGCAGAGCATGAGCTTCGCGGATGCCGCGCAGGCGGTGCAGATCTCTGCATACCCCGACCGTTACGCTCAGTGGGAGCAGCCCGCCTCCTCGTGGCTCGCCGCCCTCGGCTGATCGTGTCTCGACCCGGTCACGGAGGGTGAGCCGCTGCCGGGTCGGACTGCACCCGCTCCGTAGACTCTCACCGTGAGCACGAGTCAGCAGGCCGACCCGCTGATCGGCCGTCTCGTCGACGGTCGATACCGTGTTCGCGCGCGCATCGCGCGGGGCGGGATGGCCACCGTGTACGTCGCCACCGATCTGCGCCTCGAGCGCCGGGTCGCCCTCAAAGTCATGCACGGGCACTTGAGCGACGACTCGGTGTTCCAGAGCCGATTCATCCAGGAGGCGCGCTCCGCAGCACGGCTGGCGGATCCGCATGTCGTGAACGTCTTCGATCAGGGACAGGACGGCGACACCGCCTACCTGGTGATGGAGTATCTGCCCGGTATCACCCTGCGTGAGCTCATGCGGGACCAGCGGCGCCTGAGCGTGGCGCAGACCGTGACCATCATGGACGCGGTGCTCGCAGGGCTTGCGGCCGCGCACCGCGGGGGCATCGTCCACCGCGATGTGAAACCCGAGAACGTGCTGCTCGCCGAAGACGGCCGCATCAAGATCGGCGACTTCGGCCTCGCCCGCGCCACGACGGCGAACACGGCGACCGGGCAGATGCTCCTCGGCACGATCGCGTATCTCGCGCCCGAGCTCGTCACCCGTGGCACGGCGGATGCGCGCAGCGACATCTATGCCCTCGGCATCATGCTGTACGAGATGCTCGTCGGCGAGCAGCCCTACAAGGGCGAGCAGCCGATGCAGATCGCCTTCCAGCACGCGACCGATTCGGTCCCTCGCCCCAGTGCCAAGAACCCCGGTGTGCCCGAGCCGCTGGACGAACTGGTGCTGTGGGCCACCGAGAAGTCTCCCGACGATCGTCCGAACGACGCCGCGCAGATGCTCGAGCGGTTGCGCGAGATCGAGCGCGATCTCGGGATCAGCCCGCAGGTCGCGCGGGCGACCGCCGCTGCCGGACCCGCGCACGACGACGGACTCGACTCGGACGAGATCACCAGCATCCTTCCGTCCTCCATCACCGCCCCGCTCGCGACGGTCGACGCGAGCGACAATGCCACCCGCCTGCGTCGGGCGACGAAGAGACGGGCGGCGAAGGGCATCTGGACCATCGTCGTCGTGGCCCTCCTGGCCGGCCTCGCCGGGGGCACCGGCTGGTGGTTCGGGTCGGGACCGGGTTCGCTGGTCGCCGTTCCCAACGTCGCGGGTCAGTCGTTCGCCGACGCCACGGCGACGCTCGCCGCGCAGACGCTGTCCGCGACCCAGCGAGACGTGTACGACTTCGACGTGCCGGCCGGCACCGCCGTCGGCACCGATCCTGCGGCAGGGATGAGACTCGACAAGGAGGCCGCCGTCGTCGTGCTCGTCTCCCAGGGTCCGCAGCCCCACGATGTCGCGGCGCTCGCGGGGATGTCGGCCGCGCAGGCTCGCCAGCAGCTCGAGGCGGCACGCGTCACGGTGAGCGATGACCAGAAGTCCTTCGGAGAGGCCGCCACCGACAGCGTCATCGCCGCATCGGTCACGCCCCGCGCCGGTGGGGAGCCCCAGAACTGCACCGACGGCTGCACGCTCTACGAGGGAGACACCGCCGTACTCTCGGTGTCGCTCGGGCCGGTGCCGAACGTCTCGGGACTGAGCATCTCGGCCGCGACGTCGGCTCTCACGGGTGTCGGCCTGCAGGTCAGCGGCGACAACGCCGAGGACTTCAGCGACTCGGTCGCCGACGGCAAGGTGATCGGCATGCTGGATCGCGAGGGCGGCGGCAGCTGGGTCCCCGGCGACACCGTGACTCTGATCGTCTCGCAGGGGCCGCCGCTGTTCCCCGTGCCCGATCTCACCGGCATGACGCTGGCGGCCGCCCGCGGCGCCCTCGAGAAGAGCGGCTTCAAGATCGAGTACGACGGGCGGTGGGACTCGTTCCCCGACGCCTTTACGAAGGTCGAGTCGCAGAGCCCTGCGGCGGCGACCCAGCGGCCGAAGGGCACCGTCATCTCGGTGCGCATCGCCGCCTCGCTCTGATCCGCTCTGCCGCGGGACCTGACGTGCCGGATGCCTCGGGGCGAGGCATCCGCGCTCGCCGTGGTCAGAGCTTCTCGAGCTCCTCGGCCACCAGGAACGCCAGCTCGAGGCTCTGCATGTGGTTCAGGCGCGGATCGCACAATGACTCGTAGCGCATCGCGAGGGTCTTCTCGTCGATGTGCTCAGAACCTCCGAGGCACTCCGTGACGTCGTCGCCTGTGAGCTCGACGTGGATGCCTCCGGGGAACGTGCCGACGGCGCGATGCGCGTCGAAGAACCCGCGCACCTCGTCGACGACGTCGTCGAAGCGGCGTGTCTTGTAGCCGGTGGGTGTCGTGATGCCGTTGCCGTGCATGGGGTCGGTGACCCACAGCGGAGTCGCCCCCGAGTCGCGCACGGCTTCCAGCAGCGGCGGCAGTGCGTCGCGGATCTTGCCCGCGCCCATGCGCGTGATGAACGTGAGGCGACCCGGCTCGCGCTCGGGGTCGAGCGTGTCGATCAACCGCAGCGCCGTCTCGGGCGTGGTGGTCGGTCCGAGCTTGACGCCGATGGGGTTTCGGATCTTCGAGAAATAGTCGATGTGCGCGCCGTCGAGGTCGCGGGTGCGCTCGCCGATCCAGACGAAGTGGGCCGAGGTGTTGTAGGGCGTACCCGTGCGCGAATCGATGCGCGTCATGGGTCGCTCGTAGTCCATCAGCAGGCCCTCGTGACCGGTGTAGAACTCGACCCGCTTGAGCTCGTCGAAGTCGGCGCCGGCGGCCTCCATGAATTTGATCGCGCGATCGATCTCCTGCGCGAGACGCTCGTACTGCTGGTTGGCGGGGTTCTGCGCGAAGCCCTTGTTCCAGGAATGCACCTCGCGGAGGTCGGCGAAGCCGCCCTGGGTGAACGCCCGGATCAGATTTATCGTCGACGCGGCGGTGTGGTAGCCCTTCAGCAGTCGCTGCGGGTCGGGCGTGCGGGAGGCCTCCGTGAAATCGAAGCCGTTCACGATGTCGCCGCGGTACGCGGGCAGCGTGACGTCGCCGCGCGTCTCGGTGTCGCTCGAGCGCGGCTTCGCGAACTGGCCCGCCATGCGGCCCATCTTCACGATCGGCATGGACGCGCCGTAGGTCAAGACGACGGCCATCTGCAGCACGGTCTTGATGCGGTTGCGGATCTGCTCCGCCGTCGCGCCGGCGAAAGTCTCGGCGCAATCGCCACCCTGCAGCAGGAATGCCCGGCCGGACGCGGCGCGGGCGAGACGCTCACGCAGGAGATCGACCTCACCGGCGAAGACCAGCGGCGGCAGCGTGGCGATCTCGGCCGAGACCGCGGCTACGGCGTCGGCGTCGGTCCACGACGGCTGCTGTTTGATGGGCAGAGTCCGCCAGTGGTCGAGGGCGTCGGGCTGCTGAGGCATCCGCTCAGTCTATCCGCGCGGATGCTCGCCTCTGGAGCATGATGACGGAATCAGCGGGGCGGGATCACGACGACACTCTCAGGGGGACACGGCGGATGCCGCGGCCCGGTCCTTCACGCTCGAGGCGTAGACGTCTTCGTACTCCTGCTCCCCCAGCCGCTGCAGAGCGACGATGATCTCGTCGGTGACGGACCGAAGGATGTAGCGGTCGCCTTCCATGCCCGCGAAGCGCGAGAAGTCCAGTGGTTCGCCGATGACGATGCCCACCCGGACGATGCGGGGGACGGTCCGTCCGATCGGCATCATAGTGTCGGTGTCGACCATGACGACGGGCACCACGGGAACGCGGGCCTCCAGGGCCATCCGCGCGATCCCGGTCCGCCCCCGGTAGAGCTTGCCGTCGGGGCTGCGGGTGCCCTCGGGGTAGATCCCGAGCAGGTCGCCGCGCCCGAGCACCTGAAGTCCGGTGTTGAGCGAGGCTTCTGACGCCTTGCCGCCCGACCGGTCGATCGGTATCTGCCCGGTGGCCTTCATGAAGAACCGCGTCGCCCGACCCTTGATGCCTTTGCCGGTGAAGTAGTCGCTCTTGGCGAGGAAGGACATCGGGCGGTCGATCATGAGCGGCAGGAACACCGAATCGCTCACCGAGAGGTGGTTGCTGGCGAGGATCGCCGCGCCCTCGGTGGGGATGTTTCGACGGCCGATGATCCACGGTCGCCAGATCGCTTTGACGATCGGTCCGATCACCACGTACTTCATCAGCCAATAGAACATCGTCAGACGATCCGCTCGATGGTGCGGATCTCGGCCTCGGCCAGGTCGGCCGCCCCGATCAGGCCCGCATCGTTGCCCAGCTGCGCGATCGCGAATTCGGCGATGTGACGTTCGCCGTACCCGGGGAGAGAGTGGTCGTAGGCGATCCGCATCGGTTCGAGCAGCGCTTCACCCAGCTGGGCGACTCCGCCGCCGATCACGAACACCTCGGGGTCGAGTACCGCCTGGAAGCCGCCGCATGCCTCGCCCAGCGCGGTCGCCACGCGATGCAGCGCCTCGATCGCGCCAGGATCGCCGGCCAGGACGAGCCGCGAGATGTCCGGCCCCTCGAGCGCGCCGGTCTCCGTTCGCAGCGCCGCGAGGCCGGCCCCGATGCCGCCGTCGTCGGCGATCGCGTGGGCCTCGCGCTGCAGCGCTCGTCCGGAGGCGTACTGTTCGAGGCATCCGCTCTGCCCGCAGCCGCACGGGTGTCCGTCGCGGATGAAGCGCGTGTGGCCCAATTCGCCCGCGATGCCGTGGCCGCCGCGGTGCAGGCCTCCGCCGATCACCACGGCTCCCCCGACACCCGTGCCCATCGTGAGCATGACCATGTCCGTGAATCCGCGACCGGCGCCGTAGCGGAACTCCGCCCACCCGGCGGCGTTGGCGTCATTGTCGATCGTCACGGGGACATCGATGCGCGCCTCGAGGATCGCGCGCAGCGGCTCGTTCTCCCACGCGATGTTCGGAGCGTGGATCACGGTGGACTGGTCTCTGTCGATGAAGCCCGCAGCGGCGACGCCGACCGCCACGATCTCGTGACGGTCACCGAGGTGGTGCACCATGTCGATCACGGCATCGGACAGTGCCGTCGTGTCGACAGGCGTGCTGACGCGGAGCTTCTCGATGATGCGGCCCTCGCCGTCGACCACACCGCCCGCGATCTTCGTCCCGCCGATATCGATTCCGACCCTGAGCACGGCATTCCTTTCCGGCCTGCGCGTGCCCGCGCGGCGCCTTGCAGTCTAGCGGGGCGCCGCATCCGGCCGAGGGTTCTCGCGGGTGCACGCGGTAGACTGACGAGGAGACTGAACTTCCACGAGTGCCGAAGGAGCTGCCCGTGATCCAATTCGACGTACCCGCCATCGTGCCCGCCGACCCGCAGGCGAACATCGCCGATCTGCTGGTCGAGAGGGCTGCCGCCACCCCCGATCTCGCCCTGTTCGCCGTCCCGGACGGTGCTGGCTGGCGTGACATCACCGCCGCGGCGTTCGAGCGCCAGGTGATCGCGCTCGCCAAGGGTTTCGCCGCGTCGGGTATCGAGCCCGGCGACAAGGTCGCCTTCCTCGCGCGGACGACCTACCAGTGGACCCTGGTGGACTTCGCACTGTTCTACGCGGGCGCGGTGATGGTGCCCGTCTATGAGACCAGCTCCCCTGCACAGATCCAGTGGATCCTCTCGGACTCGGGCGCGATCGCGATGATCCTCGAGAGCCCGGACCACGCGGCGAGCCTCGACGAGGTGCGCGCTGATCTTCCGCTCATCCGCACCGTGTGGGAGATGCACCGGGGAGATCTCGACAAGCTGGTCGCGAAGGGCGAGGGGGTTTCGGATGCCGAGATCGTCCGACGCCGTTCGATCGCCGATGGCGCCGACATCGCGACGCTCATCTACACGTCGGGTTCGACGGGGCGGCCCAAGGGGTGCGTGCTCACACACGCGAACTTCGTCGAGTTGTGCCGCAACTCGGCCAGGTCGCTGCATGAGGTCGTGTCGGTGCCGGGCGCGTCCACGCTGCTGTTCATCACGACGGCGCACGTCTTCGCGCGGTTCATCTCGATCCTCGACATCCACGCGGGTGTGAAGACCGGGCATCAGCCCGACACGAAGCAGCTCCTTCCGGCCCTCGGATCCTTCAAGCCCTCCTTCCTGCTCGCCGTCCCGCGTGTGTTCGAGAAGGTGTACAACTCGGCCGAGCAGAAGGCCGAGGCGGGCGGCAAGGGGAAGATCTTCCGCGCTGCGGCCCACACCGCGATCGAGCACTCCACGCTCCAGGCAGCGGGCAAGAAGGTCCCCTTCGGCACCCGGATCAAGTTCGCCGTGTTCGACCGGCTCGTCTACAGCAAGCTGCGCGCGGCGATGGGTGGCCGGGTGGTGTACGCCGTCTCGGGTTCCGCGCCGCTCGGCGCGCGCTTGGGACACTTCTTCCACAGCCTGGGCGTCGTCATCCTCGAGGGCTACGGCCTCACCGAGACGACGGCGCCCGCCACCGTCAACCTCGCGAAGAAGTCGAAGATCGGGTCCGTCGGTCCGGTGCTGCCCGGGGTCGGTGTCCGACTCGCCGATGACGGTGAGATCGAAGTGCGCGGGATAAACGTCTTCAAGGAGTACTGGCGCAATCCTGAGGCGACCGCAGCGGCTTTCGACGGCGAATGGTTCAAGACCGGCGACATCGGATCATTCGATGACGAGGGCTTCCTGTCGATCACCGGCCGCAAGAAAGAGATCATCGTGACCGCGGCGGGCAAGAACGTCGCCCCTGCCGCGCTCGAAGACCCGATCCGAGCGAACCCGATCGTAGGTCAGGTCGTCGTCGTCGGCGACCAGAGGCCCTTCATCGCCGCGCTCGTCACGCTCGATTCCGAGATGCTTCCGACGTGGCTCGCGAACAACGGCCTGTCCGCCGACATGACGGCGACGGATGCCGCGACCCACCCCGCGGTGAAGGCCGAAGTGCAGCGGGCGATCGACATCGCGAACAAGACCGTCTCCCGTGCGGAGTCGATCCGCAAATTCGTCATCCTGCCGACGGAATGGACGGAGGCCAGCGGCCATCTGACACCGAAGATGAGCATCAAGCGCAACGTCATCATGCAGGATTTCGCGGCCGACGTCGAGGAGCTGTACGACGTTCCCGTGAACACCACGAACGTGTCGCTCAAGTAGGAGTGATGAAGAAGGCCCTGCACCTCGGTGCGGGGCCTTCCTCATCGACACCCGGAACCCGCCGTCGCGGATCAGAACCAGTCGGACTCGCGCACTTCGCGCATCGCCACACGCCGCGTCTCGGCGGGCAGACGGTCCAGATACAGCCTGCCGTCGAGATGATCGGTCTCGTGCTGCAGCGCCTGCGCCAGCAGACCGTCGCCCTCGAGTACGACCTCCCGGCCGTCCAGGTCGATGCCCACCACTTTCGCGTGCGGGTGCCGAAGCGCCTCGTGCCAGAGCCCCGGCACCGACAGGCACCCCTCGCTCACAGGTTCGGGCTCGCCCGAGACCTCGACCAGGACCGGGTTGATGACATAGCCGATATCGCCGTCGATGTTGTAGCTGAACACCCGTTGGCCGACCCCGATCTGGGGCGCGGCGACGCCGGCCCTCCCAGGGAGCTCCACGGTGTCGAGGAGGTCCTGCACCAGGGCACGCACCCCGTCGTCGATCTCGACGACGGGCGCGCTGGTCGCGCGCAGGACGGGGTCGCCGAAGATCCTGATGGGTCGGACAGCCATCGTTCGCCTACGCCGCCGATGCGAGGGCCCGCAGGCCCTCCACCACCGCGGCGGCCAGTCGCCGCGCGGCCAGCCGCGTCGCGGGCTGCAGGTTGCTGAAGGTGATCGCGCTGCCGGCGGCGATCAGAGGGTCGTACGGCATGCGGACGACAGTCCGGACGCGGGTGCGGAAGTGCGTCTCCAGCTCTTCCTGACGCACGAGAGGTGTGCCGGGACGAGAGGTGTTCAGCACGACCACGGCATTGCGGACCTGGTCTTGATACCCGTTGGTCTCCAGCCACGTGAGCGTTTCCGAGGCCAGGCGCGCCTCGTCGACGCTCAGCCCGGCGACGACCACGATCGCGTCCGCAGCCTCGAGGGTCGCCCCCATGACGGAGTGGACGATGCCCGTTCCGGTGTCGGTGAGCACGATCGAGTAGTAGTGCGCGGCGATCGTCGCGACATCCTGGTAGTCGCGATCGCTCAACGCTTCCGAGACACGAGGATCGGAATCCGAAGCGAGCACGTCGAGTCGTGTGGCGTCACGCGCCACGACCGACGAGACGTCTTTATATCCGCTGACGTTGTCACGGATGCGGACCAGATCCCGGACGGTCTTGCCGTTGGAGTTCGCGATGCGCTCGGCGAGCGTTCCCCGGTCGGGGTTCGCATCGATCGCGATCACGCGGTCGTCGCGGGCATCGGCGAGGGCCATCCCGAGCAGCGTGGTGATCGTCGTCTTGCCGACGCCCCCCTTGCGCGAGAGCACCGGAACGAATCGCGCGTTGCCGTCGAGCGGCAAACCGATGAGACGATCGAGTTCTTTGCGACTGCGGGCCCTCTTTCCGTCACCGAGATTGATCCGGCGACCCGAGATCGAGTAGACGAAGTGTCGCCACCGGCCCTCAGGCTCGGGCCGCACGATCTGGGAAGGGTCCAGCAGGCGGTCGGCTGTCAGGAGGTCCGATGATTCGCGGTCGGGCTCGAACTCGCCGACCCGCTTGGACGCGAGGGTCACCTCGTGGCGTGTCTGGACCCGCTCGACAGCATGAGCGCGGTCCGTACGGTCGACGGTGGACTCCGGATGCTGCGCCCCGCGTCGCGTCGTCGGAACCGATCCCGTCGTCGGCGGCGTCGCGGCCTTCGACGGCAGGGCGGGCCCGGTGGTCGGGTTCGGCTCCGGCGCGCGGTCCGCGTGCGTCACGTCGTCCTCCTGGTCGTGCCCGTCGACCCCCGACGGCGGCACCGGGGCATCGTCTTCGTCATGCCCCGCTGTCACACCGTATCCTGCCGGAGCGACGATGGGGGTGGCATCCGGGACCGCGTCCCCCGTGCTGTCATCCCCGGATCCAGGGAGAGCGAAGGCACCCGACTCATTCCTCCCGCGCCCGTCGAGTTCGATCACGACCGCACCGGCGAACGGCTCGTCCCTGCTGGGGCTCCCCTCAGCGCGGGCCGTCGACCCGACGTCGGTGGTGTCGAGGGCTGCCCCCGACGCGCCCGAGGCGCCCTCGTCGGCGAACTCGGATCCGAACTCCGGCGCGACGACGTCGGCGATCAGGTCGGCACTCGTCTCGCGATCGTCCTCGGTGGCGATCCCGGGCCGGCCGGTGTCTCCGGTTTCCGGCTCATCGATCTCGGCTTCGACGGTCTCGATCTCGGGCGGGTGCGCCCGCGCATGCCGGGTGAATTCCACGGGTGCGGTGTTCGGGGCGACGTCGCCCGCTGCGGAGGGAAGCGAGAGCGAGGCCGGGTCGAACCCCGCGGGTTCGACCTCATCGTCGATGACATCGTCGTCATCCTCGAGTTCGTCCTCCGAGGACGGAGGAAGGACGACGCTGAGCTGCTCGGTGACTCCCCCGACGATGCCGATGCTCGTCGTCTCGAGGCTCCCGGAATCGCCGAGGACTCCGTTTTCCAGGTCGTCTTCCGGCGTACGGTCGTTGCGGTCAGGGGCCATTGCACATCTCCAAAACGGGGGCAGGCTTCGGGTCGCCCACCCCTCAGGCTAATGCGCGGGGCGGACGACGACCAAAAGGTCACCTGCGTCGACCTGCTGCGTGGCCGCGATCGCGATCCGCTCCACGACGCCGTCGACCGACGAAGTGATGGCCGCCTCCATCTTCATCGCCTCGATCGATGCCACCGGTTCACCCGCTGTCACGGTGTCTCCGACGGCGGCCTTGATCGTGACGACGCCGGAGAACGGCGCGGCGACCTGCCCGGGTTTGGTGGTGTCCGCCTTCTCCGCCTGGCGGGATTCGACCTGGATGCTGCGGTCGCGCGCGAACACGGGCCGCAGCTGCCCGTTCAGCGTCGTCATGACCGTCCGCATGCCTTTGTCGTCGGCTTCGCCGATCGCCTCCAGCCCCACGTAGAGCTGCACGCCCCGTTCGATCTCGACGATGTGCTCGCCCCCCGGAGTGAGTCCGTAGAGGTAATCCGCCGTGTCCAGGACGCTGAGATCACCGAACAGCTCCCGCACCTGCTCGAAGGAGCGGGCGGGCGCGGGGAAGAGCAAGGCGTTCAGCGTGGCGCGGCGAGACGCGGCATCCCCTTCCAGCCCCTCCTCCTCTTTCGCGGTAAGCGGTTTCACGTCGATATTCACCTGGCGCCCGGCCAGTACCTTCGTGCGGAACGGCTCGGGCCATCCGCCCGGAAGATCGCCCAGCTCGCCCGCCATGAACCCCACGACCGAGTCGGGTATGTCGTACTTCTGCGGGTTCTGCTCGAAGTCCGCGGGGTCGGCCTTGACCGCCGCCAGATGCAGCGCGAGGTCGCCGACCACCTTCGAGGACGGTGTCACCTTGGGAACGCGACCCAGGATGCTGTTGGCAGCGGCGTACATGTCCTCGATGAGCTCGAAGTCCTCCGACAGCCCCAGCGCGATCGCCTGCTGACGAAGGTTGGAGAGCTGGCCGCCCGGAATCTCGTGGCGGTAGACGCGGCCGGTGGGGCCGGGCAATCCCGACTCGAACGGGCGGTAGATGTGGCGGACGGCTTCCCAGTAGGGCTCGAGGTCCGACACCGCGTCCAGATCCAGCCCGGTGTCGCGCTCGGTGTGCGCCAACGCTGCGACCAGCGAAGAAAGAGACGGCTGGCTCGTCGTGCCCGACAGCGGAGCGGCGGCGGCGTCCACGGCATCCGCGCCCGCGGCGCTCGCGGCGAGGAGCGTCGCGAGCTGCCCGCCCGCGGTGTCGTGCGTGTGCACGTGTACGGGGAGGTCGAAGCGATCGCGGAGGGCCTGGACGAGCCGCGAGGCCGCGGCGGGACGCAGCAGGCCGGCCATGTCCTTGATGGCCAGGATGTGGGCCCCCGCGTCGACGATCTTCTCGGCGAGAGCCAGGTAGTAGTCGAGCGTGTACAGATCCTCGGCCGGGTTGAGCAGATCGCCGGTGTAGCAGAGGGCGACTTCGGCGACCGCGGTATCGGTCGCGAGCACGGCGTCGATCGCGGGGCGCATCTGCGACACGTCATTGAGCGCGTCGAAGATGCGGAAGATGTCGACCCCGCTGGACGCGGCCTCGCGCACGAAGGCGTCGGTCACCGCCGTCGGATACGGGGTGTAGCCGACGGTGTTCCGCCCGCGCAGCAGCATCTGGATCGCGACGTTCGGCAGCGCGGCCTGCAGTCGATCGAGTCGTTCCCACGGATCTTCGCCGAGGAAGCGGAGTGCCACGTCGTACGTGGCACCGCCCCATGCCTCGACCGACAGCAGCTGCGGCGTCATGCGGGCGACGTACGGTGCGACGGCAACCAGATCCTTCGTGCGCACGCGGGTCGCGAGAAGGGACTGGTGCGCGTCGCGGAAGGTCGTCTCGGTGACGGCGAGAGCAGTCTGCGCGCGAAGGTCTGCCGCGAAGCCCGCCGGCCCGAGCGCTCGAAGCTTCTGCCTCGACCCATCGGGAGCCGGGGCCAGAAGGTCGAGTGCCGGAAGCTTGACCCGCGGATCGATGTGCAGCGGATTCTCGCCGTTCGGCTTGTTGACGGTCACGTCGACCAGCCAGTTCAGCATCTTCGTGCCGCGGTCCTTGGACTCGGGACCGCGCAACAACTGGGGACGCTCATCGATGAACGACGTGCTCAGGTCGCCCGCGACGAAATCCGCGTCGTCGAGGACGGCCTGGAGGAATCGGATGTTCGTCGAGACGCCGCGGATGCGGAACTCCGCGAGCGCCCGACGTGCGCGACTGACCGCAGCAGGGAAGTCGCGCGCACGACACGTGAGCTTGGCGAGCATCGAATCGAAGTGCGGGCTGACCTGCGAGCCTGCTGCCGTCGTGCCGCCGTCGAGACGGATGCCGGCGCCTCCCGGCGAGCGGTACGTCGTGATCTTCCCGGTATCGGGGCGGAAGCCCTGCGTCGGGTCCTCTGTCGTGATCCGGCACTGCAGGGCTGCGCCGCGGAGCCTGATCTCTCCCTGCGTCAAGCCGAGATCGGCGAGCGTCTCCCCTGCAGCGATGCGCATCTGGGACTGGACCAGATCGACGTCGGTCACCTCCTCGGTGACCGTGTGCTCCACCTGGATGCGGGGGTTCATCTCGATGAAGACGACCTCGCCGGTGCGGGGGCCGGAGGTCTCGAGCAGGAACTCCACCGTTCCGGCGTTCTGGTAGCCGATCGACTCGGCGAAGGCGATCGCGTACCGGTGCAGGGAGTCGCGCACCGCGGTGTCGAGGTTCGGCGCGGGCGCGATCTCGATCACCTTCTGGTGACGACGCTGCACCGAGCAGTCGCGCTCGAACAGGTGCACGGTGGCTCCGGTGGCGTCGGCGAGGATCTGCACTTCGATGTGCCGCGGCCGCAGCACTGCCTGCTCGAGGAACATCCGCGGGTCGCCGAACGCACTGTCGGCCTCGCGCATCGCCTCCGCGAGCGCGGGTGCGAGCTCGCCGGCCGACTCGACACGGCGCATCCCGCGCCCGCCGCCCCCGGCGACCGCCTTGGCGAAGAGCGGGAAGCCGATGTCGTTCGCCTGACCGACCAATTCATCGATATCGGACGACGCCTCGGTCGACCGCAGCACCGGAACGCCCGCGCTGATGGCGTGATGCTTGGCCGTCACCTTGTTGCCTGCCATCTCGAGCACGGTCGAGGGCGGGCCGATGAAGGTGATGCCCTCGGCCGCGGCCTTCTCCGCCAGTTCCGGGTTCTCCGAGAGGAATCCGTATCCCGGGTAGATCGCGTCGGCACCGGCCTCTTTGGCCACGCGGACGATCGCCTCGACGTCGAGGTAGGCGCGCACCGGGTGGCCGCGTTCGCCGATCTCGTAGGCCTCGTCGGCCTTCAGCCGGTGCAGCGAGTTGCGGTCCTCATACGGGAAGACCGCGACGGTGCGGGCCCCCAGCTCGAACGCGGCGCGGAACGCGCGGATCGCGATCTCTCCGCGGTTTGCAACAAGGATCTTGCGGAACATGCGCACCTCATCGGGGAAGCCGAACGACGGGCAAAGTGTGATCACAGCCTAGGGGACGGTAACGTAGACGCTTGTGCACGTACTCTCCGTCAGCTCACTCAAGGGCGGGGTCGGCAAGACGACTGTGACTCTGGGGCTCGCCTCCGCGGCATTCGCGCGAGGTGTCCGCACCCTCGTCGTCGACCTCGACCCCCAGTCCGACGTCTCGACGGGCATGGACATCCAGGTGGCCGGGCGACTCAATGTCGCCGACGTGCTCGCCAACCCCAAGGAGAAGGTCGTCCGTCAGGCCATCACCTCCAGCGGTTGGGCGAAGGTCCACCCCGGCACGATCGACGTCATGATCGGCAGCCCGTCCGCCATCAACTTCGACGGACCTCATCCTTCTGTCCGCGACGTGTGGAAGCTCGAGGAGGCCCTCGCGACGATCGAGTCCGACTACGACCTCGTTCTGATCGACTGCGCGCCTTCGCTGAACGCCCTCACCCGTACCGCGTGGGCGGCCAGCGACCGTGTGATCGTCGTCACCGAGCCGGGGCTGTTCTCGGTCGCCGCGGCCGACCGGGCTCTCCGTGCGATCGAAGAGATCCGGCGGGGCCTCTCGCCTCGGCTGCAGCCGCTGGGCATCGTCGTCAACCGGGTCAGGCCGCAGTCGATCGAACACCAGTTCCGCATCAAGGAACTGCGCGACATGTTCGGTCCTCTGGTGCTCGCGCCTCAGCTGCCCGAGCGCACGTCGCTCCAGCAGGCGCAGGGGGCGGCGAAGCCGCTGCACATCTGGCCCGGCGATTCCGCGCAGGAGCTGGCCGCCGATTTCGATGCCCTCCTGGACCGCGTGCTCCGCACGGGACGCATCCCGGTGCCGGGCGAAGCACGCTCCTGATCGAACGACGAAGAGCGGATGCCTCGAGGCATCCGCTCTTCTTTCGTTCTGATCAGGCGGTGCGCACGGCGCGGCGCGCGGAGAGTTCGTCGAGCACTTCGGGCGCCTGAGCGTCGAAGTCGACCAGCGTCGACTCGACCTCGCGCAGCACCTTGCCGACGGCGATGCCGAACACGCCCTGGCCGCGGCTCACGAGGTCGATGACCTCGTCGTTCGAGGTGCAGAGGTACACCGAGGCGCCGTCGCTCATCAGCGTGGTTCCCGCGAGGTCGCGGATGCCGGCAGCACGCAGCTGCTCGACGGCGGTGCGGATCTGCTGCAACGAGATCCCCGTGTCGAGAAGTCGCTTCACCAGCTTCAACACCAGGATGTCGCGGAATCCGTACAGGCGCTGCGAGCCGGATCCGCTCGCTCCGCGGACGGTGGGCTCGACGAGCTCGGTGCGTGCCCAGTAGTCCAGCTGGCGGTAGGTGATCCCCGCCGCCCGCGCAGCCACGGCTCCGCGATACCCGACTTCGTCATCCATCTGCGGAAGACCGTCGGTGAAGAGGAGGTCGGCGGCGAACGCGGAGTCGCCTGCCGTTTCGGGAGCGGTCATGCGCATCCTCCTCTGGATGGGGGTGGTTCCACGCTAGATCAGCGAAGGACAGCGGGCAATGACATCCGCCCCGGCGGGGCGGCGTGTCGCGACGGATCAGGGGATGAGCTTCTCGAGGGCCGCTCTGACGAAGATACCCCGCACTTCGTCGAGGCGCTTGGCGAGCTCGGGGGCCGTTTCATTCGCGCGGGCCCGCGACGCCGCGTCGGCCCGTCGCAGCAGCGGTGCCAGTGCCGACTCGATGAGGGCGACCTCACGCTCAGCGCTCTGGCGGACCGTGCGGATGTGCCGAGGTTCGATGCCGTGACGATCCAGTGCGACGAGAGCGCGCAGCACCGCCACGGACTGATCGGTGTAGCCGTCCCCGCCCGTCAGCACGCCCGTGCTGATCGCGTCGTTGAGCAGTTGCGGTGTCGCTCCGGCCGCCGAGAGCAGTTCTTCGCGGCGGTAGCGGCGCGGCGCGGGCACGATGGAGGGCACGGCGGTCGGCGGCGACGGCTCGCGCCCCGCGTCGACGTCTTCGAGGTGATCGCGGATGACCACGAGAGGCAGGTAGTGGTCGCGCTGCAGCGTGAGCGCGAGGCGCAGGCGATCGACGTCGGCCTGGCAGAACTTGCGGTAGCCCGACTCGGTGCGCGTCGGGGTCACGATGCCCTGCACCTCGAGGAAGCGCAGCTTGCTCGAGGTGAGTGAGGAGAATTCCGGCGTGAGCAGCGCCAGTACCTGACCGATGCTGAGCAGACCCGCGGACGAGGATCGTTCGCGGGCGTGAGCAGCCGGCATCAGGCGTCCGCGGCCTGGGGCAGATCAGCAGGTGAAACGAAGAAGTTCAGACGGAACTTGCCGATGCGCACCTCGGCGCCGTTCGCCAGACCGGCCCGGTCGACGCGCTCGCCGTCGACATACGTGCCGTTCAGCGAGCGCTGGTCCACGATTTCGAACGCCGCGCCCTCTCTGGTGATCTCGGCATGTCGCCGCGAGACGGTGACATCGTCGAAGAAGATGTCGGCTTCGGGGTGCCGGCCCACGGTGGTGACGTCGGTGTCGAGCAGGTAGCGCGCGCCCGCAGTAGGGCCGGAGCGCACGATCAGCAGTGATGACCGTGTCGGCAAGGCACCGATGGCCTCGATCTCGGCGTCACTGAGGTCGCTGCCGAACGGAACGAACGACAGATCGGAATCGTGACCGAAGGTCTGCGTCGTGTCGGTGGAGCCGTCAGCGGACCCGACATCAGCGCTGCGCCGGATCTCGTCCGGCTCGCGGTGGCGGTTGTCTTCCACGGTATGCCTCCTCTGCGACCAGACTATCCGATCGACCACGGCCCGACGGGCGCCGACAGGGTCCGGGGGAACGTCGTCGGCAATGTTTCGGTGTGTGTCACCGGCCGCGACCTGTGCGCGGCTTCGTCCTAGCCTTCGAGTATTCGAAACTACTGACTGGAGCACTCCCGTGTCGAGCCCGCACAACCACATTTCCGCCCTGACGGTGCGTGAGCGTGCGGCGTGCATGTGCATCCACGGCGAGCCGTGCTCGACCTTCGCTCCGGGCCATGCCGTACACCTCATCCAGGCCCGCCTCGCCTCGGCGACTCCGGGCGAGTGGGTGGACGCGGTGGTCGGGTCCACCCACGCCGATGGCTCGCTCACGGTGCACGCGGTCTCCGAGGGCACGCCGACCGTCGTATGGAGCGGCGCGGGCGCCGCTCGCGCCGTCGAGGTGGGCACGCCGGTCGCGCTCCACGAGCGCTATCACGTGCTCGCCGTCGGGCGCACCTGGTTCAACGTCCAACCGATCGGCTGACCGACCGGAGCGCGGGTCGTCCCGCGGGAAATAGTCGTCCGTTCAGCTGGCCATCTTCATCATCGAGTCCTTCATCGCCATGCACGCATCCATGCAGGCCTTGCACGAGTCGGCGCACATCCTGCAGACGTCGCTCTCCGCTGCGTGCTCCATGCATTCGTCCATGCACGTCTGACACATCGCGATACAGGCGTCGAGCATCGCCATCATGCTCGCGCCGGTCATCCCCTGCATCCGCAGCATCGCGCGCATCATCGTGTTGCACATGTCCGCGCAGTTCATGCACGCGGCGGCGCACGACATCATCTGCATCGAGCACACCGTGCATGCTTGTTCGCAGGCCGCGCAGGCGTCCATCGCTGCCTGCATCACCGACATGTCCATCATGTCCATCCCGGGCATCGACATCATGTCCTTCGACATCGCGTCCATCATCATCGAGTCCATCGCGCACCTCATCCTGTTCGGTCGTCCCGACGGCGGAATGGCCGCCTGGACCGCACGCTACTCCGGAACCTCTGCCACGTCACGGGCGGCAACGAACCCCCATCCAGAATTCACACCGCCGTCATACGGCACCCGCACGCAGGAACCGCCCGGATGCCGCGGCCTAGGCTGGACGGGATGGACACGTACACTCGCCGCCGCGCTCAGGCGCCCCGTCGGCTGACCGTGGTCGCAGCATCCGTGCTCGCGGCTTTCGCCCTCGTCTTCGTCGCGCCGCTCGCAGCATCGGCGCACGACGAGCTGATCGGCAGCGACCCCGCCGCGGACTCGACCGTGGAGGCGCTGCCCGCGCAGCTGACGCTGACCTTCAGCGGTCCGCTGCTGACCGACGAGGGCTCGGCCGAACTGCAGGTGACGGATGCCGCGGGTACTTCGCTCCTGGACGGCGCGCCGTCCGTGCAGGACAACACCGTGACGCAGGCCCTCGCCGGGACGGCGACCGGGACCGTCACCGTGCTCTGGCGCGTCGCGTCGGGCGACGGCCATCCGATCTCCGGCCAGTTCGCCTTCACGGCCACCGGTGCACCGACCCCGGCTGCGACGGCCAGTGCGTCCGCGACGACCACACCGACCGCTGCCCCGACACCGAGTGAGGCCTCGGTCGTCCCGACCACCGCGCCCACGTCAGCCCCGGCGCCCTCCGGTGACGCCAGCCCGCTGCCGTGGATCCTGGGGGTCGTCGCCCTCCTCGTCGTGGCCGCGGTCGTCTACCTCCTCGTCTCCCGGGCCCGCCGCACACGGGACCTGTCGGCGGCCCAGCCGAAGGCCTCCCCGACCCCCTCCGGCTCCGGTTCCGACGACCCCGCCGAGCGATAGGCTGGAACCATGCCTCATTACGACGTCGTCATTCTCGGCGCGGGTCCCGGCGGTTACGTCGCGGCCGTCCGCAGCGCCCAACTCGGACTCTCGGTTGCGATCATCGAAGAGAAGTACTGGGGTGGTGTCTGCCTGAATGTCGGCTGCATCCCCTCCAAGGCGCTCCTGCGCAACGCCGACCTCGCCCACATCTTCCACGATCAGGCCGACCTGTTCGGCATCTCCGGCGAGGTGTCGTTCGACTTCGGTGTGGCGTGGGACCGCAGCCGCAAGGTGGCGGACACCCATGTCAAGGGCATCCACTTCCTGATGAAGAAGAACAAGGTGACCGAGTACGAGGGACGCGGGTCGTTCACCGGCCCGAAGGCCATCACCGTGACGAAGTCGGACGGCTCCACCGAGGACATCACGTTCGACAACGCCATCATCTCGACGGGTTCCACCGTGCGGCTTCTCCCGGGTGTGTCGCTCAGCGACAACGTCGTGACGTACGAGGAGCAGATCCTCAATCGCGAATTGCCGAAGTCGATCGTGATCGTCGGAGCGGGAGCGATCGGCATGGAGTTCGCCTTCGTTCTGGTGAACTACGGCGTCAAGGTGACGATCATCGAGTTCCTCGATCGCGCGCTTCCCAATGAGGACGCCGACGTCTCGAAGGAGATCGCCCGCCAGTACAAGAAGTACGGTGTCGACATCCTCACCTCGACCAAGGTCGAGACGGTCGTCGATTCCGGCGACAAGGTGACGGTCACCTACACGCCCAAGGACGGCGCCCAGGCGTCGATCGAGGCCGACCGCGTGCTGATGTCGATCGGGTTCGCTCCGAAGGTCGACGGATTCGGCCTCGAGAAGACCGGCGTCGAGCTCACCGACCGCGGCGCCATCGCGATCGACGACTACATGCGCACCAACGTGCCGCACATCTTCGCGATCGGAGATGTCACCGCCAAGCTGCAGCTGGCGCACGTGGCCGAAGCGCAGGGGGTAGTGGCCGCGGAGACGATCGGCAAGGCCGAGACCATGACCCTCGGCGACTACCGGATGATGCCGCGCGCCACATTCTGCTCCCCGCAGATCGCCTCCTTCGGACTCACCGAGCAGCAGGCGCGCGACGCCGGTTACGACGTCAAGGTCGCGAAGTTCCCGTTCAGCGCGAACGGCAAAGCGAACGGCCTCGGCGAGCCCATCGGCTTCGTCAAGCTGATCGCCGACGCCGAGCACCTCGAGCTGATCGGCGGCCACCTGATCGGCCCCGACGTGTCGGAACTGCTCCCCGAGTTGACCCTGGCCCAGAAGTGGGACCTCACGGCGCTCGAGACCGCGCGCAACGTGCACACGCACCCGACGCTGTCCGAGGCCGTGCAGGAGGCCTTCCACGGCCTCGCCGGTCACATGATCAACCTCTGAGCCTCGTCGCTCCGGTCATGGAGCGAACAATGCGAACGGAAACGCCCCTGCGCATGCGCAGGGGCGTTTCGTTCTGTTCGTTTCGTCGACGGCGTCCGTGGGCTCAACGCCGCGAGGCGAGTCCCAGCGCGCGGGCCAGCTTGGAGGCGGATGACGCGTGGCGCGCTCCCGCGGCGAGTACGGCGGCCTCCACCGCGGTGAAGAACGCTTTCCGCTCCTCGTCGGTTTCCGGCCCGGCGGGCCCGAGTTCGACTTCCCACTCCCGCCATTCGCGGACACTGCCTTCGCGTTCGTCGGTCGCGCGAACGCGGTCGTCGACGAACTCGGCGACGACCGACCCCGAGGGCGACAGCAGCGCATAGGCGGTACGGGCGTTCCGTATCCGGGCGAGCGGCTCGAACGCGGCATTTGTCACCGCTGCGAGCTCTTCGCGGATGGCGTCGGGAACCGCGTCATCGTCGCCGAGGGGCCACCCCAGCTCGACCCGTCCGCCGCCGACGACCGGGCCCTTGACATGCCAGCCCGCGTCGTGACCGCCCGTGCGTCGCCTCAGTGCGTAGCCCGCGCGACCGAGCGCGAGCTCCGCCGTGTCGAGATACTGCGCATCGAGATCCCGCTCTTCCGGATCGCCGACGGCGAAGACACCCGGGATGGCGAGCCAGTCGGGCAGTGGAGTGTCGGAGTCGACGTCGAACTTCTCCTCGACCTCTACCGAATGAGAGCGACCGGATGCGGCATCCGGCGCCGATGCCATCGACCTACTCGTCTCGGCCGTCGGGGTCGGGGTTGATGTCCTCGGTCGCCTCGACGTAGACGAAGCGGGCCTCCGTCGGACCGTCATCGTCACCGGTGTTCTCGAGCGAGCCGTCACGGTGGTAGATGATCTGCCCCTCACCGTAGGGAACGATCAGCGCGTCGTCGACCGTGGGGTCGAGGGGAAGGACCTGCCCGTCGAGCGGGCCTCCGGAAAGTCGTGCAATAGCCATGGACACAGCCTAGGCGCGTCCGGCGACGCCGGCACACCTCCCGCCGCCGCTTCCGCCGCGGAGCCCCGACTATCGTCGAAGGGTGAAACCGTTCGTGCTGCTCGCCACCCGCGCCGAGGATGTCCCCGCCGACGAGGAGTACGCCCTCTTCCTGCGCTTCGCCGGCCTCGACCCCGAACAGCTCGTGCGCATCCGCCTGGAAGCCCAGCCGATGCCGCACCTCGACCTCGAGGACTACTCCGGCATCTTCGTCGGCGGCGGCCCGTTCAACGCGTCCGACCCCCTCGAGAAGAAGTCGGCGGTGCAGCGCCGTGTCGAGGCGGAGATCGACGCCCTCCTGCACCGGGTCATCGACCTCGACTTCCCGTTCCTGGGCGCGTGCTACGGCATCGGGACGGTGGGCACCCATCTGCACGCGGCGATCGACGACCTGTACCGCGAGCCGATCAGCATCGTCCCCGTCACGATGACGGAGGCCGGGGTCGCGGACCCGCTGCTGGCCGGTCTCCCCCGTCAGTTCGACGCCTTCGTCGGACACAAGGAGGCGATCCGCGTGCTGCCGTCGTCGGCGACGCTGCTGGCCTCCTCGCCCACATGCCCCGTGCAGATGTTCCGCGTCGGCGAGAATGTCTACGCGACCCAGTTCCACCCTGAACTGGATGCTGCAGGCATCACCACACGCATCCACGCGTACGCCGATCACGGCTACTTCTCCCCCGGCGAGCTGCAGACGACACTGGATGCCGTCCTGCGCACCACCGTGAGCCACCCCCGTGACATCCTGCGCGCGTTCGTCGAGCGCTACGCGCGGTGAGGGGAGCCGCTGCCGTCAGGCGTCGGCTTTCTCGCGCTCCTGCTGCTCGACCTCTCGGGCTGCGGCCAGTTCGTCCGACGCGACCTGAACCGCCCGCTCGGCCTGCTTCATGCGGCGCTGCGCGAACGTCGAAGCGCCGAATCTCGCGCGCACGCGGTCCTTCTCCTCGTCCACTCCGGTGATGATGTAGGCGCACGCGATCAAGATCACCTGAGCCGACAGATTGAGCCACAGGAGCAGGGCGATGAGCGAGGCGAAAGTCACCAGCAGCGGGTTGTTCGAGGCGCCTCCGACGAACAGGCCGGAGAGCTCCTGCAGCGCGATCAGGCCCACTCCGCCGATGACCGCCCCGGTCCACAACGAACGAGCGGACGCCTTGACCCCGGAAAGGGTGACGTAGAGCACAGCGACGACGCCGGTGTCGAGGATGAAGACGACCACGATCGAGGCGACGCGCGTGAGCGTGCGCGTGAGGGGATCCTCGGCCGAGATCCCGAACCATCCGCTCACGATCCCCACCCCCGACGTCGCCAGGAACGTCGCGGCGGCAGCGGCGACGAGCGCCGCACCGATCACGATCGCGAGCACCAGGTTCCGAAGAATGACGAAGACGGGGAGGATGTCGCCGTACACGTTGTCGGCGAGCAGGCGGATGGCGGTCCGCAGCGAACCGATCGCGCCGATCGCCGCGCCCACGAGACCGATCAGCGAGATCACCCCCGCGACCGTGAAGCCGGTGGGGGCCTTGATCAGCGCCGGGTTGATCAACGCGTCCTCGCCGACGAGCCCCGGCACGACGGCGTCCACCGACTCCACGAGCGCGTTCAGGGCCTGCTCGTTGCCGGCCAGCCAGATCGCCGCGAGCGAGAAGCCCAGAGCGACACCCGCGAAGACGCTGAAGAGCGTCCGATACGTGACGCTGTCCGCCAGCATCGGCCCGCGGTGCTCCACGTACAGCAGGAGTGCGCGCACGGGCTTGCGCTTCAGCGCGCCGGCGATCAGTCGGGTCAGCAGGGGCGGGGATGCCTCGGTCTCAGCCATGCGCTCAGGTTATCGTCCGCCCGACCGGGCGATCGGGCCTTGACCCCCGTCAGAGGCCGAGATAGGCCGCTGCCGGAGTTTCGCCGACGAGGATGCCGACCCACGCGCCGGCCAGGAGGCACGGGCCGAAAGGAATCGCCGTGGACCGATTCGCGCGCCGGGCGGCGAGAAGGGCGACAGCGACCGCTCCCCCGATGAGGAACCCCGACACCGTGCCGACCACCAGAGCGCCCCAGCCGACCCACCCGAGATACAGGCCGATCACGCCGGCGAGCTTCACGTCCCCACCGCCCACGCCGCGCCCACTCACGCCACGCATCAGCGCGTAGAAGACGAACAGGGTCGCACCGCTGACGGCCGCCCGCAGCAGCCACGTCCAGGGGCTGCCGAACACACACGCGATGGCCAGGAGTGCGAGCACGGCCGGATACAGCGGCAGCACGATCCTGTTCGGCAGGCGGTGCTCACGCAGATCGATGACCGTGAGCACGACGCTCACGACCGCCAGCAGCAGGAAGGCCAGCACGGTCGCCACGATCGCACCGGGGTGCGCGTCGATCGGACTCATGACGCGTGTCTAGCACGTCTGCGATTCACGTCCGGTGGCACGACGCCGATCTGTGGATGGTCCTCGCCGCCGGACCTCAGTAGGACGGGGGCGTGTGCCAGATGCGGTCGATGTAGTCCCGCATAGAACGGTCGGACGAGAAGTAGCCGCTTCGGGCGACGTTGAGGATCGCGGAGCGGGTCCAGCCGTCCTCGTCCGCGTACGCCGCGTCGACCTTCGCCTGTTCCGCGATGTAGGTCGCGTAGTCCGCCAGCACCATGAACCGGTCGTCGTAGAGCAGGTTCGAGACGATCGGCTCGAACACCGTCCGGTCGCCGCCGGAGAACGCACCCGATGCGATCAGGTCGATCGCCCGGCGCAGCTGCTCGTCGTTCTGATAGAACTCGCTCGGCCGGTACCCGCTCTCCCAGAGCGCCTCGACCTCGGGCTCGGTCATGCCGAAGAGGAAGAAGTTCTCATCCCCGACCAGCTCGCGGATCTCGACATTCGCGCCGTCGTCCGTGCCGATCGTGAGAGCGCCGTTCAGTGCGAACTTCATGTTGCCCGTGCCGGACGCCTCCTTGCCGGCGAGGGAGATCTGCTCCGACAGGTCTGCCGCCGGGATGACGCGCTCCGCAAGGGTCACGTTGTAGTTCGGGGGGAAGATGACCTTCAGCCTGCCCTCGACGCGCGGGTCGGCGTTGACGACGGAGCCGACCGCGTTGATGAGGTGGATGATGCGCTTGGCCATCGCGTAGCCCGGCGCGGCCTTGGCGCCGAAGATGAACGTGCGAGGCTGCACGTCGGACGCCGCGATCCGACCCGACACGATGCTCTCGTAGCTCGTGACGATGTGCAGCACCTTGAGCATCTGCCGCTTGTACTCGTGCAGACGCTTGACCATCACGTCCAGCATGTGCCCGTCGGACACCTCGAAGCCGTCGCGCGCGAGGAGGACTTCGCTCAGGCGGCGTTTGTTCGCGGCCTTCACTTCAGCGAACCGCGCGCGGAACTCGGGATCTTCGGCGAAGACCTCGAGGCCGCGCAGGCGCTCGAGATCGACGGTCCAGCCCGCCCCCAGTGCCTCCGTGATGAGCGTGGCCAGCTGCGGGTTGGCGAGGCGGATGAAGCGCCGGGGCGTGACGCCGTTCGTGACGTTCGTGAACTTGCCCGGGAAGAACTCGTTGAAGTCGGGCAGCACCTTGTCGCGCAGCAGCTGGGAGTGGAGCTCAGCGACACCGTTGACCTTCGCTCCGGCGACGGTCGCGAGATACGCCATGCGCACCGACCGCTCCGGGAAGTCGGAGATGATCGACATGTTGCGGATGCGCATCTCGTCGTCGCCGAATCGCTCACGCACGGCCAGGAGGAACTCGTCGTTGATGCGGTAGATGATCTCGAGGTGGCGAGGCAGCAGGCGACCGAGGAGGTCCACCGACCACACCTCGAGCGCCTCAGGCAGCAGCGTGTGGCAGGTGTAGGCGAAGCACTGCTGCGTGATCGCCCACGCGGCATCCCACTCCATGTGCTTCTCGTCGACGAGGACGCGCATGAATTCCGGCACCGCGATCACGGGGTGGGTGTCGTTGAGCTGGAAGATGACGCGGTCGGGCAGCTTCGCGAGGTCGTAGTCCTCGGCGAGGACGTAGTCGAAGAAGTCATGGATGGACGCGGCGACGAAGAAGTACTGCTGCTGCAGGCGCAGCTCCTTGCCCTGCGGAGTGGAGTCCTCGGGGTACAGCACCTTGGAGATGTTCTCGGCGAAGGTCTGCGCGCGGACCGCCTCCTCGTAGTCGCCCGAGTTGAAGATGCGCAGATCGAAGGCGTTGGTCGCCACCGCCCGCCACAGCCGCAGGGTGTTGACGCGACCGTTGTGGTAGCCGGGCACCATGTAGTTGTAGGGCACCGCCTGCACGTTCCAGCCCGGAATCCAGCGGCTGCGCTCGACGCCCTCGTCGTCGTATTTCTCCGTGCGGCCGGCGAACGAGATCGTCTGAGCCGCCTCCGGGTGGGGGAACTCCCACGGGGAACCGAGTGCCAGCCACGCGTCCGGCTGCTCGACCTGCTGACCGTCGACGAAGGTCTGCCGGAAGATGCCGTATTCGTAGCGGATGCCGTAGCCGATGCTCGGCACGCTCATGGTGGCGAGCGAATCGATGAAGCATGCGGCGAGGCGCCCCAGCCCGCCGTTGCCGAGCCCCGGCTCGACCTCCTGCTGACGCAGGTCGTCGAGGTCGATCCCGCACGCCGCGAGCGCCTCGGTCGCGACATCCGTCAGCCTGCTGGCGAGCAGGTTGTTGTCGAGCTGGCGTCCCAGCAGGTACTCGGCCGAGAGGTAGCAGACGCCTTTGGCCTGCACCTCGAGCTGACGCCGCTGGTCTTCCAGCCAGCGCGCCATGAGGTAGTCGCGCACGGTGTGCGCGAGCGCCAGGTACCGGTCGTTGGGGCTCGCTGCCGACAGGGCGACGCCCTGCTCGAAATTGAGATTCCGCAGGAATTCGCGGACGAACCCGTCCACCGAGGTGGGCGGTCCCGTCACCGGCGCGAGCGCCAGCGGATGCGACGCACTCAGGGAGCGCGCAGGCGGATCGGACGGGGCGGGGGATGCGTCGTTAACGGCCACGACATGAAGGTATCGGCACCAGGGCACCGCACCTAAATCGGCAGGTTTCGAAGAGATGAAATGATGCCGCGGATGCCTCGGATCAGGGTCTGGGCCGAGGCATCCGTCGTCTCACCAGAGCGGGTGGATCGCCGCCCGCAGATCGCGGTCGTAGACCTCGTGGACGACGGCGTCGAACGCCTGGACGTCGAAGCCGGACGCGGCGTCTTCGACGAGCCGGGCAGCCTCGGCGTTGGAGGTCGCCTGATCGACGTTGCGTGCTCCGGGGATCACGGTGGTGACGCCGGTCTGGGACGCGATCCATGCCAGGGTCGCCGCCGGGAGCGTCACCCCCTCGGGAAGAGCAGCGGCCAGTTCCCGCGCCGCCTGCAACCCGACCTCGAAGTCCACCCCCGAGAAGGTCTCTCCCTTGTCGAAGGCCGCACCGTCGCGGTTGTAGCTGCGGTGGTCGTCTGCGGCGAACGTGGTGTCGGACGTGTACTTGCCCGAGAGGAGACCGCTCGCCAGGGGCACGCGCGCGAAGATCGCCACGCCCGCGTCCGCGGCCGCCGGAAGCACCTCGTCGAGAGGCTTCAGCCGGAAGGGATTGAAGATGATCTGCACGTTCGTGACGTTCGGGCGGGCGATGGCCGACAGCGCCTGCGCCGTCGTCTCCACGGAGACGCCGTACGCGGCGATCGCCCCTTCCGCGACGAGTGCGTCGAGGGCGTCGAATGTCGCGGCGTCGTCGATGACCGCCGACGGCGGGCAGTGCAGCTGCACGAGGTCCAGGGTGTCGACGCCGAGGTTGTGCCGCGAGCGGGCGGTCCACGCGCGGAAGTTCTCCGGCGTGTAGTTCTCCGGCTCCTGGTCGACGCGACGTCCCATCTTGGTCGCGACGGTGATCCCGTGCCGGGGGTGCTCGGCGAGGAATCGTCCGATGAGCGACTCGGAACGGCCGTCGCCGTAGACGTCTGCGGTGTCGAAGAGCGTCACGCCGCGATCGGCGGACGCCGCGAGGACGGCGAGCGCGTCGTCTTCGTCGACCGCGCCCCAGTCGGCGCCGAGCTGCCATGTGCCGAGACCGATGGCGGAGATGTCGCGGCCGGTTCGGCCGAGAGGACGCTGTTGCATGGAGGTGCTCCTAGGGTGGGGGTGTTCGGGGGCGACGCGGCGATGCGGCCGCATCGTGGGGTGGTGCGGGCGGGGATCAGGGTCTGATCACGACGGGGGTGCCGACGGGCAGTTCGGCCAGCCGCGTGATGGCGCCGGGGTCGACGCGGATGCACCCGTTGGATATCGAACCCGACCGGTCGTCATGGTAGTGGAACGCGGTCACGGCGACGTCGGCTCCGCCGAATCCGTCCAGGGTGCGGGACTGCACCGACAGATACACGAGCGGATGACCGCGGGTGTACCAGAACGACGGCTCGACGCGGGTCATCATGAGGAACGCCCGCCCCGTCGGGGTGGGAGTGGCATCCGCCCCCGATCCGAAGTCGTCGGCGATGCGCTCGGGGACCCCGTTGGTCACGATGTCGATCGTGCGCGCGGAGAGGCTCACCTCGACGCTGGTGACGACGGGGGCCAGCTCGACGTCGGCGACGCGCAACCACCCGGTGACCTGCGAGGGGTTCCCCTGCGAGGGGAGGGCCTCCCGTCCGGTGAGCAGGACTTGCACCCAGTTCGCGTCGCGCGTGATGACCGGCACGGTGGTGCCGTCGTACGGATCGTCTCGTGGCAGGTACCCGACGGGCTGACCCGACGGGTCGGCGAACACCGGCGCTCCGACCGCGACGGCACGAGCGGTGAAACCGGCGAAGGCGCCGAAGGGGTCGGCGTCGACCGGGAGTGCGGCCAGCACGGTGAACACGTCGATCTTGGGGAGCGTCCCGAGGTCGTAGACGGCGGTGTTGGCCGGTGGGCCCGTCGGGGTGGGGGTGGGTGTCGGCGTCGGTTCTGCAGACGGCGTCGCTGTCGATGTCGGCGTCGCCGTCTCCATCGGCGCGGAGGCCGGTGCCGAACGAGGGATCAGCGCGACGATCGCGATGACCACGACCACGGCCGCGGCGAATGCCCACCACATCCATCGTCTTCCTCGCCGTACGCTCGGCGCGGGAACGCCGTCCCCCGTCATCCGCATCTCCCCATTCCCCCATGGTCGATGGGGCGAGCGGATGCCGCAACCCGGCCGGGCCGCGGCATCCGCAGTTCTCAGCGCCTTGGCAGGTGGGAGCGCGGATGGGGCCAGACTCGACGTATGACCACACTCACCGCCGTGCTCGGAGACATCACTCGCCAGGACGTCGACGCGATCGTCAACGCCGCCAACAACGGCATGCGCGGAGGCGGAGGAGTAGACGGAGCGATCCATCGCGCCGGTGGGCCTGCGATCCTCCAGGACTGCATCGCGCGGTTCCCCCGCGGGCTGGCGACAGGCGACGCGGGGTGGACCACCGCGGGCGACCTGCCGGCCACGTGGGTCATCCACACCGTCGGGCCGAATCATGCCGCCGGCCAGCGGGACCGATCGCTGCTGGTGTCGTGCTACCGGCGGGCGCTCGAGGTCGCGGACGAGATCGGAGCCCGATCCGTCGCCTTTCCGCTCATCAGTGCCGGTGTCTACGGCTGGCCGATGGGCGACGCGATCGCGGCAGCGGTCGAGACGGTGGCCGCGACAGACACCCGGGTCCAGGACGTCCGGATCGTCGCGCTCGACCCGTCGACGCTCGGGGCGGTGCAGCGGGCTCTCGCCGGACCGGCCATCTAGCGACGGGGCGATCCGGTGAGGGGCGTGGGCTCTGCGACCGACCCGGAGACGACAAGAGCCCCCCGCATTCCTGCGGAAGGCTCTTCGCCGACCATTCGTGGTCGGGATGACAGGATTCGAACCTGCGACCCCTTGACCCCCAGTCAAGTGCGCTACCAAGCTGCGCCACATCCCGATGTTCAGTTCTCGCCACCCGCGAGCGGACAACTCCACTATCTTAGCCGGTCGTCACGAGCCCCGCGAACGCGGTTGCCGGTGTCGGATGCCGGCAGTACGGTCGCACCATGCCCGACGTCGCGATCGTCCCCGCCGCCTCTCCGCGCTTCGAAGATGCTCAGCACGCCTTCTCGGGAGGCGGCGACGGGCTCGGCTGCCAGTGCCAGTGGTGGACGTTGACACGAAGCGAATTCGACGCCTCGACCCCGGAGGAGCGGACGGAACTGCTTCGTCACGAGGTGAACTCGGGCACCCCGCCGGGGTTGATCGCCTACGTCGACGGCGAGCCTGCGGCGTGGGTACGGGTCGGACCGCGGACACGACAGCCGCGACTCTCCCGAACGCGCAACTTCGCGGCGACCACCGAACCGTGGGACGACCCCGCCGTGTGGGCGGTCACGTGCTTCGTCGTCCGGAAGGAGCATCGCGGGCAGGGGCTGAACGGCCGCCTGTTGGAGGCGGCCGTGGAATTCGCGCGGGAGCAGGGCGCGCGGGTCCTCGAGGCCTATCCGATCGACGCGGCGCACAGCTCGAGGAGCGCCAACGACCTCTACTACGGAATCCTCTCGGTGTTCGAGCGCGCGGGTTTCCGAGAGACGGCACGCCCCCGACCGGATCGCACCATCGTCACCCTCGACCTCACGGCGTGAGCCACAGGCTCCCCGTGTGCGCGCTGCGTGCGAGCATGGAGGGATGACCCCGGATGCCCCGACCGCTGTGCGCATCGACGCATGGCTGTGGGCGGTGCGGGTCTACAAGACCCGTTCGGCTGCGACGACCGCGTGCCGTGCCGGACATGTCCGTCTCGGCACCGACAAGGCCAAGGCCGCCCAGCATGTGCGCGTCGGTGATGAGGTGCGGATAAGGATCAGCGGGTTCGACCGCATCCTCGTGGTGCGTCAGCTGCTCGTGAAGCGCGTCGGAGCCCCCGTCGCCGCTCTGGCCTACGAGGACCGCACGCCTCCGCCGCCGGCCCCGGAGTTCGCCGGCGTCATCGCGACACGCGACCGCGGCGCGGGCCGACCCACCAAGCGCGAGCGTCGCGACATCGACCACCTCCGCGGTCGCGAGTAGGTCGGCTCCTCAGCGGCGGAGCAGGTCGAGCATCCACCCCGCGCCGCGAGACGCTGCCCCGAGCGCGTTGACCCGCTCTGCCAGGCCCCGATCGCTCGTCACGACGATGACGGTGCGACCGGCCTCGACGAGGGCTGCCGTCTCAGCGACGATGCGGTCGTCGCCGGACGCCTCCGCCCGCACCACACGCACCACTCCCGATCCGTCGTCGGCCGACCGCGCCGCGCCCTCCAGGACCGCGACCATCTCGGGGAACCACGTGTCCTCAGCAAGATCCAGGGCTGCTGCATCCACTCCCCTGCCCGACAGGCCGTCGAGACGCGCGATCAACCGCGACGCGGCGACCGCCCGATCCTTCCACCACCCGTCGGGGACCGAGCCCATCACGTTCGCGACGTCGACGACGATCGCCGGATGCACGGACAGCAGCTCTCGCAGGTGCGTCCACGAGGCCGCGAATCCCGGATGCAGCGGCAGCTGTTCGACGTCTGCGATCGGCACCCACGCGAGAGCGTGACTCTCCGGGTCGCTGATCACCGGCTCGAACGGTCGGACGACATCGGCGACCACGGTCGTATAGGTCCAGACACCGACGTCGAGAACGCTCTCGAACCGGCACCGCACCGCCGCGTTCGGGACACCCGCCTCTTCGGCCGCCTCCCGCAGTGCCCCCTCGCGCGCGCTCTCGTGCGCGTGGCGGGCCCCGCCGGGGAGCGCCCATGTGTCACCGAAGTGGCTCCACGAGACCCGGTGCTGCAGCAGGATGCCTCGATCGCGGTCGAGTGCGAGCAGTCCGGAGGCGCCGAAGCGGCCCCAATAGCGCTCGCCGGTGGGGGCTTCGACCCACGCGTCGCCCGGGTCTCGCGGCCCGTGCGGGCGGGGCGGACCCGCAGGCTCGGGGTGCTCGATCGTCACCCGATCAGCCTTTCACACCTGCACGGAGGCGGCTTCGTCCGACGCCCGATCCTCGCCTCGGCCTCAGCGCTGACGCTTCTCGCGCACCCGCATGTTCACCACGATGGGCGTGCCCTCGAACCCGAACAGTTCGCGCAGACGACGCTGGATGAACCGCCGGTACCCGGGATCGAGGAAGCCGGTCGTGAACAACACGAACGTCGGCGGACGTGTCGCCGCCTGGGTGCCGAACAGGATCCTCGGCTGCTTGCCGCCCCGCAGCGGGTGCGGGTGCTCGGCGACCAGTTCGGAGAGGAACGCATTGAATTTTCCGGTGGGGATCCGCTGATCCCACGAGGCCAGCGACGTCTCGAGGGCCGGTACGAGCTTCTCGAGGTGTCGACCCGTGCGGGCGGAGATGTTCACGCGCGGCGCCCACGCGACGTGGGCGAGGTCCTGCTCGATCTCGCGCTCGAGGTAGCGGCGACGGTCGGCGTTCTCGAGGTCGTCGTCGGTGAGACGGTCCCACTTATTGAACGCGAGTACGAGCGCACGCCCCGACTCGAGCACCATGTCGATGATGCGGACGTCCTGCTCCGAGATGGACTGGGAGACGTCGAGCACGACGACGGCGACTTCGGCCTTCTCCAACGCCGCCGATGTGCGCAGTGAAGCGTAGAAGTCGGCGCCCTGCTGGAGGTGCACGCGCCGCCGTATGCCTGCGGTGTCCACGAGTCGCCACAGCTTGCCGCCCAGTTCGACGATCTCGTCGACCGGGTCGCGGGTCGTGCCCGCCAGCTCGTTGACGACCACGCGCTCTTCGCCCGCAGCCTTGTTGAGCAGGGAGGATTTGCCGACGTTGGGCCGCCCGAGAATGGCCACCCGTCGGGGACCGCCGATCTCATAGCCGGGAATCGACGAGACCTCGGGCAGCACTTTCATCATCTCGTCGAGCAGATCGGCCACACCGCGCCCGTGGATCGCCGACACGGGGTAGGGCTCGCCGAGGCCGAGGCCCCACAGCCCCGCCGCCTCCGGCTCGTGACGAGCATCGTCGATCTTGTTCGCCACGAGGAACACCGGCTTGCCGCTGCGACGGAGCAGTTTGACGACAGCCTCATCGGTCGAGGTCGCCCCGACCATCGCGTCGACCACGAACAGCACGACGTCGCAGAGGTCGATCGCGACTTCGGCCTGCGCCGCGACGGACTGATCGATGCCGCGCGCGTCCGGTTCCCAGCCGCCGGTGTCGACCAGCGAGAAGCGCCGGTCCATCCATTCGGCCTTGTACGTGACCCGGTCGCGCGTGACACCGGGGGTGTCTTCGACCACGGCTTCCCGGCGGCCGAGGATGCGGTTCACGAGTGCGGACTTGCCCACGTTGGGTCGGCCGACGATCGCCACGACCGGGAGCGCCGGCGAGTACTGGATGCCGTCTTCGCCGATCTCGCCCAGTTCGAGCAGTTCCGCGTCTTCGTCGTCCAGTTCGTACTCGGAGAGGCTGGCGCGCAGCGTGGCGGCCCGCTGTTCGGCGAACTCCTCATCGATGTCGGCGAGCTTTTCGGCGAGCTGGTCCGGCCCACCCTCGTATTCGTCTTCAGCGCCCATTGTGCGCTCCTGTCTGTGTGTTCAGCTCCGCGCTGATGACGCCGAGAACGGCGTCCACGGTCTGATCGAAATCGAGTTCGGTGGAGTCGACGACCACGACGCCGGGGGCGGCGGTCAGGAAGTCGACGACGGTGGCATCGGATGCGTCGCGTCTGTGCAGCGCGTCGGCGACGGTCGCGGCATCCTCGGTGTCGAGCTCCGCACTGCGACGACGTGCGCGCACCTCGGGCGCCGCGGTGAGGAGGATGCGGACGGACGCGTCAGGGGCCACCACCGTGGTGATGTCGCGGCCCTCGACGACGACGCCGTCCGCCGGAGAAGCCGCGATGAGAACGCGGAACAAGGTCGTCAGTGCATGCCGGACCGCCGGGATCCTGGCGACCGCACTGACGGCCGCGCTCACCTCAGGTCGGCGGACGGCCGCGGTGACGTCGACGCCTCCCACGCGTACCCAGCGGTCATCCGGGTCCAGTGAGATCGCGTAGTCGAAGTCCTCCGCCGCGGCGAGGACGGCTCCTTCGTCGGCAGGGTCGACATCGCGCTTCAGGACGTGCCAGGCGAGAGCGCGGTAGGCCGCGCCCGTGTCGAGGTAGCCGAAGCGGCGCGCGCGGGCGACCCGCATCGACACGCTCGATTTGCCGCTCCCGGCGGGCCCGTCCACCGCTACCACGATGCGCGCGGGGGCGGATGGGATCGTCTGAGGGTCAGTCATTGCTCGTGCTCGCGATCTTCCAGCCGCGCGCCTGCAGTCCTTCGACCGCCGGTCGCACCGCGCTCGGGACGACGCTGATCTCGGCCAGCCCGAATTGAGCGCCGGGAGAATGCTCCAGACGCAGGTCTTCGACGTTCACGTCGAGGTCGCCGAGCTCTCCGAAGAGACGCCCGAGCTGACCGGGGGTGTCGTCGACCATGACCACGACCGACTCGAAACGCCGGTTCTGTCCATGCTTACCCGGCAGCCGCTCCACGCCCTCGTTGCCGCGACGGATCGCGTCGGCGACCGCGCGACGGGCACCGGGCGCCTCGGGGGCGCGCAGAGCGCCGGCGACTGCAGAGAGGTCGGCGGCGAGCGCATCGAGCACATCGACGACCGGCGCGGAGTTGGCGCCCAGAATCTGCACCCACAGCTCGGGGGCGGATGCCGCGATCCGTGTCGTGTCGCGCACGCCGTGACCTGCCAGTCGCAGCGACCCCTCGGGCGCGTCCACGAAGCGGCCGGCCAGGAGGCTGGCGACGAGTTGAGGGACGTGCGAGACGAGTGCCACCGATCGATCGTGCTCCTCCGGTGTCATCTCCAGCGGCGTGGCACCGAGGTCGAGAGCAAGCCCTTCCACGAGGGCGAGGTCTTTCGCGGACGTCTCCTCGTCGCGGCACACCACCCACGGTCGCCCCACGAAGATGTCTGCGCGCGCGGAAATCGCTCCCCCGCGTTCACGCCCGGCGAGCGGGTGTGATCCGATGTAGCGCGCGAGATCCACCCCACGGGCACGCAGATCGCGCAGCGGCTCGAGCTTCACACTGGCGACATCGGTCACCACGGCATCGGGGAAATCCGAGAGCTCGCGCTCGATGACATCGGCGACGACGTCCGGGGGAACGGCCACGACGACGAGGGAGGGTGCGTCGCCTGCGACCGCCGCGCGGCCGGCGCCGTAATCGATCGCCAGCCGCAGCTGCGCACGCGACGAGTCGGCGAGGGCGACGTCGATACCCAGCGCGCTCAGGGCGTGACCGATGCTCGAGCCCAGCAAGCCTGCGCCGACGATGCGCACCGTGCCCGAGACGCGCGAGCTCAGTCGCGTCTTCTCGGGCCGGGTCCTCCGCGTGCGGGCGCGGGAGGACGCGTTCTTCGGCTCACTCACTCGTTCTCCTGCTGCGTCTTTCCGGTCGCGCCGTCGCGGCGCGCGAGTGTCAGCAGCGCGCCCCGCTCCACTTTAGTCAGCTCCCGGGCCTGCCCCACTGGGAGGGTTCCCAGGTGCAGCGGGCCGAACTGGCGGCGCACGAGCTCTCGCACCGGGTGTCCGACGGCCGCCATCATCCGTCGCACGATGCGGTTCTTCCCCGAGTGCAGTGTGAGCTCGACGAGCGATTCGGCGCTCTCGCGGGACGAGGACAGCAAGCGAGCCTTGTCTGCGGCGATCGGTCCGTCCTCGAGGTCGAGACCGCGCGTGAGCCGTGCGATCGTCTGCGGAGTGACCACGCCCTCGACCTTCGCGATGTAGACCTTCGTGACGCCGAACGACGGGTGCGCGAGGACATGCGCCAGTTCACCGTCGTTCGTGAGCACGAGCAGACCGCTGGTCTCGGCGTCCAGACGTCCCACGTTGTAGAGGCGCTCCGGGTACTCGTCGGTGAAGCGTCGGAGATCCGGCCGTCCACGATCATCCCGCATCGAGCTCACGACCCCGGTCGGCTTGTTGAGGACGACGTAGCGCTTGGATTGATCGAGCTGGATCGCGGTGCCGTCGACATCCACCAGGTCGGTCTCCGGGTCGATGCGATTCCCCAGCTCCGTCACGACCACCCCGTTCACCCGAACGCGTCCGGAGGCAATCATGTCTTCGGCCACCCGGCGCGAAGCCACTCCGGCATGGGCGAGCACCTTCTGCAGTCGCACCCCTTCCGTCGACCGCTCGTCGGCGCTCGGGTCATCGAGATCGCTCATCGCGTCCCCTCCTCGAATCCGTCCGCGCCGTCGTCCAGCAGCGGGGAGATGTGCGGCAGCTCGTCGAGCGAATTGATCCCCAGGTTCACCAGAAGCGTGTCGGTCGTTCCGTAGTGGATGGCGCCGGTCTCGGCATCCGCGAACATCTCGGTGATCAGCCCGCGCGCGAGGAGCGTGCGGACGACCGAATCGACGTTGACGGCACGGATGGATGCCACCTGCCCTCGCGTGACGGGCTGCTTGTAGGCGATCACCGCCAGCGTCTCGAGAGCTGCTTGCGACAATCTCGAGGGCGCCTGTGCGTTGACGAACTCGGTGATCACGTCGTCATGCTCCTCGCGGACATAGAGACGCCATCCGCCGCCCACCTCACGCAGCTCGAAGCCGCGACGCGGACCGCCCGTCCTGCCGTCGTAGTCGTCGACGAGTCCCTCGACGGCCTGACGCACGGCGGCCACGGGCGCGCCGGCGGCGGCGGCGAGACTCACCAGGCTCTGCGGCTCCTCGATCACGAGCAGGAGCGCCTCCAGTCGCCGGGACACCGACACGGGATCCTGAGGTCTCGGCGGGGTCTCGGCCTCTTCCGTGGCCGGGCGCAACGTGTCATCGGTCATAGTCGGCCCCCAGGGTCGCGAGATTCTCTTCCGACCACCGCTCGGCGGTCCATCGCAATGTCAGTTCGCCCAGAGGCTCGACCTGCTCGAACGACAGGGCGGAATGCCGGTACAGCTCCAGTACCGACAGGAACCGGGCGACGAAGATCCCAGGCTGTGCCACGCCGGCGACGATCTCGCGGAAAGAGAGCGTTCCGGCGCTCCGCAGCAGGGTCACCACGATCGCCGCCTGCTCCCGGATGCTCACCAGCGGCGCGTGCAGGTGATCGAGCCCGACGTGCGGGATCTCTCGCGGAGTCATCGCCAGCAGGGCGAGCGCGGCGAAATCCTCGGTCGTGAGGGTCCAGACGAGTTCAGGCGTCGCTCGCCGGTACTTCTCGTCCAGCCGGACGGCGCGGACGTGACGGCGGTCCTCCGCCTGCAGCCTCGCGGCGAACCACGTCGACACCTGCTTGAATGCCCGATACTGCAGGAGGCGGGCGAACAGCAGGTCCCGCGCTTCCAGCAGAGCGACGGACTCGGCGTCGATGAGTTCCCCTTGGGGAAGCAACCCCGCGACTTTCATGTCGAGCAGGGTGGCCGCGACGACGAGGAACTCGGATGCCGCGTCCAGCTCCTTCTCCGTGTCGAGGCCCCGGAGATAGGAGATGAACTCGTCGGTCACGCGACTGAGGGCGATCTCGGTGATGTCCAGTTCACGCGAGGAGATCAGCGAGAGCAGGAGATCAAATGGTCCGTCGAACAGGTCGAGTGAGACGCGGAAGCCGTCGCCCTCGTCGTGCGGGGTCGGGTCAGGCGACGGCGCCACGGGCGACCAGCTCCCGCGCGAGGCGCAGGTAGGCCTGAGCCGCCGGGTGCTCGGGGGCGAAATCGATGATGGGGACACCTGAGACCGAGGCATCCGGGAACTTCACGGTGCGTCCGATGACGGTCTCGAGGACGTCCTCGCCGAACGTGTCGACGACCCGCTCCAGAACCTCGCGCGAGTGAAGTGTGCGGGAGTCGTACATGGTCGCCAGGAGTCCATCGAGCTGGATCGAGGGGTTCAGTCGATCGCGCACCTTCTCGATCGTCTCGATCAGCAGCGCGACGCCGCGCAATGCGAAGAACTCGCACTCCAGAGGGATCAGCACGCCGTGGCTCGCCGTCAGGGCGTTCACGGTCAGGAGACCCAGTGACGGTTGGCAGTCGATCAGGATGACGTCGTACTCCGCCGCGACCTGGCGCAGGACACGGGAGAGGATCGTCTCACGCGCGACTTCGTTGACGAGGTGCACTTCAGCTGCCGACAGGTCGATGTTCGCAGGGAGGACGTCGAGGTTCTCGACCCTGCTGGATTGGATGACGTCCCGGGCATCGCGCTTGGTGTCCAGCAGCAGGTCGTAGATCGTCGGGACGTCGTGGCTCGCGATGCGCAGACCTGCCGACAGCGCGCCCTGCGGGTCGAAATCGACTGCCAGCACCCGGCGGCCGTAGTAGGCGAGCGATGCGGCCAGATTGATCGTCGTGGTCGTCTTTCCGACCCCGCCCTTCTGGTTGCACAGCGCGATGATGCGTGCCGGACCGTGCCCGTCGAGCGTGGGCGGGGTCGCGAAGCCGTGATACGGACGGCCGGTCGGTCCGATCGGGGTGTCACTCTCTGAGGCCACCGTCGAACCTCGCTTGCTACCCGCCACCGACTCTCCTGACTTCGTCTTCCGTCCCCCGATTCTAGTCACCCGCTCAGCGCCGCATGAGCGAGCTAGCGGGCGCGCGGGTGAGCGGTCGCGTAGACGTCCCGCAGGGCGTCGACGCTGACGTGGGTGTAGATCTGCGTGGTCGCCACGGATGCGTGGCCGAGCAGCTCCTGCACGACACGTACGTCCGCACCGCCCTGCAGCAGATGGGTGGCGAACGAGTGCCTCAGCGTGTGCGGCGAGACGTGCGAGGTCAGCTCGGCCCGCTCCGCCGCTTCACCGATGATCAGCCACGCGCTCTGGCGCGACAGCGGCGCGCCCCGAGCACCCAGGAACAGGGCTGAGCTCGCCTTCCCGCGACGCGAGAGCTCCGGCCGGGCGCGGGTGAGGTAGGCGTCGACGGCAGTCCGTGCGTACGATCCGATCGGGACGATCCGCTCCTTCGATCCCTTCCCGCGCACGCGCAGCACGTCCCCGTGAGCGAGGTCGTCGACCGCGAGCTGCACCACCTCCGACACTCGCGCGCCGGTGGCGTAGAGCAGCTCCAGCAGCGCGCGATCCCGGAGACCGATCAGGTCACCGGGCCCCTCGCCCCCGGCCGCAGCGAGCAGACGCTCCACCTGCTCGATCGTGAGAGCCTTCGGCAGCCGGCGGGGCGCCTTCGGAGGGCGAAGCCTGCCGGTGGGATCGTCGACGGCCAGCCCCTCCCGCGCGAGGTGGCGGTGCAGGCCGCGCACGGAGGACTGCAGGCGAGCGAGACTGGACGCCGCGGGTGGCGGCTGCGTCGCCGCACGCTCCGCGGCGAATTCGCCGACGAGATCAGCGGTGACCTCGTCGGTGTCCCTCAGGCCGCGGGAGGCCAGCCACTCCGCATAGCCCGCGAGGTCGCGTCGGTATGCCGCCACGGTGTGGTCCGACAGGCCCCGCTCGATCGAGACGTGGCGGAGGTAGGAGTCCACCGCCCGATCGACACGCATCTCACTCCGTCGGAGCGGTCGCCCGACGGCGCAGCAGCTCGGTGGTCGCAAGGACACCCGTTGCGAGGATGCCGTTGCGCATCCGTCCCTCGAGCACCGCGGTCACGGCATCCGTCAGGGGCACCCACTCCAGGCGGATGTCGGCTTCCTCGTCGGCGCGAGGATGCGCGACGGCCGCGGCGCGAAGACCCCTGGCGAGGAACACGTGGATGATCTCGTTGTTACCCCCGGGAGTCGAGTAGATGCTGACCAGCGACTCCCACTCGTCGGCCACGAGGTCGGCCTCCTCGGCCAGTTCTCGGCGAGCGGAATCGAGGGGAGCCTCGCCCTCGACGTCGAGCAGCCCCGCCGGAATCTCCCAGTCCCGTTGACCGATCGGATGCCGGTACTGCTGGATCAGCAGCACGCGCTCGTGCTCATCCAGAGCGACGATCGCCGCGGCACCGGTGTGGTCGACGTACTGGCGGACGATCTGCTCATCGCCGTAACGGAATGTGTCGGAACGGACGTCCCACACCTTGCCCTCGTAGACGAGGTCGCTCGTGACGACGTCGACGTCGACGTCCTCGTCGTGGAGGGACGCGGCATCCGTCATCGGGTCACTCCCCCTCGTCGTCGAAGAGCTCGCTCGCACGATGGCGTTCGAGTGCGGCGGCCACCAGCCCACGGAACAACGGATGAGGATCGGTCGGCCGCGAGCGCAGCTCGGGGTGGGCCTGGGTGGCGATGTAATACGGGTGCACGTTGCGCGGCAACTCGACGAACTCGACCAGGTTGCGGTCGGGTGAGAGGCCCGAGAAGACCAGACCCGCGTCGGTGAGCTGCTGACGGTAGTGGTTGTTGACCTCGTAACGGTGCCGGTGGCGCTCATCGATCCTTGTGGCGCCGTAGACTTCGGCGGCGAGCGAGCCTTCGGCGAGGTCGGCAGGGTACATCCCCAGTCGCATCGTCCCGCCGAGGTCCCCGCCGGCGATGATCTCGACCTGCTCGGCCATGGTTGCGATCACGGGGAATTCGGTATCGGGGTCGAATTCGCTCGACGAGGCACCCTCGAGTCCGGCCATCGTGCGGGCGTACTCGACGACCATGCACTGCAGGCCGAGGCACAGGCCGAGGGTCGGTATGCCCTGTTCGCGGGCGAAGCGCAGAGCGCCCAGCTTTCCTTCGATGCCACGGATCCCGAACCCGCCGGGCACGACGATCCCGTCGAGTTCGCCCAGCGCGCGGGCCGCGCCCTCGGGCGTCTCGCATTGGTCGGAGGGCACCCACCGGATCGTGACATGGGTCTCCTGCGCGAAACCGCCGGCCTTCAGCGCCTCGGTCACACTCAGGTAGGCATCGGGCAGATCGATGTACTTACCGACGAGCCCGATCGTCACGTCGTGCTTCGGGTTGTGCACCGCCTGCAGCACCTTGTCCCAGCGCGTCCAGTCGACCTCGGCCGCCTTTCCGAGACCGAGAGTGCGCACGATGTACTCGTCGAGACCCTGCTCATTCAGCATGGTGGGGATGTCGTAGATGCTGGGCACGTCGACGGCGTTGACGACGGCGCTCTCATCCACGTCGCACATCAGGGCGATCTTGCGCTTGTTCGACTCGGTCACCGGCCGGTCGCTGCGCAGCACGAGCGCGTCGGGCTGGATGCCGATCGAGCGCAGCGTCGCCACGGAATGCTGCGTCGGCTTGGTCTTCTGTTCGCCGGACGCGCCCATGAACGGCACGAGCGAGACGTGGACGAAGAAGACGTTCTGCCGGCCGAGCTCGTGCCTGATCTGACGGGCCGACTCGATGAAGGGCTGCGATTCGATGTCACCGACCGTGCCGCCGATCTCGGTGATGATCACGTCGGGGCGCGGTTCTTCGCTGGCCTGCAGACGCATCCGCCGCTTGATCTCGTCGGTGATGTGCGGGATGACCTGCACCGTGTCACCGAGGTACTCGCCCCGGCGTTCCTTCGCAATCACCTGCGAGTAGATCTGGCCGGTGGTGACGTTGGCCGCCTGGCTGAGCTCGATGTCCAGGAACCGCTCGTAGTGCCCGATGTCGAGGTCTGTCTCTGCGCCGTCGTCCGTGACGAACACCTCACCGTGCTGGAAGGGGTTCATCGTGCCCGGATCCACATTCAGATACGGGTCGAGTTTCTGCATGACGACCCGAAGCCCGCGCGCCGTGAGGAGGTTGCCCAGGCTCGCAGCGGTCAGACCCTTCCCCAACGAGGAAACGACACCGCCCGTCACGAAAATGTGCCTGGTGATGTCGTTCTGAGGTCCCGAGTCTGAAGTATCCGCCACGGGCTTCTACCCTAACAGTCTTGAGAGGAGGCGGCTGAGCAGCACCCGAGCGCGCTCAGCCACGGGCAAGTTCCAGGAGCTCGCGCGCGTGAGTGCGGGCCGCGTCGGAATCGGCGAGGCCGGACAGAAGACGGGCCATCTCGGCCTCGCGATCGGTCCCCTCCAACCGTCGCACGCTCGATGCCGTCACCGAGCCGTCGTGGGCTTTCACCACGGTGAGGTGGTTGCTCGCGAACGCCGCCACTTGGGCCAGGTGGGTCACGGCGATGACCTGGGAGCTCTCGGCCAGACGCGCCAAACGGCGGCCGACCTCGATCGCCGCGGCACCGCCGATACCCGCGTCGACCTCGTCGAACACGAAGGTGGGCACCGGGTCGGTGGCGGCGATGACGACTTCGATGGCGAGCATCACTCGGCTCAGTTCACCGCCCGATGCACCGCGCGACACCGCCCGCGGCTCCGCACCGGGGTGCGGCGCGAGCAGGACAGCCACATCGTCGCGACCCGCGGCCGTCTCGGCGCCCTCCGTCACGGCCACCGACAGGCGCGCGTCCGGCATGGCGAGGGCGTGCAGTTCGTCTGTGACCGCCGACGCGAGTCGACCGGCCGCCTCTGTGCGGGCGCGGGTGAGGGCGGCGGCGGATTCGTCGAGAGTGGATGCCGCGGCATCCCGTTCGCCCGCGAGTCTCTGCACGCGATCGCCGTCGTCATCCAGCTCGGCGAGGGTCTCCGATCCGGTCCGCCAGATCTCGAGCGCGTCCTCGAGGCTGCCGTGTGCCCGCACGAGCGCGGTCACCGCCGCTCGTCGTTCCTCCACCGTGGCCAGTTCGTGGGGACCCGCCTCGTCGAGGTCCGCGAGGTAGCCGGCCAGCGCGGTGGCGAGATCCACAGCGCGGTACCCGAGGTCCGCCGCGGTCGCAGCCATGTCGTCGAGCGTCGGATCCTTCCCGGCGGCGCGCTCCAGCGTGCGTCGCACGTCGGCCAACAGGATGCCGACATCGGGCGCGTCGCCGTCGCCCGAGAGAGCATCGTGCGCGAGGAGGGCGGCGACGCGAAGCTCTTCTGCGTTCGCGAGCCGTTCCGCTCGGTGGGCGAGTTCGACGTCTTCGCCGGGCTGAGGATCGATCGCTTCGATCTCGGCGAGCGTCGCCCGCAGTCGTTCGGCCCGCTGCGCACGCGCGTCCCGGTCGCCCATAAGACTCGCGAGCTCGCCGTCGATCCGCCGCCACTCGGCGAAGTGAGCGCGATAGCGTGCGAGAGCCCCAGCCACGGGCGCACCACCGAATCGATCGAGCGCATCCCGTTGCGCCGCACTCGTGCGCAGTCTGAGCTGATCCGACTGCCCGTGCACCACCACGAGCGCGTCTGCGAGCTCGGCCAGCACCCCGGCCGGTGCGGCTCGACCGCCGACGGTGGCTCTGCTCCGCCCCTCGCTGGAGATCGTCCGCCCGACGAGCAGTTCGGCCCGCCCCTGATCGATCGGCTCGAGTTCCCCGCCGGCCTCGTGCACGCGGTCGGCGACCGCGCCCGTGGCGGGCACGATCCACACGCCGTCGACGGCGGCCTGCGCCGCGCCGGCGCGAACCGCTCCGGAGTCCGCCCGCTGGCCGAGAAGCAGACCGAGGCCGGTCACGACCATCGTCTTGCCGGCACCGGTCTCGCCCGTGATCGCGGTGAAGCCGGGCCCGATGGGCAGGGTGGCTTCGGCGATCACTCCGAGATCGCGCAGTCGCACTTCCTCGATCACGGGCGGTTACCGTGAATGTCGTGGCGGAGAAGGGCGTCGCCGTCCGACACGTTCACGGCCGGACCGGACGGACGACGGCGCCCGTCACCGCGGCGTCGAGTGCCGCGGGGCCCCGCCACCCCACGACGGGCAGCTGGAACTTGCGGACGAGTCGGTCGGTGAACGCAGCGGGGTGGAGCCGTGCAAGGCGTACGGGGCGGTCGGAGCGACGGACGACGACACGCGCGCCGGGCGGCAGCTCGTGCGAGCGACGCCCGTCGCACCAGAGAATACCGACACCGTCCGTGCGCTCGAGCACTTCGATCGCCACCGCGGCTTCTGGTCCGACCACCAGTGGGCGTGCGAAGAGGGCGTGGGCGGAGAGCGGGACCACGGCGATGGCCTCGACGGTCGGCCAGATCACCGGTCCCCCCGCGGAGAAGTTGTAGGCCGTCGACCCGGTGGGAGTCGATACGACGACGCCGTCGCAGCCGAAGCTCGACAGGGGACGTCCGTCGACTTCCATGACGACTTCGAGCATCCGCTCGCGGCTCGCTTTCTCGACCGTCGCCTCGTTCAGCGCCCAGGTCTCATAGATCACCGCGTCGGCGGAGTCCTTCACGCGGACCTGCAGCGCGAGCCGCTCCTCGACGCGGTAGTCGCGGGCGATGACATGCCGCACGGCGTCGACCATGTCGTCGCGCTCGATCTCGGCCAGAAACCCGACGTGCCCCATATTGATGCCGAGCACCGGCGCCGTACTGTCGCGGACGATCTCTGCCGCTCGCAGGATCGTGCCATCTCCTCCCAGGGAGATGGCCAGCTCGATGTCGTCGAGCGCGACGTCCTCCCCCAGCGTGAGGACGCCGTCGAGATCGCCCATCATCACAGCGAGCCCCGCCCGGTCGTCGGGGGTGACGACGGCGCGCGCACCCGCGGCCGACAGCTCGTCGAACACGCGCTGCGCAGCATCGACCGTGTCGTCGCGGCGGGCGTGCACCACCACGAGGATCTTGCGTTCCTCGTTCATCGCTCTCCTGCCAACTGGCTGACGGTATCCAGCCATTCTGTCGGATTGCGCCCGCGGTCCGACGCGAAGTGCGCCAGGAACTCGGCATTGCCATGGGTTCCCACGATCGGTGACGCGATCACACCGAGGGTTCCGAGCCCGACGTCCCACGCCGACCACAGCACGCCGCTGACGGCGTCGGCGCGGAGTGCAGCATCCGTCACCAGTCCGCCCTTGACCGACGTACGACCGACCTCGAACTGCGGTTTCACGAGAAGGACGATGTCGGCATCTCGGGCCGCCGTCGCACGGATCGGCCCCAGAACGTGGGCGAGCGAAATGAACGACAGGTCTCCCGTCACCACGTCCGGGGACGTATCGACTCCGCTCGCCTCCCGAAGGGAGGCGGGACTCAGCTCTCGCGCGTTGAATCCCTCGATCGGGATCACGCCGGAGTCGGCGGCGACGGATGCTGCGAGCTGTCCATGTCCGACATCCAAGGCGATCACGGGCGCGGCGCCCCGTTCGCGCAGAACCTGGGTGAAGCCGCCGGTGGAGGCGCCGATGTCGAGAGCGCAACGTGCTCGGACGTCGACTTCGAACGCGTCGAGTCCGGCGATCAGCTTGTGGGACGCTCGGCTGACGTAGTGATCGGCGCCGGCCACTTCCAGAACCGCGTCGTCGGCGACGGGAGTGGAAGCCTTCACGACCCCGCGGCCGTCCACGGTCACGAGACCCGCGGCGATCAGGGTCGCGGCGTGGGTGCGGGAGCGCGACAACCCCCGCGCGGCCAGGGCCGCGTCCAGTCGCTGGGTCATCGTGCGGATCAGCCCTGCGGGCCGGACTCGAGGCGCGTCACCAGCTGGTCGTGCAGTGCCGCGTACGCGTCCGCGCGCGTGTCCAACGGCTGCTCCTCGATCACGCGCAGGCGGCTCAACAGCTCCCGATCGTTCTCAGAAGATGGGACGTCGGTCATAACGCCAGACTACGCGACGCCGTCGCTGACCCGGCCGCCGCTTCAGCGCGTGTGGAAGGTGTCGCGATACAAGCGCTCGGGCACGCGGAAGCCGAAGATTCCGCGACCGGTGGCCCAGATGGCGGCCGCCCCCGCGCGTACGAGGTCGATCGGGCGGTCCCCTTCGCGCACGATGTGCACGTCGGGTCCGTCGATCCGTACCGCGGCGCCGCGGACGGTGGTGGTGTCTCCGTGAACGGTCGACTCGGGGTAGGGCTCATGCAGCTCGCGAAGATCGCCCAGAATGTACGTCGGTCGCGAGTCTGGCGGTGCCGCCAGTACATGCTTGGGTCGGTCGATGCCGGTCAGCACGAGTGCCGAAGGGAGCCCGGCCCGCACGGCTCCCATGATGTCGGTGTCCAGACGATCACCGAGGAAAAGCGGATGCTGCGCACCGAACCGTGCAACGGCCTCCTGGAAGATCGCCGCCTCCGGCTTGCCCGCGACGGTTGCCAGACGACCGACCGCTGTGTGCACGGCCGACACCAGAGTGCCGTTTCCCGGCGCGATCCCGCGGGCCTGCGGGATCGTCCAGTCCGTGTTCGTGGCGATCCACGGGATGCCTCCCTCTTCCTCGGGAAGGGCCAGAGCATAGGCAGCCTCGGCGAGCTGCGACCAGCCCACCTCGGGCGCGAAGCCTTGGAGGACGGCTGCGGGACGGTCATCGGCGCTGCGCGTGACGACGTAGCCCGCCTTCTGCAGTTCGACCACGAGGCCCTCGCCGCCCACGACCAGAACGGTTGCCCCCGGCGTCACGCGATCGCCGAGCAGGCGCACTGCAGCCTGCGGGCTCGTCACGACGTCCGCCGGCTCGGTGTGCAAGCCGAGTTCTCGCAAGTGCATCGCCACGGACGCATCGGTGCGCGACGCGTTGTTGGTGATGTACCCCAACCGCCGCGTGCGGCCCGCGGCGTTCAGACTCTCGATCGCATGCGGCAGCGCTCCAGCCCCTGCGTACACCACGCCGTCGAGATCTGCCAGCACGACGTCGACTCCGTCAAGCGGTGTGCGCGCCGGGGCGCTTTTGGAGAAGAGGCCCATCACACCTGCTCATCATCAGAGGCAGCGGCCCGCTCGGTGCGGTCTTCCGGGTCGATCTCCGCGTCCGGAGCGCGGCGGGGCATCCCCGACTCAGCGGACTCATCGTCATCGTCATCGTCATCGTCATCGTCGAGGATGATCTCGTCGACCTCATCCACGAAGACGACCTCTTCGCTGCCGCCGTCATCGTCGACCCCGAGGGCCTGCTCGGCAATCGTCGCCCGACGGCGCCATTGCGCGGCCTCGTCGTGGCGACCGAGCTCCTCCAGCACCGTGGCCCGGGCGGCGAACAGCGCGGGACTCCACTCGAACGCGCGGTCGGGGTCGAGCTCGGGGATATCGAGCTCCGTCAATGCTCGTTCGGGCTCGCTCTGGTCGAGGCGTGCTCCCGACATGGCGATCGCGAGCTCTACACGTACGGGGGTGCTCAGCGTGGAGCGATCGACGGAACGACCGAGCTCCAGGCCGCGATCCGGTCTGCCCACCCCGCGCTCGCTGTCCACCATCAGCGCGATCTGGTCGTCTTTCCCGGAGATGCGTCGGTACGTGCGCAGTTCGCGAAGAGCGAGGGCGTAGTCGCCGATCGTGTAGGCCGTGATGGCGAGAGTTTCGCGCACCAGCGCGATGCGCCCCGCTCGGCGTGAGGCAGATACCGCGTGCTGGTGCGCCAGCTCGGGATCGTCCTCGATCAGCCGGGAAGCCATCGCAAGGTGTCGCGCCACACCCTCGGCGTTCTCCTTGCTCAGGGTCTTGAGCTCGTTACGCGCACTGGCTGGAAGGTCCTGCGGTGTGACGTCATCCGGCAGGATGGGGTCGTCATGGTGGGCACGGACCGGCCGCAGCTCGTCACCGGGGCGTGCCTCCAGCTCGCGACCCGCCCGCGGCGCGTGCGACCTGCGCTCCCCATCACGAGGAGGGTACGACTTCCGCTCCCCATCACGAGGCGGATACGACTTCCGCTCCCCATCACGAGGCGGATACGACTTCCGCTCCCCATCACGAGGCGGATACGACTTCCGCTCCCCATCACGAGGCGGATACGACTTCCGCTCCCCATCACGAGGCGGATACGACTTCCGCTCCCCATCACGAGGCGGATACGACTTCCGCTCCCCATCACGAGGCGGATACGACTTCCGCTCCCCATCACGAGGCGGATACGACTTCCGCTCCCCATCACGAGGCGGATACGACTTCCGCTCCCCGTCACGAGGCGGCCGGCCGCTGCCTGCAGCGCCGTTGCGTTTCGGGTCGCGAGGAGGCTGCGACCCTCCGCGACGATCGTCGCGCCTGTCGTCTTCAGCCATGGCTGTTTCCCTTCGCAGAAAATCGTCGCGTTAACGCAAAAGGGCCACCCAACATTGGGTGGCCCTTTCTCGAAAGAAGTCCGGCGGTGTCCTACTCTCCCACAGGGTCCCCCCTGCAGTACCATCGGCGCTGAGAGGCTTAGCTTCCGGGTTCGGAATGTGACCGGGCGTTTCCCTCTCGCTATGGCCGCCGAAACACTATTGATGTTTCATCGTTCAAAGCATGAGTGCTGCAATAGCAGCGATACATGCGGTTCTCGACCGTACATCGAGAACCACTCAGTGGACGCAAGCACCAGAAACGGTGTGTTATCAAATCATCGGCTTATTAGTACCAGTCAGCTGCACGTGTTGCCACGCTTCCACATCTGGCCTATCAACCCAGTAGTCTGGCTGGGAGCCTCTCGCCCGAAGGCATGGAAATCTCATCTTGAGGCCGGCTTCCCGCTTAGATGCTTTCAGCGGTTATCCATCCCGAACGTAGCTAATCAGCGGTGCTCCTGGCGGAACAACTGACACACCAGAGGTTCGTCCAACCCGGTCCTCTCGTACTAGGGTCAGATCCTCTCAAATTTCCTGCGCGCGCAGCGGATAGGGACCGAACTGTCTCACGACGTTCTAAACCCAGCTCGCGTACCGCTTTAATGGGCGAACAGCCCAACCCTTGGGACCTACTCCAGCCCCAGGATGCGACGAGCCGACATCGAGGTGCCAAACCATGCCGTCGATATGGACTCTTGGGCAAGATCAGCCTGTTATCCCCGAGGTACCTTTTATCCGTTGAGCGACAGCGCTTCCACAAGCCACTGCCGGATCACTAGTCCCGACTTTCGTCCCTGCTCGACCTGTCAGTCTCACAGTCAAGCTCCCTTGTGCACTTACACTCGACACCTGATTACCAACCAGGTTGAGGGAACCTTTGGGCGCCTCCGTTACTTTTTGGGAGGCAACCGCCCCAGTTAAACTACCCATCAGGCACTGTCCCTGAACCGGATTACGGTTCTAAGTTAGATATCCAGAGTGACCAGAGTGGTATTTCAACATTGACTCCACATGAACTGGCGTCCATGCTTCAAAGTCTCCCACCTATCCTACACAAGCCACACCGAACACCAATACCAAACTATAGTAAAGGTCACGGGGTCTTTCCGTCCTGCTGCGCGTAACGAGCATCTTTACTCGTAATGCAATTTCGCCGAGTTCGCGGTTGAGACAGTTGGGAAGTCGTTACGCCATTCGTGCAGGTCGGAACTTACCCGACAAGGAATTTCGCTACCTTAGGATGGTTATAGTTACCACCGCCGTTTACTGGGGCTTAAATTCTCAGCTTCGCCTTGCGGCTAACCGGTCCTCTTAACCTTCCAGCACCGGGCAGGCGTCAGTCCGTATACATCGTCTTGCGACTTGGCACGGACCTGTGTTTTTAGTAAACAGTCGCTACCCACTAGTCTCTGCGGCCTCCAAACGCTTTCGGAGCAAGTCCTAATACGTCGAAGGCCCCCCTTCTCCCGAAGTTACGGGGGCATTTTGCCGAGTTCCTTAACCACGATTCTCTCGATCTCCTTGGTATTCTCTACCTGACCACCTGAGTCGGTTTGGGGTACGGGCGGCTTGAACCTCGCGTCGATGCTTTTCTTGGCAGCATAGGATCACCCACTTTTTATCCGCATCGTGTCTCAGCCTGTATGAGTGACGGATTTGCCTATCACTCGGCCTACGCACTTGCACCAGGACTACCATCGCCTGGCTTGGGCTACCTTCCTGCGTCACACCTGTTAATACGCTAACCGCCTCAGCATAGGGTCGTGTGCTAGGCCCAACGCTTCACCCCGAAGGGATCCGTCAAAGGGATTCAGACACTTAGCATTACTGGATTGGTTTGGGCGGTTCTTCGCCGGTACGGGAATATCAACCCGTTGTCCATCGACTACGCCTGTCGGCCTCGCCTTAGGTCCCGACTTACCCAGGGAAGATTAGCTTGACCCTGGAACCCTTGGTCTTTCGGAGGACGTGTTTCTCACACGTCTTTCGCTACTCATGCCTGCATTCTCACTCGTGTAGCCTCCACGGCTGGGTCACCCCGCCGCTTCGCTGGCCACACGACGCTCTCCTACCCATCAATACGGCTGGACCACGAAGGCCTACCAATAATATCAATGCCACAACTTCGGTGGCGTGCTTGAGCCCCGTTACATTGTCGGCGCGGAATCACTTGACCAGTGAGCTATTACGCACTCTTTCAAGGGTGGCTGCTTCTAAGCCAACCTCCTGGTTGTCTAAGCAACTCCACATCCTTTCCCACTTAGCACGCGCTTTGGGACCTTAGTTGGTGGTCTGGGTTGTTTCCCTCTCGACTATGAAGCTTATCCCCCACAGTCTCACTGCTGCGCTCTCACTTACCGGCATTCGGAGTTTGGCTGACGTCAGTAACCTTTTGGGGCCCATCGGCCATCCAGTAGCTCTACCTCCGGCAAGAAACACGCAACGCTGCACCTAAATGCATTTCGGAGAGAACCAGCTATCACGAAGTTTGATTGGCCTTTCACCCCTATCCACAGCTCATCCCCTCAGTTTTCAACCTAAGTGGGTTCGGTCCTCCACGACGTCTTACCGTCGCTTCAACCTGGCCATGGATAGATCACTTCGCTTCGGGTCTAGGACATGCGACTGAATCGCCCTATTCAGACTCGCTTTCGCTACGGCTACCCCACTCGGGTTAACCTCGCCACATATCGCTAACTCGCAGGCTCATTCTTCAAAAGGCACGCTGTCACCCCTACTAAGGAGGCTCCAACGGTTTGTAAGCAAACGGTTTCAGGTACTATTTCACTCCCCTCCCGGGGTACTTTTCACCTTTCCCTCACGGTACTTGTCCGCTATCGGTCATCTGGGAGTATTTAGGCTTATCAGGTGGTCCTGACAGATTCACACGGGATTTCTCGGGCCCCGTGCTACTTGGGATACTCTTCGCGTCAAGAGAGGCATTTCGACTACGGGGTTTGCACCCTCTGTGACCGGCCTTTCAATGCCGTTCGTCTATACCTTCTTGTAACGCCGGCTGCTCGGCAGAGCAGCCTGAAAAGTCCCACAACCCCGAATACGCAACTCCTGCCGGATATCACACGTACTCGGTTTAGCCTGTTCCGGTTTCGCTCGCCACTACTAACGGAATCGCGGTTGCTTTCTCTTCCTGTGGGTACTGAGATGTTTCACTTCCCCACGTTCCCTCTACCCGCCCTATATATTCAGGCGGGAGTCACTGGGTCGGCAAGCCGCCCAGCGGGGTTTCCCCATTCGGACACCCTCGGATCAAAGTGTGCTTATCCACTCCCCGAGGCTTATCGCAGATTGCTACGTCCTTCTTCGGCTCCAGATGCCAAGGCATCCACCGTTTGCTCTTAAAGATTTGAAATCACATGAGTTTCGTCAGAATCGGCCGGACTCGAAAGTCCGAATTGAAATTGACTAATGATCTATATAGATCATCTATGTGAAATGACCCCGAAGGATCATCTCAAAGATGCTCGCGTCCACTGTGTAGTTCTCAAAGTACGGGCGGTACCCTCTCCGCTGCCAGCTCCGCCGGCATCAGAAAAGGTCCTGAGTAATCGTCTGCACAAGATCCGAAGATCGAGCGCATCCGGTCCCTCAGGACCCAACAGCGTGCATGTGCCTTCCATCCGTTCAAGACCTTTCCAGCTGCGAGCAGCGTACTGAGTCCGGAGGTTTCCGAAAGGCACCTTGTCTAATGTTCCACCCATGAGCTACCAGTCGAGAACGTGTGTCTCGAATCTGGCGCCTGGACACTCCGAAGAGTGCCAGATGCTCCTTAGAAAGGAGGTGATCCAGCCGCACCTTCCGGTACGGCTACCTTGTTACGACTTAGTCCTAATTACCAATCCCACCTTCGACGGCTCCCTCCACAAGGGTTGGGCCACCGGCTTCAGGTGTTACCGACTTTCATGACTTGACGGGCGGTGTGTACAAGACCCGGGAACGTATTCACCGCAGCGTTGCTGATCTGCGATTACTAGCGACTCCGACTTCATGAGGTCGAGTTGCAGACCTCAATCCGAACTGGGACCGGCTTTTTGGGATTCGCTCCACCTTGCGGTATTGCAGCCCTTTGTACCGGCCATTGTAGCATGCGTGAAGCCCAAGACATAAGGGGCATGATGATTTGACGTCATCCCCACCTTCCTCCGAGTTGACCCCGGCAGTATCCCATGAGTTCCCACCATTACGTGCTGGCAACATAGAACGAGGGTTGCGCTCGTTGCGGGACTTAACCCAACATCTCACGACACGAGCTGACGACAACCATGCACCACCTGTTTACGAGTGTCCAAAGAGTTGACTATTTCTAGCCCGTTCTCGTATATGTCAAGTCTTGGTAAGGTTCTTCGCGTTGCATCGAATTAATCCGCATGCTCCGCCGCTTGTGCGGGTCCCCGTCAATTCCTTTGAGTTTTAGCCTTGCGGCCGTACTCCCCAGGCGGGGAACTTAATGCGTTAGCTGCGTCACGGACACCGTGGAATGGTCCCCACAACTAGTTCCCAACGTTTACGGGGTGGACTACCAGGGTATCTAAGCCTGTTTGCTCCCCACCCTTTCGCTCCTCAGCGTCAGTTACGGCCCAGAGATCTGCCTTCGCCATCGGTGTTCCTCCTGATATCTGCGCATTCCACCGCTACACCAGGAATTCCAATCTCCCCTACCGCACTCTAGTCTGCCCGTACCCACTGCAGGCTGGGGGTTGAGCCCCCAGATTTCACAGCAGACGCGACAAACCGCCTACGAGCTCTTTACGCCCAATAATTCCGGATAACGCTTGCACCCTACGTATTACCGCGGCTGCTGGCACGTAGTTAGCCGGTGCTTTTTCTGCAAGTACCGTCACTTTCGCTTCTTCCTTGCTAAAAGAGGTTTACAACCCGAAGGCCGTCGTCCCTCACGCGGCGTTGCTGCATCAGGCTTGCGCCCATTGTGCAATATTCCCCACTGCTGCCTCCCGTAGGAGTCTGGGCCGTGTCTCAGTCCCAGTGTGGCCGGTCACCCTCTCAGGCCGGCTACCCGTCGACGCCTTGGTGAGCCATTACCTCACCAACTAGCTGATAGGCCGCGAGTTCATCCCTGACCGAAGTTCTTTCCAGACGTTGAAGATGCCTTCACGTCTCGTATCCGGTATTAGCAGCTGTTTCCAACTGTTATCCCAGAGTCAGGGGCAGATTACTCACGTGTTACTCACCCGTTCGCCACTGATCCGAAGAGCAAGCTCTTCTTCACCGTTCGACTTGCATGTGTTAAGCACGCCGCCAGCGTTCATCCTGAGCCAGGATCAAACTCTCCGTGAAAGAATTTTGCTGCGACCAGACCGGAATGGGTTTGGCCGAGCGAGTTTGATCTGACGATCGGATGTCATTGCTGACATCTCGTTTAATCTCAAAAGAATCTCATCGGCCAGCTAAGCTGACCGCGAGGTTTTTTGGCATTTGACAAGTGCACGCTGTTGAGTTCTCAAGGATCGGATGCTCCTGCCGTTCAGCCTCTCGGCATCCCCTGCAGGGCAACTTCTCTATCTTATTCATCGCGACCCGCATGTCAAATCAGCATTTTCCGACGTGATGTCGAAGCCGGCTGTGACCGCGTGTCCCGAAGACAGACATTGTGGCTCCGCCCACATGACTCAATGGCCATGCTGCGAAGCAACCTGTCTATCTTATCTCTCTCGCTCGGCTTGTCAAATCGGCTGTCCGTGACTGTCTATCGTCTCCGGTCAGCACTCTTCGACTGCAATGAGGAGTGAGAACCCCACTCTAGTCCTGAAGGACGAACCCGCAAGGGGTGTTCGTGTGGGGGGTGGTTCTCCGCTTGAGGGGGGATGAGGCTTTTCGGCCTTTCCGCTTCCCTGTGGGGCGAACAAGTAATAAGTTACGTGCCGATTCAGGCGTCGGCAAATCCTGCGTGCACCCCGGGCGTGTCGCGGTGGCGGGCCCTGTCATTCCGCGGGATCCGGTCGCTGGCGCACGACGTGCTCGCCTGCGGCGTTCCGGCGGCGAGGCGCGTATCGTCCGGTGCATGCGCGATCACGCAACAGCGGCGAACCTCTGGGCACGTGTGCGCAGCGACCTCGGCGCGGACTGGACGGCCATAGCCGACGATGTGCGCGCCGATGTACCGCTCGTTGCGCAGACCGCGGCGTCCGCGCTCGCCCATGCCAGCGTGGCCGCGGCCTCATCGGCTGCAGCCGAGTGGGTGGCACCCGCCGCGGGCGTCCGACTCGACGGCGGGCGCATCGCAATCGCCTACGCCAGCGAACGTCACCTGCGCATCGACGGGACGCCGCCCCAGATCTGGTCGCCGCTCTCAGGCTTCTTCCGATCGTCGGACGGCTGGGTGCGGACCCACGCGAACTACCCTCACCACGCCGATGCACTCCTCCACGCGCTCGGCGTGCCGCCGCACGCCGACAAGGACGCGACGTGTGCAGCGATCCTCCGACTGTCCTCACGGGAGGTCGTCCACGCGACGACGGCCGCCGGTGGGTTGTGCGTGGTCGTGCGACGGGAGCAGCCTTCGCTCGACGCGCTGCTGCGCGCGCACCCCGTCGTGGCGGTCGAGCGATGGGCAGGCGCGCCGGCTCGACGCAGGCAGGTCGCCGAGGCGGAGGCGCCCCTGCGTGGCATCCGTGTTCTGGATCTGACGAGAGTGATCGCGGGGCCTGTGGCGACGCGGGTGCTCAGCCATCTCGGAGCGGATGTCCTGCGCCTCGATCCCCCGGGGCTGCCCGAGCTGCCCTGGCAGCACCTCGATACCGGGCACGGCAAACGGTCCGCCGTCATGGACGTCCGACGGCAGGTCGATCGGTTCGAACGGCTGCTCTCCGCTGCCGACGTCGTGGTCGGCGCCTACCGCCCTTCGTCCACCGCAATGGCGTCATTGTCGCTGCGCCACCTCGGCGCGACCCATCCCGGGCTCGTCATCGCGCAGCTCTCCGCCTGGGGCTTCGGCACCGCCGCCGCGTCTCGGCGGGGATTCGACAGTCTCGTGCAGGCCGAGAGCGGGATCGCCTGGATCGAGTCCCCCGACGGTTCGACCCCCGGTGCGCTTCCGGTTCAGGCGCTGGACCACAGCGCGGGCTATCTGCTGGCCGCCGCTGTGATGAACGCCCTTTTCCGCCAATCGCGGGACGGCGGCACCTGGATGGTGAGGACATCATTGCGACGTATTGCGGCGGAACTCCTGGGGATGCCCCGTGGCGACCGGTCCGTCGCGCCCACCGTCGACACCGGTGGTCATCTTCGTGAGTACTCGACCGCGTCGGGCCTCGTCACCACCACGCGTCCCGCGATCGCCTACTCCGGTGCGCCTTCGGACTACCCGGCGCCGCGGCCGTGGGGATGCGATGCCCCGGAGTGGCCGGTCGAGACAGGATGACCGATTCGGCCCGATCACCGGTCGGCCGCTGTGTCTCAGCGCGGTCACTCGTTCCCGACCGCCGTCGCCGATGCGCCACGCCGGGCTGAGCGGGCGACCTGCACGGCGATGCAGACGACGATGGTCAGACACCCCCAGAGGGCGCACGCAGGAGGAAGCACCCGGTATGCCAGGTGCGGAATCGTCCACTCCGCAGAGAACGGTCCGAACGCCACCATTCCCCAGATCCACCCGCTCACCAGGATCGCGGGCAACGACACCCACCATGCGCCGCGCGTCCACCCGGGCAGCGCTCGGTCAACGATCCCCCGCTCCGCGTTCCTCCGCGGAGGCACGGAGGTCGTATCCGCCCGCCGCCACCAGATGAGCGCGCACACCGCGAGGATCACGAGTCCGAGCACGCTCGAACCGTGCTGCAGCCACTTGTACCCCGTGAAGGGTCCCCACTCCTCGTCCAGCACGGGGAGCATCTCGCTGCCCCACCGTCCCTCGTGTGTGAACAGGTCCCACACCACGTGGGTGAGGATGCCGAGCGCGAGAGACGTCACCAGAAGCACGACACCGACAAACGATGCGCGTCGAGGTGAGCCCGCCACCGCGAAGGTCTCGCGCCACCCGGTGGCGGCACCGCCGTCCCATCGAACCGGCAGTCGCTCCGCGAGCATGCGCGGCGCGAGTTCACGCGCTGCGGGACGGAGCACCATCCGCCAGGTGAGGAGCAGGAGGAGTGCGACGAGGATCGTGCTCGGCAATTGCGCAAGGTCGTGCGTGCCGCCGTAGGTGACAGGTGTCCCCCGGACGAAGAGCGGGAGGTCCGGCGCCATGGCACCCACGGCGATCGCCGCCGGCACCAGCGGCGTGCGGACGAACAACAGCGCGACGACCGCGTGACTGGGAGTGAAGGGCATCGTCAGCCCGAGACGAAGAGCCCGGCCATCGTCTTCTTCCCCCGCCGCAGTACCGAGACCCCGCCCGGCAACGAACCCGGAACGACGGCCGTCTCATCGACGACCTTGACGCCGTCGATCGATACTCCGCCTTGGGCGATCGCGCGCCGCGCTTCCGAAAGACTGGCGCACAGGCCCGTTTCCACGAGTGCCTGCGTCACCGAGGTCGTCCGCGTGACGCCCGCATGCGGGAGCTCGGACAACGCACTCCTCAAGGTGTCCGCGTCCAGAGCAGTCAGGTCACCCTGGCCGAAGAGGGCTTCGGATGCCGCGACCGCCGCGGCCGTGGCATCCGAGCCGTGCACGAACTCCGTGACCAGGACGGCGACCGCCCGCTGCCCGCTCCGCCGGAACGGCGCCGCTTCGTGCTCAGCGACGATCTCCTCGATCTCGGCGCGGGACAGGAACGTGAACACCTTCAACCGGTCGGCCACGTCGGCGTCGTCGGTGTTGAGCCAGAACTGGTACATCGCGTAGGGACTGGTGAGCTCGGGGTCGAGCCAGACGGCGTTGCCTTCGCTTTTTCCGAACTTGCGACCGTCGGAGTTGGTCACCAGCGGCGTGCCGATGGCGTGGACGCTGGCCCCCTCGGAGCGCTTGATCAGATCGACGCCGCTCGTGAGGTTGCCCCACTGGTCGCTGCCCCCGGACTGCAGGACGCATCCGTACTGCAGGTACAGCTCTCGGAAGTCGAGTCCCTGCAGGATCTGGTAGCTGAACTCGGTGTAGCTGATGCCCTCGTCGGAGTTGAGGCGGGCGCTGACCGCGTCCTTCTTCAGCATCGTGCCCACGCGGTAGTGCTTGCCGATGTCGCGCAGGAAGTCGATGGCGCTCATCGGCGCCGTCCAGTCGAGATTGTTGACCAGCCGCGCCGCGTTCTCGCCGTCGAAACTCAGGAAGCGCGCCACCTGTTGCTGAAGGTATCCCACCCACTCGGCGACGGTCGCCGCATCGTTCAGGGTGCGTTCAGAGGTCGGCTTGGGATCGCCGATCAACCCGGTCGAGCCGCCGACCAACCCCAGCGGCTTGTGGCCGGCCAGCTGGAGACGGCGCATCAGAAGGAGCTGAACGAGATTGCCCAGGTGAAGGCTGGGCGCCGTCGGGTCGAAGCCGCAGTAGTACGTGATCGGATCGCCGTCGAGCAGCTCACGAAGAGCCGCCGGGTCCGTGGACACGTGCACGAGGCCGCGCCATTCGAGCTCATCCCACAGGGTGTCGAACGTCGGATCGTTCGTGGGCTCGACAGCGGGCAAGGACGGTGCAGACACGCGCTTCAGCGTATCAGCGGACATCCGACGCGACCGTTCGCCGCCGTCCGATGACGGACGTCGGTGGCACACTGGGGCGCATGATGCTCCCCTTCGATGCGCTGATCGTGGCGTTGCTCTCGACGTTCCTGTTCCTCGCCCTCAGCGCTGCGCTCGCGCTGGTGATCGTCAGTCTCCGCCGTCCTTCGCGTGTTCTGCTGATCGCCGCTACGGGGCTGGTGGTGCTGGCGCTCATCATCGTCGCCGTGACCCCCGTGAACGTTCCGGTCGCCGTCGGACTGATCATCGCCCTTCTCGGGACCTCCCTCGCCATCCTCGGCGGCGACCCGGTCACCCGCCAGGTGCTGACGATCGCCACCCACGGGACCGTCCGCGACGGAGCCGCGGGGGGAATCCTGCTGCGCGCACCGGCGTCGGCGACGGAGGACTCGAACGAGGCATCGGTCAGCTCTCACCCCGAGGTGCGCGAAGTGATGCGGGGCGGGGCCACGATCGGGTACCTGGAGCGGACGGCTGTCGTCGTGGCGATCGTGGCGGGCTTTCCGGAAGCGCTCGCGATCATCGTGGCGGTGAAGGGGGTCGGACGATTCTCGGAGCTGGCGGCGGCGGAGTCGCGCGAGCGGTTCATCATCGGCACCATGGCCAGCCTGCTGTGGGCGAGTGTCGTCGGCGGTCTGGTGCACCTCGCCATCTGGTGATGTCAGGCCGCCCCGCCGGAAGCAGGAGACGCGTCCTGGCGGAGCAGACGGAAACCCTCGATCACCGCGGCGGCCCCGGCGCCGGCGAGCGCCTGAGACACCGCGGACTGCGTGATGCCCTCGGCTTCCGCAAGTTGTCTCTGCGTCTCCCCTCGGCAGCGGCCGTACGTCAGCCGGCGGGTGCGCTCGCTCATGGCCGCGACGAGCTGGTCGCGGGAGAGCAGCATCGTGTTCGCGAGCATGGCCGTCTCCCGCGTGGAGGCCGGCTCGTCTGCGGCTACTCCGACCCACGTGCGCGTGGTCGGCACGAGGCGCTGCTGCTTGTCATGGACGGTGTCGATCGCCTCCCGCGCCGCCCACCAGGCCGGTCCCTCCGGCAAGTCCCCGCTGACAGAGCGGACGAGACCCACGGAACCGATGCCGATGCCGAATCGGCATTGCACGTCGTCGGGGAGAGCCAGTTGCAGCATGAGCAGGAACGCCAGCGCGTCGGCCAGAGCCGAGAACTCCCCTTGCAGCTCGTCGGCGAAGGTGGGACGGAGACCCCGAACCGGAGCAGGGAGCCCCCGTTCCACAGCCGCGATGGTTTCGTCGAGCGTGCGTTGGGCGGCGTCGCGATCCGGGAGCCGACGAGATCCGATGATGTCCGCAATGACTGCTATCGCCATTTGATCAGCCTATCGCTTATTTCCAAGAGAAATAAGACATACGCTTAATAACGCGCCCGGGTGATCGTCCGTTACGGGACGAGGGCGTGCGCCAGCGCCTGGGACCGGGCGATGAGCTCCGACCGCTGCTCCGCCACCCGCGCGGGTGCTGTGCCGCCCAGACCCGTGCGACTCGCCACGGAACCCTCGACGGACAGCACCTCGCGCACATCGGCCGTCAGCAGAGGCGACACCTGGGTCAACAGCTCGTCCGACGCATCCTCCAGCCCGATCCCCCGGGTCTCGCATTCGCGGACGAGCGCACCGGAGATCTCATGCGCATCACGGAACGGTGTGCCCTGCGTGACGAGCCATTCGGCCACGTCCGTGGCGAGGCTGAAGCCCTGAGGGGCGAGCTCTCGCATGCGCTGGGTGTCGAACCGGAGGGTGGCGACCATTCCGGTGAATGCCGGCAGAAGCACTTCGAGCGTGGCGATCGAGTCGAAGACGGGCTCCTTGTCCTCCTGCAGGTCCCTGTTGTAGGCCAAGGGAAGGCCCTTGAGGGTCGCCAGCAGACCGGTGAGGTTGCCGATCAACCGTCCTGCTTTCCCTCGGGCGAGCTCGGCGATGTCGGGGTTCTTCTTCTGCGGCATGATGCTCGAGCCGGTCGAGTACCCGTCGTCGAGGGTGACGAAACCGAACTCGCGCGTGTTCCAGAGGATGATCTCCTCGGCGAACCGCGACAGATCGATGCCGATCTGCGCGGTCACATAGGCGAACTCCGCGACCACGTCGCGCGCTGCTGTGCCGTCGATGGAATTCTCGGCAGGACGGGCCAATCCCAACTCGTTCGCGACCAGCTGCGGATCCAAACCCAGCGTGGACCCCGCCAGCGCACCTCCCCCGTAAGGCGAGACCACCGCGCGCGCGGTCCAGTCGCGGAGTCGCTCGAGATCGCGGACGAGCGGCCAGGCGTGCGCCTGCAGGTGGTGGGCGAGCAGCACCGGCTGTGCGTGCTGGAGGTGAGTGCGTCCCGGCATGACCGCCGCTTCGTGCGCCTCTGCCTGCGCGACGATCGCGTCGATGAGACGCAGGATGTCGCGGGCGATCGCACGGGAATGGTCGAGCAGGAACATCCGCACGAGCGTCGCGATCTGATCGTTGCGGCTGCGGCCGGCACGGAGCTTTCCTCCGAGCTCCGGGCCGACCACGCTGATCAGGGCCTGCTCGAGGGCACCGTGCACATCCTCGTCTCCGGGGACCGCCTGCAGAGTACCGTCGGCCACCCGTTCGGCGAGGGTGTCGAGACCCTCGTGCATCCGCCGCTCCTCATCGCCCGTGAGGTACCCGGCAGCGGCGAGCGCCTTCGCATGCGCGTGGGAACCGGCGATGTCGTAGAGCGCGAGCGCCCAGTCGAAGTGGGTCGATCGGCTCAGCGCGACCAGTTCGGGCGACGGACCGGTGGAGAACCTGCCGCCCCAGAGTGCGCCCTCGTTGGTCCCGTCGTTCTTCGTATCGCTCACCTCCTCAGCCTACCGAGCGCACTGCCGGCGCCCGGGCGGCCGCGTCGACCGGCACGTCAGTCCTCGGTCGCACGAGCGCGGGGGACGATCCGCCGCGCCGCCATGTCGACGAACCACTCGAGCGGTCCACGGCCGACCATCAGCGCCCACGCGGTGCAACCGACGATGGTCCAAGCCACGAAAGGCGCGAACGGCTCGAGCGCACGGAACCCCACGAGATCCGACGGGTCGCCGAGCGCCGCCTGCGCGACCAAAGCCCACGCGACGATCTGAGCGGTGTAGGCGGTCAACGGCATGGCACCCACCGCACGCAGCGGCAGGACGACCCAGACGATCACCGTGCGGCAGACCAGGAGACACGCGCCGAGCACGGCGAGCGCGAATCCTCCCGAGCCGACGACCTCGAGCAAACCCGTGGAATGCGCGCGGGCGGTCCACACCGCGCCCCACCACGAGGCGGACTCGGATGCCTCGTCCGCGCCGCTCACGACGTCCAGGGTGTACGCGAGCACAGCGAGGACAAGACCGGTCACGAGCATGCCGACCTGCACGGTGGTGCGCCTCAGCCCCGCCCGCGCGAGTCCCATTCCGGCGACGACGAAGGCGATCCACGTCAGGAACGGGTAATGCCAGCCGAGCACCAGACTCAAGGCTCCGCCCGGGTCGGTGCGCCAGAAGGCGGACGCATCGACGACCGCCTGCACGAGCGGCATCGCGAGTGCCAGCGCGGCCGCGAGCGGCAGCAGCACGCGGGAACTCAGGGACAGCAGCGGGATCGCCAGGACGAACAGCACGGCGTATGCGGGCAGGATCACGTAGACGGGCACGCCGGTGGCGATGAGAAGGACACCGAGAAGCCACAAGATCACCGCGCGCACCACCAACCGCAGTCTCACCACACGCAGCGCTGCCCACGGCCGCGGCGCCGGTCCCCCCGACATCAGACCGATCGAGACCCCGGCGAGGGTGGCGAACAGGATGGATGAGCGCCCGTGCACGATCCCGCCCCACGTCGAAGCATCCGTCCAGACGATCGGGTCGATGGCGACCAGGTGGGCGGCGAACATCCCCAGGATGGCAAGGCCGCGCGCCAGGTCGACACCGGTGAGCCGGCTCTCACCGCTCAGCCGCTCCCACCTCGACGGGAACCAGCTCGTACCCCGAGCCGGTGGGGAGGCGATCAATCCTGGCGCAGCAGCCACACCAGCAGCGCCTTCTGCGCGTGCAAACGGTTTTCGGCCTCGTCCCAGACCACGCTCTGCGGGCCGTCGATGACCTCAGCCTCGACCTCGTATCCGCGGTCGGCCGGCAGGCAGTGGATGAAGATGGCGTCGGGGCGTGCGATGGACATCGTGTCGCGGGTCACCTTGTAGGCGCCGAGGTCACGCAGTCGAGCCAGCTTCTCCTCCTCCTTGCCCATCGACACCCACGTGTCGGTCACGATCACGTCGGCGCCACCCGCGGCTTCGTTCGCATCGGTGTAGAGGGTGAGTGAGCCGCCCGTCTCAGCGGCGCGGCGATCGGCATCGGCGACCACGTCCTCCCGTGGGGCGTACGACTCCGGCGAGGCCACGCGCACGTGCATGCCTGCCGTGACTCCGGCGAGCATGTACGAATGGGCCATGTTCGACCGCCCGTCGCCGAAGAACGTGAGCGTCAGACCTCGCAGCTCGCCCTTGTGCTCGCGGATCGTGAGAAGGTCCGCGAGCAGCTGGCACGGGTGGAAGTCGTCGGAGAGCGCGTTGATGACCGGCACCCGGGTGTCACGCGCCATCTCCTCCAGACCGGACTGCGCGTAGGTGCGCCAGACGATCGCGGCGACCTGCCGCTCGAGCACGCGCGCCGTGTCGGCAGGGGTCTCCTTCCCGCCGAGCTGACTGCTCGCGGTCGAGATGATCAGCGGCGAGCCACCCAGGTCGGCGATCCCCACCGCGAAGGAGACGCGCGTGCGGGTCGAGGACTTGTCGAAGATGACGGCGACGGTCTGCGGACCGGCGAGGCTCTTGTCCGCCCACCGATCCTTCTTGAGCTCGATCGCCAGATCGAGGATCTCGGACTGCTCGGCGGCTGTCAGATCGTCGTCGCGAAGCAGGTGGCGAGTCACGTCGTGGTCTCCTTCGTGGGTGCGTCCAGCAGCAATGCGTCCTCCACGGTCGCCAGCGTCGCGGAGAAGAGCTCGATGAACTCGTCGATCTCGACGTCGCCGATCGTGAGCGGTGGCACGAGCCGGATGGTGTCGTCGTTCGGGGCGTTGACGATGAGACCGTGCTCCTGCGCGGCGGCGACGACGGCCTTCGCGACCGGATGCCGCAGGGCGACGCCGATCAGCAGACCCTGGCCGCGGCATCCCTCGACGATGGACGAATCGATCGCAGCGATGGCGGCGCGCAGCTGTGCGCCCCGCTCGGCGGCGTTGCGCACGAGGTCCGCCCGCTCGATCTCGGCCAGCACCGCGCCGGCGACAGCCGTACCCAGCGCGTTGCCGCCGAACGTCGAGCCATGGGTTCCCGGGTAGAACAGGTCGCTCGCCGCGCCGAACGTGATGAGCGCGCCAATGGGGAATCCGCCTCCGATGCCCTTCGCGACCGTGATCGCGTCGGGCTGAATGCCGGCGTGCTGGAAGGCGAACCACTCCCCGGTGCGGCCGGCGCCGGTCTGGATCTCGTCGATGATCAGCAGCGCGCCGCGCTGCGCCGTGAGCGCGCGGGCCGCCTGGAGATAGCCCGCGGGCAGCTCGAGCACGCCGGCCTCGCCCTTGATGGGTTCGACGAACAGCGCAGCGACGGTCTCGTCGAGCGCAGCATCCAACGCCTCGATCGTCGAGTCGATGAACTCGACCCCGGGCACCATCGGGAGGAACGGCTCCTGCATCCACGGCTTGCCGGTCAGGGCGAGCGTGCCCATCGTCCGACCGTGGAAGGCGTCTTTGAGGGACAGGATGCGCGTGCGGCCCGCCGCTCCCCCGTGCAACCGCGCCAGCTTGAACGCCGCTTCGTTGGCCTCGGCCCCCGAGTTGCCGAAGTACACCCTGCCGGCCTCGCCGGTGCCGGCGAGGCGCTTCAGGCGCGCCGCGAGCTCGAGCTGGGGCGGCGTGGCGAAGTAGTTGGACACGTGCGCGAGCGTCGCCGCCTGGCGGGAGATCGCCTCGACGAAGACGGGGTGCGCATGGCCGAGCGAGTTGACCGCGATGCCCGCCAGGAAGTCGAGGTAGCGGCGACCTTGGACGTCCCAGACGTAGGCGCCCTCCCCGCGCACGAGGAGCTCGAGTCGATCACCCAGGTTGCGCAGCAGGTCGCGACCCACGTCGTCCTGCCATGTCGTCCCTGTCGCGCCGATCACGCTGCTGCCGCTCACTGTGCCACCACCTCTGTTCCGATTCCCTTGCTCGTGAAGATCTCGACGAGCACCGAGTGCGGGACCCGCCCATCGATGATGGCCGCCGTCTCGACGCCACCGTCCACTGCATCCAGGCACGCCTGCATCTTCGGAATCATGCCCGACTCGAGTTTCGGCAGCATTGCGCGCAGCTCCGAGGCTGTCAGATGGGACACGAGGGAATCGCGGTTCGGCCAGTCCGCGTAGAGACCCGGCACGTCCGTGAGGACGACGAGCTTGGACGCGCCCAGCGCCACGGCGAGAGCCGCGGCCGCAGCATCCGCGTTCACGTTCAACGAGTGCCCGGGGTGATCGAGGTCGGGGGCGATGCTCGAGACGACCGGGATGCGCCCGGCATCGAGCTGATCGTGGATGGGTTGAGGGTCGACCTGGACGACGTCGCCGACCCGACCGAGATCGTGCTCCACGCCCTCGATGACGACCCCGCGTCGCCGGCCTCCGAAGAGTCCCGCATCTTCGCCCGAGAGACCGGTCGCCAGCGGGCCGTGCGCGTTGATCTTCGCGACCAGGTGCGGATTGATCTGACCGGTGAGCACCATGCGCACGACCGAGATCGCCTCTGTGCTGGTAACCCGGTAGCCGCCCTTGAATTCACTCGGGATCGCCAGTCGGTCCAGCATCGACGAGATCTGCGGACCGCCCCCGTGCACCACGACGGGCTTCACTCCGACGTACCTCAGATAGGCGATGTCGGCCGCGAAGGCGTCTTGCAGCTCTTCGCTGATCATGGCGTTGCCGCCGTACTTGATGACGACGACCTGATCGCGGAACCGGCGCAGCCAGGGTAGCGACTCGATCAGCGTGATCGCACGCGTGCTGGCCTCAGCCGGGTCGGTGTCCTGCACCTCGACGTCGCTCATGATGCGTACGCGCTGTTCTCGTGGACGTAATCGTGCGTCAGATCGTTGGTCAGGATCGTGGCGGATGCCTCGCCGACCCGGAGATCGATGATCAGGTGCGTCGCCCGCGGCGTCAGATCGACTTCCTCCCGCGGCCGGTCGGGCCCGCCTGCGGTGCAGACGCGCACGCCGTTCATCCAGACGTCGACGTCGTAGGGGTCGAACTCGGCCCGCGTGGTTCCGATCGCCGCCAGCACGCGCCCCCAGTTGGGGTCGTTGCCGAACACGGCGGCCTTGAAGAGGTTGTTGCGGGCGACGGACCGCCCCACCTCCACCGCGTCCTCTTCGGACGCCGCGTGGACGACCTCGATCGTGATGTCGTGGCTCGCGCCCTCCGCATCCGATTGCAGCTGACGGGCGAGATCGAGGCTGATCTCGGCGAGCGCCGCGGCGAACTCGTCCTCGTCCGGGGCTATCCCACTCGCTCCGCTCACCATCAGGGTGACCTGGTCGTTGGTCGACATGCAGCCGTCGGAGTCGAGCCGGTCGAAGCTGACCCGGGTGGCGCGACGCAGCGCCGCATCGGCGGCGGAGGCATCGAGCACGGCGTCGGTCGTGATGACGACCAGCATCGTCGCAAGGCCCGGCGCCAGCATCCCCGCGCCCTTCGCCATCCCGCCGATCGACCACCCGTCGCGCCGGACGACGGCCTGCTTGGCCCTCGAGTCCGTCGTCATGATCGCGTGCGCGGCATCCGCTCCGCCGTCCGGGCTGAGCGCCGCGATCCCCGCCGCGACGCCCTCGAGCACTTTGCCGCGAAATACCTCGTCACCGGTGCCGATGAGCCCCGTCGAGCAGACGAGCACATCGCCCGCGCTCACCCCCAGCAGCGCCGCGGCCTTCTCGGCCGTCTGGTGGGTGGTCTGAAAACCGAATAACCCGGTGAAGCAGTTCGCCCCGCCCGAATTCAGCACGATCGCCTCGACGACGCCGTCCCTGACGGCCTGCTCCGACCAGATGATCGGATTGGCCTTCGCGCGATTGCTCGTGAACACGGCCGCGCCCGCACGCAACGGGCCACGGTTGACCACGACCGCGACATCCGAGCTGCCCGTCGATTTGAGACCGGCGGCGACTCCGGATGCTTCGAACCCCTGGGGCGCGGTGACGGTCACGGCGCGACTCCGTTCACGGTCAATGCGCGGTCTTCGGGAAGGCCCAGCGCGATGTTCATTGATTGGACGGCCGCGCCGGCCGTCCCTTTGACGAGATTGTCGAGTGCGGTGATGACGACCACGCGTCCGGCGGAACGATCGATCGCCAACCCCATGAGAGCCGTATTCGCCCCGAGGACGTCGGCGGTGCGCGGGAACGAGCCCGCCGGCAGCAGCTGGACGAACGTCTCGCCGTCGTATGCGCCCTGCCATGCGGCACGGATGTCGTCGTCAGTCGCGCCTGCGGCGATCGGCGCCGTCGACGTGGCCAGGATGCCGCGCGCCATCGGCACGATCACCGGCGTGAACGAGATGGCGATGCCCTCGTCGCCGACGTGCCCGTCTGCTGCAGCGCCGGCCGCGCGCGCGGCGGCGAGCGCCTGCCGGATCTCGGGGATGTGTCGATGCGTGCCCCCCACCGCGTAGGGGTTCGCCGAGCCGAGGATCTCGCTCGCGAGAAGGTTGGGTCTGAGGCTCTTCCCGGCGCCGCTCGGACCGACGGCGAGAACGGTGACGATGTCGGAGGGATCGACGACGCCGGATGCCACGCCGGGCGCGAGGCTCAGGCTGACGGTGCTGGCGTTGCACCCGGGCGCGGCGATGCGGGATGCACCCACCAGCTGATCCCGAAGCTTGCCGCCCGCCACCGGCAGTTCGGGCACACCGTACGTCCAGGGGTCGTGGAAGTCGCCGCCGTAGAAGGCGTCCCAGGCAGCGGCCGACTCGAGCCGGTGGTCGGCGCCCGCATCGATCACCAGGGGTGTGCCGGCGAGCGCCTCGGTGTACTGCCCCGACTGCCCGTGCGGCAGCGCGAGGAACACGATGTCATGGCCGGCGAGCACATCCGGCGTCGTCTCCTGCAGCGTGAGATGGGCGAGCGACCGGAGGTGCGGCTGGTGGGCGACCAGGGGCTGACCCGCGTTGGAATGAGCGGTGACCGTGCGGATCTCGATGTCGGGATGCGCGGCGAGGATCCGCAGGATCTCGCCGCCCGCGTAGCCGGAGGCGCCGGAGACGGCGACCGAATAGGTCATGGGTTCCACCTTAACGTTCTGGGGTCGGGGGCCAGGAACGGCGACACCTGTCGCGCGCCCACGAGGGCGCGCAATCGGGGTCGCCTAGAGTCGGCGTCCGCCCTGACGTCGGCATACCGGAGCGGCGCTCTGAGCGAGCGCGACGCGAACCGGAGTGGCCGAAGGCATGCGCCGACGATAGCCGCCGGGTCGGGGCATCCGCAACTCGGCCGCGCGCACGTCCGGCCGCACGTGGGCCGTCGACCGTCGAACGCACGGCATGCCGACGAGCGCACGACCTTCGTGCGACCGAAAGTCGTGCTCTCGACGGAAGGTGATGCGCTCGACGCGGTCGGACCTCACTCGCGGAGCTGGGCGCCGAACCGCTCGGCCGTGACGGCCACGCCCGCGAGCTTGGCCTCGGTCGCCTCGGCGGCCGTGAGAGTGCGACTCCGACCGCGGAAGCGCAGAGCGAATGTCAGGCTCTTGGAACCCGGCAGCACACCCTGGCCGCGGTAGTCGTCGACGAGCCGAGCGGACTCGAGAAGCTCGCCTGCGCCGTGGACCAGTGCCGCCTGGATCTCTGCGGCGGGAACCTCCGACGGGACGACGAGCGAGACGTCTTGGGTCGCCGCGGGGAAGGCCGACAGCGACGCCACCACCACCCGCTCGCCCGCGAGCTCGAGAAGCAGGTCGAGGTCGAGCTCTGCCACGATCACACGTCCGTGCAGCTCGGCGGCGGAGGCGACGCTCGGCAGCAGCTCGCCGAGATAGCCCACCTCGCGATCTCCGACGGTGAGGACGGCCGCCCGCCCCGGATGGAGGGCGGCACGGGTGGTCTGCGCGAGCTCCACCGTGACTCCCGCCGCGAGCGCGAGGGTGCGGACGCCGTCCCACGCGTCGCCGAGGTCGGCCGCCGCGGCGGGTCGGCCCGGCTGCTTCGGGGAGACGTTCCCCGCGAGGAGAACGGCGACGTGACGAGGCTGGGGTGGGATCGAGTCGTCGAGCGCGGCGAGGGTCGCGGCGTCCGGTCGCACGGCCAACGGAGGCACGAAGGCGGTGCCGTAGGCGATGCCCGCCTCCGGCGTGAAGACCGAGCCGGTCTCGAAAAGCGCCAGATCGGTCAGACCGCGGGACTGGTTGCGGTGCGCCACCGCGAGGAGTCCGGGCACCAGCGAGCGACGCAGGAAGGGCGACTGGCCGTCGAGCGGATTGGCGAGCTTGATCGACGGCAACGGCACCCCGGAGGCCGACCCGTGCAGGGCGTTGTCTGCTTCCGTGCAGAACGGGAACGACGGCGTCTCGACGTATCCGGCCGCGGCGAGGGCATTCGCCACGCGACGACGTCCGTGCTGAGCCGAGGTCAGACCGCGGCCCGACGGTGGCGTCGGCAGGATCGACGGGATGCGATCGAGCCCGTGGATGCGCGCGACCTCCTCGGCGAGAGTCCACTTGTCGGTGAGATCCGGACGCCAGGACGGCGGCGTGACCAGCCAATCGCTCCCGCGTTCGCTGACCAGGGCGCCCACCTTCTCGAGCGCCGTGACGATCTCTTCACGGGTGTATGCGACACCGATCAGCGTGGAGACGAACGGCTCGGGCAGATCGATGCCCACGGTCTGGCGCACGGTCATGAGCGCACCACCGGCGCGGGTGTCGGTGCCGCCTGCGTGGGCCACCATCAGCTCGGCGACCCGTGCGGCAGCCACGAACGGGATGCCGGGATCGACCCCGCGTTCGAAACGTCGCGACGCCTCGCTCGGAAGCTTGTGCCGGCGGGCGGTGCGCGCGATCGACACGGTGTCGAACGTCGCAGCCTCGATCAGCACGTTGCGCGTGGCATCCGTCATCTCGGTCGGGCCGCCGCCCATGACCCCGGCGAGCCCAATCGGTCCGGAATCGTCGGTGATGAGCAGGTCTTCCGGATCGAGGGTGCGCAGCTTGCCGTCGAGCGTCTCGAGCTTCTCGCCCGCCGTCGCCCGCCGGACGACGATGCCCCCCCGCAGTCGGTCGAGGTCGTAGCCGTGGATCGGCTGGCCGAGCTCGATCATGACGTAGTTGGTGATGTCGATCAGGATGCCGAGCGAGCGGACGCCGGCGAGAGTCAGCCGAGCCACCATCCACGCCGGGGTCGGCCTGGACGGGTCGACGTCTCGGACGATGCGGGCGACGAACTCCGACGCGCCGACGCGGCCACGGAGGGGGGACCGATCGTCGACCGACACCGCGAAGGCGGCCGCATCACGCAGATCGACGTCGCCTCGAGCCTTATCGCCCGGGTCGTGGAACTCCGCACCGGTCGCGAGTGCGTACTCCCGGGCGATGCCGCGGACCGACAACGCATACCCGCGGTCCGGTGTCACGTTCACGTCGATCGCGATGTCGTCGAGGCCGAGGAGGGCGATCGCGTCCGTGCCCACCGGCGCATCGATGCCCAGCTCGACGAGGCGCAGAATGCCACTGTGCTCGTCGCCGAGGCCGAGCTCCTTGGCCGACGCGATCATGCCGTCCGACACGTGGCCGTACGTCGTGCGCGCGGCGATCGGGAACGGGCCGGGAAGAACCGCTCCGGGCAGGGTCACGACGACCTTGTCGCCCGCGAAGAAGTTGCCGGCCCCGCAGACGATGCCGTGCACGGAGGGGCCTCCGTCGGCGGCCTCGACGCCGTCGGGGGCCACACGCACCTGGCACCAGCGGATCGTCTTGCCGTTCGTCTGCGGCTCGGCTTCGAACGAGAGGACTTCTCCGACGACGATCGGCCCCTGGAGCTCGAAGCGGTGGACATCCTCTTCTTCGAACCCGACGCGCACCAGGTCGGCGAGGACATCCTCGGGCGAGGCATCCGCGGGCACATCGACGAAGTCGCGCAACCACGACAGCGGGACGCGCATCAGACCACCATCCCGAACTGCTCGCTGAAGCGGACGTCGCCTTCTGCCATGTCGCGCATGTCCTGCACGCCGCTGCGGAACATCAGTCCCCGCTCGATGCCCATGCCGAACGCGAAGCCGGAGTACTCGTCGGGGTCGATGCCCGCGGCCCGCAGCACATTCGGGTTGATCATGCCGCAGCCGCCCCACTCGATCCACCGCGCGCCGCCCTTGAAGGTGGGGTGCCACAGATCGAGCTCGGCAGACGGCTCGGTGAAGGGGAAGTAGTTCGTGCGGAAGCGCATCTTCGCCTCCGGGCCGAAGAGCTGGCGCGCGAAATGGTCGAGCGTGCCCTTCAGGTGAGCCATCGTGATTCCCTTGTCGACGACGAGCCCTTCGAACTGCGTGAACACCGGCAGGTGCGTCGCGTCGAACTCGTCGGTGCGGTACACCCGGCCGGGGCACAGCACATAGATCGGGAGGTCGCGCTGCAGCATGGAGCGCACCTGGACAGGGCTCGTGTGCGTGCGCATCACCAAATGCCGGTCGACCGGATCGACGAAGAACGTGTCCTGCATCTGACGTGCGGGATGGTCGACATCGAAGTTCAGGGCGTCGAAGTTGAACCACTCGTGCTCGAGCTCGGGCCCTTCGGCGATCTCCCAGCCCATCCCCACGAAGAGGTCGGAGATCTGCTCCTGGAGGAGGGAGATCGGATGCCGCGCCCCGGCGCGCGCCCGGGTGGCCAGGGCGGTGACGTCCACGCGCTCGGCCCCCAGCTGCGCGGCTGTCTCGGCCTCGAGGAGTTCGCTCTCGCGGGCCGACAGCGCCTGGTTCACCCGTCCCCGCGCCTGGCCGACGAGCTTGCCGAACTCGGCCTTGCGGGACGGCTCGACGGCTCGGAGCCCCGCATTCAGCGTGGCGAGCGGGGATCCCTCGGCCGTGTGGGCCGCGCGGGCGCTCTTCAGCGATCCGGTATCGGCTGCCGCGGCGATCGCCGCGAGCGCATCGGCGACGGCGGCCTCGACTGCTTCGGGGGTGATTTCAGGACTGTCTGGCACGAGAGTCGAGTCTACCGACGGCGGTGCGACCGCCGAGACGGGGCCATCAGCCCTTCGCGTCCGGCCCGTCCTGCTGCGCCACGATGAGCGACGTGTCGGTCACACCGTCCTGAAGGGGCGCCGCGGCTCCGGCCGCGATGACGCGCGGTGACCGGCGCATGCGCTTCTCGGCGGTGACAGCGGCCCAGGAAAGGAGCAGGCACATGCCGATGTAGATCGCGCCCGCGATGATGGCCGATGGGATGAGCGGCGAGCCGTACAGGGCGTTGGACCCGAGCTTCTTGGCGAAGTCCAGCAGCTCGGGGTACGTGATGATGAACCCGAGCGCGGTGTCCTTCAGCGTGACGACGAGCTGCGCGATGATGACCGGCAACATGGCCCGGATCGCCTGCGGCAGCAGGATCAGCTGCATCACGCCCGACTTCCGCAGGCCCACCGCGTAGCCGGCTTCTTTCTGACCACGCGGGAGCGACTCGATACCCGCGCGGAGGATCTCGGAGATGACGGCGCCGTTGTACACGACGAGGGCGATGACCACCGACCAGTACGAACCGAGCTTGATGTCGATCACCGGAAGGCCGAAGTACAGGAACAGCATGAGGACCAGCACGGGCACGGCACGCAGCACTTCGACGATGACGGTGGCGGGGACCCGCACCCACGCGTGATCGGAGAGTCGGGCGATCGCGAGCACGAAGCCGAGGACCACGGCGCCGACCGCCGCGGCGCCGAACGCCGCGAGGGTGCGCAGGGCGGCCAGGCCGAACTGCTCCCAGATCGCGACGTAGGTGAACACCGACCACTTCTCGGCGCTGAACTGACCGCTGATGGCGAATCGCCACAGGATGAAGCCGAGGATCGCCAGCACCACGACGATGGTGATGGCGCCGAGGATGCGGTTGCGGGTGATGGCGCGGGGACCGGGGACGTCGTACAGGACGGAGCTCATCGCGCGACCCTCCACTTGTTCTCGAGGTATCTCTGGAGGGCTGCCAGCAGCAGGACGAGGACGACGAACACGGCCATGACCCACAGGATCACGCCGAACGCGTTCTCGCCGCGTTCACTCAGATTGGCGCGGATCGAGCCCAGGTTCAGCACGGAGAAGCCCGCCGCCACGGTGGTGTTCTTCAGCAGGGCGATGAGCACGCTCATCATCGGAGGGATGACCGAACGCCCGGCCTGCGGGAGCACGACCAGGCTCATCACCTGACCGAAAGTGAGGCCGAGGGCACGGGCGGCCTCGGCCTGACCGACGGGCACGGTGTTGATACCCGAGCGCAGGGTCTCTGCCACGTAGGTCGCGGTGTAGATGCCGAGCGCCAGGATGCCGAGCACCAGGAAATTCACCCGGAAGTCCACGAGCAGCGGCACCCCGAAGGCGAAGAAGAAGAAGATCAGCGTCAGCGGCGTATTGCGCACCGTGTTCACGTAGAGCGTGCCGACGGTTCGCGCGACGGGGATCGGCGAGACCCGCATCGCGCCGACGATCACGCCGAGCACGAGGGCGATCGCCCCGCCCGCGAGGAAGAGGACGATGGTCCCCCACAGCGCTTCGCCCCACAGGTCGAGATTGTCGGTGATGATCCCCACGGCGATCCCTTCGATTCATGTCCGTCTTGCCGGCCGTCTCCCGTCGCGCGTTCGCGGTGAGGAGGGATGGTGGCGGCATCCGAAACGGGATGCCGCCACCATGTCGATCAGCCGACCGGGTCGACCTCGGGCTGGGTGGCCTTGACGCCCGAGGCGCCGAGGTTCTTGTCGAAGATCGCCGTCCAGGTGTCACCGCCGTCCGTCAGCATCGTGTTGACGAACTCGACGAACGCCGTGTCGTCCTTCTGGATGCCGACGCCGTAGCGCTCCTCGCTGAAGACGTCGCCGACGACCTTGAGGTTGTCGGGGTCACCGGCTGCGTAGCCGATCAGGATGGCCTCGTCGGTGGTGACGGCGTCGACCTGGCCGGACTTCAGCTGCTCGACGCACTGCGAGTAGGTGTCGAACTCCGTCGTCGATGCCTCGGGGTGCTCGTCCTTGATGCGCTGGATCGAGGTCGAGCCGGTGGCGGAGCACACGTTCTTGCCCGTGAGGTCGTCGACGCTCTCGATGTCGCTGTCGGCGGCGACGAGCAGGCCCTGGCCGGTCACGAAGTACGGCCCGGCGAACGAGATCTGCTCTTTGCGCTTGTCGGTGATCGAGTACGTGCCGACGTAGTAGTCGATATCGCCGTTGATGATCGCCTGCTCGCGGTTCGCCGACGGGATCGAGGTGAACTCGATCTTGTCCTCGTCGTAGCCGAGCGAGGCCGCGATCCAACGGGCGATGTCGATGTCGAAGCCGGACCGCTCGTTGGTCGTCGGGTCGAGGTAGCCGAGTCCTGGCTGGTCTTCCTTGACGCCGATCTTGACCGTGCCGCGCTCCGTGATCGCGTCGAACGTCGGGCTGCCTTCGAGCGTGACGTCGGTGGCGACCTCGAACAGGGCACCGTCCGATTCGGCTGCGCCGCTCTCTCCGGTGGTGGCACCGGGGGTGCCGCTGTTGCAGGCCGTGAGAGCGAGCAGGGCGACGGCGGTCATGCCGACGCCGGCGATGATGCGGTTCTTGCGCATGTGAGTCCTCCTGGGTTTCGTATGGTTCTTCGGTGTCCCCGCGCCGCCCCGTCGCGACGGGGCCTCAGCGGCACGGGAAGTCTCAGTTGGTGATGAGCTTGGAGAGGAAGTCCTTCGCCCGGTCCGTCTTCGGAGCGGTGAAGAAGTCGTCGGGCTTCTGGTCTTCGAGGATCTTGCCGTCGGCCATGAAGACCACGCGGTCCGCCGCCTTGCGGGCGAAGCCCATCTCGTGGGTGACGACGATCATGGTCATGCCGTCCTTCGCAAGCCCGACCATCACGTCGAGCACCTCGTTGATCATCTCGGGGTCGAGCGCGCTGGTGGGCTCGTCGAAGAGCATGACCTTGGGATTCATCGCCAGTGCGCGGGCGATCGCCACGCGCTGCTGCTGACCGCCGGACAGCTGTGCGGGGAGCTTCGAGGCCTGGTGACCCACCCCGACGCGGTCGAGGAGGACAGCGGCCTCGCGCTCGGCATCGGCTTTCTTCATCTTGCGCACCTTGATCGGCCCGAGCGTGACGTTCTCGAGGATGGTGAGGTGCGCGAACAGATTGAAGGACTGGAACACCATGCCGACGTCGGCACGGAGCGCGGCCAGGCCCTTCCCCTCCTTCGGGAGCTCCTTACCGTCGATCGTGATCGTGCCGCTCGTGATCGTCTCGAGGCGGTTGATCGTGCGGCAGAGCGTCGACTTGCCCGATCCGGATGGACCGATGACAACGACGACCTCCCCCTTGTGCACCGTCAGATCCACATCCGTGAGCGCCTGGAACTGCCCGTAGTGCTTCTGCACATTGCTGACGACGACCAGGGGGGCGGATGTTGCGCTGTCTGCCATGCCCCTCACCCTATGAGGGGGCTGCCGCCGCGACCACTCTCGCAACGGCAACCTTTACCGGACCGTAACAGGGCGGGTACGCGGCATCCGGTCTCGCCGGCAGGGCAACGACCCGCGCGTCGGCGCGGCGTGCCGGGCGCGCTTCAGTCGCCCGCGCGCTGCGCGAACGCGCTCTCATACAGGCAGACGCTGGCGGCTGTCGCGAGGTTCAGCGACTCGGCGTTGCCGTAGATCGGCAGCCGCAGAGACATGTCGGCGAGGTCGAGGGATGCCTCATCCAGCCCACGAGCCTCGTTGCCGAAGAGCCATGCGGTGGGCTCGCGGAGCAGCCCTCGCGAGGCCAGGAAGTCGGACCCGCCGACGTCGGCGGCGATGATCCGGAGACCGGCGTCGCGCGCGGCCGCCGCGACTGCCGGGAGCTCGACATCGACGACGATCGGCACGTGGAAGAGGGAACCCGTCGTGGCGCGGACGACCTTGGGGTTGTAGGGGTCGACGGTGCGACCGGTGAGGAGCACCGCATCGGCGCCCGCCGCATCCGCAGCGCGGATGATCGTGCCGAGGTTGCCGGGATCGCGCACTTCCTCGCAGACGGCGATCAGTCGCGGTCCGGCGGCGAAGACATCGCGGAGCGAGGTCGGCGATTGCCGGGCGACCGCGATGATCCCCTGGGGGGTGACCGTGTCGGCCATCGCCGCGATCACCGCCTCGGTCGTGAACTCGACGTCCACCCCGGCCCCGCGAGCAGCCTCGCGGACATCGGCGTGGCGTTCGAGCGCGGTGGGTGTCGCGAAGAGCTCGAGCACGGTGTGCGGACGAAAGGCCAGCACCTCGCGGGCGGCCTGCGGGCCCTCCAGCAGGAACAGGCCGGTCTCTTCTCGAGCACTGCGCTTCGCGAGCTTCGCCACGGCGCGAACACGGGGCGAGCGCGGGTTCTCGAGCACCTCACCAGTGTAGAGGTGCGGTCACGGCGGATGAGAAAGGGCGCCCTCTGAGGAGGACGCCCTTTCATCACAACGGGGTCAGGCGGAGACCTTCGCCGCGTTGACGTCGGCCGGCAGAGCCGTCTTCGCCGTGGCGACCAGCGACGCGAAGGTCGCGGGCTCGTTCACCGCGAGCTCGGCGAGCATGCGCCGGTCGACCTGCACACCCGCGAGGCCGAGGCCCTGGATGAAGCGGTTGTAGGTGAGACCGTTCTGGCGGCTCGCAGCGTTGATGCGCTGGATCCACAGACGGCGGAAGTCCCCCTTGCGCTTGCGACGATCCCGGTACGCGTAGACGAGGGAGTGGGTGACCTGCTCCTTCGCCTTGCGGTACAGGCGCGAACGCTGTCCGCGGTAGCCGGACGCGCGCTCGAGGATGACGCGACGCTTCTTGTGGGCGTTTACCGCCCGCTTGACTCTAGCCATTTCGTTCTGTTCCTATTCGTACGTCGGCGCGCGTCAGCGGCCGAGGAGCTTCTTGGCCTGCTTGGCGTCACCCGGAGCGAGGACCTGCTCCTGGTTCAGACGACGCGTGCGACGGCTCGACTTGCCCTCGAGGTTGTGGCGCATGCCGGCCTGCTGCTTCATGAGCTTGCCGCTGCCGGTGACCTTGAACCGCTTCTTGGCACCCGAGTGGGTCTTCTGCTTCGGCATTGTCTGTCCTTTGTTGATGAGCCCTGCGGGCGATGGAGAGTTACCCGCGGAGCGGGAGACTGTGGGGGCCTATTCGGCGTCGGCCGGAGCGGCCACGCGGTCGGCGTCCTCGGGACGGGGCGGACGCGCCGCCTCGCGGTTGGCAGTGCGCTGGGCATTCTGCTCGGTCTTGACCTCGGACTTGTTCTTGTGCGGGGCGACCACCATGACCATGTTGCGACCGTCGATCGTCGGGTTCGATTCGACCGTGCCGAACTCGGCGACGTCCTCGGCGAACTTACGGAGCAATCGGACACCCTGCTCGGGACGCGACTGCTCACGACCACGGAAGAGGATCATGGCCTTGACCTTGTCGCCCGCCTGGAGGAAGCCCTCGGCGCGCTTGAGCTTGGTCGTGTAATCGTGCGCCTCGATCTTCAGACGGAAGCGAACCTCTTTGAGGATCGTGTTCGCCTGGTTGCGACGTGCTTCCTTGGCCTTCTGCGCAGCTTCGTACTTGAACTTCCCATAGTCCATGATCTTGACCACAGGGGGCTTCGAGTTCGGAGCCACCTCGACCAGGTCGAGGTCAGCTTCCTGAGCAAGACGCAGCGCCACCTCGATGCGGACAACGCCGACCTGCTCACCGGCGGGGCCGACGAGGCGAACCTCGGGGACGCGGATGCGGTCATTGGTACGGGGATCGCTGATGCGGAACTCCTCTTCGTGGATTGAGACCACCTCAACGCGTTCAGCGTCTCGGCCCACGAGGGCGACTCCACCCGGCACGACGCGTGAACGCCGGCTTCGCACCCTGAACCCCGCGAAGGGCTACCTCTCTCTGATGAGAGAGGCGGAGTGCCATGACCCGGTAGCCTTGAGCGGCAAGCGCGGGTGGGATGTCATCCTCTTGGATCCGGGGCAGAACGCTCCGGAGGCCCGACCAGCTTAGCAGAGAGAGTGACGTGAACACGATTCCTGATACCGACGACGGCCTTCCCCAGGAGACGGACGGGACGGATGCTGCGCGTCAGGCTCGTTGGGAGGAGCAGGAGCGTGCCGCCACGGCCGCCACAAGGGACATCGCCGACGTGCCGGCGGTGGAGGTCATCACGACCGCCGCCGTGCACCTCATGAGCGCGGCCGCCGTCAAGCTCGGCCTCGCCGACGACCCGGACACGCAGATGGATCTCGATGAAGCCCGCAAGCTCATCAACGCCCTCGCCGGCCTCATCACCGCCGGCGCGCCCGAGATCAGCGACATGCACGCACGCTCCCTGCGCGACGGTCTGCGATCCCTGCAGCTCGCGTTCCGCGAAGCATCCGCCATTCCTGATCCGATCGGCAAAGGGCCGGGCGAGAAGTGGACCGGACCGGTCAACTGACCTCGTCCCACGGCGTCAGGGGCGGGAGCGGACGAGCTTGACCGTCAGCGAATCGACCAGGGTCGCGACGCGGTCGTCCGCAGCCCACCGACGCGCCAGCCGCGACAAGACCGCTTCGAGCTCCGTCGCGTCGAGGCCGTCGATCAGGGTCAGCTTGACGATGATCTCCGGCCCCCGCAGGCGGGCTGCCGGATCGCCGGACTCGACCGCGAGGTCGACCACGGCCAGTTCGCCGCCGATGCTCTGCTGCAGCCCGAGGAAGACCTCGGGCGAGGCGTAAGCGGGCTCCCACGGCTGGTTCTGCGCGATCGCCCACACCGCCGGTCGGCGGATGACGAACTCGGTGTCCGAGCCCGGGTCGATCACGATCAACTCGGTGTCGTCCGCCGATGCCGCGAGCGCCGTGCGCACGCCCTCGGCAGGCACCGGCCTGGCCGAAGAGTCCCACCGGCCCAACGCCGCCACCGAGGTGAACACCGGCAGCACGCGGCGGCCGTCGGGGGCTGCGACCGTCACGATCGAGAGCTCCTGGGTCTTGTCGACCGCCAGCCCGTGGACGCCGACGCCCTCTTCGCCCTTCGCCGCCACCAGTGGGATCAAGAGACGCGCCGAGCGATAGGCGTCGATGACGGCGACCGGGTCGCCGGCGCCGCCGACGACTGCGGCGAGCGCGGCGAGCAGGGCGGGATCAGCCGACCCGTCGTCGGACGAGTGCGGATTGGGTTCGAACCGACGCCCTTCCCACGGAACGCCCGCGGAATCGCCGGCGCGCCCGTGCGGATCGTTGCCGCCTGTCGCGCCGGGGTCACCGGGGTGCTCAGCCGCCGGCGACATCGAGCGCTTCCGCCAGCGTGAACGCTCCGGCGTAGAGCGCCTTGCCGACGATCGCCCCCTCGACGCCCAGCGGCACGAGATCGCGGAGCGCCGCGATGTCGTCGAGGCTCGAGATGCCGCCGGACGCGACGACGGGCTTCGGCGTCCGGGAGGTCATCTCACGGAGCAGCTCGACGTTGGGCCCCTGCAGCGTTCCGTCCTTCGTGACGTCGGTGACGACGTAACGGCTGCAGTTGGCCGCCTCGAGACGATCGAGAACGGTCCAGAGATCGCCGCCCTCGCGCGTCCAGCCGCGCGCCGCGAGCGTCGTTCCCCGCACATCGAGGCCGACTGCGATGACCTCGCCGTAGCGCCCGATCACGTCGGCCGCCCATTCGGGGTTCTCGAGCGCCGCCGTTCCCAGGTTGATGCGGGCGGCGCCGCTCTCGAGAGCGGCATCGAGCGTCGCGTCGTCGCGGATGCCGCCCGAGAGCTCGACCTGCACACCGCGCACCTGCCGGATCGCCTTGCGGAGGACCGATGCGTTGTTGCCGCGACCGAACGCGGCGTCGAGGTCGACGAGGTGGATCCACTGCGCACCCTGGCGCGCCCACTCGAGTGCGGCATCGACCGGGTCGCCGTAGTTCGTCTCCGTGCCGGCCGCCCCCTGGGTGAGACGGACGGCCTTGCCGTCGGCGACGTCGACCGCAGGCAGCAGGATGAGTTCAGGTGTGGATGCGAAGTCGTTCATAGCTCCTCGTGCCGACGGGTGCGGCGACGGATCTCACCGGCGATTGGCACGAGGTCAGAGCGTAGCCGCGCCGAGCCCGTCGATCCAGTTCGACAGGAGGCGGATGCCCGCAGCCCCGGATTTCTCGGGGTGGAACTGGGTCGCGGAGAGCGGACCGTTCTCGACCGCCGCAAGGAAGGGCACACCGTACGTGCACCAGGTCAGCGTCGGCTGCGGGAACGGCGCCTGCACGTCGAGCGTCCACTGCTGCGCGGCGAAGGAGTGGACGAAGTAGAACCTCTCGTCCTCGAGGCCGGCGAACAGACGCGATCCCGCGCCGGACTGCACGGTGTTCCACCCCATATGCGGAAGAACCGGGGCATCGAGCTGAGTGACCGCCCCGGGCCACTCCCCCATGCCTTCCGTGTCCACACCCCGCTCGACCCCGAGCTCGAAGAGGACCTGCATCCCGACGCAGATACCGAGGACAGGGCGCCCGCCCGCGAGCCTGCGACCGATCAGCTCGTCGCCGCGACTGGCGCGCAGCGCATCCATCACGGCTCGGTACGCGCCGACGCCGGGCACGACCAAACCATCGGCCTCCCGCACCAGCTGGCGGTCGCTGGTCAGCCGCGCGTCAGCACCTGCGGCATCGAGCGCCTTCACAGCGGAGTGGACGTTGCCGGATCCGTAGTCGAGGACCGCGACCACTGGACGGTCGCTCACAAAGCACCCTTCGTACTGGGAACACCCTGCACGAGCGGGTCGACCGCCTTCGCCTGGCGGAACGCGCGAGCGAATGCCTTGTACTCGGCTTCGGCGATGTGGTGCGGGTCACGGCCTGCGAGCACGCGCACGTGCACGGTCAGCCCACCGTTGAAGGCGATCGCCTCGAACGTGTGCCGCACCAGTGAACCGGTGAAGTGTCCGCCGATCAAGTGATGCTCGAAGCCCGCCGGTTCGCCGTCATGCACAAGGTACGGGCGGCCGCTGATGTCGACGACCGCCTGGGCGAGCGCCTCGTCCAGCGGGACCAGGGCGTCGCCGTACCGCGAAATGCCGACTTTGTCGCCGAGGGCCTCCCTGATCGCCTGTCCGAGCACGATGGCGACGTCTTCGACCGTGTGGTGCGCATCGATGTCGGTGTCACCCGAGGCGCGGACGGTGAGATCGGTGAGCGAGTGCTTCGCGAACGCCGTGAGCATGTGGTCGAAGAACGGAACAGTGGTGTCGATGTGGCTCGTACCGGTCCCGTCGAGGTCGAGGGTCAGCTCGACCGTGGACTCGCTCGTGGACCGACGAAGCGACGCCGTACGGTGGACATCCAGGGCCGTCATACGCCCGATCCTAACGAGGCCAGCGCATCGAGGAACGCGGTGGTCTCCTCTTCGGTGCCGGCGGTGACACGCAGATGTCCGGCCATCCCGACGTCGCGGATGAGCACTCCCCTGTCGTACAGGGCCTGCCACGTGGCGGCGGGATCCTCGACCCCGCCGAAGAGCACGAAGTTCGTCCACGAGTCGTACGGCTCGTAGCCGAGCGCCTCCAGGGTGGCGGAGATGCGCTCGCGCTGGACGACGATCTCGTCGACCATCCCGAGCATCGTGTCGGAGTGGCGCAGTGCAGCCGTTGCCGCCGCCTGAGTGAGGGCGCTCAGGTGGTAGGGGAGCCGCACCAGACGAAGGGCGTCGATCACGGCGGGATCGGCGGCGAGATACCCCACTCGTGCGCCGGCGAAGGCGAAAGCCTTGCTCATCGTGCGGGAGACGACCAACCGCTCCCGGCCGTCGAGCAGCGTCACTGCGGAGCGCTCGTCGCGGGGGGCGAACTCCTGATACGCCTCGTCGACGATGACGATTCCGTCGGTCGCGTCGTAGACGGCCTCGATGACGTCTAGGGTCATCGGAGTGCCGGTGGGGTTGTTCGGCGCACACAGGAACACGACATCCGGCTGCGCATCCGAGACCTGGGAGGCGGCATCTTCCGGCGTCACCAGGAAGTCGTGCCCTCGCGATCCGCCGATCCAGGATGCGCCCGTTCCCCGCGAGATGAGCGGGTACATCGAATACGTCGGCGCGAAGCCGAACGCCGTTCGGCCGGGTCCCCCGAACGCTTGCATCAGGTGCTGCAGCACCTCGTTCGAGCCGTTGCCCGCCCAGATCTGTTCGAGGCGCAGGCCGTGTCCGAGATAGTCGGCGAATCCCTCGCGCAGAGCGGTGAACTCTCGATCGGGGTAGCGGTTGACATCGCGCAGAGCCCGAGCCACCGCGTCCAGGATGTCGTCGGCCACGTCCTGCGGAACAGGATGGGTGTTCTCGTTGACATTCAGCGCGATGGGCAGTGCCGCTTGAGGTGCGCCGTATGGCGTCATCCCCCGCAGGTCGTCACGAATCGGCAGATCTTCCAGGCGTGCACTCACCTGTCCCATCGTAGGCGGGAGAGCGCCGCGCCCGGCCGACGAAGTGCTTCAGCGCGCTGCGCTGTACTGCGCCGGGATAGCCAGTTCCTGACCCGCGGACACCGTTGCGCCCTCCAGAGCGTTCAGGCGGACCATCGCGTCGACGACATCCCGCGGGTCGGCATGCGGGGCGACGTCCTGAGCGATCGACCAGAGCGAGTCACCCGACATCACCGTGACCGTCGCGAACGTGGTCGGGGGCGCGCCGTCCTGCGCCGAGGCGATCGCCGAGCCGCCGCTGACGAGAGCCAGGACGAGGACGCCTGCTGCGGGGAGCGCGGCGAGGGTGGCGAGGACGCGACGCCCCCGCACGGTGAGCGTGAGACGCGTGGACTTCGAGAACGAGGGGCTCGAATAAGCCCGGTCTGAGAACGCGACGCTGGTCATGGCTCCTCCTGGGGTGGGAAGAGATTCGTACTCGACCCTCGGCCGGGAGGGCCGAATACGAATCTCTTTTCCGAAGCTATCTTCGACGTGAGAGATTGTCAACCGGGGCCCCGGGGTCTGATTGTTCGAACGCGACACGCGCGCCACCTCCTCTTCGGATCGCTCGGAACCGGATACGGTTTCGATAGCGACACCCCACCACGGACCTCCGACATTCGAAGAACGATGCCGATCAGAGGCCGTGAGAGTAGGAGAGATCATGAGCGAGGCCACCCCGCGGGAGAAGCCCCAGACGCGCAGGCGGAAGAGTCTGAGCGACAAGCAGATCGCGATCCTCGAGGTCATCCAGCGTTCGATCGCACGCCACGGCTACCCGCCGAGCATGCGCGAAATCGGCGACGCGGTCGATCTCAAGTCGCTGTCGAGCGTGACCCACCAGTTGAATCAGCTCGAGTTGAGCGGATACCTGCGTCGCGACCCCGGCAAGACCCGCGCGATGGAAGTCCTCATCGATCTGCCCGGCATGTCGACGGAGAACCCCGCCGATTCCGCCCCCGCCGTCGGCGACGCGGCCATGGTGCCGCTCGTCGGTCGCATCGCCGCCGGCGTGCCGATCACCGCGGAGCAGCAGGTGGAGGAGATCTTCCCGCTTCCGCGTCAGCTGGTCGGCAAGGGTGACCTGTTCATGCTCAAGATCTCGGGCGAGTCGATGATCGACGCGGCGATCTGCGATGGCGACTGGGTCGTCGTGCGCTCGCAGGCGGATGCCGAGAACGGTGACATCGTTGCGGCGATGCTCGACGGCGAGGCGACCGTCAAGACGTTCCGTCGACGGGACGGTCACACGTGGCTGCTTCCGCGCAACTCGGCGTTCGAACCGATCCTGGGCGACGACGCCGTGGTTCTCGGGCGCATCGTGGCCGTTCTGCGCGCCGTCTGACCCGCCCCCTGCGCGGCGCTGCGCTCGGAAGCCCTGTCCGGCGCAGTGTTTCCGCGCTATAAGTGAGCAATGACCCTCGCCGGCAGCACCACACCCTCATCCGTCGATGAACTCCAGGCTCGGCTCGACCGCCTCGAGGCGGAGAACGCACGGCTGCGGGCGGATGCGCCCCGGCCCGCCACGAGGACCGGCCCTCCCGGCACAGGATGGCGTGCGGTGCTTTCCGCCTTCTGCATCATCGTCGCAGCGCTGCTCATCCCCACGACGATCATCGCGGGATGGGCACGCGCGCAGCTCGTCGACGAGACCGCCTTCGTGTCGACCTTCGCCCCGCTCATCGACGATCCTTCCGTGCAGGCGGTCATCGTCGATCAGGCATCGTCGGCCATCACGGAGTCGGTCGACCTCGACGGGATCACGGATGACCTGTTCGACGGCGTGGCCACCCTCGACCTCCCGCCCGCCGCGCTGTCATCCATCGATCTCCTGCGCGGCCCCGCCGCCCAGGCACTCGACGGTCTGGTGACCACCACGGTCAGCCGGGTGGTCGCGTCGGACGCGTTCTCGGGAATCTGGCAGACGACTCTCGTGGCGAGTCACCGCGCGCTCGTCGCGACGGCGAACGGCGGGAGCGCGAACGGCGCGGTCACGATCAGCGACTCCGGCGAGCTCGGCATCGCCCTCGGGCCGATCGTGGACGCCGTCAAGCAGCGACTGCTCGACCAGGGTGTCGGGTTCGCGTCCGCGATTCCGACGATCGACCGCACCATCGTCATCGCGCAGAGCGACGCGCTGGCCACTGTGGGCGTCGTGTACACACTGGCGGTGACCGTCGGCTGGTGTCTCCCCTTCGTGGCGCTCGCGCTGTTCGTGACCGGTATCCTGATCGCCCGACGGCGGAGTACCGCCGTGCTGGGCTCGGGCGTGGGACTGGCGCTCGGTGGGCTGTCCGTCGCGACGGGTATCGCCGTCGGCGGTACGGTCCTCGGCCTGAGCGCCACCAACCTGGGAGTGCCGGCCACCGCCCTCACAGCGGTCTACACGGCGGTCGTCGCCGCGATGCAGCACACCGCAGTGGTCGTCATGGTCGTCGGCATCATCATCGCCCTCCTCGCGTGGGTGAGCGGGCGCTGGCGCGGTGCACGAGCCGTTCGGGGCGGGATCGCGGCGGTGAACGACAGCATCCGCTCCACGCTCACGCTCCGCGGAGTGAACACCGGCCGATTCGGCACCTGGATGTTCCAGCAGCGGGTTCTGGTCCGCGTCGTGCTCGGCGTGCTGATGGTGCTCTGGCTCCTGCTCCTGCGCCCGCTGAGCGTGGGCGACATCTTCCTCGTCGTCATCGTCAGCGCCCTCGTGTGGTGGCTCACGGAACTCGTCCAGAAGCGCGACGCAGCGTTCGTCGGCGACGCCCCCGCCACAATCGACGCGGACGCTGCCGACGTGCCCCGTGGCGCGCTCCCCTGACCAGCGTTCACAGACGCGGATGCGTCCGGTGGCAGCATCCGATCCCCGGCTGAGGTCACGCCTCGGAGACGTCCGCGCGGACGTCCTGCGCGTAGCGTGGAGCGGGTGAACGCACCCTCTGCCTACGGCTCCTGGCCCTCCCCCATCTCGGCGCAGATCGTGGCGGCCGGGTCTCACCCCGTGACCGATGCCCGCTACGTCGGTGACGCGATCTGGTGGCTTGAGCGGATGCCCGCGGAAAGCGGACGATCGACCGTGCGACGGACCGCCGCGGACGGCGGCGAGCCCGAGACGATGTTGCCTCGCCCGTGGGACGTCCGCTCGCGCGTCCACGAGTACGGCGGGGCGGCGTGGACGGCGACGACGGACGGGACGCTCTACTTCGTCGAGAGCACCGATCAGAGGGTCTGGGTGCAGACGCCGGGCGAGCAGCCGGCGCCGCTGACTCCGGCCGCGCTCGGAATGCGGTTCGCCGACCTCGCGGTGCAGCACGGCGAGCTGCTCGCGGTGCGCGAGACCCACGGAGCGTCGCGCGCCCCTCGCCGGGACATCGTCTCGATCCCCCTCGACGGCTCGGCCCGCGATGACGAAACGGCGATCATGTCCCTCGTGTCGGGGAGTGATTTCGCCGCGTACCCCCGCGTCTCCCCCGATGGCGAGCGTCTGGCGTGGATCGCCTGGGATCACCCCCGCATGCCGTGGGACGGTACCGAGTTGCGCATCGGCGACCGGGACGCCCACGGTCGGGTCTCCGACGTCCGAACGATCCTCGGCGGACCGGAGGAATCGGTGGTGCAGCCCGAGTGGATCGACGAGCGCGAGCTGCGGGTGGCGTCCGATCGTTCCGGACGCTGGAACCTGTACCGGGTGGACGTCACCACGCAGGACGAGGGGCCGGTGGCGATCGCCCCTGTCGACGCCGATACCGGTGGACCACTGTGGAACCTCGGTATCCGGTGGTTCGCGCCGCTCGACGACGGACGAGTGCTGACGGTCCGTACGAACGGCTCGGATGAACTCGCCCTCATCGATGTGGACGGCACCGTGCGAGACATCCCGACCGATGTCTCGTCCCGCCTCCTGCTGCACGACGTCCGCGGCGCCCGCGTGCTCTTCACGGGTTCCGGAGTGTCCACGCTGGGCGGCCTCTGGGAGATCGACCTCGACGACGCCACTCCATCCGCATCCCTGGTGCGCGGCACGGTCGACGCCGCACCGGATGCCGCCTGGCTGTCCCGCTCGCGGGCCATGACGTTCGAGGGCCCGCACGGGCCCGTCCATGCGTTCGCGTACGCGCCCGTCAATCCCGACCAGCCCGCCGCCGACGGCGCACCTCCGTACCTCGTGCTCGCACATGGCGGCCCCACCTCGAACGTGTCGGGCGGGGCATCGCTCGATATCGCGTACTTCACGAGCCGTGGCATCGGTGTGCTGGACGTCAACTACGGCGGGTCGACCGGCTACGGCCGGGCCTACCGGGGGCGTCTCAGCGGGCAGTGGGGCATCGTCGACCGCGATGATGTCGTGGCCGCAGCGGAAGGGCTCGTCGAGGCGGGCCTCGCGGACGGCAGCCGACTCGCGATCCGGGGGGGATCGGCGGGCGGATGGACCGTGCTCTGCGCGCTGACGGCGACCGACCGCTTCGCCGCGGGGGTCAGCCGGTACGGCGTGGCCGACCTCCGGGCTCTGGCCGAGGACACCCACGACTTCGAAGCGCGCTACCTCGACGGCTTGGTCGGGCCGTACCCGCAGGACGAGGCCGTTTACGTGGAACGGTCACCGCTCTCGCACCTGGACCGCTTCACTACGCCCATGCTGATCGAACAGGGGCTGGATGACCCCGTCGTGCCGCCGACGCAGTCCGAAGCGGTGCGCGACGCGCTGGCCGCCCGCGGGATCCCGCACGCGTACCTCGCGTTCGAAGGCGAGTCGCACGGCTTCCGCCGACCCGAGACGGTGATCGCATGCCTGGAGGCCGAGGTCAGCTTCTTCGGTCAGGTCTTCGGATTCACGCCCGCGGACGTGCCCACGCTCACCCTCGAGTGACGAGTGACGAGTGGTTCGCCCCGCGACGGACGAACGTCGCCGTCACGCCAAAAAGGGCGTGAGCTCGGCCGCGAGCCGCGCCGATACGTGCGCATGCAGCGCCGTGCCCTCGGGCTCGTGACTCTCGCTCATGATGATGCCCGTGCCGTGCACCGCGGACACGAGGTCTCCGCGGTCGTACGGGACGACCGCGTGCACCTCGACCGCGGGCATCGGCAGAGCCTGCTCGATCGCGGCACGCAGCTCATCGATACCCTCGCCGGAACGCGATGACGCGAAGAGGGCCTTCGGCTCGAGTCCGCGCAGGACGAGGCGGGTGTCGTCGTCGACGAGGTCGGCCTTGTTGAAGACGACCAGCTCGGGCACGTCACGCGCTCCGACGTCGCCCATGACGTCACGCACGGTCTGCAGCTGTGCTGCCGGATCGGGGTGCGCGGCATCCACGACGTGGACGATCACGTCGGCGTCGGCCACCTCTTCCAGCGTCGAGCGGAACGCCTCGACGAGCTGATGGGGCAGATTGCGGACGAATCCGACCGTGTCCGTCAGCGTGTACACGCGGCCGTCGGATGCCTCGGCGCGTCGCACCGTGGCATCGAGGGTCGCGAACAGGGCGTTCTCGACCAGGACGCCCGCGCTCGTCAGACGGTTGAGCAGACTCGACTTGCCGGCGTTCGTATAACCGGCGATCGCCACCGACGGCACGGTGTTGCGCTTGCGCTCGGCCCGCTTGGCGTCGCGGGCGGGTGCGAAGTCGCGCAGCTGCCGGCGGAGGATGGCCATGCGGGTGCGGATGCGCCGACGATCGAGTTCGATCTTCGTCTCACCCGGACCACGCGAGCCCATACCGGCACCGCCCGCGCCGACCTGGCCACCTGCCTGGCGGCTCATCGAGTCACCCCAACCACGCAGTCGCGGGAGGAGGTACTCGAGCTGCGCGAGCTCGACCTGCGCCTTGCCCTCACGGCTCTTGGCGTGCTGACTGAAGATATCGAGGATGACCGTCGTGCGGTCGATGACCTTCACCTTCACGACGTCCTCGAGCGCGCGCCGCTGAGAGGCCGCGAGTTCGGTGTCGGCGATGACCGTGTCGGCGCCGAGAGCGGCGACGAGGTCGCGGAGCTCCTGCGCCTTGCCTCGACCGAGATAGGTCGCCGGATCGGGATGCGGTCGACGCTGCAGCACGCCGTCGAGCACGACGGCGCCGGCGGTCTCCGCCAGTGCCGCGAGTTCGCGGAGGGAATTCTCGGCGTCGCCCTGCTCACCCTGCGGGTGCACACCCACGAGGATGACGTTCTCGAGCCGCAGTTGGCGGTACTCGACCTCGGTGACGTCCTGGAGCTCCGTGGAGAGTCCGGGCACACGACGCAGCGCGGCGCGCTCCTCCCGATCCCACTGCTCGCCGTCGCTGTGAGCGCCGACCGTGGTGGTGGCATCCTGAAGCGCCTGAGCAGACCCGAATACCCGCACACCCGAGCGCGCCTCCGACCGCGAGAGAACGCGATCCACCGGGTCGACCGACGTCTCGTCGGTGCTCGAAGGTGTCGAGATGTCTGTCATGGGGTCCTTTCCAAGGGTCCGTGAATTCTAGCCTCCCGCCGTGGGCGGGGTCTCCGGTACGCTCGCCTGCATGGGGAGCGATCATTACTTCAGCGCGTCTCCGTCCAGTGCCGAGAACCTTCGCCGCATCCGCGTCACACTCTCCGGCAGATCCGTCGAGGTGGTGACTGCGGGCGGTGTGTTCAGTCCTGATCACATCGACACCGGCACCGCAGTGCTTCTCGCGAACACCCCCCCGCCGCCGCCGGGGGGCCACCTGCTCGACCTCGGCTGCGGGTGGGGTCCGATCGCGCTGTCGCTGGCACTCGACGCTCCGCACGCCACCGTGTGGGCCGTCGACGTCAACGAACGCGCACTCGACCTCGTCCGTCGCAATTGCGACATCCTCGGCCTCACCAATGTCAACGCCGTGCTGCCCGATGATGTTCCCGACGATGTCGTGTTCCGCAGCATCCGTTCGAATCCGCCCATCCGCGTCGGCAAGAACGAGTTGCACGGCCTGCTGGAGCGATGGATCCCGCGGCTGGATGAGAGATCGGATGCCTGGCTCGTCGTGCAGCGCAACCTCGGCTCCGATTCGCTGCAGCGATGGATCGCAGCGACCTTCCCGCACGAGTACAGCGTGCATCGCGCCGCCATCGGGCGGGGTTTCCGGGTGCTGAAGGTCCGACGGCACGGGGTGACGGCCACCGGGCCCGTCGCGACCGTCTGAGGAGTCAGGCCAACGTGAGCTCGCCGCTGAAGACGAGCGTGGCCGGCCCCGAGAGCAGGACGTGGCCGTTCAACACGCGCACGCCCAGCGTTCCCCCCGGCACATCGACGCTCCACTGGTCGGGTGCCGCGGCGCCTGCCCAGTGGCGTACCGCCAGTGCGGCCGCAGCGACGCCCGTGCCGCAGCTGAGGGTCTCCCCGACACCCCGCTCGAAGACGCGCATCGTGATCGATCCGACTCCGCTGCGCACCAGCGGGTCGCTCGGCACGACGAACTCCACGTTCGCCCCGTCCGGTGGCCGGGGATCGAGCACGGGCTGCGCGGTCAGGTCGAGGTCATCGAGTTCGGCCACACTGGCGAGCGCGACGACGACGTGCGGATTGCCGACGTCGATCCCCGTCGCCGGTCTCGCGACCGGCAGCCCCCTGGCTCTCACGAGGGTGTCATCCTCCGCGACCACCCACGGTCCGAGATCGACTTCGAGGTGCTCCCCGGGGAGCGACACGGCCTTGGTGCCGGCGCGCGTGCCGATGAGCAGCGAACCGCCCTCGGCCAGGTCGGCGAGGTCGGTCTGCAGCAGGTAGCGCGCGAAGACCCGGATGCCGTTGCCGCACATCTCGGCTGCTGAGCCGTCGGCGTTGCGGTAGTCCATGAACCACTCGGCGTCCGGAGTCGCCCCGCCCTCCGCGATGGCGACGGACCGGACGACCCGGAGGATGCCGTCGGCACCGATCCCGAAGCGCCGGTCGCACATCGCGGCGACCTGCGCGTCCGAGAGATCGAGCTGCCCGTCGGGGTCGGCGATCAGGACGAAGTCGTTTCCGGTGCCGTGGCCCTTCGTGAACGGAATGGTCTGCGGCATCCCACGATCCTATCCAGGGAGACGACCGGCCTCAGTCGGCGATGAGTCGCTTGCCGGTCGTGGTGGTGTCGAACCGCTCGTACCCGAGCGTGTCGTAGAAACCGAGCACATCTTCGTTGCCCGGACGGACCATGAGCTGCACCTTGGGGCAGCCCATCTCGAGCAGCAGCTCCTCCACGTGCTCGACGAGGATGCGTCCGATGCCCTCCCCACGATGCGCGGGGTCGCTGGCGAGGTAGTAGATCCACCCCCGGTGCCCGTCATAGCCCGCCATCACCGAACCGATCACATCTTCACCTTCGACAGCGACCAGGAAGAGCTCGGGCTGCACGGTGAGCTTTCGCCGGATGTCGAGATGGGGGTTGTTCCAGGATTTGGTCAGGCCGGTCGCCTGCCACAGGGAGATCACGGATTCGGTGTCACGGAGGGCGAACGGCCGGATGCTGGTCATGAGACCAGTATCGGGGACGACGGTCTCAGGACCACCCTGTGAGTCCTTCGAGGTCGACGGGGCCGCCGCCCTCGACCCACCGGACCCCCGGATAGCGCCGGAACCACGACACCTGACGCCGCGCGTACCGACGGGTGAGCGCTCGGGTCTCGGCGATCGCCGCATCCTGCGGGAGTTCTCCCGCGAGCTGAGCCAGCGCCTGCGCGTAGCCGATGGCGCGGCGCGCCGTGACACCGCGCTCGAGGCCGCGTTCCCGGAGGTCGTTCACCTCGTCGAGCAGACCTCCCTCCCACATCCGCTCGACCCGGGTGTCCAATCGGGTCACCAGTTCGTCGCGCGGCATCCGCACCCCGATCACGCGCGTACCGGCCTGCCAGAGCGTCGGTTCGTCGGGAAGTGCGGCACCGTGGGTCTGTTCGCCCTGGGTCAGCACTTCGAGGGCGCGCACGACACGACGGCCGTTCCTCGGGTCGATCCGGGCCGCGGTCACCGGGTCGGCGTCCCTCAGGCGTGCGAAGAGCGCGCCGGGCCCGTCCGCGGCGAGCTCGGTCTCGAGCCGGGCCCGCAGGACCTCGTCACGCGGCGGAAACCGGAAGTCGTAGATCACGCCGGACACGTACAGGCCCGAGCCGCCGACCAGGATCGCATCGGCGCCGCGCTCGTGGATGGCGGCAACCGCGTTCCGCGCGACCTCCTGGTACCAGGCGACGGCGGCCTCCTCAGTGACGGAGAGCACGTCGAAGAGGTGGTGCGGAATGCCGCGCTGCTCGTCCGGTCGGAGCTTCGCCGTGCCGATGTCCATGCCGCGGTACAGCTGCATGGCGTCGGCGTTGATGATTTCAGCAGGCCTGCCTTGCGCGGACAGGTGCTGCGCGAGGTCGAGCGAGAGTCCAGTCTTGCCGGTACCGGTCGCCCCCACGATCGCCCACAGCCGCGGTGGCGCCTCGTGATCGGTGCTGTTCACACCCCGATGCGCAGCGAGGGGAGCCCCAGTGCGACGGCGGTGGTGGCACCCGACGACGCAGCGCCGGCGGGGACGCCGCAGGATTCCGCCTGCGTGCGGTCCCACGCGTCGCCTGCCCGCGTGCGGCGGATGCGGAGCGCGCCGCCGTCGAGCGAATCCGCGAGGAGATGGAAAGGCGCCGCGCGGGTGATGACGACGCTGACCACGTCACCCGGACGGGGGACGTCGGAACCGACGGGCAGTTCGAAGTGGACCAGGCGGTTGTCTTCTGCGCGCCCGGTGAGCCGATGTGTCGCGGCGTCCTTCTTGCCCTCGCCCTGCGAGACCAGGACCTGAACCTCCCGGCCGACCTGCTTCTCGTTCTCTTCGAGCGAGATGCGCTCCTGGAGGGCGGCGAGGCGCTCGTAGCGGTCCTGCACGACGGACTTCGGCACCTGGTCGGGCATGGTCGCTGCGGGTGTGCCCTCACGGATCGAATACTGGAACGTGAAGGCGCTCGCGAACCGAGCCTGTTCGACCACGCGCAGCGTCTCGAGGAAGTCCTCTTCGGTCTCACCGGGGAAGCCGACGATGATGTCGGTGGTGATGGCGGCGTGCGGCATGCGCTCGCGAACCCGGTCGAGGATGCCCAGGAACTTCTCGCTGCGGTAGGACCGGCGCATGTTCTTCAATACGCGATCGCTTCCGGACTGGAGCGGCATGTGCAGCTGGGGCATGACGGCGGGCGTCTCGGCCATCGCGTCGATGACGTCGTCGGTGAAGGCAGCGGGGTGCGGGCTCGTGAAGCGGATGCGCTCCAGCCCGTCGATCTGGCCGGCAGCGCGCAGCAGCTTTCCGAAGGCGTGGCGGTCGCCGAACTCGACGCCGTACGAGTTGACGTTCTGGCCGAGGAGCGTGACCTCGATCGCACCGTCCTCAGCGAGCAGGCGCACTTCGTTCAGGATGTCGCCGGGACGACGGTCCTTCTCCTTGCCACGCAGGCTCGGCACGATGCAGAAGGTGCACGTGTTGTTGCAGCCGACCGAGATCGACACCCACCCGCTGTAGACCGAATCGCGTTTCGTGGGAAGGGTGGAGGGGAAGACCTCGAGGGCCTCGAGGATCTCCAACTCGGCCTCGTCGTTGTGCCGCGCCCGTTCGAGCAGACTCGGCAAGGAGCCCATGTTGTGCGTGCCGAACACGACATCCACCCATGGGGCCTTGTCGAGCACGACGTCCTTGTCCATCTGCGCCATGCATCCGCCGACCGCGATCTGCATGCCCTCGTGCCGGTCCTTGCGGGCCTTGAGGTGCCCCAGGGTGCCGTAGAGCTTGCCTGCAGCGTTGTCTCGGACAGCACACGTGTTGATGACGACGACGTCGGCCTCGGCTCCGTCGGCGGCAGGCACGTAGCCGGCGCTCTCGAGGGAGCCCGAGAGTCGCTCGGAGTCGTGGACGTTCATCTGACAGCCGAACGTGCGCACTTCGTAGGTGCGTGCTCGTCCGCTCTCGTCGTGCGCCGAGGGCGAGGGCGCGATGATCGTGGGGGTGCCATCCAGCAGAGTCATGATTGCTCGATTCTACGGCGCGCCGGCAGCCGCTCGATCAGGCTCAGCGGATGCGCGCCCGGATGCGCATCGCGGACAGCGCCGTGCACACGACCGTGATCCCCACCAGGACGGCGATCGCGACGCCGGTCGGCACCAGCCACTCCCCCACGATCGAATCGATCCCGTAGACCGCGCGCAGCGCCTCGTCGGACGCGGGCTCCCCCCCGGTCACCGCGGTGAGCGATTCCGCGGTGAAGACCCGGCGCAGCAGCATCCCCGCCTGCGCGAAGGGGAGCGCGTTGATCACATCGCCGACGGTGGTGGGGAGAGATCCCACCGGGATGTAGGCGCCCGCGATGAAACCCAGGACCGTGCCGATGATCGTGGACATCGCCGAGAACGCGCTTGCCGTGCGCACGAACGACACGACGAGCGCCGACAGTGACGTGAACGCGAAGCAGAACAGGGTGACGAGGCCTGCAGCGCGCAGGACCGCGGCGGGACCGAGCCACAGTCCATCGACGAGGCCCAGGTAGATCACACTGAGCGCCAGGACGAGCAGGGACATGATGACGGCGACGGCGACGGCGGCGATCAGATAGCCGAGCACGATCTGCCCTCGGCGGATCGGTGAGACGAGAAAGTCGCGGAACCTCCCGGATTGCGCGTCGTCCACCAGCACAGACAGGGCACCGAGGCCGGTGGTGATGGTGGTGATCAGAACGATGCCGGCGAACATCCAGCTGTCGACGAAGGCCTTGACGGCGCCCTCCCCGGCATCGGGGAAGCTCTCGGTCAGACCGGTGGTCTGCAGATTGCTGAGGAACAGGGTGTAGAGGGCGAAGAGGATGATGGCGCCGAGCAGAGAGAAGAAGACGTTCAGGCGATCCCGGAAGAAGAGCCGGAGGTTGCGGACGACGATCCCCGCGACGACCCTCACGCAGCTGCTCCCTGTGCGTCGTCGACGCCGGCATGACCCGTCAACGCCAGGAAGACGTCGTCCATGCGTCCGTGACGGAACTCGAAGTCCCGGACCGCGTCCCCGTGCTCGGCGAGGATCCGTCGGGCGACGCCCGCGTCGGGCACGGCGATGGTCACGACGTCGCCGCGGCGTGCGGAAGCCGCCTGTCCGAGCGTCGCGGTCGTCGATTCCGCCACGAGGTCATGGGAGGCCGCCAACGACACGAGGGCTGACCGATCAGACGTCGTGACAGACAGCACGCTGCGACTGTACGTCGACCGCAGCTCGGTCGGGGTGCCGTCGGCGATGATGCGGCCGCGGTCGATGATGCACACGCGATCGGCCTCCTCGGTCTCCTCCATGTAGTGCGTGGTGAGGAACACCGTGAGCCCGGACGACCGCCGCAGCTCCTGGATGGTCCGCCACACGACGGCGCGACTCGCAGGATCGAGACCCGCGGTGGGCTCGTCGAGGAACAGGATGCGCGGTTCGTGAAGGAGCGCCCGAGCGATGTCCACACGGCGCTTCTGTCCGCCCGAAAGGCGGCCGTAGCGGCGGTCGAGGAAGTCGCCCAACTCGATCAGATCGGCCAACGCCGTGATGCGCGCACGGGTGCGCGCGGCGTCGAGACGCGCGAATGTCGCCCGCAGCGTCAGGTTCTCGCGAACGGTGAGCTCGGGATCGAGCAGGGCATCCTGGAACACGACTCCGATCTCGGCCCGCACGCTCTCCCCGTCGGAACGGACGTCATGACCGGCGATCTGCACCGTTCCCGCTTCGAACGGAAGCGTCGTCGTGAGGCAACCGATCGTCGTCGACTTGCCGGCGCCGTTCGTGCCGAGGAATGCGAAGACGAGTCCGTCATCCACATGGAAGCTCAGATCATCCACCGCTGTCAGCGAACGGTAACGCTTGGTCAGCCCTGTCACGTCGATCGCCATCGGAGCCCCTTTCACCGGTAGGGCTCACGATACGAGATCACAGGCACCGACGGGGCTGCGCCCAGCGTGGGACGGCTCAGCGGAATCGAACGGCGCTGCCGCCGCCTGCCTCATCCCGAGCCCGCGCCATCGCCGTGCGCGCAGCAGTGCTCGCGACCGACCCGCCGAATCCACGCCTGCCCAACTGACCCATCAGACGCCGCATCGCCGTCTCGTCGTCATAGCGGACAAGCGAACGCGCTTTCGTCGTCGCGAATTCGAGGGCCCGCTCCACGTCGTCATCCGGCAGTTCTGCCACGACGGCGTCGACGACATCCCGCGACACCAAACGCTTGACGAGCAGTTGTCGAATCGCTCGAGAACCCATGTCCTTGCGCGTGGTCGCGCCGTGCACGATCTGTTCGGCCAGAAGCGCATCGTCGAGCCACCCACGGGTCACGAAGTCTTCGACGGCGTCGTCCACCTCGTCGGCGTCAAGGCCCGCTGAGCGGAGGGTCGACCGCGCTTCGGCGATCGACAGGCCCCGACGACCCAAGCTGCGGGTGAGCGCCACCCGCGCGCGCTCGATAACGGTGGCACGATCATCGACCTCAGCCTCAGCCTCAGCCTCGGTCATCTGCTCACCCGCTCCACCTCGCGGCGAACCGCCGCGACTGCCCGTGCCGCGTCGCGATGACGACGTCAGCGCCGACGGGGACGCCGGTGCCGACGGACCCACCTCGGGAGCGGCATCCACGAGCAGCTCGTCTTCGGGCAGATCGGTGAATGTCACGGCTCTGCGCGGGCGATCGGGAAGGGCCCGGGTGATCATCTGCGGTCCGGCGGTGTTGGAGGCGCGACGTTCACCGAACAAGGGCGTGACGGGGGCGAGCTGTTCACGCTCACCCCCGTGCTCCGTCGTCATCGTCAGGCCGAGCGCTTCTTGGTCAGCTCCGCCACTGGGGGCGCACCGACAGGCGCCTCGACGAGCTTCGGCGTGCCGATGCCGAGCTTCGTCTTGATCTTCGATTCGATGTCGGCCGCGATATCCGGGTTCTTGAGCAGGAAGTTGCGCGCGTTCTCCTTGCCCTGCCCGAGCTGCTCGCCGTCGTAGGTGTACCACGCGCCGGACTTCTTCACGATCTCGTGCTCGACGCCGAAGTCGATCAGGCTGCCCTCGCGGGAGATGCCGACGCCGTAGAGGATGTCGAACTCGGCCTGCTTGAAGGGCGGAGCCATCTTGTTCTTGACGACCTTCACGCGGGTGCGGTTGCCGACCGCGTCGGTGCCGTCCTTGAGTGTCTCGATGCGACGGATGTCGAGGCGCACGGACGCGTAGAACTTGAGCGCCTTGCCACCGGCGGTGGTCTCCGGCGAGCCGAAGAACACGCCGATCTTCTCGCGCAGCTGGTTGATGAAGATCATGGTCGTATTGGTCTGGTTGAGGCCACCGGTGAGCTTGCGCAGAGCCTGCGACATCAATCGCGCCTGCAGCCCGACGTGGGAGTCGCCCATCTCCCCCTCGATCTCGGCACGGGGCACCAGCGCTGCCACGGAGTCGATGACGATGAGATCGATCGACCCCGAACGAATGAGCATGTCGGCGATCTCGAGAGCCTGCTCACCCGTATCGGGCTGCGACACCAGCAGCGCGTCGATGTCGACGCCGAGCTTCATCGCGTAATCGGGATCGAGCGCGTGCTCGGCATCGATGAAGGCGGCGATGCCGCCGTTGCGCTGGGCGTTCGCGATGGCATGGAGGGTGAGCGTCGTCTTTCCCGAGGATTCAGGGCCGTAGATCTCGATGATGCGGCCGCGCGGGAGCCCACCGACGCCGAGAGCGACGTCGAGGGCGATCGAGCCCGTCGGAATCACTTCGACCGGCGCACGGTCGTCGCTGCCCAGTCGCATGACCGAGCCCTTCCCGAACTGCCGGTCGATCTGGGCGAGGGCCGATTCGAGGGCCTTCTCGCGGTCAGCTGTTGATGGCATGGCGTGCTCCTTATGCTCGCGTTCCGTCGCCTGTAGGCTGTCGCGCTCCGACCCGGTGGGGCGGATGCTGCGACAAGGCGTGTGGTGTCGTTCGACGTTGTTCACGCTACGAGGGGCCTCCGACATCCGGACCTGCACCCGCTCGTGACCGTGGACAGTTCGTCACCGGCATCACCTGTGCAGGAGCCTACGCCGCTGTCGAACAGATCTTCGACGACACGCCGTGCTCGGAGACGGCTCGCCGCGTCGGGCCGGCAGCCGGCGATGGCACACGGAACATGGCCGTGACAGCTCTACTTCTGGCGCGGGTCCAGCCGTCCGACGCCGTAGCGCTGCGTGACCGGCACATCGGCCTCATCGCACAGCGCAAGCCAGATCTCGCGCGGCGGAACGCCGTCGCGAAGGGCCTGGGCGGGGGTCAGACCACCCACACCGCCCAGCACGAGGTCGTTGACCAGCGCGGCGGCCGAACCGCCGAACTGCTCGTCGACGGCGCGCAAGAACTCACTGCGACGCACGGGCGACTCGCGTTCGGCGGATCAGCGCAGCGACAGCTCGGCGTCGACGGACGCGACGAGCTCGTCGGGAACGACATCGGGGAAGACCTGCAGGCCCTCGACGACCGAAAGACGGTCGCTCACTTCGCGCATGATCGTCGAGATGGGAACATCCAGCGCATCGGCCACCGAGGCGAGGATCTCGCTCGAAGCCTCTTTCTGACCGCGCTCCACCTCGCTGAGGTAACCGAGCGCGACGCTCGCACGACTCGCGACCTGTCGGAGGGTGCGACCCTTCTGCTGACGGAAGTCACGCAGGACTTCACCGATCTCTTGACGTACAAGTATCATTCGGGCCCCCTCCTCACTGCTGGTTCCTGCCGTTGTCTGGGTGGACTACGGTACAACACCGACTGGTGCCAATCTAATCCCGTGCGCTGGGGAAAGGGTGGGAATCGCCGAATGTAACCGAGCGGAAACACGGCCTATTCCCGCACGGGCGCGCGGTGTCAGAGCGAGGCGGATGCGGTGGCGAGGGCCAGCCGGACGGTCTGCGTCCGGATCTCGTCGCGCGTCCCCCGCAGCGTCAGCGAGCGCACGGAAATGCCGTCGGGGGTGGCGACGCCGATGTGGACCGTACCCACGGGCTGCCCGTCCGGGGACTGCGGTCCGGCGATACCGGTCGTCGCGATGCCGACGTCTACAGGGCCGTCTGCGCCCTCGAGCGCTCGCCGAACCCCCACGGCCATCTGCGCGGCCACATCGGGGTGCACGGGACCGTGTGCGGCCAGCAGGCCGGCGTCCACACCGAGCACGGTGTGCTTCACCTCGGTGGCGTAGGCGACCACTCCCCCGCGAAAAGATGCGGACGCGCCGGGGACGGCGACGACGGATGCCGCGAGCAGCCCCCCGGTGAGCGATTCCGCGACCGCGAGCGACCATCCGCGCTCGCGCAGCGCCGACAGCAGACGCTGCGCATCGTGCGGGAAGTCGACCTCACCCCCCTCGACATCCCCCGAGGGCGTTGTCACGGACGCTTCTTCGAGCGGGCTGCACGGGCCTCGGTGATCACGTAGTCCAGGCCGCTGGCGATCGTGAGTATCACCGCGATCCACATCGTCACGATGTTGACCCAGACGATCCAATCCCCGACGACCGACGCGAGTGGGAGGAGAGCGAGCGACAGCGCGACCGACTGAGCGACCGTCTTGAGCTTTCCCATCCACGCGGCGGCCAGCACGTGATCGCTCACGACCATGAAGCGATACACGGTGATGCCGACTTCGCGGATCAGGACGATGATCGTCACCCACCAGGGGAGCTCGAGGAGGATGGAGAGCCCGATGAACGCGAAGCCCGTGAGCACCTTGTCGGCGATCGGGTCGAGCAGCTTGCCGAGGTCGGTGACGATCTCATATCTGCGCGCGATATAGCCGTCGATGCCGTCGGTGGCGATGGCGACGATGAACAGCACCGCGGCCCACCAGCGCAGAGGCCCGTCGGCGCCGCCGTCGGCGAGGAGCATCCACAGGAAGACCGGCGCGAGGAGGATCCGGGCGATCGTGATCGCGTTCGGCAGCTGCCGCGGGACGGCCATCAGTCGCGTCCCGTCAGACCCCAGGCATCCTCGTCGCCGTCCTCCTCGACGATCGGATACCCCTCGAACTGCGCATCGACCGGGTCGGCGGGCGCGGCCGGGCGAAGCGGTGCGCCATCGCCGGCGGGCGTCGCGGCGGCAGCGGGTGCATCGTCGCCCCGCAGACGGGCCAGCACACCGGGAAGCTGCTCGACGGACACCAGCAGGTCGCGGGCCTTGGACCCTTCCGACGGTCCGACGATCTCGCGCGACTCCAACAGATCCATGAGGCGGCCGGCCTTGGCGAAGCCCACACGCAGCTTGCGCTGCAGCATCGAGGTCGAGCCGAACTGGGTGGAAACCACCAGCTCGGCCGCGGCGAGGAGCAATTCGAGGTCGTCGCCGATGTCGGCGTCGACCTGCTTCTTCTGCGCTTCGACGGCGACGTCGGAGCGGTACTCCGGACGGGCCTGCGCGGTGACGTATTTGACGACCTTCTCGATCTCGGCCTCGCTGACCCAGGCGCCCTGCACGCGGATCGACTTCGACGTCCCCATCGGCAGGAAGAGCGCGTCCCCCTGACCGATGAGCCGGTCGGCACCCGGCTGATCGAGGATGACGCGGCTGTCGGTCACGCTGGTGACGGCGAAGGCGAGGCGGGACGGCACGTTGGCCTTGATGAGGCCGGTGACCACATCGACCGAGGGGCGCTGCGTGGCGAGCACGAGGTGGATCCCGCTCGCCCGGGCGAGCTGTGTGATCCGGACGATCGAATCCTCGACGTCGCGCGGCGCCACCATCATGAGGTCGGCGAGCTCGTCGACGACGACGAGGAGGTAGGGGTAGGGCTTGAGGACCCGCTCACTGCCCGGCGGGAGGATGATCTCGTCCGCCACGACCGCCCTGTTGAAGTCGTCGATGTGTCGGAAGCCGAACGACGCGAGATCGTCGTACCGCATGTCCATCTCCTTCACGACCCACTGGAGCGCCTCGGCGGCCTTCTTCGGGTTCGTGATGATCGGGGTGATCAGGTGGGGCACCCCGGCGTAGGACGTGAGCTCGACGCGCTTCGGGTCGATCAGGACCATGCGCACCTCGGACGGCTTGGCACGCATGAGCAGGCTCGTGATCATCGAGTTCACGAAGCTGGACTTTCCCGATCCGGTCGAGCCCGCCACGAGGAGGTGGGGCATCTTCGCGAGGTTGGCCACCACGTATCCGCCGCCGACGTCCTTGCCGACGCCGATCGTCATGGGATGGGTGCTGGACGCGGCCGCCTGCGAGCGCAGGACGTCGCCGAGCGTCACCATCTCGCGGTCGGTGTTCGGGATCTCGACGCCGATCGCGCTCTTGCCGGGGATCGGGGCGAGGATGCGCACCTCATTGGACGCCACGGCATAGGCGATGTTGTTGGTGAGGGCGGTGATGCGCTCGACTTTGACGCCGGGGCCGACCTCGATCTCGTACTGGGTCACCGTCGGTCCGCGCGAGAACCCGGTCACCCGTGCGTCGACCTGGAATTGGTCGAGCACGCTGGTGATGGCGCGGACGATCTCGTCGTTGGCTGCGGAGCGCGCCTTGTGCGGCGTGCCGGCTGCGAGGGTCGCCGTCGAGGGCAGGCGATACAGCGAGGCGGGAGGCATCCCCTCGGAATCGCTGCCGATCCCCGAAAGCCCCGGCAGCATGTCGTCGGAGTCCGGGCTGTCGTCGCGCAGCGAGGTGTCGCCGCGGCTCTTGCGCGGGGGGATGACGGGTGCCGCGGCCGAGGTGGCGATCACTTCAGTCAGGGCGTCCGGCATGACGGGAAGCGGCGGCACGGGCGGCTGGATCGCCTGATCGAAAGCGCCCTCCGAAGATCCGACGGGCAGGAGCTCGGTGAGGTCCTGCGACAGCACGCCGTCGTCCGGGTCCTCTTCGCGTCCGGTCTTGTTGCGTCGCCACCAGGGCAATGAGGGGTCGGATGCCGCAGCATCCGCGACCTTCGTGTCACCGGTCTCGGCGAACACCGGACCCTTCGCGGCGGGGTCGGGGCGTTCCGCGTCGAACATCCACGCGTAGAGATCGCCGAGACGACGACCGATGTGGTTGGGCGGGGTCTTCGTCAGGATCAGGATGCTGAGGATCGTGAGAAGCCCCAGCACGGCGCACGCGCCGATCGCGGTGAGTCCGAGTGCGAGCGGCTCCCCGATCATCCAGCCGAACAGCCCGCCCGCCTCGCTGAGCGCGGGCAGGCCGTCCTTGGGCGCCGGGCGGTCGCCGAGCACGTGGCAGAAACCCGCGATCGTCCAGAGGAACAATCCGAAGCCGATGCCGATCCTGCCGTTGTCGTGCACGGAAGACGGATGCCGGAACAGCCAGCCGGCCAGCACGAGCAGGAAGACCGGCAGGACGAACGCCGTGCGTCCGAGGAGACCGCCGACCGAGTAGGCGCTGATGGCGGCGGCGACGTCGGTGCCGATGAAGAACCACTCGATGACCGCACCGACGGCCGCCAGGAGCACGAGCAGGAAGGGGAACCCGTCTCGGCGCTGATCCTTCTCGAGTGTCTCCGGGCCGAAGGTGCGGTAGACGCCGCCCGTCGCGTGCGCCAGTCCGAGCCACGCGCGCACCACGACAGGCGGCCTCTCGGGCTCGCCGACGTACCGTTTGGGGGCGGGCGCGGGCTTGGGATCGGCTTTTCGGGCGCGCGGCGGAGACGCCTTCGCGGACGCGCGACCACTGGTGGTCGGATTGGTGCTCCTGGCCATGGTGTCCACGCTAGGCCGCTCCACCCCGATTTGCCCGGATAGACGCGAGGCCATCGTGACGCATGTGACGGGTGTGACTCGGATTGCCGCTACTGCAGGCGCTTGACCATCGTGTCGCGGCCGACGCCGGGCTGGGTCACGGCGAACCCCTCGCTGCGGTAGAGCGTCACCGCGAAATTCCCCCGCTCCACGCTGAGGCTGAGGCGCGCGTATCCGTCGGCGCGCGCCTTCTCCCCGAGGCTCTGCAGCAGCATGCGTCCGACGCCGTGCGCACGCCAGATGGGCCGGACGCCCATCACCATCTCGGGGACACCGGTGCCGACATAGGCGAATCCGGGATCGGTGCGCGGCAGCATCCGGTACCAGGCCGCTCCGATCGGCTCGCCGTGGGTCGCGATCGCGACGAACCCCGCGTCGCTCGGGCGCATCCACCCCGCGAGATACCTGCTGTGCTCAGGGCTCGAGAGGATGTCGTGCTTCGGCCGCGCCGCGCCCGGCCTCCAGTTCGCCGCCTCGACGACCATGTCGCCGAGGAACGCGCCGTCCGCCCGCGTGGCGGGACGGACGCTGAAGGTCGAGGGCATGCGGGGAGTTTACCGAGCAGAGCCGATGCTGCGACCCGACGTCGGCCGCAGCATCCGCTCTCCCGTCTCAGGCCTCGATGACCAGCGGCACGATCATCGGACGACGGCGCAGCGACTGGCTCACCCAACGGCCGATCGTGCGGCGCACGACCTGCGACAACGCGTGCGTGTCACGGACGCCGGACTGAGCGGCGTCGGCGAGCGCCGCGGCGATCTTGGGTTTGACGGCGTCGAACACACGATCGTCTTCGGCGACGCCGCGGGCGTGGATCTCGGGACCCGTGATCACCCGCCCGGTCGCGGAATCGATGACGACGATGACCGAGATGAAGCCCTCTTCGCCGAGTGTCCGGCGATCCTTGAGATCGGCATCCGTGATCTCGCCGACCGTCGAGCCGTCGACGTAGACGAAGCCGAGATCGAGCTGCCCGACGACCGACGCGAGTCCGTCGCGCAGATCGATGACCGTCCCGTTCTCGCCGATGATGGTGCGCTCCGCGGGCACACCCGTGTCCTGGGCGAGCTTCGCGTTCGCCATCAGGTGCCGGTACTCGCCGTGGACGGGGAGCACGTTCTTGGGTTTGAGGATGTTGTAGCAGTAGAGCAGCTCGCCCGCGGCGGCGTGTCCGGAGACGTGCACCTTCGCGTTGCCCTTGTGCACGACGTTGGCGCCGAGTTTGGTCAGACCGTCGATCACGCGGTACACCGCGTTCTCGTTGCCGGGGATGAGGCTGGACGCGAGGATGACCGTGTCACCGGGGCCGGGCTCGATCTCGTGGTCGTTGTTGGCCATACGGCTCAGCACCGCCATGGGCTCGCCCTGCGAACCCGTGGACATGTAGACGATCTTGTCGTCCGGGAGGTCGCGCGCCTTCTTGTAGTCGATCAGGATGCCCTCCGGCACGTGCAGGTAGCCGAGGTCCTCCGCGATCGTCATGTTGCGCAGCATGCTGCGGCCGAGGAGGGCCACCCGGCGGCCATGAAGGGCCGCCGCATCCAGGACCTGCTGCACACGGTGCACGTGGCTGGAGAAGCTCGCCACGATCACGCGCCGCGGAGCCTTGCCGATGACCTGGTCGAGCACCGGGCCGATGCTGCGCTCGAGCGGTGTGAAACCGGGCACATCGGCGTTCGTGGAATCCACCAGGAAGAGGTCGACACCCTTCTCGCCGAGTCGTGCGAACGCGCGCAGATCGGTGAGGCGGCCATCGAGCGGCAGCTGGTCCATCTTGAAGTCGCCGGTCGCGAGCACCGTACCCGCGGGGGTCGTGATCGCGACGGCCAGAGCATCGGGGATCGAGTGGTTGACCGCGACGAACTCGAGCTCGAACGGGCCGACCTTCTCGTGCTGACCCTCGGTCACCGTGAGGGTGTAGGGCTTGATGCGGTGCTCTTTGAGCTTCGCCTCGACCAGAGCGAGCGTGAGGCCGGAGCCGATCAGGGGGATGTCGCGCTTCAGCTTCAGAAGGTAGGGCACCGCACCGATGTGGTCTTCGTGACCGTGGGTGAGCACGACGGCCACGATGTCGTCGAGGCGGTTCTTGATCGGCTCGAAGTCGGGCAGGATCAGGTCGACGCCGGGCTGATGCTCCTCCGGGAAGAGCACGCCGCAGTCGACGATCAGCAGCTTGCCGCCGTACTCGAAGACGGTCATGTTGCGGCCGATCTCTCCGAGACCGCCGAGCGGGGTGACCCGCAGCGTTCCGGTGGTGAGGGCGGGCGGGTCGTACACGGTTCTGGGCATGGGTGCCTCCTGGGAGATGCCGACGCGCGGCATCCGTCGATTCAGTGGGTGAGTGGGGGTGCCGTGCACTCCGCGCCGACGGCCCCGGCGGCGGGACTCTCGGAGCGGGGCACGTCGGTCATCAGCGGGTGGTGCCCGAGACCTTCGGCAGCGCGCCGCCGGCGGCGGCATTGCGGTCGGGACGGAAGTTCGAGAAGTCCGCACCGGGGACGTTCCTGACCAGAGCGAGCTCGTCTTCGATCGCCGCGGCCTCCCACTCCTCGGGACCGACGAGCGGGAGGCGGACACGCGGACTCGAGATGCGGCCGAGTCCGTGCAGGATGTACTTCGCTGCGACGGTGCCCGGCACGTGGGTCATCGTGGCGCGCACGAGCGGCTCGAGCTGCATGTGGGCGGCGGTCGCCGTCTGGAGGTCTCCGGCGTTGACGGCGTCGATGATCGTCCGATAGGGCGCCGGCGCGATGTTCGCGGTCACGCCGATCAGCCCGGTGGCTCCGATCGCGAGATGCGGCAGCACGTTCGCGTCGTCTCCGGAGAAGTACATCAGATCGGTCTGATTGAGCACGCGACTCACTTCGCTGAAGTCGCCTTTCGCATCCTTCACGGCGAGGATGTTCGGATGCTTGGCGAGGCGGAGGATGGTCTCGTACTTGATGGGCACACCGGTGCGGCCCGGGATGTCGTACAGGATGACCGGCAGATCGGTCGCGTCGGCGACCAATCGGAAGTGTGTCAGGATGCCCGCCTGCGTGGGCTTGTTGTAGTACGGCGTCACGATCATGATGCCGTCCGCGCCGGCCTTCTCGCTGGCCTTGTAGAGCTCGATGGCGTGCGCGGTCTCATTCGACCCGCCGCCCGTGATGATCGCGGCGCGGCCGCCCGAGACCTGCTTGCCGACCTCTACGAGGCGGATCTTCTCGGGGTCGGTGAGCGTGCTCGTCTCCCCCGTCGTGCCCGTCACGACGATGCCGTCGGCACCGGCCGAGATCACATCGTCGATGTGCTTCTCGACCGCGGGCCAATCGACCTCGCCGTCGGCTGTCATCGGGGTGATCAGAGCGACGAGAACCTGTCCGAAAGGGTTGCCCGTGTGCGTCATGCTTCCAGGCTATCGGGTGGGTCCCGGTCTCGGCGGCCCAGGTTCGCGCCGCCTGGTCCGGCCGGCGAGACCGCCGGGCCCACATGATGCGGAGACGGCGGAGCTGTCAGCGGCCCCGGGTGCCGACCCGTGCGGCGACCGAGGCCGGGATCATCCGCGCGAGACCCGTCAGCACCTTGTAGCGCAGAGACGGGATCGACACCGCCCTGCCGCGCGCCGCGTCACGAAGCGATTCCGCGACGACCTGCGGGGCGTTCAGCCACATCCAGGGACTCACCCCCTCTTCGCCCGGCGGCAGCCCCAGCCGCTCGTGGAAGTTCGTGTGGACGAAACCCGGACAGACGGCCGTCACGGTCACGCCGTCCGCCGCATATCGTGCATTCGCCCACCGGCTGAAGCTGATCACCCACGCCTTGCAGGCGCCGTAGGTCGACCGAGGGATGAACCCCGCCACAGAGGCGACGTTGATGATGCGGCCGCTCCCCCGCGCCAGCATCGGGTCGAGAGCGGCGTGCATGAGCCGCATGGGTGCCTCCACGTGCACCGCGAGATGCGCCACTTCGTCGTCGATCTCGTTGCGCTCGAAGTCCAGAGACAGACCGAATCCCGCGTTGTTGACGAGCACCTCGATCGGCTGCCCGCCATCTGCCAGCCGCGCCGCCACGCGACCCACATCCGCACTCCGGGACAGATCGGCCACGAGGATCTCGCAGCGCACACCCCACTCGGCCTCGATCGCCGCCGCCACCGACTCGAGAGTGGCCGCGGTGCGGGCGACCAGCACCAGATCGGCCCCGCGGGCGGCCAGCTGGCGGGCGTACTCGGCGCCGAGTCCGGAGCTCGCACCGGTGATGAGGGCGGTCTTCATGCCCGCCAGCGTAGGCGACCGAGCAGACAGCCCGCGCTAGGGCGCGACTCGGCCGTTGGTGTTGAAGGCGGCGTGCGTCATCGGCATGAGCTCGGCGAAGAACGTCTCCATCTTCTCCGCGCACATCTCGATCTCGCGCTGCGGGAACGACGGGAAATGCGTGCCCTCCGCCTTCGTCCGCAGCGACAGGAAGTTCATCAGCGCACGGGCGTTCATCGTCACGTACATCGACGAGAAGATGTTGAGCGGCAGCACGATGCGGGCGACCTCACGCGCGACGCCCGCCTCGAGCATCCGCTGGTAGGCCTCGTACGCGGAGACGGATGCCGCGCGGGTCGTCTCATCGACCAGAGAGACCTGCTCGGGGGTGCCCGGGAGGAATTCGTACGCACCGGGCTTGCCGACCTGGAGGAGGTTGCGCTGCGGCGACGGCACATAGAAGACGGGACGAAGCTCCCGATAACGGCCCGATTCCTCGTTGTACGAGGCGATGCGATGGCGCATGAACTCGCGGAACACGAAGATGGGTGCCTGCACGTAGAACGTCATCGAGTTGTGCTCGAACGGCGAGCCGTGGCGGTCCCGCATCAGGTAGTTGATGAGGCCGCGATCGCGGACGGATGCTTCGGTGCCGGCAGCCGCCGCGTCGAGCGTCTGCTCCCCCTGCGTCGACACCCGGGCGGCGAACAGCACGTCGGAATCGGCGGCGCTCGAGCGCACCAGCTCGACCGTGACATCGCTGCGGAACTCGATCTCGGGGCTCTGTGGATCAGTCACGCCTGCCACCATACCCGGGGCGGACCGCGCGCCGTCGGCGACGTCACGACCTCGTACCGGTCCCACTCAGGCGGAACCGGATAGCCTGATCTGTTGTGACGGTCCTCGGCTCCCTCCTCGCACTCACGGTGCTGCTGGTGGTGACCATCGGCATCGGCCTGCTGCTGCGGTGGCGCGAGCGTCGCCCGAAGCCGCACGTCCCCCACGAGATCGTGCAGCCGGAGCGGCTCGGCGCGCCGCCGCTCGGCGAGGCCGCGACCCTGCTCCAGTTCAGCACCGAGACGTGCGGACGCTGCCCGGGCGTGCATCGTCAGCTCGCGGCGGTGGCCGACGGACGCCGCGGCGTCGTGCACCTCGACGTCGACCTCACGAACCGGCCCGACATCGCGAAGCACTTCCGCGTCCTGCAGACGCCGACCACGCTCATCCTCGATCGCGACGGAGCCATCCAGACGCGGTTCGGCGGCATTCCGCGTCGCGACGTCATCGAGCTCGAGCTCGCCAGACTCACGGACGGCGCGACCGAGGCCTGAGCCCTTGCACGGCGGCACTCCTCACGGCCGCGGTGTCAATCCCTCGCGTGCCTCCGACGCCCGAGGTTAAGCTGACCGCGAGGCGCATCGACGGTCGATGCCCGTCACCCCGGGAGGCTCCCATGTCCGTCACCAGCGAAGCCAGCACCACCTGGAAGGGCACGCTCTTCGAAGGAAGCGGCGAAGTCGCGCTCGAGAGCTCCAACCAGGGACCGCTCCCCGTCAACTGGAAGGCGCGCAGCGAGGGTTCCACCTCGGTCACCACGCCCGAAGAGCTCATCGCCGCGGCCCACTCCTCGTGCTTCAGCATGGCGCTGTCGAACGCCCTGGCGGAGAACGGCACCCCGCCGGAGACCATCGAGACCACCGCATCCGTCACCTTCGTGCCGGGGAAGGGCATCTCGGGCAGCCACCTGAACGTCAACGCCACGGTTCCCGGCCTGAGCGCCGAGGACTTCGCTCGCATCGCCGATGAGGCCAAGCAGGGCTGCCCCGTGTCGCAGGCGCTGGCCGGCATCGAGATCACGCTCGAGGCGACGCTTGCCTGACGCCGGCTCCCGGGTGGTGCTCGCCGGGGCGTCGGGCCTGATCGGCGAGGCACTGGCGCGGTCGTTGCGCGCGGACGGCGTGGCGGTCACGACGCTCGTGCGGCATGCCCCGACGTCGCCCCACGAGGTGCAGTGGCTCGAGGACGACACGCCGCTCGATCCCGCCGTGCTGGCGGGAGCCGCCGCGGTGGTGGGCCTCAACGGCGCGAGCATCGGCCGCTTCCCGTGGACCGCGAGGTACAAGAACACGCTCGTGTGGTCGCGCATCACGCCGACGCAGGTGCTCGCACGCGCGGTGCGGGAGCTGGGAACGGATGCCCCGGCCTTCGTGTCGGCATCCGCCGTCGGCTACTACGGGTCGGTGCCGGGCGTACCGCTCGACGAGAGCTCTCCGCGCGGAGAGTCGTTCCTGGCCGATCTCTGCGGCGAATGGGAATCCGCGGCGCTCGCGGCCGGTTCCGAGGCGCGGGTCGCTCTGCTGCGGACGGCACCTGTGGTGCACCGTGACGGCGTGCTCAAGCCCCTCCTGCTGCTGACCAGGCTCGGCGTCTCCGGGCCCATCGGGCGTGGAACCCAGGTGTGGCCGTGGATCTCACTCGAGGACGAAGTGCGCGCGATCCGGCACGTCATCGACACCGACGTCGCGGGCCCGGTCAACCTCACCGGGCCGACGCGGGCGACCGCGAACGACCTCGGCTTCGCCCTCGCCGTGCAGATGAATCGGCCCTACATCGTGCGCGCGCCCGTGTGGGGCATGAAGCTCGCTCTGGGAGCGGACGCGACCGAAGCACTGCTCACGGTCGACGCCGACGTGGCACCGAAAGTGCTGGAGGCATCGGGTTTCGAATTCTCCCACCCCACCGTCGAGTCCGCGGTGACGGCGGCCCTGGCCGACTGACGTCAGGCGCGACGCGACCTGCGTTCCGCGGTCTCGAGCGAGATGGCGTGCCGGACCGCAGCCCTCGCCCGCTTCCGGTCGCCGGCCGCGTCGTACGCCAGCGCCAGGCGGAAGCGCGCCTGCCAGGACTCCGGCGATGCTTCGACCTCCGCCTTGTACCGCGGGAACACGGCGTCACCGTCCTCGCGCATGACGCGACCGCTCGGCCGGACGTCGACGGGCTCCTCCGGCAGGCCGCCCTCAGCCTCCAGCCTTCGGGCGAGCTGCTCCGCTCGCACTCCGAACCAGAGCTCGCGCCCCAGCGCCCAGACGGCGACGATCGGCAGCACGATCAGGGCGACCCCCATGGCGATCGCGACCGGCTCCCCGGAGACCAGAAGCAGGTACGCCCGTTGCCCGACCAGGAAGATGTAGAGCGCGAGCAGCACCGCCATGACGGCGACGCCGATGCGCGCGGTCATGCGCCGGTGGTGCGGGCGACCTGACCGGGCACACCGCCCTCGTCGAGAGGTGCCAGGCGTCGCGGGGCGACCCCGGGCGTGCGGATGCCGATGTCGATGAAGCTGTCGAGTCCGACCGTCACCCCGTTGGCATCCCGCGCGGCGATCAGGGCCAGACGGATGCCGGGGGCATAGGCGAGCGCCGGCTCGATCGTGTCGTGGGTGATCGTGAGCGACTCCCCCGGGCCCGAGAGCACGGCGTCCTGCCGGGCGATCACGCCCGGGCGTCGCAGGGAGTGGATCGGCACACTCGCGACCTGCTGGCCTCGCGCACGCTGATCGACGTGGGGGGACTCGACGGGTCCAACGCCCGCGCGAGCCGTCGCGATGAGCTCCGCCGTGCGGACGGCGGTGCCGCTGGGCGAGTCGACCTTGGTCTCGCGATGGGCCTCGATGATCTCGATCGAGGGGAAGAACGGAGCCGCTGCGGCCGCGAGGGCGGTCCCGAGCACCGAACCCAGCGAGAAGTTCGGCACGAACACGGCGCCCGTGCCCGCGGCGTCCACCAACGGGCGCACGAGCGCGATCCTCTCCGCCGACCAGCCGGAGGTCGCGACGAGCACGTTGAGCCCGCGATCGATGGCTGCGCGCACGACGTCGATCGACACGGCCGGAACAGAGGCATCGACGACCAGGTCTGCTCCGTCGAGTTCGGAGAGCTCGGAACGGGAACTCAGCACCGCGACGACGTCGAAATCGGCCTCAGCGTCGATCACCTCGCGGATGATGCCGCCGAGCTTGCCGGTGCCTCCGACCAGGGCCACTCGAGTCGTCATGGGACTCAGCCTAACGAGTGCCGGCGTCCACGGTCCGAGCGGCACGAGCTGCGCGGCCCTGGCTAGTCTTATCGGCATGGTGCAAGTGCAGAGAACGGACGCGGATGCGCCGGACGCCCACATGCTGTTGGCGGAATACTTCGAGGACCGCACGATCGGGTTCGCCGCGCAGGATCAGGTCTACACCCCGGTCTTTCCGGCGCGCGCCACCTTCACTCCGCCCGCGGGCGCGTTCGTGGTGCTCCGTGATGACGAGGGACAGGCCCGCGGATGCGGAGGCATCCGCCGCATCGCCGACGGTGAGCGGGGCGTCCGCTACGAGGTCAAGCACCTCTATCTGCGCCCGGACACACGGGGGCGGGGCTGGGGGCGCCTGATGCTGGAGGACCTGGAGCGTCGAGCCCGCGAGTGGGACGCGCGCGAACTCGTGCTCGACACCCACCACTCGCTGGAGGCCGCCGCCGGTCTCTACCGGACGTCGGGGTTCGTCGAGACGGAGCGCTTCAACGAGAACCCCAATGCGACGCGCTGGTACTCCAAGGCGCTCGACTAGACCGGGAGCTGCTCCGGCAGTCCGGTGCGCAGCTCGAACGGCAGGTGGGCGAGGTCGTTGTGCGTGACCAGCGTCCACGGCCGACCCTGCTTCTGGGCGATGACCGTCAACCCGCAGTGCGCCTGATTGAGCGTCATCCACCGCCACTCGGGTGCCTGCAGCACTTCACGCACGAACCAGGCGATGACGAAGTTGTGCGTGATGAGCAGTTCGTGCACGTCGCCGGGCTTGCGCACGAGGAACTCGCTCACGGCATCGTCCATCTGCGCTCGACCCGCCTCGATCTCGGCTTCGCTGACGGCACCGAAGAAGGGCTCGAAATGGGAAGGCGTCTCAGGGGTCATACCCGTCGGATAGCAGTCGAACAGAAGCGCCGAGGGTTCGGGCGCGACGGACGGCAACCGGTCGGCCACGGCCCGGGCGGTCTCGCTCGCGCGCTCCAGCGGGGAGTGCAGCACCGAGCTCAGGGGAACTCCGGAGAGGCGATCCGCCAGGAGCGATGCCTGGCGGCGACCGCGGGGCGACAGCGGCCCGTCCACGAGGCCGTGCTCGGCATCCTGGTGCTCGCCGTGTCGCACGAGGTACAGATAGTGCGTCACGCAAGCTCACTTCGTCGAGGTGGGTGTCCAGGACACGTTGTCACCCTATGCCACCCCGTACGCGGTGACAGGGTCTTGACCTACTCGGACGCTCGTGCGATGTCGGCGAGGTGAGAGCGACCGAGTCGCACCCCCACGCCCTGCACGAGCTCCTCGACCTGCGTGGGGGCGTAGGCGTTCACGATGGGCGCCGTGACGAGACGCTGCGCGAGGAGCCAGGCCACCGCCACAGCGGCATCGGGCACCCCGAGCTCGGTTCCGACCGCGTCGAGGGCGCGGAGGGTTCGGCTGCCGCGGCGGTTGATGTTCGCCGCGAGCTGGGCGCCACGGGCGGAGAGCATCGTCCGCTGTCGGGTGCGGTGGCGCCCCGAGAGGAAGCCGTGCTCGAGCGCGTGCGACGGCGTGACGGCCATCGACTGCGCTCCCGCCACCAGGCGCAGGTCGGCGTCGAAGTCGTGGCGGCGCAGGACGTTGAAGGGCACGTCGAGCACCGTGATCCGGGGGAACCCGGCCGATGCGAGGATGCGCGCCTCGACGAGCTGAGCCGCGGTGTAGCCCGCCGCCCCGAGAGCACGCACCTTGCCCGACTCCACGAGCCACTCGGCAGTGGCCAGGGTGTCCTCCAGCGCCGTCGCGCTGTCGGTGGTCGCATCGAGCGTCAGCACATCGATGCGATCGGTGCGCAGACGTGTCAGAGCGGCCTCGACAGCGCGCACCAGATTGACCGGACCCAGCCCGGGGTTGTCGGGGTGGCCGCCGATCCGCACCATCAGGACGATGTCGTCCCGCACGCCGCGGGAGTGTATCCACTGACCGATGATGTGCTCGCTGCGCCCCGCCGAGTAGCTGTCGGCGGTGTGGACGACATTGCCCCCGAGGTCGGTGTAGGTGTCGAGGATGTCGTGGCTGGAGTCGAGATCGACGTTCCAGCCGAACTCGGCGCCCCCGAGGATGAGGGGGAAGACCGAGCATCCCGTCTCCCCGAAGGGAACACGGACCCCGCCGCCGAGCGGGCGACCCTGCACCGGGATGGGTGAGGACGGATGCGGAGGCAGCGGTGCAGCGGCACGCGACGGGCTCGTGGAGTCCGCCGATGCGCCTACGCCGAAGAAAGCCATGTCTCACCCCCTCACGATTCCTCCGTGGGGAGAGCCTCGTGATCGTTTTGCACGCGCCCCCCGGCGCGTACTTAGAGGCTAGGCCCCGCCGGCCGTGACGCCCGACACTGCGGCAACGGGTCGGTAAACATTCGATAACGCTTGGATCACGAGCGATGCCCCGGGGAGATGTCCCTCGGCGAGGACCGGACGACGGATGCCCGCCCTCTCCGGGGGGGAGAGAGCGGGCATCGCAGTCATGCGCGAGTGGCGGTCAGACGCCTGCGGGAACCTCGGGCGCGTCGGCGGTCTCACCGGCGGCCTCTTCGACCACGGGCTCGAGCGACAGCTTGCCGCGGTCGTCGATCTTCGTGATCTTCACGAGGATCTTCTGACCGACACCGAGCACGTCCTCGACGTTCTCGACACGCTTGCCCCCGGCGAGCTTGCGAACCTCGCTGATGTGCAGCAGTCCGTCCTTGCCGGGCAGGAGCGAGACGAACGCGCCGAAGGTCGCGATCTTGACGACCGTTCCCAGGAACTGCTCGCCCACCTCGGGGTTGGTCGGGTTGGCGATCGCGTTGACCTGGGCGCGAGCGGCCTCGGCCGACGGCCCATCGGTCGCACCGATGTAGACGGTGCCGTCCTCCTCGATGGAGATCTGCGCTCCCGTCTCATCCTGGATCGAGTTGATCGTCTTGCCCTTGGGGCCGATCAGCTCGCCGATCTTGTCGACCGGGATCTGCACGCTGATGACGCGGGGCGCGGTGGGCGCCATCTCGTCCGGAGCGTCGATCGCGGCGTTCAGCACGCCGAGGATCGTGAGGCGCGCTTCCCGTGCCTGGGTCAGAGCGGCGGCGAGGACCGACGACGGGATGCCGTCGAGCTTCGTGTCGAGCTGGATCGCCGTGACGAATTCGCTCGTGCCGGCGACCTTGAAGTCCATGTCACCGAGGGCGTCCTCGGCTCCGAGGATGTCGGTCAGCGCGGCGTAGCGCGTCTGGCCGTCGACCTGGTCCGAGACCAGACCCATCGCGATACCGGCGACCGGGGCGCGCAGGGGCACACCGGCGTTCAGCAGCGACAGCGTCGATGCGCACACCGAGCCCATGGACGTCGACCCGTTGGAGCTGAGGGCCTCCGACACCTGGCGGATGGCGTACGGGAACTCCTCGCGGCTGGGCAGCACCGGCACGAGCGCGCGCTCGGCGAGGAAGCCGTGCCCGATCTCGCGACGCTTGGGGCTGCCCACACGACCGGTTTCACCGGTGGAATACGGCGGGAAGTTGTAGTGGTGCATGTAGCGCTTGTGCGTCACCGGCGAGAGGGAGTCGATCTGCTGCTCCATCTTCAGCATGTTCAGCGTGGTGACACCCAGGATCTGGGTCTCGCCGCGCTGGAAGATCGCGGACCCGTGCACGCGCGGGATGACCTGCACCTCTGCGTCGAGCGGACGGATGTCGGCCAGGCCGCGACCGTCCATGCGGACGCCCTCGGAGAGGATACGCCCACGGACGATCACCTTGGTGACCGACTTGTACGCGGCCGAGAACTCGAGCGTCGCGACGGCCGGCAGCTCGCCGGACTCGACGGCGGCGAGAAGCTCCGCCTTGACGGCATCCTTCAGCTCGTCATCGGCGTTCTGGCGCTCCTGCTTGTCGGCGATCTGGTAGATCGGCACGAGCTTGTCGTAGGCGCGGCCTGCGACGAAGTCGTACGTCTGCTGGCTGTACGGCAGGAAGACGGGGAATTCCTTGATCTCCTTGGCCGCGGTGTTCGCGACGACGTTCTGTGCGGCGACGAGCTCCTTGATGAAGGGCTTCGAGGCCTCGAGGCCCTCCGCCACGACCTGCTCGTTCGGCTTCACGGCGCCGGCCTTGATGAGGTTCCAGCTGTTCTCGGTGGCTTCGGCCTCGACCATCATGATGGCGACGTCACCGTCGGGCAGCACGCGGCCCGCGACGATGAGGTCGAAGACGGCCTCTTCGAGCTGGGTCACGGTCGGGAAGGCGATCCACTGGTCGGCGTGCTCGCCGTGTCCGGGGATGAGCGCCAGGCGCACACCCGCGATCGGGCCGGAGAACGGCAGACCCGAGATCTGGGTGGACAGCGATGCCGCATTGATGGCCAGCGCGTCGTAGAACTCGCCGGGCGCGATCGACAGCACGGTGACGACGATCTGGACCTCGTTGCGGAGGCCCTGGACGAACGAGGGGCGCAGCGGCCGGTCGATCAGACGGCACACGAGGATCGCCTCGGTCGAGGGGCGGCCCTCTCGGCGGAAGAACGAACCGGGGATCTTGCCGGCGGCGTACGAACGCTCTTCGACGTCGACGGTCAGCGGGAAGAAGTCGAAGCCTTCGCGAGGATGCTTGCCGGCGCTGGTGGCCGACAGGAGCATCGTCTCCTCGTCGAGGTAGGCGGCGACGGCGCCCTGCGCCTGCTGGGCGAGGCGTCCGGTTTCGAACCGGACCGTACGGGTTCCGAAGCGGCCGTTATCGAGAACGGCTTCAGCGGCGGTGATTTCAGGACCTTCCAAGAGGTCTCTCCTTCTTTGTTTAGTCTCGCGCGCGCATGTCGCGCACGAGCATTCGAAGGAGCAGGAACAGGCAGATTATCGGCGCGCGACTCTCCGTCGCGCAGGACCTGCGCTGGCCACCAGTAGAAGAACACCCGGCGCCGTGTGCGACGAGGGATCCACCACAGGAGACCAGCTTGCTGCCGGCCTGCTCCACTGTGTCTGTGTCAGACAGAGTGCTCATATGTAATAGAGCGGATGCCCGGAGGCAACCCTTTGAAGCCTACCAGGGTGCGCCTGAGCGCCGGCTCCACCTGTTGCCGGACGGCGCGGCCCGCCTAGGCTGAAGACATGAGTACGGAAGACAAGCAGGATGGCGCGGCATCCGACGAGATGAAGCGCAAGTTCAAAGAGGCGCTCGACAAGAAGAACGCCCACCACCGCAACGGCGAGTCGCACATGGATGCGGACTCGGCGGTGCACCAGACGCAGGGCCCCGCATCGGTGAAGCGCGAGTTCCGCCGCAAGAGCGGTTGAGCCCGGCCACCCGGACGACAGAACGGAGTCGCCATGACTGACGACCGCAAGAACGAGGAAGGCGACGTCGTCGCCCCCGAGGAGGGCGTAGAGCTCGATCGCGCCGAGGAGATCGAGATCGAGCGGCGTCTGCAGCTCGAGGTCCCGCAGTTCGAAGCCGGTATCGAGGGCTGAGAGCCACGGGGGCATCGTCTCCGCACGACCACGCACCGCCCGCCGCATTCGATGCGGCGGGCGATGCTTCGTCGTCAGGTGGTTCGCGTCACGGTCAGGAGGACATCAGTCGCTCAGCGGCGCGGCGCTCCTTGGCCAGGGCCTCGTCCACGGCGGCGGCTTCGAGACCAACCGTGCCGACAGCATCCGGCGCTGTGCTCATTCCGTCGTGATCGCCGGACAGCGTCGTCTCGTCGAAGGGGTCCTTCCCGGCCAGGACGAGGTTGACCTGATCCTTGTCGATCTGCTTGGTCCAGGTGCCGATGAGGACGGTGGCGACGGCATTGCCGGTGAAGTTCGTGATCGCCCGTCCTTCGGACATGAAGCGGTCGATGCCGACGATGACGCCGACGCCGTTGACGAGGTCGGGGCGGTAGGCCTGCAGACCGCCGGCGAGCGTCGCCAGTCCGGCACCGGTGACACCGGCGGCGCCCTTCGAGGCGATCACCATGAAGGCGAGCAGGCCGATCTGCTCGGGGATCGACATGGGCATGCCCATCCCCGCGGCGATGAACAGTGACGCCATCGTGAGGTAGATCGCCGTGCCGTCGAGGTTGAACGAGTACCCGGTCGGCACGGTGATGCCGACGACGGGCTTGGCGACACCCAGGTGCTCCATCTTCGCGATGAGACGGGGCAGCGCCGACTCGGACGACGAGGTGCCGACGATCAGGAGGTACTCCCGCGCCAGGTACTTCATGAGCTTGAAGATGTTCACGCGGGCGACGGCGTAGAGCAGGGTGCCGAGGATGCCGAAGATGAAGACCGCGCACGTGATGTAGAACGCGATCATGAGCACGCTCAGGCTGACGATGGCCGCGAAGCCCGTCTTGCCGACGACCGCGGCGATCGCACCGAAGGCGCCGAGCGGGGCCAGCCACAGGATCATGCCGAGGATGCGGAAGACCAGAGCCTGCAGGTGCTTGACCGCGGCCATGATGGGCTCGCCCTTGGGGCCCATCTTCTGCAGGGCGAAGCCGACCAGCAGCGCGATGAACAGCACCTGCAGGACGCTTTCACCGGTGAAGGCCGAGAAGAACGTGGTGGGGATGATGCCGAGGATGAACTCCTGCGTCGTCTTCGCCTCGACGTTCGAGGTGTCGTAGGTGGAGCTGCTCATGTTCAGGCCCTCACCGGGGTGGATGAGGTTGCCGACGACGAGGCCGATGGCCAGCGCGAACGTCGTCATGATCATGAAGTAGAGGAGGGCGAGTCCGCCGATCTTGCCGACCGTTGCGGCCTTGGCGATCGAGCCGATGCCCACCACGATCGTGCAGAAGATGATCGGTGCGATCATCATCTTGATCAAGCTGACGAAGCCCTTGCCGATCGGCTCCAGGGCGACGGCGAACTCGGGCCAGATGAGTCCGATCGATGCTCCGGCGACGACCGCGATGATCACCGCCACGTAGAGCCAGGTGTGCCTGTCCCACGAGGCCTTGCCCCGGCGCCAGTTGTAGCCGGGCAGCTTGAAGCTCTGGGTGCTGGGAATGATCTTCGACATCATCGCCTCCGTTGGCAAGACTTCTTCGTTTCTCCGACCGCCGTCTTGGCGCCCGTCCTGACTGTTACTGTGGGGCCGATCCGCCGCCGGCCCCCGGTTGCGGTCGTATTGGTCACAAGTACGCGAGGACGCGCATGACGAGATCGAGGGAACGCGGGAGCGCGGCATCGCGCGTCTTCGTCGCGTTCCTCGGCGCGGTGGTCGTCATCACGCTGCTGCTCGTCGCCCTGCTCGCGTTCCAGGCGCAGGCGAACGAGCGCGCGCAGGCCGAGGAACTCACGCTCGCCGTCGCGCAGACCATCGCCGAGATGCCCGCGGTCGCCGACGCGGTGACGACGGGAACGGATGCCGCCGCCACCGCCGCCCTGCAACCCATCGCGGTGCGCATCATGGACGAGACACCGATCGACTTCGTGACCGTCATGACGACCGCGGGGATCCGCCTGACGCATCGCGATCCGACCGAGATCGGCAAGCCCTACCTCGGCACCATCGGTCCCGGCCTGGCGGGCAGGACCCTCACCGAGGAAGCGGTGGGCACGCTCGGCCCCTCCCTCCGCTCGATCGTGCCCGTGATGGTCGAAGGTCGGGTGGTCGCCCTGGTGTCGGCCGGCATCACTCTGGGCAGCGTCGGTGCGGGAGTGCTCGCCCAGCTGCCGTTCGTGGTCCTGATCGCGATCGCGCTGGCGGCGGTCGGCGTGGCGGCGGCATGGTTTGCGGGCCGATTCACCCGCCGGATCGCCGGCGACCTCCCGGCGAGCGCCGTCCGCGATGCCGTGTCGTCCTATGAGTCGGTGCGCACCCTCGGGCAGGCGCTGCGGGCGCAGAACCACGAGCACGGCAATCGCATGCACACCGCCGTCGCCCTCATGGAACTCGGCCGCACCGACCAGGCGATCGAACTGCTCACCGAGACCGCCCGCACGAGCCAGGATCTCGTCGACCAGGTGATCGCCCGGGATGGCGACCCCACGGTCGCGGCGCTGCTGCTGGGGAAGGCTGCCGAGGCCGCCGAGCGCGGGGTCGAGTGGAGCGTCGACATGGAGCCGGCGATCCCCCGCACGAACCTCGGCGCGGTGGACGCCGTCTCGCTGGTCGGCAACCTCGTCGACAATGCGATCGACGCCGCCGCCTCGGGCCCGGAGCCGCGGTGGGTGCGCGTGGGGATGGCCGCGACATCGGGGCGACGCATCGAGCTGACCTTCCGCGACAGCGGCACGGGCGTGGCCGACGGCCTGCGGGAGCAGATCTTCGAGCACGGCTTCAGCACGAAGCCGGCCGGTGCCGAGGGGCGCGGAGTCGGGCTCGCGCTGGTGCGCGCCATCACGGACGCTGCCGGCGGAACGCTCGACATCACCTCCGATCCGACCACGTTCCGGGTGCTGCTGCCCGCGGCGGAGGTCACCCGGTGATCAATGTGATGATCGTCGACGATGAACGTCTGACCCGTGAGCTCCACCGCGAGTACGTCGGGCGCATCGCCGGGTTCGAGGTGGTCGCCGAGTGCGCGGGCGCGCGAGCGGCGGTGACGGCCGTGCTCGAGACTCCCCCGGCGGGTGGCGTCGATCTCGTACTGCTCGACATGACGATGCCCGACGGGCATGGACTGGACGTCGCCCGGCACATCCGGGCGCGTGCCCAGAATGTCGACATCATCGCGATCACCGGTGTGCGCGACGCCGAAGTGGTACGGGCGGCGGCGAGTCTCGGTGTGGCCCAGTACCTGGTGAAACCGTTCCCGTTCTCGACGTTCCGGGACCGGCTCGAGCAGTACGCCGCATACCGGGAAAAGGCCGCGGCAGCCTCGGGGCAGGCGACGCAGTCCGAGATCGACGCCCTGCTCGGCGCTCTCCGACCCTCGGCATCGATCGACGTGCCCAAGGGACTGTCGGCGGGCACGCTCGAGAAGGTCTCGGCGTCCGCGAGGGCGGGGTCCCCGATGTCGGCTGCCGAGGTCGCGTCGGAGCTCGGCATGTCGAGGGTCGCCGCGCGACGATACCTCGAGCACTTGGCCGATGTCGGGCGGGTGGAGCGGTCCGCGCGGTACGGCGCGCCCGGACGGCCCGAGACCGAGTACCACTGGCGGTGAGCGAACGGGACGGGCGAGAGGTCCTCACCGTGTCCACCAGACGCTGGATCGCCGTGATCGGAGCGTGCGCAACCCGGACACGTCGGCCCCGGCCGGCGGAGGAATGCCCACGGGCGTCGCCGCCTTGCACTGCAGTATGAGATCCATCTCCTACGCCCGCACCGGCCCGTCGTCCGTCCTGCATCTGACCGAGGGCGAGCCCGGGTCGCCCGGGCCGGGTGAGGTGCGCGTGCGCGTGGTGGCGTCCGGCGTCAATCCGACGGACTGGAAGGCGCGCGCCGCCGCGGACCGGCCGATGCCGTTCGCGGAGATCGTGCCCAACCAGGACGGCGCGGGCATCGTCGACGAGGTCGGAGAGGGCGTCACCGACGTGCACGTCGGCGACCGCGTCTGGATCTTCCTCGCCGCCCACCAGCGCCCGACCGGGACCGCCCAGGAGTTCACGGTCGTCCCCGCCGAGCGCGTCGTCCCCCTGCCCGAGCACACCGACTTCGACGTCGCCGCCAGTCTCGGCGTCCCGGCGATGACCGCGCACCGTGCACTCACCGTGCATGAGTTCGGGCCCGACCGGCTCTCGCCGGGATCACTCGACGGCAGGATCGTCCTGGTGCAGGGCGGCGCGGGCGCCGTGGGGCACGCGGCCATCCAGCTCGCGGTGTGGGCGGGTGGCACGGTCATCACGACCGTCAGCAGCGACGGCAAAGCGACTCTCGCCGTCGCAGCCGGCGCCCATCACGTGCTGCGATACCCGAGCGCCGACCTCGCGGAGCAGATCCTCGCCATCGCCCCGGACGGCGTCGATCAGATCGTCGAAGTCGCGCCCGCGCAGAACGCGTCACTCGATGTCCGGGTGCTCGCCAATCACGGCAGCATCGCGTACTACGCGAACAACAACGGCGAGGAGTTCACCGCGCCGATCGTCGAGAGCTTCGCCAAGAATGCGCGCTGGCAGGGACTGCTGCTGTACACGGTGGGCGGCGCGGCGTTGGCCGCTGCCGCTGCGGACATCACCGCGGCGCTCGAGGACGGAGCGCTGCCGGTGGGAGAAGCCTCCGGCCTGCCCCTGACCTGGTTCGCGCTCGAAGAGACCGCAGCCGCTCACGACGCCGTCGAGAACGGCGCCACGGGCAAGGTGCTCATCCGCGTCTCGGAGTGACGAGGCCTGCCGGGGCCTTCGCTCCCGGCCAGCTCGGCAGCGCCTCTACGCGTCGGTGTGGCTCGACGAACTGCGCCGACGCGGGCGCAGCTCCACGTAGCCTTCGTGCTTCGCGCTGACACCGTCTCCCGCGGACCGCCCGACCATCCGGCGCATCGCCCACGGGATGGCGTGACGCCGCAGCCAGGTACGCGACGCCAGCGCGGCGGAGGCGGGCTCGTCGTCGGCATGGAGGGCGGCGTCGAGTGCGCCGAGGGCCTCGGCGTCGGGCACGCCGAGCACCTCGGCGGCGCGGTACGCCAGGAAGCGGTGGCCGACGGCCTGCAGATGCACCCGGTCCTCGGCCCACATCCCGAGCTCGCCGAGTCCCGGGAGCGCATCGACGTCGAGCAGGATCGCCTCCGTGCGCGCGGCGACCGCCCGCAGCTCCGACGCGAAGGCGGCGAAGCGCCCGGCCAGCACCCGTGCCGCCGAGCGTCTCGGCAGGAACGGCGTCACCAGCAGCACATCGCACCCCGCCGTGCGCAGCATCCGCACACCCTCCTCGAGTTCCCGCGCCAGAGCTGCGGGGTCGGCGCCGACGCGCAGAAGGTCATTGGCACCGATCAGCACCGACACGAGCTGGGGTCGGAGCGCGATCGCCGCCGGTATCTGCTCGTTCACGACGTCTCGCACCCGGCGACTGCGCACCGCCAGGTTCGCGTAGCGGAAGCGCTCGCCACCCTGACGCGCATGCGCGAGTAGCAGCGCGAGGCGGTCGGCCCACCCGCGGTACTGGCCGTCCGGCATCCGCGAGGAGTCGCACAGTCCCTCGGTGATCGAGTCGCCGAGCGCGACGTAGCGCGCCCACCGTGCGGGCCGGGGGCCGGATGCTGCGGCCGGCCGCGGCGCGACGACCGGTCGGGTCGCGGCTCGGGCGACCAGCGCATCGTCGATGGGCCGCAGCATCCGCGCCTCGTCGTAGTGGCTCAGCAGCTGATCGCCGAGGGCGGCCCAGGTGCGATCCCGCACGGACGCGCGGGCAGCGATGCCGAAGGAGCGACGCTTGGCCTCGTCGCCGGTCAGGTCGGCGACACGCGCCCGCAGGTCGTGGAGATCGCCGGGCCGGTAGAGCCACCCGTCGACGCTGCTGCGCACCAGGTCCACGGGGCCGCCGCGACCGACGGCGACCACCGGCACCCCGCTCGCCAGGGCCTCCTGCACCGTCTGGCAGAACGTCTCGCTCTCGCCCGGGTGCACGAAGACATCGAAACTCGCCAGGGCTTCGGCGAGGGCCGCTCCTCCGAGGAAGCCCGTGAACACCGCGCGCGGCATCAGGGACTCGAGGCGGGACCGAGACGGCCCGTCGCCGACGATCACGAGGCGCACGCCGGGCAGGTCCGCGAGCGCGGCGAGGTCTTCCACCTGCTTCTCGGGCGCGAGCCGTCCCACATAGCCGACGATGATCTCGCCCGGGGCGACCTCCCGCCGCCACCGTTCACTGCGGCGCGCGGGGGCGAACCGCTCGGCGTCGACGCCCCGGCCCCAGCGCCGCAGGCGATCCACTCCGAGGGACTGCAGTTGCGCCTCGGCCGCGCTCGACGGGGCGAGTGTGAGGGTCGCGTGTCTGTGCAGACGGGCGACATGAGCGGCGGCGAACGCCGTCATGCCCGGCACACGGTACTTCTCGGCATAGGCGATCACGTCGGTCTGATAGACGGCGACCGAGGGGACCGCGAGCGCCCGTGCGGCCTGCACACCCTGCCAGCCGAGCACGAAGGGTGATGCGAGGTGGACGACGTGCGGGTCGAACTCCGCGAGCACGCGCGTCAGATGCGCCGTCCGCGCGAACGCCAGCCGTACTTCGGGGTACGACGGCAGGGCCGCCGACCGCAGCAGAGCGGTGCGCGCTCCGTGCACGTCGCGTGCGGTGGGTTCGTTCTCGGGTGACCCCGGCGCGATCACGAGTGCGTCGTGACCCTCGCGCTGCAGATGCTGCAGGACCTGCAGGACAGACCCGGTGACCCCGTTCATGTGCGGGAGGAAGGTTTCGGCGAGCAGTGCGACTCTCACGTCTCCAGAGTGACGGTGCGGCGCCACCGACAACGCCCGAAACGGGATGCCGCACCCAGAGTTCATCCACTGCTCCTGCGCGGGCCACCGCCGCGTCCCCCGCGCGCCTCCCGGGCCGCGTGGAGTGGGCCCACCGATGATCGACGATGCGCTGGCGGGAGTGGCGGCGGGCGCCGCTGCCCTGCCGATCCTCTTCGCCCTGGTGCTCGCGGACTCCGTCCTCGTGGTCGTGCCCGGTGAGATCGCGGTGACCGCATTCGCGGCCCTGTCGATCACCCAGGGCACACCACCTCTGGCCGCCGTCATCGTCGTCGCAGCGGCAGCCGCTCTCACCGGTGACATCGCCTGCTACGTCATCGGGCGTCGCGTGGGCACGGATCGCTGGCGGTGGATGCGGCGACCGCGCGTCGCCGCGGCGTTCGGTTGGGCGCGGCACCGACTGCACACCCGCAGCGCGTCCGTGCTGTTCACGGCGCGGTTCATTCCGTTCGCCCGTCTGGCGGTCAATCTCACGGCGGGAGCCGGGCGCATGCACGCCGGTCGATATCTGCTGTTCGCAGCCTGCGCGGCCCTCGTGTGGGCGATGTACCAGGCGTTCCTCGGGGCGCTGATCGCACGGCTGCTTCCGGATGCTCCCGCCCTCGCCGTGATCGCCTCCGTTGCCGTCGCGCTGGCCCTCGGCGCAGGTCTTGATGCGCTGCTGTCGCTGCGCCGCCGACGAGAGGTCTCCGCCGTGGCGCCCGCACCGGAGATCGCGGCCGGCTCGATGACGTCCGCCGATTCGCGCGTGTCGGACGCACCGGGAAGAGTGGACCGCATGGCAGACATCGGCTACGACCCCGCGTTCCTCGGCCTCGACGTTCCGCTCCCCGTTCCGGGGGGAGAACGGTCGCTCGCCCACCTCGACTACCTGCACTTCACGGTGACGTTGGACCGGCGGCGCCGCCTCGCCGCCGTGACGGGCGTCATGATCGACGGCGAGACGCTCAAGGACCTGCCGCGCACCGGCGACTGGGATCTCGACGATCGCGTCCCTGCGAGCGAACAGGCGGGACCGGATGTCTACCGTGACAACGATCTGGACCGCGGTCACCTCGTGCGCCGCCGCGACCCCGGGTGGGGGGACGACGCCACCGCGCGTCGCGCCACCGAGCAGACCTTCTTCTACCCGAACGCGGCACCCCAGGCATCCGGCTTCAATCAGTCACCCGAGCTGTGGCTGGGGCTGGAGGACCACGTCCTCGCCTACGCCGGGGCGAACCGATCCCGCGTCTGCGTGTTCACGGCACCGGTGCTGGCCGACGACGACCCCGCCTATCGGGGCCTCCAGGTGCCGCGGCGCTTCTGGAAGGTCGCGGTGTGGCGTGACGGCGACGATGTCGCCGCCGCCGGGTTCCTCCTCGACCAGACGGACCTGATCGACGTGGACCAGCGCTCCGCCGTGGCCGTCGCGCCGCTCGAGGGTTTCCGGACGTTCCAGGTCAGCGTGGCCGAGATCGCCGAGATCGCCGAGGTCGACTTCGGAGTGATCGTCGGGGCGGACGTGCTGGCTCTCGTGTCGGCACGGGAGGAACCGCCCCGGATCAGACTGAGACAGCTGGACCAGGTCCGGCTCGGCCGCTGATCCAGCGACCGAGCCGGGTGGGTGCACGCGTGCGTGTGCCTGCGGGTCACTCCCCCGCGAGACCGCCCAGCAGGTGGCCGAAGGAGCGGCCCTCTCCGAGGTAGTTCGCCGGGTCGAACGGATCGAGTTCAACGGTATGTTCGCGGGCGGCGACCAGGTCGGCGAGCTCGTGAGCGCCTCGACCGATGCGGTCTGCCAGCGATGACACTCCGTCGCCGGTTCCCCCCCAGTCCCCGGACGCCGCGAAGACACCGGTCGAGACCGGGTTCGCGTGCAGGTAGGCGAAGAGCGGGCGGATCGCATAGTCGATCGCGAGCGAGTGCCGCGCCGTACCGGCGTTCGCGCCGATCAGGACGGGCTTGCCGGTGAGCGAGTCGGGATCGAGGACATCGATGAACGACTTGAACAGTCCCGAGTAGCTCGTGGAGAAGATCGGCGTGACGACGATCAGCGCATCGGCCGAGACGACCGCGTTGATCACCGACTCCAGCGCGGGGGGCGCGAATCCGGTCAGCAGGTTGTTCGTGATGTCGTGCGCGACGTCCCGCAGCTCGAAGGTGTCCGCTTGCGCGTCGATGCCGCGCTCAGCGAGATCCGCGACGACGGCGGCCGAGAGTCGATCGGCCAGAAGACGCGTGGATGACGGATTGGACAGTCCGGCGGTGACGACCGCGATACGACGGGTGCCCATGTCAGGCCACCGAGCGTGTCGCGGCGCGACCGAAGGACGAGCCGGCAGCGACCGGGGTGTCCTGGTAGGGCGAGCCCGTCGTGAGGTTGTCGCCGCGGTTGGCGTTGGGCCGCACTTCGCGCGGGACGCCGTCACCGTAGGCGGCCGCGACGCGCGCGGCGTGGGTCGGGGCGTCGGGAACCTCGACCGGGCGGTTCTCGGCGAGCTCCTTGCGGAGCACCGGCACGACCTCGCCGCCGAGGATGTCGAGCTGCTCGAGCACGGTCTTCAGGGGCAGTCCGGCGTGGTCCATGAGGAACAGCTGCCGCTGATAGTCGCCGTAGAGCTCACGCATGCCGGCGTATCGGTCGATGACCTGCTGAGGGGATCCCACGGTGAGCGGGGTCATCTCGCTGAAGTCCTCGAGGCTCGGACCGTGACCGTAGACGGGGGCGTTATCGAAGTACGGCCGGAACCGACGGACCGCGTCCTGCGAGTTCGCGCTCATGAAGACCTGACCACCGAGGCCGACGATCGCCTGTTCGGGCGTTCCGTGACCGTAGTGCGCGTACCGCTGACGATAGAGCGCGATGAGGCGCTGGTAGTGCTCGGCGGGCCAGAAGATGTTGTTCGCGAAGAACCCGTCACCGTAGTACGCGGCCTGCTCGGCGATCTCAGGGGTCCGGATGGAGCCGTGCCACACGAAGGGTGCGACGCCGTCGAGCGGGCGCGGGGTCGACGTGAAGCCCTGCAGGGGCGTGCGGAAGCTGCCCTCCCAATCGACGACGTCTTCGGTCCACAGTCGGTGCAGGAGGTTGTAGTTCTCGATCGCGAGGGGCAACCCCTGACGGATGTCCTTGCCGAACCAGGGGTAGACCGGGCCGGTGTTCCCACGCCCGAGCATGATGTCGGTGCGCCCGTCCGAGACGTGCTGAAGCATCGCGAAATCTTCGGCGATCTTGACCGGGTCGTTCGTGGTGATCAACGTGGTCGAGGTCGACAGGAGCAGACGCTCGGTCTGCGCGGCGATGAAAGCGAGCGTCGTGGTGGGTGAGGACGACCAGAACGGCGGGTTGTGGTGCTCCCCCAGCGCGAAGACGTCGAGTCCGACGTCTTCGGCGTGCTTGGCCATGGTGATGGTGTTGCGGATCTTCTCCGCCTCACTCGGCGTGTGCCCGTCGGTGGGATCCTGCGTGATGTCGCTCACGGTGAAGATTCCGAACTGCATGGCCGGCCACGTGGTGGTGTCGTTCACGATCGCTCTCCGCTTCTTCATCGGCGGGTTCTCCGTCGGTGTTCTATGCAAATGAATGTATCTCGTATAACAGCGGTGGGTCCACTTTATTCCGAGCCCGTTCTCACGCAGGCGAAGGGGGACGGATGCCGCGGCATCCGTCCCCCTGCCGATCCGGTGTTATCGCTGAGCGCGCGCGTTCACCCGCCGTGCGATCAGCAGCGCGGCGCCTGCGACGAGCGCGGCGAGCCCACCGATCGCCCATCCTGAACTGGATGACGCCGCGTCCGCACCGGTCGCGGCGAGCGCCTCGGCCACGGGCGCGGCTTCGATCGTCACCGGGGCGACCGGCGCCGCTGCTCCCACGACGGCAGGCTCGACGCCTGCAGGCACCTCGGGCTGAACCGGGGCCGGCTCGTCCTGCGGGACGAAGATCGGTGCGCCCCCGACCTTTCCGAACGCGAAGATGAAGGTGTTCGGCGTGCCGCCGGACGGGTCTGTCGAGGTCTGCCCGAAGGAATAGGCCTCGGCACCGACTGCGGCGAGCGCCGCCTGAGCGTCGGCCTCGGTGGCGGCCGCACCGTAGAAGATGATGAACGACAGGGACTGACCGACTCCGAGCGCACCGAACGAGAAGTCGAAGAGGGCACCGTGGTCATCCGGTCCGGCGTCGGTCATGTTGCCTTCGCCGAGGATGCTTGAGGGTCCAGACAGCGGGTTGGACGAAGCGAACCCGTCGTCGCTCGTGTAGGTGACCGCAGTCGCGGTGCCTTTGTCGATCGTCACGTACTCGTCGAATGCGGTCGGTTCGACGTCCCAATCCATGACGCGGCGGTACTGCACCGTGGCGATGGGCTCGCCCGAGATGTTCTCGATCGTGACGTTCACCTGGTAAAGGTTCGGCGTCTCGGGCGCGGGAACGTATTCGTGGGTCACCCGGAAGTGCGGCACACCGTCGTCGTCGTTGACCGTCGATACGGACGTCGCGGTCGAGCCGGTCCATTCGAAGGACTCCACGGTGATGTTCTGTCCGGCGCCCCCATCATCGGCAACGTTGGCTCCGCCCCACACGCCCGCATCCGGATCGGCGACGCCCCACCCTTCGCACAGGCACCCCGGTGACGTGGCGTCGTTGCCGGTCGGCAGGTATTCCAGACCGGCATCACCCGGGCCGGCGGCAGACCCCGTGCCGTCCTCGGTGTTGAGCGCTCCGGTCGGATTCACGGCGAGCAGAATGGTCCCGTTGTCGATGCACACCGCCGGATAACACGGAGCACCCGGGGCGGGAAGCGCAGCGGCCGCGGCATCCGGCTCGACATCCCCCGCGGCGGTGTCTGCGTCCGCGGGCGCGTCGACCGCCGCAGCGGCCTCTGCGTCAGTATCGGCCGTGGCGTCGAACACGGTGATGGTGGGCGCGTCGACGGGCGAGGCGAGAACCTCCTCCGGAGTGGTGTCGGCGGGATCGACCACGGTGACCTCGGCAGGCTCGGGCGCGACGTCGGGTTCTGCGGCGAGGGCCTCGGGAGCGGGACCGGCCGGCGTCGCGTCGGCGACCGCATCTGCGGGAGCCGGGCCGGCGGGCGGCTCGGGCGCGGCGTCCGTCACGGCGGTCGTGTCGGCCACGACCGTCTCCGGCGGCGGTGCGCCGTCATCGGCGTAGGACGCCGACGGCAGCAGGACGAGCGAAAGGGCGGCGACGGTCGAGATGCACGCGACGGTGATCGCAGATCGGCGAGGGAGTGAAAGTGACACGAGAGACCTCCTGGATTCGAGCGAGCGGATTGCTCATCCACCCAGAGGCGTCCTGCTGCTCGAGTGATACCGCGGTGCGGGGCTGCACGACGATCGCGTTGTCAACGGCCGGACGGGCGGAGCCGGGCCGGGTAGCGTAAGGCCGGTGAGCGATCAGACGGCGCCGGCTGCGAAGACCGGCGCGAAGCGCGGCGGCGGTCGTGTGCCGTTCTGGGACAACGCCCGCTTCGCCTGCATCGTGCTGGTCGTGCTCGGCCATGCGACCCAGCGGATGATCTACGACTCGGATGCCGCGCTCAGCGTGTATCTCGTGGTCTACGCGTTCCACATGCCCGCGTTCGCCGTGATCAGCGGGTACTTCTCGAAGTCCGGCCCGCCGACCCGTCGTCAGATGTCCCGCGTCGTCACCGACATCATCGTGCCGTACGTCATCTTCGAGACGCTGTGGACTTTGACGAAGTGGGCCGTCGAGGGCTCGGCCAATCCGAACCCGACCAAGCCCTCGTGGACGCTGTGGTTCCTCCTCGCCCTCGGCATCTTCCGTCTCGTCCTGCCATACCTCGCACTGTTCCGGTGGCCGCTCGTCTGGACCGTCGCGATCTCCGTCGGCGCGGGGTACCTGCCCAACCTCGACAACACCTTCTCCCTCTCTCGCACCCTCGGACTGCTGCCGTTCTTCACGCTGGGGTGGTGGCTGCACGAACACGACATCGTCGCCCGATTCGGCCTGCTCCGCCGCTCGCCCGCGGCGGTCGCCGGAGCGGTGCTCGTCCTCGCCGGCGCGGGAGCTGCGGCCTGGTTCGGCAGCGACCTCTGGCGCGAGGTCGACCTGCGCTCCTGGCTGTTCTACGACGCGTCCTACTCCGCACTGGGCGGCACCGAGTGGTGGGCGGGCGGCGTACGACTTCTCCTGATGGTCGTCGCTCTCGTCCTCTCGGCCGCCTTCTTCGTCCTGGTGCCCCGACGACAGACCTGGTGGACCCACTTCGGGCAGTACACGATGTACGTCTACCTCCTGCACTCCTTCGTGCTGTACCCGTTCCGCGAATCCGGCCTCCTGCGCGAGCTCGAGCCCGTGTGGTTCTGGCTCCCGGTCGTCATGCTCGGTGCCGTCGCGGTGGCGGTGGCCCTTGCCACGAAGCCGGTGCGCACCGTCTTCCGACCGCTCATCGAGCCCCGGCCCTCGTGGCTGTTCCTCGATCCGTCGCTGTCGGGCAAAGAAGGTCGCCGGTCCGATCCGACGGGCTCCAGGCGCCCGCGGTCGGCCGGACCTCTGCACCCCGATCCGCGACAGAACGGCTGAGTCGACGGCGTCAGGCGAACAGGCCCGCGCCGACGTATGAGCCCTCCGTCGCGCCCGGCGGCACCGCGAAGACCGCCGATCCGACGTGCCGGACGTACTCGTTCATCGCGTCGGTCGAGAGCTTCTTCTGGATGCGGACGAACTGCTCGGGTGACCGCTGATACGACAGGAAGAAGAGACCGGCGTCGAGGCTTCCGAGGACGCTGTTGCCGTCGACGAAGTTGTAGCCGCGGCGCAGGATGCGGGTGCCGCCGTTCACGTCGGGATGCGCCAGGTGCACGTGGCTGCGCGCATCGATGGACGTCGCGCCCGTGGCATCCGTCTTCGAGAAGTCCGGTGCAGTGAACTCGTCCCCGCCCGAGAGGGGAGCCCCCTTCGCCTTGTCGCGCCCGACGATGCGCTCCTGCTCGACCAGGCGCACGCGATCCCAGGTCTCGATGAGCTGGCTGATGCGGCGGGCGACGAGGTAGGACCCGCCTGCCATCCAGCCGGCGGCCCCGGATGCCGGGACCCAGACATGCTCGTCGAGACCCGCGGTGTCGTCGGCGAGGATGTTCGCCGTGCCGTCCTTGAATCCGAAGAGGTTCCGGGGGGTCGCCTGCGCGGCCGACGTCTTGGACGTACGGCCGAATCCGAGTTGCGACCAGCGGATCTTCGCACGCCCGAACCCGATGCGGCTCAGGTTGCGGATCGCATGGACGGCGACTTGAGGATCGTCCGCGCATGCCTGGATGCAGAGCTGTCCGCCGGAAGCGGCCGGCACGAGGTCGTCGCCGAGGAACTTCGGCAGGACGATCAGGTCGGCCGGTCGACGCGCCGCGATGCCGAACCGGTCCACCCCATCCCGTTCGAACAGGTCGGGCCCCAGGCCGAAGGTGATCGTCAGCGCGCTGGCGGGGAGTCCGAGCGCTTCACCCGTATCGTCGGGCGGGGCCTCGGGCCTGCCGCCGACCGCACCGGAGGCGCTGACGTCGAGCCCCTGAGTCATGCGCGCCGCGGCATACGTCCAGTCCTGCAGCAGCGAGATGAGGTCTTCCCGGGTGGCGTCATCGGCCATGTCGAACGCCGCGAAGTGCAGGTGGTCCTGCACCGGCGTGGTGATGCCTGCCTGGTGCGCCCCGAAGAACGGATGCACCGTTCCCGCAGCCGATCCGCTGTCGGCGGCCGTCGCCACCGTCGTGCCGACCACGGCGCCGCCGGCAGCGCCGACGACGATCCCCCCCGCCCCGGCGCCGAGCAGACCGAGAAGCCCACGCCTGCTGAGGCCGGCGGGCGGCGATACTTGTTCGCTCACATCACTCCAGAACAGTGGCCGTCAACTGGGACAGCGGCTCGGCGAGCGCGTTGATGAGATCGGTCAGGTCTTTGCGGTCCTGATCGGTGATCTGGTCGTACGTGACGAAGCCGGCGTCGAGGCTGCCGTACGTCGCGAGCTTCGTGTCGAGGTCGGCGTACCCCTTGTCGATGTCGTCGACGAGCGCCGCTCCCTCGTCGCCCTTCGAAGCGGCGAAGTCGCGGACGAGGGAGAAGGCCATCTTCGATCCCTCGACGTTGGCGGCGAAGTCCCAGAGGTCGGTGCCGGACCACCAGTCCTCCTCGCCGGAGATCTTGCCGGTGGCCACCTCGTCCAGCAGCGCGATGGCCCCGTTCGACAGTCCGGCGATGCCCTGCGCCTCAAGCGTCGTCTGGAATTCGTCGCCGTGGACGTAGTCGTACAGCTCCTGGACGTCGGCGTCGAGGCCGTCGGCGTACTGCTGCCGCTCTGCGGGGGTGGACGGCGCCCAGTCGAGGTAGGCGGAGGTCTCTCCGTCGGAGTTGACCCCGTCGGCGGCCGGCACCCACAGGTCCTTCTCGATGCGGTGGAACCCGGTCCACTCCAGTCCCTCGGCCACCGCGTCGACCTCGCGGTAGTCGATGCGCGGATCGAGGTCGCCGAGCGCTTCGGCGATCGGCTCGATGCGCTCGTAGAAGGCACGCACGTTCGGGAACGCCGCCTTCGCGGTCGCATCGTCGCCGGCGGCGTAGGCGCTCGTGAACGACTGGACCGCGGGCAACAGCTGTTCGACCTGATCCTTGACGAAGGCGGCATAGAGATCGACCGCCTGCTTCTTCTGGTCTGCGTCCTCGTCATCGACGACGACCGCATCGCCTCCGACGCTGAAGCTCGCCCGCCCGACGCCCTGCCCGACCATGCCGGGCTTGCAGAGCGTGAAGTACTCCCCCGGCTGCGCGACGACCGTCAGCGTGCGGCTGGCACCCGGAGCCACGTTCTCGACCTCACCGACGATGCGCAGGCCGTCTTCGGCGAGCAGGTAGAACTCGGTCGTCTGCGCTCCCGCGTTCTTCACATCGAAGGCGAGCGTGCCGCTGGTGACCGTGGTCGAGGAGACGTCGCACGCGGCGTCGGTCGAGGTCACGGTGAGGGCGTCCGTGGCTGCGACGTCGGCTTTCGCGACGCAGCCCGCGAGGGCGAGAGCGAGGGCAGCGACCGCGGTGACGGCGGTCACGGTGCGTGGAATGGTCATCGAGCTCCTTGCGGGGGTGCGGGAAGAACACCGACCGGCTGCGCGCGGGCAGGGTCGGAAAGGGAGGCCGTAGCCGGCGCCGCTGCGGAATCGACCTCGTGCGGGGCGGCCTTCGGCGCGGGGCGGCGGAGCGACAGACGCAAGAAGAGGGCGCCGACGATGCCGATGTAGAGCACCCACGCGAGCACCTGCAGCCAGGTCATGGCCGGCATGAAGCCGACGGTGGCCTGGAGGATCGCCGCCAGCGGGCTGCCGGGTGCGATGGCGCTGCTGACGTCGAACGCGAACCCGAACGGGAACGCACTCATCCCCACCGCGACCACGCCGGTCGCATCGACCGGAGCTGCGGCGGTGAACGGGCCGGGGAGGACCCCTGCCTCCTGGAGGTCGTGAACGCCGTACGCGAGAACTCCGGCCGCCACCACGATGAGGAAGGCGCCGGTCCACAGGAAGAACCGCCGGAGGTCCAGTCGCAGCATTCCTCGGGCGATGAGCCAGCCGAGCGCGACGGCCGTGACGATGCCCAGCACCGCGCCGACGAGGGCCAGCGGGGCATCCCCGAACGACTGCACCATCGACCACAGCAGGAGAGTCGTTTCGATGCCCTCACGTGAGACCGACACGAAGCCGATGATCACGATCCCCCACAGCGACCCGTTCGCGAGCGCGCGGTCGACGTCGCCCTGCAACGTCGCCTTGAGGGAGCGCGAGGCCTTCAGCATCCAGAAGATCATCCACGTGACCATCGCGACGGCGATGATCGACAGGGTTCCGCCGATGATCTCCTGCGCCTCGAAGGTCAGCGAATAGGCGCCGAAGGTGAGGACGGCGCCGATGGCCACCGCGAGCGCGACCGCGAGGGCGACTCCGATCCAGAGGCGGACGAGGACATCTCTGCGTTCCAGCCTGCGGAGGTACGCGACGAGGATGCCGACCACGAGCGCTGCCTCGAGGCCCTCTCGGAGGCCGATCAAGAAGGTGGCGAGCACGGAAGCGCGATCTTTCGGGTGGGGAACGAGGGAGCCGAGGGAAGGTTAGGTATACCTCAGTAAGCAGAACCTTACCCCGTGGGAGCGCGCCGCTCAAACCCGCTCGGCATGACGACATCGGTAACGTCACGCAACATAGCCCCATCGGGCGCGGCGCCTGCCTACGCTCGACGGATGGCCGATCTCACTCTTCCGATCCTGGATCTCTCCCGCCTCGACGACGGGCCGGAGGCGGCCGCCGCCTTCCGCGCCGACCTGCGGGCCGCGACGCACGACGTCGGCTTCTTCTACCTCACGGGAACCGGCATCCCCGCCGACCTCGAGGAGCGGCTCCATCGGGCCGCCCGCGACTTCCTGGCTCTCCCCGAGGCCGACAAGCTCGCGATCGAGAACGTGACGAGCCCGCACTTCCGCGGTTACACCCGCGTGGGCGGCGAGCGCACGCAGGGCAGGGTCGACTGGCGCGAGCAGATCGACATCGGACCCGAGCGCGATGCCATCATCGACCCGGGCGCCCCGGACTGGGCACGCCTGATCGGCCCCAACCTGTGGCCGGAAGCCCAGCCCGAGCTGCGCGTCATCACTGACGAGTGGCAGGAGCACCTCGCCGGCGTCTCGCGCAAACTGCTGCGAGCGTGGGCGCTCACCCTCGGCGCACCCGAGTCCTACTTCGACGAGCACTTCGGTGAACCGTCGACCCTCCTCAAGATCGTGCGCTACCCGGGGACGACCGCACCGGAGCCGCAGCAGGGCGTGGGCGCGCACAAGGATTCGGGTGTGCTGACGCTGCTGTGGGTCGAGCCCGGGAAGGGCGGTCTGCAGGTCGAGCGCGACGGGGAATGGGTGGATGCCCCCTCGGTGCCGGGCGCTTTCGTCGTCAACATCGGCGAAATGCTCGAGTATGCGACGCAGGGATACCTCAAGGCCACCAACCACCGTGTGGTCTCGCCCCGCTTCCCCGACGACCGCATCTCCATCCCGTACTTCTTCAACCCCGGCCTGGACACACGGCTGCCCCTGATCGATCTGCCCGACGAACTCGCCGCGGACGCGCGCGGCGTGACGCAGGATCCGACCAACCCGATCCATGCCCTGTATGGAGAGAATGCGCTGAAGTCGCGACTGCGCGCCCACCCCGACGTGGCGGAGCGCTGGCACGGCGATCTGGTCGCCGCGCGATCAGCGTCCTGACGGCCTGAGCGCCACGCACGACGAAGGCCGCCCCACACCGTGGAGCGGCCTTCGTGAAAGCGATATACGCGGGTGCGACTAGCGGCGCAGGCCCAGACGCTCGATCAACGTGCGGTAGCGCGCGATGTCGATGTCCTGGAGGTAGCCGAGAAGACGGCGACGCTGACCGACCATGAGGAACAGACCACGACGCGAGTGGTGGTCGTGCTTGTGCTCCTTCAAGTGCTCGGTGAGGTCCTTGATGCGCTGCGACAGCATCGCGACCTGCACCTCGGGGGATCCGGTGTCACCGGGGTGCGTCGCGTACTCTTCGATGATCGCCTTCTTGGCGTCTGCTTCGAGTGCCATATATGGGATCCCCTCTCTCGTCATTGCGCGGCGCCCGGCACCTGATGTGCGAGCTCTCTTTATCCGCGGCCGATCAAACGGCAACCTCAAGATCTTACCAGCAAGCGGACGCCCCGGCGAAACCGGTCTCCGATCGCCGACGGCGCAACAGATGGCATCGCCCATCGGCGTCTGACTGCCACGAATCCGCGGGTTCCGGACGTCGATCCCCGCCGGGGGCGCGGGTGTCCCGTCCCGGGGCTACAGTCACCAGGGTGATGACCGCAGCACCCCTCCCCGACCGCGTACCCGGCCACGCCTCCGTGGTCACCCAGTTCATCCTGTGCGGCGTCATCTGGGGGTCGAGCTTCCTCTTCATGAAGATCGGGCTCGAGGGGCTCAGCGCCGGGCAGGTGGCATGGGCCCGACTCGTCCTGGGTGCCCTCACCCTCGGGGTGTTCGTGCTCGCCCGCCGCGAGGCGTTGCCGCGCAGCATCCGGGTCTGGGGCCACATGCTGGTTCTCGGCATCAGTTTCTGCGTCGCGCCCTTCCTGCTCTTCGCCTGGGCGCAGCAGCACGTGACGTCCGGCCTCGGAAGCATCTACAACGCGACGACACCGATCATGACGGCCGTCATGGCCGGGCTCGTCTTCCGCGTCGAGAAGCTGAGGGCGGTCCAGCTGGTCGGCATCATGGTCGGAATCCTGGGCGTCATGGTGATCATCGCTCCGTGGCAGGGTCTCGACCTCACGCAGAGCCTGCCGGCACAGCTGGCGATGCTCGGCGCGACCGCGTGCTACGGCTTCAGCCTCGGGTACATGCGTCGCTTCGTGGCGCGCACCGGCATGAGCGCCCTCGTCTTCTCGTTCCTGAACATCGGTCTCGGAGCCGCCGTCATGGTGCTCCTCTCACCCGTGCTCGTGCTCAGCCCGATCTCACTGACCCCCTCGATCGTCGGAGCCGTGCTCGCACTCGGGTGTCTCGGCACCGGCGTCGCCTACATCTGGAATCAGAACACGCTGCGGGTCTGGGGCCCGACCCGCGCGTCCACGGTGACCTACATCACGCCCATCGTCGGAGTCGCGCTCGGCATGGTCGTACTCGGCGAGGAGGTGAGCTGGAATGAGCCCGTGGGCGCGCTCATCGTGTTCGCCGGGATCCTGCTCGCACAAGACCGTCTCCGTGTCCGGAAGAAGAGAGAGGACCGGATGCCGCAGCATCCGGTCCTCTCCGACACCGAGGTGAGCCGATGACTCAGTCGGCCTGCAGGGCACCCTGGAGGTCGAGCGTGATGGTGACATCCTTACCGACGAGAACGCCGCCGGTCTCGAGTGCGGCGTTCCACGTGAGGCCGAAGTCCTCGCGGTTCACGACGGCCTTGGCGGTCGCGCCGAACTTGTAGTTGCCCCACGGGTCGCTGCCGAACCCGCCGAAGTCGAGGTCGAAGGTGACAGGCTTGGTCACACCGTGGATGGAGAGGTTGCCGTCGACCAGGAACTCGCCCTTCTCGATGCGCACGCCGGTCGAGACGAAGTCGATGGTGGGGTACTGCTCGGCGTCGAAGAAGTCGGCCGAACGGAGGTGCTGATCGCGGCCCTCGTCCCCGGTGTCGACCGACGCGACGTCGGCGTGCGCCTCGACGGTGACCTCGAGCGGGTTCTCGGGGGCGACGATGGTCGCCTCCTTGACCTTGAAGGCGCCGCGGACCTTCGAGATCATCATGTGACGGACGGTGAAGCCGACCTCGCTGTGCGAGGGGTCCAGCACCCAGGTGCCGGCCTTGTAGCCCGGGATGTCGATCGTGTTGGTGGTCATATCAGGTCCTCCATGAGAATGGCCGGTGTTCCGGCAGCTTGCAGGGGTAAAAGCGTCGCGGTCCCAAGTCTATTCCCGCGAATACAGATTGCCCGACATGGGCGGTATCCGCGCAGACGTGCGAAGGGGCGGATGCCGCAGCATCCGCCCCCCTCATACGAATCTGTTTACGCGACGTCGATCAGGTCGATGACGAAGATCAGCGTCTTCCCGCCGAGGAAGTGGCCGCCCGCCGGACCGTAGGCGAGGTGTGGCGGGATGACGAGCTCGCGGCGGCCGCCGACCTTCATGCCGGGGATGCCGTCCTGCCACCCCTGGATGAGTCCGCGAAGAGGGAACTGGATGCTCTCGCCGCGGTTCCATGACGAGTCGAACTCTTCGCCGGCTTCGTAGTCGACACCCAGGTAGTGCACGGTGACCGTGTCGCCGGCCTTGGCTTCTTTACCGTCTCCGACGATCAGGTCGCGGGTGACGAGCTCGCGAGGAGCCGGTCCTTCGGGGGCGTCGATCTCGGGCTTGGTGCGGTCATCAGTCATGGCTCCATCCAACCACGGAGCCTGCGCAGCGGTCGACTCCGGACCGCCCCCGGACAGACTCAGCGCCCGGTGCCGCGGCATAGCCTGCGGGTCAACCGAGCGCTGAGTTGGTCTGCAGTCAGCTTGCCCCCAGGCGATGCCCACGTCAAGGGCCGCGACGCTGTCAGGGCCCCGCCGGAGGCGGATGATGTCGCCCCGTGGCCACGATCACGGCGCGAAGAGAGCTGCGCGCGTCGCCGTCGTCCGCACCAGCAGCACCTGTTCGTCTTCGGCCGCTCGTGGATCGCGGCCGGAGAGCGCACGCTGCCTCGCGGCGGCCAGAGCCGTGGCGTCCGTGATGAACCTCTTCATGAGCGGCTTCCGATCCCCCCGCAGGCTGCCCGCCCACGCCAGACCGGCCCGCCGTCCTGACGAGGTCGCAAGCATGTCGACCTCCGCCGCGGTGAACCACCCCACCGCGGCATAGTCGCCGAGCCGGGCCCGAGTCAGCCGCGCCTCCTCCCTGCGGAGCATGAGGATCCCGAGGATGAACAGCACGAAGAGGGGCAGCTGCAGGGTCAGGTAGAGGCCGAAGAAGTCGAAGAAGGTCGCCGATCCGTTCCACACCGCGTGCAGCAAGGCCGCGCCCGCCATACCCGTGACCCAGAAGCCGAGCGCCCTCCCCGGGCCGAGGCCGCGACGCGCGGCGATGCCCAGGGCGAAGCCGGTGACGCTGGTGAACATCACGTGCGCGAACGGAGAGAGGATGCCGCGGACGAAGAACGTCGCCGTCGCCTGCTCCGCTCCGCCCTCGATCAGACTGATCGCGAAGTACTGGATGTTCTCAGTGAATGCGAACCCGGCACCCACCAGCCCGCCGTAGACGATTCCGTCGACGGGACCGTCGAACGCGCGGCGCGCGGAGGCGAAGATGAGGAGAACCCCGAGACCCTTCGCGAACTCCTCGACGATCGGCGCCTGCACCACCGCGCGGAGGGCGTCGTGCGCGGCGGAATCCCCGACGCCGAACAGAATGCTCAGCACGAGGTCGACCCCGAGCGCGATGGCGACCGCCACCACGGCACCCCACGCGACCGCGAGGAGCAGCAGCCCCCGAGGTTCGGGCTCCCAACGATCGACAAGCCGCACCGCGAGGAGGACACCCGCGAGGGGGATGAGCGCCAGGATCATGCCCACGATCGACGCGCCCGGCCCGAGTGCCTCGAGGAAGTAGCCCACCAGCACGGCGAGCAGGAGCACGACCAGACCGATGGCCCAGATCGAAGCGCTCCGCCCTCTCCGGGGTGGAACCGGGAGCGCCGGCGGCGACACGGCCGGCGCGGAGATCGGCGCACCGACGCCCGGGCGAGGCTGCGACAGAGGTGAGGGGAAGGCCATGACGCACAGCCTAGGAGCGGCACCCCCGTCGCACCCACCCACTCCGTGCCCGGTAGCGTGGAGTCATGCGCTTCGCCCACGTGATCCCCTCGGGGGCAGTTGAGCCGCGACTGGCACTGGTGATCGATGACGATGCGATCATCGTCGAGAGCCTATTCGCCGGCGCGCCCCGTTATCTCGAAGAACTGATCCCCGGCGGCGACGAGCTGCTCGCACGCGTCCGAGACGCCGCGGAGCACACCGGCACGCGGCATCCGCTGTCGACGGTCACTTTTGCGTCCGCATCGCGCACGCCCCCGACGATCCTCGCGATCGGACTGAACTACTCCGCGCATTCCAGCGAGCTGGGGCTGAAGACCGATTCCGCGCCGACGGTGTTCGTCCTGTGGCCGAACTCGCTGACCGCCCATGAGGGGGTCACATCGTGGCCCCGCTCGCTGAGCGAGTCGGTCGACTACGAGGCCGAGCTGGGGGTCATCATCGGGGCTCCGGCGAAGGACGTGTCGGCCGAAGATGCGCTCGATCATGTCTGGGGCTACACGGTGGTCAACGACATCACCGCGCGTGACATCCAGTTCTCTGAGGCGCAGTGGTGCCGATGCAAGTCGTTCGACGGATTCACGCCCACGGGGCCGTTCGTCGTCACCGCCGACGAGATTCCCGATCCGCAGGATCTGCATATCTGGGCCGTCGTGGACGGACACACCGTGCAGGACGCATCCACGGGGCAGATGGTGCGATCGGTGCCCACGCTGATCGCCCACCTGTCGCAGTCCGTCACTCTTCTGCCGGGAACGCTGATCTCGACCGGCAGCCCCGGCGGCGCCGGGTACTCGCGAGACCCTCAGATCTTCCTGCGCGATCGTTCGACCGTCACCGTCGGCATCGACGGCATCGGTGAGCTGACGACCCACTGCCGCATCCTCGACTGACGGAAAACGCATCGGCGCCCCGACCGCGCGGTCAGGGCGCCGATACGTCGACGTGCCGGGTCTAGCCGTCGATCGACGCGCAGTCGACCTCGACGCCGCGCACGACGACGGTGCCCGCGAAATTCGCAGCCTGGCACGCCTGCGCCGCTTCGACACCGAACGTGACGGCCGGGATGATGAACGCGAACACGACGATCAGGCCGATCACGATCGACAGCGCCCCGATGATGATCGCCCACACGGCTGGAAGGTTGCGCACTCCGGCCTTGCGGCTCTGCACCAGCGCCACGATCCCGAGGATCAGTCCGATGAGATTGAAGAAGAACGCCACGATGAGCGCGACGATACCGAGCGTCTTGCCGGGTACGGGTCCCGAGGGCGCCTGACCCGATGCTCCGTACGCGGGGGCGCCGGAGCCGTAGGCGGGCGCAGCGGATGTGCCGTAGGCCGAGCCCGGCTCGGGCGCCGGCGGCGGGGTGTACTGCGGGGGCTGTGAGTTGTCGGGCGTGGTCATGGTGCGATCCTCCGGTGGCTGAGAGTGGTCCCTCACACGCTAGCGGCTGCGTGCGCGCGCACGACAGAGCCGCGCGGGGCCGGTGACGGCGGAGGACCGGCCGTGATCGCTCAGCGCCCGCTCGGCGGATCCGAGACGACGTTCTCCGCCGGCTGCACGATCGGGATCGCCGCAGTGATGGCCTCGAGTCCCGAGAGCCGGGCGGGCGAGAGCTGCTTGGTGACCTCGTCGCGCGACATCAGCCCGCCCTCGACCACCAGATCGGCGACGTTGTGGCCGGTGAGCAGAGCGGTCTTGGCGAGCGCCGCCGCCGCTGCGTATCCGATGAACGGGGTCAGGGCGGTGACCACGCCGACGGACGCCCCCACCATCGCGCCCAAGCGCTCCCGGTTGGCCGTGATGCCCACCACGCAGTTCACGCGCAGCGTCCACATCGCCTGCCGCATCCAGGTGAGCGACTGGAAGATGGAGTGCGCGATCACGGGCTCGAAAGCGTTGAGCTGCAGCTGGCCGCCCTCGACCGCCATCGTCACGGTCATGTCGGCGCCGACCACCGAGAAGGCGACCTGATTGACGACCTCCGGGATGACGGGGTTGACCTTGCCGGGCATGATGCTCGAGCCCGCCTGGCGCGCGGGGAGGTTGATCTCTCCGAACCCCGCCTGCGGGCCGCTGGAGAGCAGCCGGAGGTCGTTGCAGATCTTGGAGAGCTTGATGGCATTGCGCTTGAGCGACGCCGAGAACGACATGAACGAGCCGGTGTCGCTGGTGGACTCGACCAGGTCGAGCGACGTCTCGAGGTCGAGGCCGGTGATCTCACGGAGGTGTCTCAGCACCGACTTGCCGTAACCGGGGTGGGTGGTGATCCCGGTTCCGATGGCCGTGGCCCCCATGTTGATCTCGAACATCAGATAGGCATTCTCGGTGAGACGGCTGTAGTCCTCACCGAGTGTCGTGGCGAACCCATGGAATTCCTGACCGAGCGTCATCGGCACGGCGTCCTGGAGCTGGGTGCGGCCGACTTTGAGCACGTCGTGGAACTCGACCGCCTTGTCGAGGAACGCCTGGCGCAGGAGCGCGAGCTCTTCGAGAAGCCCGCGAAGGGTGAGCGAGAGCCCGACCTTGACCGCGGTCGGGTAGACGTCGTTCGTGGACTGGCTGCGGTTGGTGTGGTCGATCGGCGACAGGAAGGCGTAGTCGCCCTTCTGGCGCCCGGCCAGTTCGAGCGCGATGTTGGTGATGACCTCGTTCGCGTTCATGTTCGTCGACGTGCCCGCACCACCCTGGATGACACCGACCACGAACTGGTCATGGTGCTCTCCGTCGATGACGAGCTGCGCCGCCCGCTCGATGAGATCGGCCTTCTCCTGGTCGAGCACGCCGATCTCGGCGTTGGCGCGAGCGGAGGCCTGCTTGACCATGGCGAGCGCGATGATCAGGTCGGGGTACACCGAGATCGGCCGCTTCGCGATCGGGAAGTTCTCGAGCGCCCGTGCGGTGTGGATCCCCCAGTACGCGTCCGCGGGGATCTCGAGGGAGCCGAGCGAATCGGTCTCCGTGCGGGTGCCGGTCATGGTGGTCACAGCCATTCGATCGTCCTTGTGGGTCACGTCGTCGTGCAGGGGATGCGTCGAGCCTAACCGCCCACCCCTGCGACGCCCGCTGTACGCGGCGTACACCTTCGCGTGGACTGCTGTGCTCGAAGTCCTCCGCGCGCCGGATGCAGGAGGCGGCGGTCACCGCTTGCGCGAGAAGGCCTCCAGGCGCTCCTCCGGAGTGAGCCGAGACATCCGCTCGGTCCATTCGGGCGTGAAGAACTCCGCGGTGGGTGCGTCGATCACCGGTACGACAGCGTGGGTGATTGTGTCGTCGTACACGTGCACGAGGTGGAACGACTGTCCGGCATCCATGCCGTTCACCTCCGCGGCCGGCCGTTGGAGGTTCATCGTGTAGCACGTGGCGGCGGCCACGCTCACGGGCACGCCCGCGAACGTTCCACTCGTCGAGTAGTGCAGATGGCCCGCCAGGATGCCGCGCACGTCGGTGCCCGCGACGACATCGGCGAAGCGTCCCTGATCGCGCAGCTCCAGGATGTCGAAGAAGGGCAGGTGGCTGGGGAGCGGCGGGTGATGGAGCGCCAGGAGGGTCCCCAGGGGTGCAGGCTCGGCGAGTTCGGAGCGCAGCCACTCCAGCTGCTCGGCGTCGAGATCGCCGTGATGCCAGCCGGGCACGGTGGAATCGAGGGCGATGAGGCGCAGGCCGCCGAGATCCCAGACGCCGACGATGGGGTCGTCCGTGGGTTCGGCGTCGAGGAGCTCGCGCCGGAGCTCGGGCCGTTCGTCGTGATTGCCGGCGACCCACACGACGGGGGCTCCCAGACGTGCGGCGAACGGCTCGACCTGAGCGCGCAGCGCGCGGTATGCCTCCGGCTCGCCGAGATCGGTGAGATCGCCCGTGAAGACGATGGCGTCGGGGCGCACACCGCTGCGCTCGACGGCGGCGAGCGCACGGGCGAGATTGCCGGCGGTGTCGTAGCGCTCGCCGAGCGGCCGATTGCCCCCCATCAGATGCGTGTCGCTGAGGTGGACGATCGTCCGCCGCGCCGGCGGGTGCTGACCGAAAAGAACGGATGGCTCATCCATGGGATCAGCCTAGACATGCCCTCCGACCTCGGCCGGACGACCGGCCCCGCCGTCGTGCGGTCGGACGTCAGCCCCACACGATCAGCAGCAGCCCCGACAGCACCGCGAGCGCGCAGAGGGCGAAGCATCCCCACGCCCCGAGCAGGGCGAGTCGCTTCTGACGCTCGGTGAGCGGGTTCTTCCGCGCGGCTTTCGCCGCACGTTTCGCCGCGCGCTGCGCGTGAGTGGGCGAGATCACGGTGATCGCGTCGGTGAATTCGGCCGGGGCGACGACAGGGACGCGGCCGGCGAGCACCAGCAGCCGCAGCCCGAGCGAATAGAACCCGACGACGAGCACCGAGCCCACGAGCGCGGCCGCGAACACCTGCACGAAAGCCCACCAGTCGATCACCATCACCGCGTCCCCTTCGTGCCTGATCGTTCGCGGGCGCGCTGCCGGCGGGTCGGCGGGGGGTTGCGCGTGACCTTGATCGCCCGTCCGGAGTCGGCGACCTCGCTCATGGCATTGCTCGCGTCGACCTTGTCGCGGCGGGAACGTCGGAACAGGAACAGGATGACGGCGACGGCCAGGACTGCGTCGATCAGGATGCCCCAGGTACCACCCCACACGACGATGAGTGCTGCGACGGCGCCCACCGCTCCCGAGGCCGGGAGCGTCAGCAGCCATCCGACGGCGATACGACCGACGGTCTTCCACCGCACGGTCGAACCGCGGCGACCGAGGCCCGATCCGATCACCGAGCCCGACGCGACCTGGGTGGTCGAGAGGGCGAATCCGAGCGCGCTCGAGGCGAGGATCGTCGCAGCGGTCGACGTCTCGGCCGAGAATCCCTGCGCGGGTTTGACGTCGGTCAGGCCCTTCCCGAGGGTGCGGATGATCCGCCATCCGCCCGTATACGTGCCCAGCGCGATCGTGAAGGCGCAGGCGAGGATGACCCACAGCTGCGGATCGGCGTCGGCGGAGTTCTGCCAGCCGACCGTGATCAGAGCGAGCGTGATGACGCCCATCGTCTTCTGCGCGTCGTTCGTGCCGTGTGCCAGCGCCACGAGCGAGGACGTGAAGATCTGACCCCACCGGAACCCGTCGCGACCGTCGGGCTTCGAGTCGTATCGGCGCGTCAGGGCGTACGCCATCCTCGTCACGAGGAACGCGATCACCCCTGCGGTGAACGGGGCGATCAGCGCAGGCAGGATCACTTTGCTCATGACGGTGCCGAAGTCGATGGCCATGACCCCGACGCCGACGACGGTCGCGCCGATCAGACCGCCGAAGAGGGCATGCGACGAGCTGGACGGCAGACCGAGCAGCCACGTCAGCATGTTCCAGGTGATCGCCCCGATCAGGCCGGCGAAGATGAGAGCGGGGAATACCGTCGCGGAGATCTGATCCTCACGGATGATCCCGTGCGAGATGGTCTGGGACACCTCGGTGGAGAGGAACGCACCCACAAGATTGAGGGACGCCGCGAGAAGCACCGCGACCCGCGGCTTCAGCGCGCCCGTGGCGATGGGCGTCGCCATGGCGTTCGCCGTGTCGTGGAACCCGTTGGTGAAGTCGAAGAACAGCGCCAGTGCGATGACCAGCACGATGATCAGAACTGTGGAGTCCACCGGTCGCTTTCGATGTCTGAGAGAAAGGGATGGTGCCGAGCACATCGGCTTGGCGAACGAAGTGTTCACCTGGAGTTCACAGTCCCGTCACCCGGGACAGGAGAATCCTTCCACACTCCTCGCGAGAGCGGGACTCGGGAGGTGTGCACCCGGTGACCCCGCGGCCGGTCGCGTCCAACGCGACGCCCGACCCGGTCGATCTCAGCGCGGCGCGGCGCGGCGCGGACAATCCGATCGCGCACGGGCGGCGAATAGGTCTCAGCACCGCGAACCGACCGAGAGGCTGCACCCCATGTCCACGAGGCGATCAGCCCTCTTCATCTTTCTGGCGGCGGTGGCAGGTGTCATCTCGGCAGCGGCGTTCCTCGCCGCAGCCGAACTGGTCGCCCTCCTCGTGGCCTCCCAGGCGAGCCCGCTCCTGGCCGTTGGATCGTTCGTCATCGACATCGTCCCCCAGCCCTTGAAAGAGTTCGCCATCTCGACGTTCGGTGAATACGACAAGATCGCGTTGCTCGCCGGTCTCGGACTCGCCGTCGTCGTGGCCGCGGCCATCGCGGGCGTCCTGCAGTACGTGCGCCCTCCGCTCGGCGCCATCGCGCTGGGCGTCGCCGGTGTGCTGTCAGGCGCCGCCGCGTTCACACGGGCGGGCGCCGGCGTCCTGTCGATCCTCCCTTCGCTCGCCGGACTCGTCGCGGGTGTCGTGATGATCGTCCTGCTGGTGCGTCGGCTGCGCGCCTGGCGCGCCGACGCGCCGGCCGGCCGGGCTCCGTCCTCCGCCACCGCATCCGCGGACAACCCCGATGCCCGCACGACGCACCCGAGTCGACGGTCGTTCCTCTCCCTGGCCGGCATCACCGCGGCCGCCTCCGTCGTCGTCGGTGTGGGGGCGCGCGTGGTCTCGGCCACGACATCGTCCATCGCCTCGGTCCGAGAGGCTCTCCGTCTCCCGGCGCCGAAGTCGACCGTGACCATTCCGGCCGGCGCTGAGCTCGACATTCCCGGCCTGTCGTCGCTGATCACCGACAACAAGGACTTCTACCGCGTCGACACGGCGCTCACCGTGCCCTCGATCGATCCCTCGACCTGGCGTCTCGTGATCGACGGAATGGTCGACGAGCGGATCGAGCTGTCCTTCGACGACCTCCTCGCGATGGGGACCGACGAGTTCGCCATCACCCTGACGTGCGTCTCGAACGAGGTCGGCGGACCGCTCCTCGGCAACGCCGTCTGGCAGGGCATCCCCGTGCGCGACCTGCTGAAGAAGGCGGGCGTGCAGTCGGGTGCCGACATGGTCCTGTCCACAAGTGTCGACGGCTACACCGCCAGCACGCCCCTGGACGCGCTCACCGACGACGATCGCGACGCGATCATCGCGGTCGCGATGAACGGCGAGCCGCTGCCCCTCGAGCACGGATTCCCCGTCCGCATGGTGGTGCCCGGCCTCTACGGGTACGTCTCGGCCACGAAGTGGCTCACCGAGCTCAAGGTCACCACCTTCGCCGCCGATGAGGCGTATTGGACGCCCCGCGGGTACAGCGCCGAAGCGCCGATCAAGATGTCCTCGCGCATCGACACCCCCCGCACGGACGCGCCCGTCACGGCGGGCCCCGTCAAGATCGCCGGAATGGCGTGGGCGCAGACGGTCGGCATCGCGAAGGTGGAGGTCTCGATCGACGACGCCGATTGGCAGGGCGCCACGCTGTCGACCCCGATCAACGCCGATACGTGGGTGCAGTGGTTCGTCGACTGGGATGCGTCGCCGGGAACGCACTACATCGCGGTGCGTGCGACCGACAAAGCGGGCCAGCTGCAGATCGAGGAGCGTGCGGCGATCGCGCCCAACGGCTCATCGGGGTGGCAGCGCACCCTCGTCACCGTCAGGTAGCCGGCGGGCAGCGTCTCGAGTCGTGATCGGCGCTCGCCGATCGGGTCGGGGGCGAGCTCCGGGCCGCGGCCGACGGGCCTCGACTAGCGTGGAGTGGTGACCGACACAGAGCCGCAGGTCGCGGCATCCCTCGTCCCCCCCACCACCCGCCGAGAGCCGTTCACGCGCTCGCACCACGGCGATGACGTCGAAGACGCGTACGAGTGGCTCCGCGAGAAGGACGACACCGACGTCATCTCGCATCTCGAGGCGGAGAACGCCTACACCGAGCAGCGCACCGCACACCTCTCAGGGCTGCGCGAGAGCATCTTCCGCGAGATCAAGGACCGCACGCTCGAGACCGACCTCTCTGTGCCGTCCCGTCGGGGCGACTGGTGGTATTACGGTCGCACCGTCGAGGGGCAGCAGTACGGCATCCAATGCCGCGCCCCGATCGCGGCGCCCGACGACTGGACTCCCCCGGAGCTCTCGCCGGACGTCCCCGTCCCCGGTGAGCAGGTCCTGCTCGACAGCAACCTGGAGGCGGAGGGCACGGACTTCTTCTCCCTCGGGGCGTTCGACGTCTCCGATGACGGGCGGCTCATGCTCTTCGGCGTCGACACCAGCGGCGACGAGCGCTACACCGTTCGCGTGCGCGACCTCGACACCGGAGCGCCCCTGCCCGACGTCATCGTCGAGACATCATCCGGCGCGCAGTTCTCCCCCGACGGTGCATCGATCATCTACTCCACGGTCGACGACAAGTGGCGACCCGACACCGTGTGGAATCACATCGTGGGCACGGACGCCGCCGCCGACGTGCAGCTGTTCCACGAGCCCGATGAGCGGTTCTGGCTGGGTGCGGGCTTCACCCGCAGCGACAAGTACCTCGTGATCGGGATGGGATCATCCATCACGTCCGAGGACTGGCTCGTGCCTGCCGACGATCTGAGCGCCACTCCGCAGGTCGTCTGGCCGCGCAAGGAAGGGGTCGAGTACTCCGTGGATCACGCCGTCCTCGACGGGGAGGACGTTCTGCTCATCCTCCACAACGACGGCGCCCTGGACTTCGAGCTCGTGCGGGTCGCGGCATCCGACCCTCAGGGGGAGCGCGCGGTGCTCCTGCCCCACACCGGCGGCACCCGACTGATCGAGGTCGACTGCTTCCGCGACTTCGCCACGGTCGAGTACCGCCGCGAAGGCCTGTCGCGCATCGGCCTGCTCGACTACCAGACGGGTGCCGTCGACGACCTGCAGTTCGGTGAACCGCTGTACGCCGCCGGCTTCGGCGGCAACCGCGAGTGGGCGCCGCCGCTGCTCAGGGTCGGCTACGGCTCGTTCGTGACGCCGTCGACGGTCTACGACTACGACATCGCGACGCGAGAGCTGTTGTTGCGCAAGCGCCAGCCCGTGCTCGGCGGATACGACCCGGAGCACTACGCGCAGGCACGCGTCTGGGCGACGGCCGCCGACGGAACCGAAGTGCCCCTGTCGCTCGTCTGGAAGCGGTCATTCGGCCCGGCCGGCGACGCGCCTCGACCACTTCATCTCTACGGGTACGGTTCGTACGAGCACTCGATCGACCCGGCGTTCTCGATCGCGCGTTTGTCGGAACTCGATCGTGGAGTCATCTTCGCCGTCGCGCACGTGCGGGGCGGTGGCGAGATGGGCCGCCAGTGGTACGAGGACGGCAAGCTGCTCCACAAGCGCAACACGTTCACCGACTTCGTCGACAGCGCCCGGCATCTCATCGCCGAGGGCTACACGACTCCCGAACGCCTCGTCGCCGAGGGCGGATCGGCCGGCGGGCTGCTGATGGGCGCCGTGGCCAACCTCGCGCCCGAGCTGTTCGCGGGCATCCTGGCCGAGGTCCCGTTCGTCGACGCGCTCACGTCGATCCTCGACGAGGACCTGCCGCTCACCGTCATCGAATGGGACGAGTGGGGAGATCCGCTGCACGACGCCGAGGTGTACGCGTACATGAAGTCCTACACCCCGTACGAGAATGTGCGCGCGGACGTCGACTATCCGAAGATCCTCGCGGTGACCTCGCTGAACGACACCCGGGTGCTGTACGTCGAACCGGCGAAGTGGGTCGCCCGCCTCCGCGAGGTCGGGGCCGACGCGCTGTTGAAGTGCGAGATGGTCGCGGGCCACGGCGGGGTCTCCGGGCGCTACAACTCCTGGAAGGAGCGGGCCTTCGAGCTCGCCTGGCTGCTCGACACCCTCGGGCTGGCGGACTGAGCGGGGAGCGGATGCCGCGGCCGCGGCATCCGCTCTTCTTCGTCAGTCCGCGGAATGTCCTGATCCGCAGCGGAAGTGACCGACCGGTCGGGTGTCAGCCGAAGAGCGCGGCGGCCTCTTCGTAGCGGTACAGCGGAACCGTGTTGAGCTCACCGAGCGCCTCGGCGAACGAGACGCGCACGATGTCGGTGCCCTTGAGCGACACCATCTGACCCCACGCATCGTCTATCACGGCGTCGACGGCAGCCATCCCCAGGCGCGTCGCCAGCACACGGTCGAAGCCCGACGGCGAGCCGCCGCGCTGGATGTGGCCCAGCACCGTCGCGCGGGTCTCGATGCCGGTGATGCGCTCGATCTCGGGGGCGAGGATCTCGCTGATACCACCCAGTCGCGGGCGGTTGAACGCGTCCATGCCCTTCACGCTGAAGGCCTCGTCCATGTCCTTGAGCTTGAACCCCTCGCTGACCACGATGAGCGGCGCGCGACCGCGGTCATGGGCTCGCTCGACGTGCGCGCAGACCTCGTCGATCGACATCGGCACCTCGGGGATGAGAATCGAGTGCGCACCGGCCGCCATGCCTGCGTGCAGGGCGATCCAGCCGACGTGTCGCCCCATGACCTCGGCCACCATGCAGCGCTGGTGGGAATCCCCCGTCGTGCGGAGGCGGTCCATGGCCTCCGTGGCGATGTTGACCGCGGTGTCGAATCCGAACGAGTAGTCGGTGGCCCTCAGGTCGTTGTCGATCGTCTTCGGGACGCCCATCACGTTGATGCCGTCCTTCGACAGCCGGTCGGCTGCAGCGAGCGTGCCCTCGCCTCCGATGGCGATGATCCCGTCGATCCGGTGGCCGTACAGCGTCTTCGCGATGTTCTCGGCCCCGCCGCGAACTCCGTCGTACGGGTTCGTGCGGCTCGTGCCGAGGATGGTGCCGCCCACTTTCGAGAGCCCCTTCACTTCGTGCCGGGTGAGGGGGAAGAAGTCGCCGTCCACGACGCCGCGCCACCCATCCCGGATACCGACGAACTCGACGTCGTGCGCGGTGGTGCCCTTGAGCACGGCGCCGCGGATGACAGCGTTGAGTCCGGGGCAGTCGCCACCGCTCGTGAGGATGCCGATCTTCATGGTGTGATCCTTGCTGCTGGGGGTCGGGTCGGCCACGCTGCCTCACCCGACATTAGCGCCGGATGCCTCGCCCCTGCCACAACGCCCGACCCGGGCGAGCCCCTCCTACGCGGCGCCGAGCGCCTGCCGCACGAGATGCATCAGGGCCGACAACTGCACGGAGTCGCTGGACTGAGGATCCACCGCCTCACCGTCGAGCGCGCGCGCCGCCAGACCCTGCTTGGAGTCGATCAGCTCGGCGATCTTCGTGTCGATCGTGTGCGCGGCGATGATCCGCCAGGCGGTGACCGGCTCGTCCTGCCCGATGCGGTGCACGCGGTCGATGGCCTGCGTCTGCTCGGCCGCGGTCCACGACAGCTCGGCCAGCACGACGTTCGATGCCGCCTGCATGTTCAGCCCGACACCGGCGGCGGTCAGCGAGCAGACCGCGATCCCGACACCCGGGTCGTTGTTGAAGGCATCGATCGCGTTCTGGCGCACCGTATTGGTCTGGTCGCCGCGCACCGAGATCGTGCGCAGCCCGGCGCCGGCGAAGTGCTTCTCCGCCGCATCCATCACGTCGATGTGCTTCGCGAAGAACACGACCTTGCCGACCGACCGCTGCAGCTGCACGGCATAGTCCGCCGCCAGCAGCGCCTTGGCCTGACCGATCTTGCGGACCATCGTGAAGACGTTCTCCGAACCGGTTCCGGCGGCTTTGGACTCCTCGAGCTCGTTGTGCGCGACGAGACGGACGATGTCGTCGTCCACTTCGCCGGGCAGCAGCCCACGATCGCCGCGCGCCTCGACGATGCGGCGGTAGCGGGCGGCGAGCCGCTCTCCGAGCTCGCGCTCGGCCTGACGAATGGAGCGGCCGAACTCGTCGTCCAGCTCGACGGGCAGGTCGGCGATGAGCTTGTCGGGCAGGTCGGCAGCGACGTCCTTCTTCTTCCGACGGACGATGCCCATCGAGATGACCGCGTCGCGGGCCTCGGGGTAGAACGCCTTGTCGGCGGGGGTGAGACCGGTCGCGTCGAGCTTCTCCATGAGCTCGGGCCCCGGCTTCTCGCCGTTGGTCCACCCGAGGAAGCGCCAGATCGCGTCGAAGTCCTCGACGTCGTTGATCAGGGGCGTTCCCGTGAGTGCGAGCATGAGCGGATCGCGGACCTGCTCGCGGATGCGGGCACCGAGCGCGAGCACGTTCTGCGAGCGCTGGGATGACAGGTTCTTGATGAAGTGGGCCTCGTCGACGACCATCCCCTTCAGTCCGATCGAACTCAGCCAGGCGAGGTGCCGGTCGAGCACCTCGTAGTTGACGATGAAGACGTCGGCGAACGCATCGATCTGCTCGCCGTCCCCCTGGATGACGGTTGCGCGACGATGGGGCGTCCAGCGCTCGACCTCGCGCACCCAGTTCATCTTCACGACGTTCGGGACGACGGCGAGGAGGGGGTAGGCGTCGGCGACGGATGCCGCGAGCGCGGACTCGGCGGTCTTGCCGAGGCCGGGCTCATCGGCGAGCAGGAAGGAGCGGTGCCCCGCGCGCACGGCCTCGAGGAACCGTGACTGATGGGGCATGACTTCGAGCCCCCGGGGCGACAGGCGGTCGAATTCCGGCACCTCGGGAAGCTCCATCGAGGCTGCCGATCCCCCGGCGCCCGTCTCGAACGCCTTGTAGAGCGGACCCATCAGTTCCCACCCGTCGAGACGTCGGCGTGGTGTCTCCCGGGCGACGCGCATCGAGAGGTCGGGCGGCAGGAACGGGTTGGACTCGCGACGCGCGTCGACCTGCGGCGGGATGACCTGCCTCTGGGCGAGGGCGGGCGGCACGACGGGCGCGCTCGCGGGCGCGACATCCGTGATGATGAGCTCGTCGTCGGGAAGATCGGCGCCCGACTCGAGCAGCCAGTCACGCCGCATGCGACGGGCGACGGGCGACGCCGCCTGGTCGGCCTCCAGCAGCTGGATGAGCGACGTGTCGCGCGCGGCGGTCTTGGCGAGGATCGTGGCCACCCCGTCGAGGCGCTTGAGCAGCTCGGGGCGCGCACCGTCGGGCAGCGTGGTGTCGGCCTTGACTCGTGCGCGTTCCTCGCGCACGAGGAAGGCGATCACCTGGAACTTGACCCGATTGGTCGGACCGAGCTTGCCGTGCTGGGCTTTCGCCTCGACTTCGCGCACCTTGCGGGCGAGAATCGGAATGATGGGCGCTTCGTCGTCGCGCCGCGATGACGAAGGCTTCCTGCGCCTGTTACCGGAGTTCTGAGACTTCTGGCTGGCGGTTGCCGTGGTCGGCATGCTTCTCCTGAGCGTGAATGCCGGATGCTCCGGCGATGACCGGTCGGGACCGGTTCGGTCTGCGTGATCCGGGGTGGCCGGTAGACCGGTCGAACGCGGATCAGGTGTTCTCGATGCGATCCGCATGAACTCGCTTCAGCGAGGTGCGGTGTCGACGATGATTCCCCACGAGCAGTCTAGAGCATGGTCGGCGCGCCACAGCGGAACGGCGCAATCGCGTCGCCGAGCGCGAAGGTCATCCCCAGAGGCTCGTCACGATGTCTTCGGTGTACCCGGGGACCGCCGCATTCAGGCTCACCGTGGTCACCCACGCGTTGCCGCGGAAGAACTGGGTCTCGGTACGGACGGTCTCGGTGTCGTCCTGCGTGATCGATCGCTCCTCGAAGGTGCACAGCGTGCCCCCGGCCCCGGGCGCGCAGCTGAAGCCCGAGTTCTGCAGCGCCGACTGGATGGCCGCGGCCTGATCCCCGTCGATGATCGAGACGTTGGTCGACAGGCCGGTCTCGGACGGCACGCCCCACGTGCAGCGGATCGTCGGGACGCCCGAGTCCAGCACCTCGAGGGCTTCCACCGTCTGCGTCGAGTACATCGTCACGCCCGGGTCGCCGAGCGGCGGAATGGTCGCGTCGAGGGTCGCGCGCATCGCCGACGAGTAGAGCTGGTCGCACGAGGCCGGGAGTGCGATGTCTTCCGCGGCCGCCGTGGAGGTCGGCGATGTCGATGCGGACGGGCTCGGCGAAGCCGGCGCGGCGGTGCTCGAACTCGTCGACGGCGTGGAGGACGCGGCATTTGTGGGCGACGGCTCGGGCTGACAGCCGACGAGGGCGAGCATCAGCGTCGCACCCGCCGCTGCGAGGGTGAGGGCACGGACGTGGTGGCGGATGTGCGCGGGCATGTGATTCCTCCGTGCGAAGTCGGCCGGGTGCCGTTCAGGCGCTCGTCGAGACTACCGACGCTGCGGCCGCGCCCGCGGGCGGCGCGCGCCGCGGCGACCGTACCCGGCCGCCACGGCGCGTCAGCGGAAGCTGCGCAGCCGGAGGCTGTTGAGAACCACGAACACGCTCGAGAACGCCATGGCCGCACCTGCGATCATCGGGTTGAGCAGGCCGAGGGCCGCCAGCGGAAGCGCTGCGACGTTGTAGGCGAACGCCCAGAACAGATTGCCCCGGATGACGCCCATCGTCCGGCGGCTCAGGCGGATGGCGTCCACCGCGGCCGACAGCTCGGAGCGCACCAGGGTGATGTCGCTCGCGTGCATCGCGGCGTCGGTGCCGCCGCCCATCGCGATGCCGAGGTCGGACAGCGCGAGTGCGGCAGCGTCGTTCGCGCCGTCGCCGACCATCACCACACGCCGACCTTCCGCCCGCAGCCGTTCGATCTCGGCGGCCTTGCCTTCGGGGAGGACGTCTGCGATCACCGTGCCGATGCCGACCTCGGCGGCCACCGCCCGCGCGACGCCCTCGTGGTCGCCCGTGAGCAGGATGACCTCGAGCCCCTGCCGCCGGAGGGCCGCGACCGCCTCGCGACTGTCGCCGCGCACCGCATCGGCGACCTCGATCACCGCGCGTACCGCGCCGTCCCAGCCGAGCACGATGGTCGTCGACCGCTCCTGTCCGCGGCGGACCGCCTCGGCGAGCACGTCGCTCACCGCCGCGCCCTGCTCGACCGCGAACGACGGCCGGCCGACGAACACGCGCCGACCGGCGACCAGACCCGTCACGCCCCGCCCCGCGTGGTCGGCGAAATCCTCGACCGCGTCGACGCGCGCCGCGCCCTGGACGATCGCGCGGGCGACGGGGTGCTGAGAGGCGGCTTCGACGGATGCCGCGAGGACGAGCGCCCCCGCGGCGTCGAGTCCGTCGTCCGTCGTCACCGACGCCACCGTCATCCGCCCCGTCGTCACCGTGCCCGTCTTGTCGAGCACGACGGTGTCGACCCGATCGGCCGACTCCAGCGCCTCCGGTCCGGTGACCAGGATGCCGATCTCCGCCCCCCGGCCGGTTCCGACGAGGACGGCGATGGGCGTCGCCAGACCGAGCGCGCACGGACAGGCGATGATCAGCACCGCGACCGCGGCGACGAAGCCGGCCGACACGGGCTGGCCGGCCAGCACCCAGGCGAGGAAGGTGAGCACAGCGAGGGCGATGACGATCGGCACGAACACGGCCGAGATGCGGTCCGCCGCGCGCTGCACGCGGCTCTTGCCGGACTGGGCGTCCTCGACGAGCTGCGCCATGTGCGCGAGCCTCGTGTCGGCACCCACCGCGCCCGCCCGGACGACGAGGCGACCGTCGACGGCGATCGTGCCCCCGGTGACGGTCGACCCGGGCGCGACGTCCACGGGCACCGACTCACCGGTGAGCATGCTCTGATCGACCGCGGCGCGGCCGCCCTGCACCGTGCCGTCGGCGGCGATCTTCTCCCCCGGACGCACGACGAACAGGTCGCCGACCTGCAGATCGTCGATCGGGATGCGCACGCCGTTCTCGAGCTCGACGTCGTGGGCGCCCAACTGCAGCAGCGCCCGCAGAGCGCTGCCCGCGCGTCTCTTCGAGCGCTGCTCGATGAGCCGCCCCACCAGGAGGAAGACCGTGACGGCAGCGGCCACCTCGAAGTAGACGAGCGCGGTGGCGTCGTGCGAACGGCCGAACAGAGCGACGTCGTGCACCATGCCGATCTCGCCCGCTGACCCGAAGAACAGGGCCCAAGCACTCCACAGGTAAGCCGCCATCGTTCCGAGGGTGATCAGGGTGTCCATCGTCATCGCGCCGTGGCGCGCGTTGGCGATCGTGGCACGGTGGAACGGCCAGCCTCCCCAGAGCACCACGGGTGTCGCGAGGGCGAACGACGCCCACTGCCACCCGGGGAACTGCCACGCGGGCACCATCCCCCACGCGACGACGGGAAGCGCGAGCAGAGCGCTCACGAGCACACGGGTGCGCAGCGGCGTCCCCCCGGGGGCATCCTCATGGGAGTGGTCGTGATCACCGACAGCATGCTCGGCAGCATCAGGGTGTCCGACGTCGACAGCGGCCGAGACCGCACGCCCCCGGCGCGGCGCGCGCAACGTCGCGTCGTACCCGGCTTCGCGGACGGCCGCGATCAGCCGCGAGGTCTCGACTTGCGCGGGGTAGGACACCTTCGCCGATTCCGTGGCGAGATTGACGGCGGCCGTGACGCCGCCCACCGCCTGCAGCCGCTTCTCGACGCGTGCCACGCAGCTCGCACAGGTCATCCCCTCGATCTCCAGGACCGCCTCGCGCCGGCCCGAGACGGGGGTGACGGGAGTGCTCACCGGCGTCCGACGAGTCGGTAGCCCGCCTCGTCCACCGCGGCCGCGATGACGTCGTCGTCATGGACGTCGGCCACGATCGCGACGGTTCCCCGGTCGACGTCGACCGCGACATCCTCTACGCCGTCGATGCTCTGCACTTCACGTGTCACGGCCGCGGCGCAGTGCGCGCACGTCATGCCTTCGACCTGGTAGACCTCGGTGCTCATGGTGATCCGACCTCTCCTGCGTATTGTCCTGCAGTGGAACCACCATACCCCCCCGGGGTATTCCCTCGTCCCGAAGAAGCTCCGATCGCGGGTTCATCCCCGGAGATCCTCTGCCTGCGTAGGCTGGAGGCATGCCTCAGCTCAGCGAAGCCGACCTCGCCGCCACCATCGATCACGCCATCCTCAAGCCGGAGCTCACCCGCGCCGACGTGGACGCCGAGCTCGACATCGCCCGCGAATGGAAGGTCTTCAGCGTCTGCGTCCGTCCCTCCGACATCGCCTACGCGGTGAAGCGCCTCGAGGGCTCGGGAGTGGCGGTCGGCACGGTGATCGGCTTCCCGCACGGCACGACGTCGACGGCCGCGAAGGTGGCCGAGACCGAACGGGCGCTCGCGGACGGTGCACGTGAGGTCGACATGGTCATCAACATCGGCTGGCTGCGTTCGGGGCTGGATGACGACGTCGTCGCGGACATCGCTGCCGTGACGAATGCTGCTGCCGGCCACGTTTCGAAGGTGATCCTCGAGACGGCATACCTCGACGACGAGCAGATCGCGCGCGGCAGCCGCCTGACCGAGGAGGGTGGCGCGACCTTCGTGAAGACCTCCACCGGCTTCGCGGGCGGCGGCGCGACGCTCGAGCACGTCCGGTTGATGCGCGCGAGCGTGGGCGCCGATGTGCAGGTGAAGGCATCCGGGGGCGTCCGCAGCCTCCAGAATGCGCTCGACATGATCGACGCCGGCGCAACCCGACTGGGTACGAGCGGCAGTGCGACGATCCTGGGCGAACTGCGCGCCATCCTCGCCGGTGAGGGCGCGACCGGCGCGACGGACGACTCGTCCTACTGACCCCGGGCCGACTCGGTCAGCTGAGCGCCGCCCGCACCTGTCGCACGTCATCCGTCATCTGCACGATGAGCGGATCGATCCCCTCGAACGCGACCATTCCGCGGATGCGGTCGATGAACTGCACTTCGACGTGATGGCCGTAGAGGTCGATGTCGGTCTCGTCGAGGACGTACGCCTCGACCTGGCGCGTGGGGACATCGTCGAAGGTGGGGTTGGTGCCGACGCTGATGGCCGCGGGGTACCGGATGCTGCGCCGCGGCTCGACGGAGGTCGCCGTCTCGGGCTCCTCGTCGATCAGCCATCCGGCGTACACGCCGTCGGCGGGGACGAACCCCTCCAGATCGACGGAGAGGTTCGCGGTCGGGAAGCCGAGTTCGCGACCTCGCTTCAGCCCGTGCACCACCTCACCCCAGACCGACGCCGGACGTCCGAGCACCCTGCCCGCCGTGCGCACGTCTCCCTCTGCGAGCAGCTCGCGGATCCAGGTGGACGACACGCGACGGTCGTCGTGGATCGCGCGGACGTCCGGGATGACGTCCACGCGGAAGCCGTACTCGTCACCGAGGGACCGCAGCAGCTCCGAGTCTCCGGCACCCTTGTGCCCGAAGCGGAAGTCCTCGCCCACGAGGACCGTGTGCACACCCAGCGAGGCGACCAGGACGTGCTCCACGAACTCTCGCGCCGGAAGCGCGGCCAGCACCTCGTCGAACGTGAGCAGGAGCGTCGCGTCCACCCCGGCCTCGGCGAGGAACTGCAGCTTCTGCGTCACTCCGATCAGACTCGGCGGGCAGAGTTCAGGACGAAGGAGACTCAGCGGGTTGCGGTCGAAGGTCACCGCGACGACGCGTGAGTCGTGGGATGCGGCATCCACCCGTGCGCGATTGATGATGGCACGGTGGCCGGCATGCACCCCGTCGAATTTGCCGATCGTCACCACGGACGGCCCGAAGCCCTCGGGGACCTCCGTGGGGTCTCGGAAGACGATCATGACCGCGCCACCGCCGCAACCTGCGTCGTACCCGCGTCGATCGGCCGATGCGTGACGAGCCACCACAGCCCGAAGAACGGCAGCACGAGCGGGATGAACAGGTATCCCATCCCGAACCACGACCAGACGGTGGGGTGGGCGAACAGCTCGGGCAGCACCAGGCTCAGAGCGCCGATGACGAGCACCCCCGCGAGTTCGAACACGATCGCGACCCAGGCGATCGCGTACCAGCGGCGTGAGCGCGAGAAGATCAGCGCGAGAGTGGCGACGACGTAGACGACCGCCGACATCGCGGACAGCGTGTAGGCGAGCGGCGCTTCATCGTATTTCTCGATGAGCTGGACGAGCGAGCGACCGGTGGCGGCGAGCGCCATGATCGCGTAGACGACCACGAGCACACGTCCGATACCGGTCATGCGGCGAGAGGGGACGGCAGATGACATGACCTCACAATCCTAGAGCCGGCACGGTGTCGCGGCTGCGGCGGATGGAGGGTCACCCTCAGGCGATCTGGATGGTCCAGATCGTCTGCATCCGCCAGACCATGACGGCCACCGCGAGCGCGGCGATGCCCATGATGACCGTGCTCCACCTGCTGCGCTCCAGCAGCGCCCACGCGGCGCCCGCGGGAGGGAGGAGCGCGGCCGAGACGAGGTAGACCCAGAACTCCAGCAGACTCCCCGAGGGCGAGTTGCCGGCGAACGGCGCGATGACGGCGACCACGATCTGGGCGATGAGCAGCAACTCGAGCAGAGCGAGCGCCCCGACCGAGAGGTCGCTGGGCCGGCGCCCGGCGAGTCCGAGCACGACGCACAGGAGACCGCCGACGGTGGCGACGCCGACCTGCACGTACGTGAACCAGAGGATCATACGTACTTCCCCGTCGGCAGATTCATCTCACTCTTCACATCGCTCCCCCGCCGGTGGACGACGCCGATCATCATGCCGTCCGGATCGATCGCAGCCGCCCGCTTGCCGGCCATGCGGTCCGCGGCGCCGACCAGTCGCTTGCCTTGGCGCAGGTCGAGCGCCTCCGCCTGCGTCGCATCGAAACGACCGAGCAGAAGCGCACCGACATCGGCGGCCGTCTGCAGCGCGGCATCCGCGAGCTGATCGATGGATGCTGCGCCCTGAACCGGGAATGGACCGATGCGTGTTCTGCGCAGTGCCGTCAGGTGCCCGCCGACGCCGAGCGACCTTCCGAGGTCGCGCGCGAGTGCACGCACGTACGTGCCGCTCGAACAGTCAACGACCACGTCGAGATCGAATCCGTCGGACAGGTCGCGTCGAGCCAGCAGATCGAACCGCGACACCGAGACGTCCCGTGCCGTGAGCGAGACCTCGGCGCCCTCACGGGCGAGGTCGTAGGCACGCCGACCGTCGACCTTGATGGCCGACACGGTGCTCGGCACCTGGGAGATGTCACCGGCGAGCGGGGCCATGGCCTCGGCGATCGCCGGCGCATCGACGAGGGCGAGGGCTGCGGCATCCGCTCTCGATGTGACGGCACCGTCCGCGTCGTCCGTGTCGGTCGTCGACCCCAGCCGGATCGTGGCCTCGTACGTCTTGTCGAGACCGACGATGAATGTCAGCAGCCGTGTGGCCGGCCCGACGCCGAGGACGAGGAGGCCCGTGGCCATCGGATCGAGGGTGCCGGCGTGACCGATCTTGCGCGTGCCGAGCGCCTTGCGCGCGCGCGAGACGACATCGTGGCTGGTCATGCCGCCGGGCTTGTCGACGAGCAGGATCCCCGACGGCGCCGAGTCGTCCGCCATCAGCAGTAGTCCCCGAAGATGCGCACCGGGTGGGCGAGGTCGCTGTTCTCGACGATGGCGGATGCCGCGTACCTCGGCCTCGCCTCGCGGAGGTAGAGCTCCTGACCCTGACGGTAGCGGGCGTTGGACGGGGCGTCGGGGTCGGGATCGCTGCCGTCGCGCAGCGCCATCCGCGCGTAGGCGACGCGGAACGGCACCTCCAGCCAGAGCGACCAGTGCCACAGGCCTCGCAGCTCGGGGCGGAGGAGGAACACCCCGTCGACGATCAGAACGGCGTCGCGAGGGGCCGTCACCCACTGCGCCTCGACGGGCGCGTCGCGCGCGACGTCGAACGCGCTGAGCTGGAACCCCGTTGCCGCCGATGTCTGCGCACCGTCGAGGAACGGGTCGACCAGCACCCGGCGGAAGGTGCTGTAGTCGAACGAATCACGGTAGAAGCCGTCGGGCGACGTGCGTCCGCGCGCGTAGCGCTCGACCCGCGGCCGGTGGAAACCGTCGATGCTCGCGCGGAAGACCGCGGTGTCGGCTTCGGCGAAGGCCTCGGCCAGTCCGTCGGCGAAGGTGGTCTTGCCCGAGCCGTCCACGCCGTCGACGGCGACGATCACGCGGCCCCCGCGGTAGTGCTGGCGCACCTCATCGCGCAGCTCGCGCTGGAGGGTCGTGACAGGGGTGGTCGGCAGGCGCATGCTTCCAGCCTAGAGTCGCGGGCGCAGCGGATCGGCGCCCGGACGCTGCGCGGACCGCCGGCCGGCCCGCGTCGCCGGACGCCGGAGGTCCGTCGAGTGCCGCGATCGGAACCCGCGGGTCGTCGCCCTAGGCTGGCACGCATGCCCGACCTCGCCACCCCGCTCATCGCGTGGTACCGCGAGCATGCGCGCGACCTGCCCTGGCGTGCCGAGGGATTCGGGGCCTGGGGTGTACTCGTGAGCGAGTTCATGCTGCAGCAGACGCCGGTGACCCGCGTCATCCCCCACCTCGAAGCGTGGCTGACACGATGGCCGACGCCTGCGGCACTGGCCGCGGACGCCCCGGCCGAGGCCGTCCGTCAATGGGCGAATCTGGGGTACCCGCGACGGGCGCTGTGGCTGCACCGCGCGGCGGTGCAGATCCAGGAACGCCACAACGGGGTCGTTCCCCGGGACGTGGATGACCTGCTGTCTCTCACCGGCATCGGCGACTACACGGCGCGGGCGGTGGCGGTCTTCGCCTACGGCGACAGGCACCCCGTGGTCGACACGAACACGCGGCGTGTGCTCGCGCGGGTGATCGACGGGGCCGGGCAACCCGGTCCGCCGTCGGCTCGCGACCTCGCGGCGATGGAGGCCGTCCTCCCGCAGGAGCGGGATGCTGCGGGAGTCACGAACGCCGCGGCGATGGAACTGGGTGCGACGGTCTGCGTCGCGCGTGCGCCACGCTGCCCGATCTGCCCGCTCGCGCACGTGTGCGCATGGCGCACTGCGGGCTATCCCGACACGGGCGACACGAGGCGTCGGCAGGCGCGCTACGAGGGCAGCGACCGCCAGGCACGGGGAGCAGTCCTCAGGGCGTTGCGGGATGCCTCATCATCGGCTCTTCCCCTCCAGGACATCCTCGTCGACTGGCCCGATGCCCGGCAGCGCGACCGCGCGATCGACTCGCTGGTGGCCGACGGATTGGCCGAGGCATCCGCCGGTCTTCTCGCTCTGCCCGGAGCGCTCGACGCCCGAGTCTGACTCAGACCGTCTTCTGCTCCGCGGCACCCTCGGAATCGTCGGCGTCGTCGACCTCGTCGACCTCGTCGGTCTGCTCGTCGAATTCGCGCGGCTTGACGTAGGGGTCGGGGTCGCCCGCGTAGGCGCCGGTGGCGGCGAGGGCGGCCACCGCCGCATCGCGCTCGCGCGCCTCCTGGAGAAGCGCCGCGATGTGGTCGGCGTTCTCGGGGATCGCGTCGAGGAAGAACTCGAGCGTCGGGGTGAGTCGCGTGTTGAGGTTCTTGCCCACCTCGGTCCGAAGGAGTCCGGTCGCCGACTTGAGGGCGGCGGCCGTGTCTGCCCGGAGCGCCTCATCGCCCATGACCGTGTAGAACACGGATGCGTGCTGCAGGTCGCCCGTCACCTTCACATCCGTGATGGTGACGAAGCCCAGACGCGGGTCGCGCAAGCCCTTCTCGAGCCGTTCGGCCAGCACCACGCGGATGCGGTCGGCCACACGGGCCTGTCGTTCGCCTGCCATGTCGTTCTCCTTCATTTCCTGCCAGAGGGTGATGCGTACGCAGGATGCCCCGCCCCGGTGAGGGCGGGGCATCCTGACGGGGTGACCGATGCGGATCAGCCGCGAGGCTTCTCGATCATCTCGGTCGTCTCGATCTCGTCGCCGATCTGGATGTCGTTGAACTTGCCGAGACCGATACCGGCCTCGAAGTCCGTCCGAACCTCGGTGACGTCGTCCTTGAAGCGACGCAGCGACTCGATGGCAAGACCATCGGCGATGACGACGCCATCGCGGATGACGCGGGCCTTCGCGTTGCGCGTGATCGTTCCGGAGCGGACGATGACACCGGCGATGTTGCCGAACTTGGAAGAGCGGAACACCTCGCGGATCTCGGCCACACCCGACTGGATCTCTTCGAACTCCGGCTTGAGCATGCCCTTGAGGGACTGCTCGACGTCGTCGATCGCGTTGTAGATGACCGAGTAGAACCGGATGTCGACGCCTTCGCGCGATGCACGCTCGCGGGCCTTGGCGTCGGGACGCACATTGAAGCCGATGATGATCGCGTTGTCGATCGTCGCCAGGTTCACATCCGACTCGGTCACCGCACCGACACCGCGGTGGATGATGCGCAGCTGCACCGAGTCGTCGACCTCGATCTTGAGAAGCGACTCCTCCAGTGCCTCGACGGCACCGGACACGTCGCCCTTGATGATGAGGTTGAGGGATTCGACCTTGCCCTCCTGCAGAGCACGGGTGAAGTCCTCGAGCGAGATGCGCTTGCGTGCCTTGGCCAGCTGGGCGTTGCGCTCGGCAGCCTCACGCTTCTCAGCGATCTGGCGGGCGAGACGGTCCTCGTCCGTGACGATGAAGGTGTCACCGGCGCGGGGCACCGAGTTGAGACCCTGCACCTGCACCGGGCGAGACGGGAACGCCTCGAGAACGGCGTCGCCGTTCTCGTCCGCCATGGCCCGCACGCGGCCGTAAGCCGTACCGGCCACGATCGCGTCGCCGACCCGGAGCGTTCCGGACTGGATGAGCACGGTCGCCACGGAGCCGCGGCCCTTGTCGAGCTTGGCTTCGATCGCGACACCACGGGCGGCCTTGTTCGGGTTCGCCGTGAGGTCGAGTCCGGCGTCCGCCGTGAGCAGCACCGCGTCCAGGAGCTCCTGGATGCCGACGTTGTTGCGGGCCGAGACATCGATGAACATCACGTCTCCGCCGTACTCCTCGGCGACCAGACCGTACTCGGTCAGCTGCTGGCGGACCTTCGCGGGATTCGCGTCGGGCTTGTCGATCTTGTTCACCGCGACCACGATCGGCACGTTCGCCGCCTGCGCATGGTTCAGCGCCTCGACCGTCTGAGGCATGATGCCGTCGTCGGCCGCGACCACCAGGATCGCGAGATCCGTCACCTGCGCACCACGCGCACGCATGGCGGTGAACGCCTCGTGACCCGGGGTGTCGATGAACGTGATCGCGCGCTCGATGCCGTCGTGCTCGGTCCACACCTGGTAGGCACCGATGTGCTGCGTGATGCCGCCGGCCTCGCCCGCGACCACGTTCGTCTGGCGGATGGCGTCGAGCAGCCGGGTCTTACCGTGGTCGACGTGACCCATGACGGTGACGACCGGAGGACGGATCTCGAGGTCTTCCTCGTTCTCGTTCTCCAGCTCCGCCTCGAGATCGAGACCGAAGCCCTCAAGGAGCTCCTTGTCTTCGTCCTCGGGCGAGACCATCTGGATCTTGTAGCCGAGCTCGACACCCAGCACCTCGAAGGTCGCCTCGTCGAGCGACTCCGTCGCGGTCGCCATCTCACCCAGGTTGAAGAGGATCGTGACGAGCGTGCCGGGCTGCACCGTATAGCCGGTGATGTTCTCGATCTTGTCGGCGAAGTCCGAGATGGATGCTCCGCGGCGCATACGGATGATCTCGCCGTTGCCGCGCGAGACGTTGATGCCACCTACGGTCGGGGCATCCCGCATCTCGAATTCCTGACGCTTGGCACGACGCGACTTGCGCTGCTTCGACTTGCCGCCGCCTTTACCGAACGCACCGGCTGTGCCGCCACGACCGGGTCGGCTGCCGGGACCGCCGCCGCCGGGACGACCGGCGAAACCGCCGGCCGGTGCTCCACCGGGAGCGCCGCCGGGACGCTGGAAGCCGCCGGCGCCGCCGGGACGACCAGGACCACCGGAGCGCTGCTGGAACGGCGCACCACCGGGACGACCGGCACCGCCGGGACGACCGGGGCCGCCGGGACGCGGGGCGCCCGGACGGGGAGCGCCGGGACGCGGCGCCTGCGGACGCGGAATGTTTCCGGGGCTCGGACGCTGGCCCATGCCCTGCGTCGACGCGAACGGGTTGTTCCCCGGACGCGGACCCGCGGGACGCTGACCCATGCCCTGCGCCGACGCGAACGGGTTGTTGCCCGGACGTGGGGCGCCACCGGGACGGGGAGCGCCGGGAGCGGCACCACCCGGGGTGGGCGCCGAGGACGCCGGCGCGTCGGATGCTGCGGGCGCTGCCGGTGCCGGAGCGGACGGGGTTGCGGCGGCCGGAGCGGAAGGTGTCTCCGCGGCGGGCGCAGCGGGAGCCGCCGGCGCGGGGCGGGCCGGAGTGGCAGCGGCGGGCGCGGGCACGGGTGCCGCGGGAGCCGCCGGACGGGCGGGACCGGGACGACCGGGCGTGCGGGTCGCGCCGGACGGTGCTGCTGCGGGCTTGGCCGCAGCAGGGGCGCCGGCAGGCGCGGCGGAGCCGGCCTCGGAGGCGAGCGCGGCGCGGAGCTTGCGGGCCACGGGAGGCTCGATGGTGGAAGAGGGACTCTTCACGAATTCGCCGAGCTCTTTGAGCTTCGCGAGGGCGACCTTGCTGTCGACTCCGAGCTCGGAGGCGATTTCATGCACACGGGGTTTGGCGTTAGCCACAATTCTCCTGTCTGGGATCCACCCAGGCAGGGCAGACCGTTAGTTGCGGACGGGACTCATTTCGAGCCGTTCACTTTGATTCCATAGCCGTTCAGCCGTTTCGCTGGAGGTGTTCGGTGAGGGTCTGCGAGTCAAGAGGACCTGACGCGCGCAATGCACGTACGAAGGCGCGGCGCCGGATGGCGGCATCCACGCATTCATTCGTCGGATGCACCCACGCGCCCCTCCCCGGCATCACCGCGCGCTCATCGGGGATGAGAGCGGAGTGGGTGGCCACCACCCTGAGAAGGGCGGACCGGGAGGCACGCGCACGACAACCGACGCACGTTCGTACGGGCTCCATGTTACACCTCCCCCTCGTGCACCGCCTGCGACATCGACCCCGTCGGTGTCGCAGGCGTCACGGCGACCGCGTTGCCGTCGTTCAGGCGTCCTCGAGGATGCTGTCGGGCTGGATGTCGATCTTCGCGCCGGTCAGCTTGGCGGCGAGACGGGCGTTCTGCCCTTCCTTGCCGATCGCCAGCGAGAGCTGGTAGTCGGGGACGAGCGCCCGCACCGCTTTGGAGGTCTGATCGAGGATGAAGCTCGACGTCACCTTCGCCGGCGACAGGGCGTTGGCCACGAACTTCGCCAGCTCGGGGTGGTAGTCGACGATGTCGATCTTCTCGCCGTTGAGCTCCTCGGTCACGGCGCGCACGCGGCGTCCGAGTTCTCCGATGCAGGCGCCCTTCGCGTTGATCGACGGATCGTTCGCCTTGACCGCGATCTTGGTGCGGTGGCCGGCTTCACGGGCGAGCGAGACGATCTCGACGAGGCCGGAGGCGATCTCCGGCACCTCGAGGGCGAACAGTTTGCGAACGAGACCGGGATGCGTCCGCGAGACCGTGATCTGCGGACCCTTGTTGCCCTTCGACACAGACGTCACATACACGCGGACACGGGCGCCGTGCGTGTACTTCTCGCCGGCGACCTGCTCCTCGGGAGGAAGGATGGCCTCGACCGTGCCGAGATCGACGTGCACCATGCGGGGGTTCGGTCCCTGCTGGATGACCCCGGCGACGATGTCGCCCTCTTTGCCCTTGAACTCGCCCAGGACGGCGTCGTCGGCGATGTCGCGCAGCCGCTGGCCGATGACCTGCTTCGCGGCGAAAGCGGCGATCCTGCCGAAGTCGTCCGGCGTGCTCTCCTCCTCGCCGATCACGAGGCCCTCTTCGTCGGTGAGAGGGATGAACACGGCGACATGGCCGGTCTTGCGATCCAGCTCTGCGCGTGCGCCGGCGGGCAGCTCGCCTGTGGGCGATGTGTGCTTCGCGTATGCCGTGAGGATCGCCTGCTCGATGATGCGGACGAGTTCCTCGAAGGGAATCTCCTTCTCGCGTTCAACCGTGCGCAGCAGTCCGAGATCGATGTCCATGATGGCCCTCCATATTCAGCTCTCGCCGTCGCGAACGTGCGCGACGACATCCCGCCTACATTACCGGATGCCGCGTCCGAACCGTCTGGGAAGCCCGAAGGAGCCGACGAGGTGGCCCCGGGCCTAGGGGCAATCGGAGGGCGCAGGCTCCTCGCCCTCGAAACGGGCGTCGGTCCAGGAGATCAGCTCCGGGAGGAGGCTCGACTTCGGAAGGATCGTCTGCAGATGCGTGTACCCCTTGATCGGGATCGCCTCGACCTCCTCACCCGCCGCGCACTGCGCCGCGACGAACTCCTCCTGCAGCTTGGGGGGCACGACTTCGTCGTCCGTGCCCCACGCCACCAGCAGGGGACCGGGGAGCGGTCCTTTGACCGCGTTCTCCTGCAGCCGCTTGCCGAGCGGACCGCCGATCAGCCCCACGGAGAAGAGCGGCCGATCCTCCGACACGCCGAGGGCCGACACCATTGACACGACCACGCCCGGTTCGCTGAGGCAGCGCTGCGTCATCTCGCGCACCAGCGTGCGCGCCTCGGGCGGCACGTAGTCGTTCACCTTCACGTCGGCGTACGTGTCGGCGTAGGGGACCAGCACCCAGGACGACAGCACGGACAGCTCGGCGCCCGCACTGCCGCGCAGCATCTCTTTGGCGAGCGCGTACGGATCGGCGACCGGCGCGATGGCGACCGTCCCGACCACACTCAGCATCGGGGCGTACTCCCCCGCGATCTGCGAGGTCCACAGACCGGCATGACCCCCTTGCGAGTGACCCCATACGACGGTCCGGGCGGACATCTCCACCCACTGGCTGGTCGACCTCGCCTCGAACTCCCGGGCGGCGAGCACGGCATCCAGTGACGAGCGAGCCTCACCCAGCCCGATCAGATACGGATAGTCCCCGGGGGCACCCTGGCCGGAATAGTCGGACGCCACCACGACCCAGCCTCGCGCCATCGCATCGTCCAACGCGGGGATCGCCCATTTCGTCGCCGACGCGTCACGCAGGCTCGGCGCGCACCCCTGGGCGACGCCGGTGGTGCCGTGATTCCAGATCACGACGGGGCTTGCGCCCTCGATCGGCTCGGTCGGTGTGATCACGAGCGCACTCGCGACCGCCGGGCGGCCGAGCGCGTCCTCGGTCGTGTACAGGATCCGGTGCACCCGCCCGTCCTTCGGCGCGCGTCCCGGGTAGTCGTCCGACCGGATGAGCTTGCCGTGCTCGGCCGGAACCGAGGAGGGCGGATTGTAGAAGGCGTCCACCACGGGGGCGCCGTCCTCGAGGTAGTCGTTCAGCGCCCAGCCGCCCGCCGCCGCCACCACCAGCACCAGGGACAGGGCGTACCGTCCGGCATCCGCCGATCGGCGCCTGCGCGCGTGGGTGCGGGCGACTCGGGCGGGGTCGGGTACCGCCTCGACGGCGGGGACGCGTCCGTCGGCTTCGTCGGTCGCTGCCTGCGCCGCCGTGTGGGCGGCGTCCTGGGCGAGCAGGCCCTGCACCGCTTGGACGAGCAGCGCGATACCGGACACGATCGTGCGAATACCGAAGACGACGGCCACCACGAGCACGGAGACGTCGGGCCACGTGAGCGCCAGGATGCCGAACACGACCTGCGCCCCGCCCCACGCCGCAGCAAGGACGCGTTCGCTGGCACGGCCGCGGACCACGGCGTCGCCGAGCGACGCGAGTCCGCCGACGAGGAGAAGGACGGCGAGCGCTGCGGGGAGGAGTTCGAGGCTGCGTCCCAGCCAGATCAGGACGGCCGCGCCGCCGACCATCCACAGGACGGCGAAGACCCGCGTCCACCAGCGCGGTCTCCGGTGCGTCGCGATCAGGTCGAAGATGCCCGAGATGATGGCGCTGAGTCCGACGTACACGCCCAGGAGGAGAAGCGATGTCAGCGGCCGCGTGACGATGAGAAGACCGAGGATGACGACAGCCAGTCCGACGACGAGCACGACCCTCGGCGGCGCACGGACGATCATGCGTGGGAGAGCGCTCCAGGGCATGGAGCGCCCGCGCTCATCGAGTCCCCCGGCCACCGGCCCATGATAAGTCGGCCGTATCTGCGTGATCTCTGCGAGGAACAGCTAGAACGCGGCATCCGACCTGTCAATCCCTTGTCGCGGAAGAACCCCGGCGACAGGCTCGGACCATGACTGAACTGACAGGACCCGAGGCCATCGCCCGCGTCAAGGATCTGGTGGAAGACATCGACTTCACGATGCTGACGACACGAGACGACGCCGGCAATCTGGTGAGCAGACCGATGAGCACGAGGCAGATGGACGACAACGGCGACATCTGGTTCTTCACCTCGGATGACTCCAAGAAGGTCGACGAGGCCGAGGCCCACCACGAGGTCGGACTGTCGTACTGCGATGCGAAGGGCATGCGCTACGTGTCGGTCGCGGGACGGGCGAGCGTGGTCCACGATGCGGACAAGATGAAGGAGCTGTACTCGCCGTCGCTCGACATCTGGTTCGAGGAGGGACTGGACACCCCCGACATCGCGCTCCTGAAGGTCACTCCGGTCGAAACGGAGTTCTGGGAGCCCGCGAAGGGGAAGATCGCGCTGGCCGCGGGGATGCTGAAGGCCTTCGTGAGCAAGGACACCCCCGACGACGACATCATGAACCACGGGCGGATCACCCACTGATCCGCGGGAGTTGCGAGGTCCGTATCGCAGGCGGACCTTCTCGGCAAGGTCTTGTCGAACTCTCGGCCCATTCATAGACTCCCCAGAGCGCCGAACCGGCGCGCGCAATACGAACGAGAGTCTGAGGCACCCCTCCGCGCACGTGCGGCCCGGTGATTGCGCTCTTGACGTTCCGCCGCCGACCTCAGCGACGACGGCACCCTCACAAATGGAGTCATTCGTGCGAAAACTGCTCGTCAGCGTCGTCTGTGCGGCGCTCGTGGGTGCCGGCCTCACCGCCGCCGGTCCCGCATTCGCCGCCCCCGCGGCCGTCCCTCCCGCAGCGGAGTCCGTCCCCACGGACAACCTGCCCAACCCGCTCGACGAGAAACGGTCTGCTCTGCGCGAGCAGGCGATCACGTCGGTCCTGAACGGGGAGGCGACGCCCGAGCAGCGCGGCTCCAGCACCGTGGTGAACCTCGGCAACGGCTCAGACGCCGGAGCCGCCCCGGGCGGGAACGCCGAGAGCCGACGGGGATTCTTCGACTTCAAGCCCCGTAAGGATCAGTACGTCGAACTCTCCCGTGAGACGACCGACCGCGTGTTCGTGATCCTCGCGGAGTTCGGCGATGAGAAGCTCGCCAACATCCCGTCGGCGGAGGATGCGCAGCGCACCGAAGGTCCCCTGCGCAACCAGATCCCGGAGCCGAACCGCGCGGTCGACAACAGCACGGTGTGGCAGGCCGACTATTCGCAGTCGCACTTCCAGGACCTCTACTTCGGTGAGGACGAGTCGCTGCGCACGTACTACGAGTCGCAGTCCTCGGGTCGCTACAGCCTGAACGGCGAAGTGACCGACTGGGTGAAGGTTCCGTACACCCAGGGGCGCTACGGCACCAACCTGTGCGGCAGCAACGTCTGCAGCACGGTGTGGAACCTCGTCCGGGACGCAGCGAACGTCTGGTACCAGGACCAGCTCGCGCAGGGCCGGTCTGAGACGGAAGTCAACGCCGATCTCGCGTCCTTCGACCAGTGGGATCGCTACGACTTCGACGGCGACGGCGAGTTCAACGAGCCCGACGGCTACATCGACCACTTCCAGATCGTGCACGCCGGGGGTGACGAGGCCGACGGTGACCCCATCTACGGCAGCGACGCCATCTGGAGTCACCGCTGGTACGCCTTCTCGAACGACCAGGGCGCGACCGGGCCGGGCGAGAACCCCCTCGGCGGAACGCAGATCGGTTCGTCGGACGTCTGGATCGGCGACTACACGATCCAGCCGGAGAACGGCGGCCGGAGCGTCTTCTACCACGAGTACGGGCACGACCTCGGGCTGCCCGACGACTACAACGTCGAATCGGGCGGCGACAACAACAACGAGCACTGGACGCTCATGGCGCAGAGCCGACTCGGCGCGAAGAGCGACCAGGGGATCGGCGAGCGCGGCGGAGACCTCGGCGCGTGGAACAAGCTCCAGCTCGGGTGGCTCGACTACCAGTCGGTGACGGCGGGCGAACGGAAGATCGTTCGACTCGGCCCGGCGGAGTACAACTCCAAGAAGAAGCAGGCGATCATCGTCACGCTCCCGAAGAAGGACGTCGCCACACCTCTCGGCGACCCGTTCAGCGGAGCGCACCAGTGGTACAGCGGAGACGAAGCCGATCTGAGCAACACCCTGACACGATCGGTGACGCTCCCGGTGGGAGCTCCTCAGCTCACGTTCCAGGCCCGTTGGGATATCGAGGACTGCGGTCCGGACGCCTGCGACTACGCGTTCGTCGAGGTGGATGCGGGCTCCGGCTTCGTCGCCATCCCCGGCAGCATCACGAACGACGACGGTGGCAACGGCATCGACGGCACGCAGGCGGACTGGACGGCAGCATCGTTCGATCTGAGTGCGTACGCCGGTCAGACGGTCGATCTCCGATTCCGCTACTCCACCGACCCCGCTGTCGGAGGGAACGACCCCGAGGTGCCGAACGGCCTGTTCGTCGATGACATCGCGATCGCCGGAGTCTTCACGGACGACGCCGAGTCGGGCGACAACGGCTGGACGGCGGACGGGTTCGCGAACGTCGGCTCTTCCTCGACGGCGCAGTACGACAACTACTACATCGCCGCCAACCGGTCGTACGTCTCCTACGACAAGTACCTGAAGACGGGTCCCTACTTCTTCGGATACGCGTCGACGAAGCCGGACTTCGTGGACCACTATCCCTACCAGCAGGGTCTGCTCATCTCGTACTGGGACACGTCCTATGCGGACAACGACACCTTCGTGCACCCCGGCAGCGGACGCAACCTCTACATCGACGCGCACCCCAAGCCGCTGAAGGACGTCAACGGCAATCTGTGGCGCGCGCGCGTGCAGGTGTACGACGCGCCGTTCGGGTTCAAGCTGACCGACACGCTGAACCTGCATGTGGACGGCAAGAAGAGCACGGTACGCAGCCAGCTGCCGTCTCCGCTGTTCGATGACCGCAAGAAGTACTGGTACGAGGAGCTGCCGAACCACGGCGTCAAACTGCCCGCCGTGGGCGTGCGGATGCTCGTCCTGCAGCAGAACGGGACGTCGATGACCGTCGGACTGTTCTGATCCACACCCATCTGTGCGGCGCCCGGGAGTCCGACTCCCGGGCGCTGCACGGTTTCGGGGCGCAGGATGGTCCATCCGCCGGGTCTTCTCGGAGCCCCACGAAGGAGTCATCATGCGCGTGTCGTTGAGAATCGCTGTCGCCGTGCTCGCCACGGGGAGCCTGGCCGCCACCGTCACGGGGTGCGCCGCAGGTCAGGGCTCCGGCTCGTCGGGCCCCACCGGTCCGTCCGGGTCGTCCACTCCGATGTCGTCGAGCGAGCTCCCCACCACGCCACGACCCACCGGTCCGCCGAGCGGTCCGTCCGATGCCAAGGCAGCCGGCACCGTCGCCGGTCGGGTGTCGGCGACCAGCGACGGCTGCCATGACGTCGTCACCGACGACGGCACGACGTGGTCACTCATCGGCCCGGTCGATCAGGAGGTCGCGGTGGGCGACACCGTCCTGGTCAAGATCGAAACGGCCTCTCCCGGGGACGCCTCCTGCGGCACCGGCACGCCCGCTCGCATCGTGAGCCTGCAGATCGTCCGCTGACCCGAACCCGGACCGGGTCAGGGTCAGGCGCGAAGCCGTCCCACGGCCTCGACCGCCGGCACGACTTCCCGGTCGCCGGTGCGACGGTCCCACAGCTCGACCTGCCCGTCGACGGCCCCGCGACCCACGATGATGATCTGCGGCACGCCGATGAGCTCGGCGTCGCCGAACTTCACACCGGGTGAGACCTTCGCCCGATCGTCGTAGAGCACGTCGAATCCGGATGCCTCGAGATCGGCCGACAGCGACTCGGCGAGCTCGAAAGCCGCAGCATCCCGGCCCGTCGCCACGACGTGCACGTCGAACGGGGACACGGACTCGGGCCAAATGAGGCCCTTGTCGTCGTTGTTGAGCTCGGCGATGATCGCAAGGATGCGCGTCACCCCGATTCCGTACGAACCCATGGTGACGGTGACGAGCTTGCCGTTCTCGTCGAGCACCTTGAGCCCCAGCGTCTCGGCGAAGAAGCGTCCGAGCTGGAACACGTGACCGATCTCCATGCCGCGGGCGAGCTCGATCGGGCCGGAGCCGTCGGGAGCGGGGTCTCCCGCCCGAACGGTCGAGACCTCGACGAACCCGTCGCCGGTGAAATCGCGGCCGGCGACCAGCGTGTGGACGTGCTTCTGGTCGATGTTCGCCCCGGTGATCCAGCTGGTCCCCTCGACCACCCGAGGGTCGAGCACGTAGCGGATGCCGGTGGCCGACTCCTCGCCGAGGATCGCGCCGGTCTCCGACCAGGGTCCGATGTACCCCTTCACGAGCAGCGGATGGCGCTCGAAGTCATCCGCCGTGGCGGCTTCGACGGCAGCGGGCGCGAAGGCGACCTCCACGCGCTTGTCGTCGACGTCGCGGTCGCCGGGAAGCCCGACCACGACGAGTTCGCGAGTGCCGTCGAGGTGGGTGAGCGCGAGGACCACGTTCTTCAGGGTGTGCGCGGCCGTCCACTCCCCCTCCGCGGGCGCGTCGAGGTTCGCGTTGGCGTGGTCGACGAGCGTCTGGATCGTCGGCGTGTTCGGCGAATCGAAGATGACCGGCTCGGCGAGGTCGTCGAACGGGAGCGCGTCCGGCACCACCGTGGTGAACGCCTCGACATTGGCCGCGTACCCGCCGGCCGTCCGTACGAAGGTGTCCTCGCCGATCGGGGTGGGGTGCAGGAACTCCTCGCTCCGCGCCCCGCCCATCAAGCCGTTGTCGGCGGCGACGATGACGTACTCCAGTCCGAGGCGCGTGAAGATGCGCTCGTACGCGTCGCGCTGACGCTGGTACGAGGCATCCAATCCCGCGTCCGTGTAATCGAACGAGTAGGCGTCCTTCATCGTGAACTCGCGCCCGCGCAGGAGGCCCGCGCGAGGTCGCGCCTCATCGCGGTACTTGTCCTGGATCTGATAGATCGCCAGCGGCAGATCCTTGTACGACGAGTACAGGTCCTTCACCAGCAGCGTGAAGAGCTCTTCGTGGGTGGGCGCCAGCAGGTAATCGGCGTCGTTGCGATCCTTGAGCCGGAAGATGCCGTTCCCGTAGGTCTCCCAGCGGCCGGACTGCTCGTACGGGTCGCGGGGCACGAGCGCCGGGAAATGCACCTCGTAGGCGCCGGCGGCAGTCATCTCGTCGCGGATGATGCCCTCGATCTTTGCCTTGACCTTCAGGCCGAGCGGCAGCCACGCGAAGATCCCGGGCGCGGTACGACGGATGTAACCGGCGCGCACCAGCAGGCGATGACTCGCCACCTCCGCGTCGGAGGGGTTTTCGCGGAGCGTGCGCAGGAAGTAGTGCGAGAGACGGGTGACCACGAGCACCAAGTCTAGGCGGGCGGATACCGCGGCCAGGCGCGTCGCGAGGGTGCTCATCCGCCCACGTCGGCAAGCGTGTCCCTACACTGACCACGTGCCCGCCCGTCGTTCCCGCCTCGTCTCCGCCGCGGCGGCGGGCGAATTGGCCGCCGCTCTCGCCGCCCTGCCCGCCGAGCTCGACCTGCCGGGCGCGTTCTCACCTGATGTCCTCGCCGAGGCGCAGGACGCGGCGGCGTCGGTCCCCGACGACCCGGCCGGCGCCGGGGTGGAGGATCTGCGCGACATCGAGTTCCTCACGATCGACCCCGAGGGTTCGCAGGACCTCGATCAGGCGCTGCATCTGTCACGCTCGGCGACCGGAGCCGTGCTGCACTATGCGATCGCCGACGTCCCCGCTTTCGTGGCGCCCGGCGGAGCGATCGACGCAGAGGCGCGCCGGCGCGGCCAGACGATCTACACGGCCGGCGGCCGGATCCCGCTGCATCCGCCCCGGATTAGCGAGGACGCGGCCTCGCTCCTCCCCGATCGGGACCGCCGAGCCTTCGTCTGGCGTCTCGTGCTCGACGACGGCGCGCGCCCGACGGAGGTCACGGTGCGCCGCGCCGTCGTCCGCTCGCGTCGGCAATGGAGCTACGCCGAGGCCCAGCGCGCCATCGACGACGGAACGGGGCCCGAGTCCCTTCTGGCCCTCGCCTGGTTCGGCCCCCTGCGGGCCGCGCGCGAACGCGAGCGCGGAGGCGCCAGTCTGAACGTGCCCGACGTGGAGATCATCGCCGACCAGGACGGCTACCGTCTCGAACGGCGGGCGCCGCTGCCGGTGGAGGACTGGAACGCGCAGGTCTCGCTGCTGACCGGCATGGCTGCCGCTCGCATCATGCTCGACGGTGGCATCGGCATCCTGCGCACCATGCCGCAGGCCGCCGCCGCAGATGTCGAGGTGTTCCGAACCCGGGCAGCAGCGCTCGGCCTGCCCTGGCCCGCGGAGGTGGGATACGGCGACTACCTCCGGGGGCTCGACCGCGATGACCGCGCGGCGCTCGCGGTCGCAGACGCGGCCGCCTCCCTCTTCCGAGGAGCCGGATACGCGGCCTTCGACGGCACGCCGCCCGCCGACGCGACGCAGGCCGCCATCGGCGCTCCCTACGCGCATACCACCGCGCCGCTGCGACGGTTGGTCGACCGCTGGTCCCTCGTCATCTGCGAGGCACTGGCCAACGGGCGAGAAGTGCCCGAATGGGCGCGCACGAGCCTGGACGAGCTGCCGAAGATCATGGGTCGCACCGGACAGCTGGCCGGACGCGCGGATGCCGCGTCGGTCGACCGCGTCGAGGCGGCTCTGCTGAGAGGACGAGAGGGCACCGTGTTCACCGGCACGGTCCTCGGAAGACGGGGCGACGGGGCACGGGTGCAGTTGAACGGACCGGCGGTGACCGTTTCGGTGGCGGGGCTGGGGGCCGAACCCGGGTCGACGGTGCGTCTGCGCCTGCAGCGCGTCGACATCGCGACCGGCACGATCGACTTCGCCGCTCTCGACGCGCCGGGCGGCACCGACGGTCGATGAGCGGACGCGGTCAGCGGAACAGTCCGCTGTAGGCGTTGAGCGCGAGCTGCCCGCCGAGGTGGGCGTACAGGACGTTGCTCGTCGCGGGGATCTCCTTCGATGCCACGAGATCGATGAGTCCGGCGAGCGACTTGCCCTCGTAGACGGGATCGGTGATCATCGCCTCGAGCGAGCCACCCAGCCGGATGGCATCCAGCGTCGAGTCGACCGGGATGCCGTAGAGGTCGCCCGCCCAGCCTTCGAGGATCGTGATCTCGTCATCGCGCAGGTCCCGCCCGAGCCCGATCAGCTCGGCTGTGTTCCGAGCGATGCGCTCGACCTGATCGCGCGTCTTCTGCAGGGTGGCGGATGCATCGATCCCGATCACGCGCCGAGGGCGCTCCTGCCCCGCGAAGCCCGCGATCATGCCCGCGTGCGTCGAACCGGTCACGGTGCAGACGATGATCGTGTCGAAGAAGACGCCGAGCTCGCGTTCCTGCTGCTCCACCTCGTAGGCCCAGTTCGCGAACCCCAGCCCACCGAGTCGATGGTCGGAGGCCCCCGCCGGGATCGCGTAGGGAGTACCGCCCTCGGACACCACTTCGTCGATCGCGGCCTGCCAGCTGGAGCGGATGCCGATGTCGAAGCCCGCCGAGTCGAGCGTGACCTTCGCGCCCATGATGCGGGACAGCTGGATGTTGCCGACGCGATCGCTCAGCGGATCGGGCCACTCGACCCAGTTCTCCTGCACGAGCCGCGCCTTGAGCCCCAGCTTCGCCGCCACGGCGGCCACCTGGCGGGTGTGGTTCGACTGGTAGCCGCCGATCGAGACGAGGGTGTCCGCGCCCTGGGCGAGCGCCTCGGGGATCAGGTATTCGAGCTTGCGTGTCTTGTTGCCCCCGAATGCGAGACCGCTGTTGACGTCCTCCCGCTTCGCCCACACCTGGGCTCCGCCGAGGTGCTGCGTGAGGCGGGGCAGATGGTGGATCGGACTCGGTCCGAAAGTCAGCGGGTAGCGCTCGAAATCTGAGAGGGGCATGTCGCGTTCCTTCGGGTCGGGTGTCCTCACCGTAGCGCAGTATTTTGGATATTGCATACGAGATGGCGTATGCCGCGTAGAGTCGACTCCACCGTCACGAGGAGTCGATGCATGCCCATTCCGGCCGACAGCCGCATCCGCACGCGCGAGCTGCTGCGCGACAACGTCTACGTCTCGCTCCGTGACGCGATCGTGGACGGCACGCTCGCGCCCGGCGAGCGTCTGCGCGATGCCGAGATCGAGTCGTGGCTGGGGGTCAGCCGCACGCCCATTCGCGAGGCGCTCCTGCGCCTCGAGCGCGCCGGGCTCGTCGTCGCCCACCCGGGGCGGTCTACGATCGTCGCCCCGTTCGATGCAGCCTCGACGCTCAGCGCACAGCAGGTCGCGGCATCCATGCACGAACTCGCCGCCCGCCTCGCTGTGCCCCGCCTCACCGACGCGCTCCTCGACCAGATGGACCACGCGAATGCCGCGTTCGAGCGCGCGATCTCTGCCGGCGAGATCGAGGACGCCCTGCGCGAGGACGATCGCTTCCATGACGTGCTCGTCGTCGCCAGCGGCAATCCAATGATCGCCGAGGTGCTGGAGATCACCACTCCCCTGCTGCGGCGGGTGGAGCGACAGCGCTTCGGTTCGTTCGCGGCGCGGGATTCGGTTGCGCAGCACGGGGAGATCCTCGCCGCGGCGCGCGCAGGCGACGCGGAGGCGACGGCCGGCCTCTGCCGCGAGAACTGGCTCTCACTCAGTTACGCGCTCGACTGATTCGCCGCGCGCAGCCAGCCGGGCGAGCGCGGCGGCGCGCGCCTCGAGGGATCCGCCGAGCCCGGCCGAACGGTCGCGACACGCTGCGCGGTATCCCGCCGCGCAGCGCGCAACGGCGTGTCGCGCCCTGTCGTCGAAGGGACGGATGCTGCGTCCCGCGAGCCGGTATCGCCGACCGTCGCGACACGCCGCGCGGCATCGCGCCGCGCGCAACGGCGTGTCGCGCCCGTTCGTCGAAGGACCGGATGCCGCGTCCTGCGGGCCGGCATCACCAACGGTCGCGACACGCCGCGGGACGGCCCGCCGCGCAGCGCGTGACGGCGTGTCGCGCCCGTTCGCGGAAGAACCGGATGCCGCGCAAGACCGGCGAGCCGAGATCCGGCGAGCCGAGATCAGCGCGCCGACCAGCCGCCGTCCATCGTGTAACTGGCGCCCGTGACCATCGCCGCATCGTCGGAGGTCAGCCATCCGACGAGCGAGGCGACCTCTCGCGGCTCGACCAGGCGCTTGATCGCGCTCTCGGTGAGGAGGATCTTCTCGAGCACCTCCGACTCGGAGATGCCGTGCTTGGCCGCTTGGTCGGCAAGCTGCTTCTCGACGAGCGCCGTGCGCACGTACCCGGGATTGACGCAGTTGCTCGTGACACCGTGCGGCCCGCCCTCGAGCGCCGTCGTCTTGGACAGACCCTCGAGCCCGTGCTTGGCGGTGACATAGGCGCTCTTGAACGGAGAGGCACGCAGTCCGTGCACCGAGGAGATGTTCACGATACGGCCGAAACCGCGCTCGTACATTCCCGGGAGCGCCGCGCGCACGAGGAGGAACGGCGCCTCCACCATCAGCCGGAGGATGAACCGGAACGCCTCAGGGTCGAAGTCCTCGATCGCGTCGATGCGCTGGATGCCCGCATTGTTGACGAGGATGTCGATGTCTCGCAGACGCTCTGCGAACGCGGCTCCGTCCATCTGCTCCCGATCAGCGAGGTCCACCGCCCAAGGCGTTCCCCCGATTTCACCTGCGACCGCCTGAGCCGCGTCGCCGTCGCGGTCGGCGACGACCACGTGCGCTCCACGGGCGGCGAGGTGACGGGCGACCTCGGCGCCGATACCCGCCCCTCCGCCGGTGACCAACGCCCGGCGGCCTGCGAGGGCTTCTGCGCTCACGATCGAGCATCCGCAGGCGACGGCAGACCGAAGCGCGCGGCATCCGCCTCGTCGACGGCTCGGAGCGACGCACCCTTGGTCTCGCGCAGCGTCATCACCGCCACAAGTGTCACGATGCACGCTCCCACGATGTACAAGGCGATCGGCACCCACGAACCATAGCGCTGCAGAAGAGCCGAGGCGATGATCGGGGCGAGCGAGCCCGCCACGATCGAGGTGACCTGGTACCCCAGCGAGACCCCCGAGTAGCGCATCCGCGTGGGGAAGAGCTCTGCCATGATGGCCGGCTGCCCGGCGTACATGAGGGCGTGGAAGCAGAGTCCGATCGTGACGGCGAGCACGATCAAGGCGGGGTTGAGCGTGTCGAACATCGGGAAGGCGAAGAATGCCCAGGTCGCACCGAGAACGGCGCCGGCGAAGTAGACGGGCTTGCGTCCGATGCGGTCGCACAGACGACCGACCTGCGGGATCACGGCGAAGTGGACCGCGTGCGCGATCAGCAGCGCCAGCAGCAGCTGACTGGTGTCGTACTGGTGGACCGTGACGAGATATACGATCGAGAAGCTCACGATGATGTAGTAGAGGATGTTCTCGGCGAACCGCAGACCCATGGCCTTCAGGACGCCCTTCGGGTACCGGCGGACCACTTCGAACACGCCATAGCTGACGGCCTTCTCGGCCTCGACCTGCGCACGGGCTTCGAGGAAGATGGGTGCCTCGCTGACGTGCTTGCGGATGTAGTACCCGACGAGCACGATCACGGCCGAAAGCCAGAACGCCACGCGCCAGCCCCACTCCAGGAACTGCGTGGCGGGGAGGATCGTCGACATGGTCAGCAGCACCAGCGTGGCCAGCAGGTTGCCGACCGGCACCGCCGCCTGCGGCCAGCTCGACCAGAACGCCCGCGAGCGGTTCGGGCTCTGCTCGGCGACGAGCAGCACCGCGCCGCCCCACTCCCCGCCCAGAGCGAAGCCCTGAACGAAGCGCAGAACTACCAGCAGCGCGGGTGCCCAATAGCCGATCGAGCCGAAGCCCGGTAGGCAGCCGATGAGGAACGTCGCGACGCCGATCATGATGATCGTGACCTGGAGCGTGTGCTTGCGCCCGAGGCGGTCGCCGATCTGCCCGAACACGATGCCTCCGAGCGGACGGGCGATGAATCCGACGGCGTAGGTGAGGAAGGCGGCGATGATGCCGTCGAGCTGACTGCCGGCGCTGGGGAAGAACACCGTTCCGAAGACGAGACTCGCGGCGGTGGCGTAGAGGAAGAACTCGTACCACTCCACGACGGTGCCCACCATCGAGGCGGCGACGATCCGCTTCAGGCCGGAGCGCTCCGTCGAGGTCGTCTGCGCATCGCGCGTGCGGGGTGAATCTTCGGCAGTCATGTTTCTCCTCGTGGGTCGTCGTTGACTCAACTGAGTAAACGTGCACTGCAACGTGCGTGCAATGCCCATTTCAGCGTAGGCGCTGTGCAGAATTGCAGATATGACACCGGATCCACACGACCTGCTGGTTCTCCTCGCCGTCGCGCGCGGCGGGCGCTTCACGACGGCCGCCGCCACGCTCGGCCTCAACCACACCACCGTGGCGAGACGGATCGCAGCGCTCGAGGCCGCACTCGGCGGCCGCGTGCTCGCGCGCACCGTCGGCGGGTGGGAGCTCAACGAGCTCGGGCGTCGGGCCGTCCGCGCCGCCGAGGGCGTCGAATCGGCCGTGGCACTGCTGCAGACGCCGGACGCGGCATCCGCTCTCAGCGGCGTCGTCCGCATGTCGGCCACCGATGGCTTCAGCGCGTACGTCGCCGCGCCCGCCGTGGCGGGCCTGCAGCGCGACCACCCCCTGCTCCAAGTCGAGGTGGTCACCGTGACCCGTCGGGCATTGCAGCAGCGCTCCGGGCTCGATGTCGAGATCGTGGTCGGGCGACCGCAGGTGCACCGCGCGGAGGTGTTCCTGTTGGCGGAGTACAGCCTGGGGATGTACGCCTCCCGCGACTACCTCGTCGAGCACGGCACCCCCGCCGATCTCGATGAACTGGCGCGGCATCCGCTCGTGTACTTCATCGACTCGATGCTGCTCGTCGACGATCTGGACGCCCCCCGCCGCCTCGTGCCGACGATGCGGGATTCGCTGACGTCGACGAACGTCTTCGTGCACGTGGAGGCGACCAGGGCCGGCGCGGGCATCGGACTCCTCCCGTGCTTCGTGGCGGACAGGCACCCCGACTTGGTCCGGCTGCTGCCGCAGGAGCTCACCGAGCGGCTGCCGTACTGGATGGTGCTGCGACCGGAGTCGCTCGATCGACCCGCCGTGGCGGCCGTCGTGAACGCTTTGCGGCAGCGCGTGTCGGCGATGACGGATGAGCTGCGCGGCCGTGGGGTCTAGAGGAGACGGACGGTCCGCACCCGAGGTGTCGCGGCCCTCGCCGCAGGGTCGCACGGGATACTGAGAGGCATGGACCATGACGCGAACCGAGACCAGGATGCTGTCGACCGGGCGTCGGAGCACCTCGAGGCCGCCCTCGTCCCTCGGGCGGGGAGTCCGCTCGGCTCCGCGATGCGCACCGCGGCGTCTTTCGCCCTCGGTCTCATCACGCAGGACACCGATAGCGGGCCGTCGATGACGGACCTTGTGGTGACGCGTCGCGAGACGGGCGGCGAGATCCTCCGCCTCTCCGCGGGATCGCTCAGCGAAGCGGATCAGCTGCTCGGCCGCGTCCGCAAGGATCTGGCGGCGAAGTCGATCGCCGAGTTCCTCGCGGAGTGGCGCACCGACGACGATCCGGTCACCGACTGACGGCGGACCGCCCGCCGCTCAGGCCGTGACGACCTGAGCCGTGCCGATGCCGGCGTCGGGCCCCATCTCGGCAGCGAGACGGTTGGCCTCTTCGATCAGCGTGGCGACGATCTCCGCTTCGGGCACGGTCTTGATGACCTGGCCCTTGACGAAGATCTGCCCCTTGCCGTTGCCGGAGGCCACACCCAGATCGGCCTCGCGCGCCTCGCCGGGTCCGTTGACGACACACCCCATGACGGCGACGCGCAGCGGCACGGTCATATCTTTCAGTCCCTCGGTCACGTTGTCGGCGAGCGAGTAGACGTCCACCTGGGCACGGCCGCAGGAGGGGCACGAGACGATCTCGAGCTTGCGTTCGCGCAGATTCAGCGACTGCAGGATCTGGTGGCCGACCTTGACCTCTTCAGCGGGCGGAGCCGACAGCGACACGCGGATCGTGTCCCCGATCCCCTCCGACAGGAGGATCCCGAAGGCGGTCGCCGACTTGATGGTGCCCTGGAATGCCGGACCCGCCTCGGTCACACCGAGGTGGAGGGGCCAATCACCCCGCTCGGACAACAGCCGGTAGGCCTTCACCATGATGATCGGGTCGTTGTGCTTGACCGAGATCTTGAAGTCGTGGAAGTCGTGCTCCTCGAAGAGCCCGGCCTCCCACACGGCGCTCTCCACGAGGGCCTCGGGAGTCGCCTTGCCGTACTTCTGCATGATGCGCTTGTCGAGCGATCCTGCGTTCACCCCGATGCGCAGCGACACGCCGGCGGCCTTGGCGGCAGCGGCGATCTCGCCGACATTGCCGTCGAATTCGCGGATGTTGCCCGGATTGACACGCACCGCCGCACAGCCGGCGTCGATCGCCTGATAGATGTAGCGCGGCTGGAAGTGGATGTCGGCGATGACCGGGATCTGGCTCTTCTTCGCGATGATGTGCAACACATCCGCATCGTCCTGCGAGGGCACGGCCACGCGCACGATCTCGCAGCCCGACGCCGTGAGTTCGGCGATCTGCTGGAGCGTGGCGTTGATGTTCGTCGTCGGCGTCGTGCACATCGACTGCACGCTCACGGGGGCACCACCGCCCACGAGCACCTTCCCGACCTTGATCTGGCGGGTCTTGCGACGGGGGGCGAGGACTTCGGGGACCTTAGGCATCCCGAGATTCACTGCTGGCACATCCCCCAGCCTACGCCGCACGGCCTGTGTGCGGCCCGTACCGCCGGGCGCGGAGGCGTTGTGATAGTTTCGGCCCATGTTCGCGAGCATCTCCTGGTGGCCCACCGCGTAGGCGGTGGGTGTTCGCGCGACCACACACCGCCTCCGGGCGGTTTTTTCGTAGGTGACCGCCCCCACGACGAAAGATCGACGATGACCGGGCACACTCCCCTCACTCTCGCGGCCCTGACGGCCGGCCGGATCCCCTTCGCGCTGATCGCGCGTGACGACACCACGGTCGAGCTGCTCACGGGCGACGTGGTCGATGTCGACCTGCTGGCGGACATTCCGCTGACCGATGCTGCGGGCGAGCGCCGCGAGGTGCTCGCCCTGGTCCCGTTCCGACAGGTACGCGAGCGCGGCTTCGAATGCCACGATGATGGTGCGCCGCTCCGCTGTCTCGTCGTCACTCAGCACGACAGCATCAGCCGCGCCGACGCGCTCGCCCAGCTGCCGACCGCTCCTGTTCCGCTCGCGGACGCGGGGTTCGACATCGCGGACGAGGATTACGCCGAGATCGTGCGGCGCGTGATCGCGGAGGAGATCGGACGCGGCGAAGGCGCCAATTTCGTGATCAGGCGGGATTTCACGGCGCGAGTCGATACGGATGCCGTGACCGCCGCCCTCACCTGGTTCCGCGCGCTCCTCGCTCAGGAGAAGGGCGCCTACTGGACGTTCGCGGTCGTCACCCCCGGCCACATCGCCGTCGGAGCGAGCCCGGAGGCGCACGTGAGCGCCCGCACCGGGGCTCCGGCGGAGCCCGGCTACAGCACGGTGACGATGAACCCGATCTCGGGCACCTTCCGCCATCCCGCCGGGGGCGCGACGGCCGAGACGCTCACCGAGTTCCTCGAGTCGACGAAAGAGACCGAGGAGCTCTTCATGGTCGTGGACGAGGAGCTCAAGATGATGAGCGCCGTCTGCTCCGACGGCGGGCGCATCACCGGTCCGCACCTCAAAGAGATGTCGCGGCTGACGCACACCGAGTACATGCTGCGCGGCCGGAGCACCCTCGATCCCCGCGACATCCTGCGCGAGACGATGTTCGCACCCACCGTCACCGGTTCGCCGATGCAGAACGCATGCACGGTGATCGCGCGTCACGAGACGCGACCTCGGGGGTACTACTCCGGCGTGGCTGCGCTCTTCACCCCCAGCCCCGACGGGACCGGCCACGATCTCGACGCCCCCATCCTCATCCGCACCGCCTACCTGGTGGACGGGATGCTGCGCGTGCCGGTCGGCGCAACCCTGGTGCGTCATTCCGACCCCTACGGCGAGGTCGCCGAGACGCACGGGAAGGCCGCCGGCGTGCTGGGCGCCATCGGCGCCGTGGCCCGCGACGCCGCGGCGGAGGCGGCCGATGAGGTCGACCCTGATGCGCCGGTCGTTCCGCGCACCCGGCTGGCCGACGACCCCGAGATCGCCGCGCTGCTGCAGTCGCGCAATGCGCGTCTCGCGGCGTTCTGGCTGAACCCCCAGGACGCGGCGCCCGACGGAGCCCTCACGGGACGGTCGGCATTGGTGGTCGACGCCGAGGACCGATTCACGACGATGCTGGCCCATCAGTTGCGCCACCTCGGTCTCGAGGTCGCGATCGTGCCCTGGGACGAGGTCACCGATGAGCGAGTGGATGCCGCGGAGCTCGTCGTCTCCGGCCCCGGTCCCGGAGACCCCCGCGATCCGGAGAACGCGCGGATGATCCGCATGCGTGAAGTGGTGGCCCGACGGCGGGACTCGGGGCGACCGCTGCTCGCGGTGTGCCTCAGCCACCAGATCCTGGCGGACTCGCTCGGCATCGACCTCGCACCGCTGGCCGCACCCCACCAGGGGCTGCAGAAGACCGTCGACGTCTTCGGGACCGCCGCATCCGTCGGCTTCTACAACACCTTCACCGCTCGGGTCGCCCCGGGCGCGACGTCGATCGGTGCGGCGCAACTGGCCGCAGACCCCGAGACGGGCGACGTGTACGCGCTGCGCGGACCGGGGTTCGCCTCCATCCAGGGTCACCTCGAGTCGATCCTGTCCCGCGACGGGATGGCGACCCTCGAGCGACTCGTCACGCACGCGCTCACGCCGGTCGACGCCTGACCCGACGCGCACCCGGCCGCCGGCTACTGGATGATCGAGACCGGGTTGATCAGGTCGGCGAGGATGAGGATCGCGCCCATCCCGACCAGCAGGATCACGACGACGAACGTGACCGGCACCAGCTTGGTCGCGTCGACGGGCTGGGGGGCTCCGCGACGGAAGATCTTCGACCACGCGCGCTTGAGACCGTCCCACAGCGCCACGACGACGTGACCGCCGTCCAACGGCAGCAGTGGGACCAGGTTGAACACGAACAGGGCGATATTCAGCGATGCGAGCAGACCGAGGAAGCCTGAGACGCGGTTCAGGATCGGAGCGTCCGACGCCGCGACCTCGCCCGCGATGACTCCGGCCCCGACGACACTCAGGGGGCCGTTGGGGTCGCGCTCTCCGCCCGTGAACAGGGTCACGGCGGTGTCGTACACCTTGACGGGCAGCTGCCAGATGATTCCGGCGACAGCGCCGACGTTCTGCAGAGCGGCCTCGGGTCCTGCCCAGATCGGCTGCGGTGTCAGAGCGGATTGCGGACGGATCCCGATGAAGCCGACCTCCTGCGTCTGAGGATCGCCCTCGGCGTCGAGGACCGCGTTGCCCGAGGCATCCGTCACCGCCACCGTGTTCTCCAGGGGAGTCACCTGCAGGGTGAGCGCCTGTCCGTCACGGGTGACCACGACGTCGAGCTGCGTCGCAGGTGAGACGCGGATGATGGCGGATGCCTCGGCGAACGTCGCCACCGGCGTTCCGTCGATCGACTCGATGACGTCGCCGGGACGGATCCCGGCCGCCGCGGCGGGGGCGACGGGGTCGGACGAGGAGCAGTCCGTGCGGTCCTCGGCAGCCGAGATGACGCATTCACTCACGCTCGCGACGGTGGTCGTCGCCTGCTGGATGCCGATGCCGCTGAACACGATCGTGAAGAGCAGGATCGCGAGCAACAGGTTCATGAACGGCCCGCCGAGCATGATGATGATGCGCTTGTACACGGGAAGCTTGTAGAAGACCCGCTCTTCCCCGGCGAGGAGGGTCTCGTCGTTCGCGACCCGGGCATCCTGCACGAGGGTGGCGAAGAAGCCGCCCCCCGCACGACCCTCGAGCCGGCCCTCCGCGGCAGCGGCGCGTTCTTTCGGAGACGGCGGGTACATGCCCGACATCGAGATGTACCCACCCAGCGGGATGGCCTTGAAACCGTACTGGGTCTCGCCGTATCGCCGAGACCAGAGGGTCGGTCCGAAGCCGATCATGTACTGACCGACGTGCACGCCGAATCTTTTGGCGGGGACGAGGTGGCCGATCTCGTGCAGCGCGATCGACACAGCGAGCCCCACGATCATGAGGAGCAGTCCGATGACGAAAGCGACGACGGTCACACGCACACGCTACCGGCGCGCGGCTTAGGGTTGGCCGTGCGCCGGGAGACCCGACGCTCTGGTACGAATGAAACCAGACCGATCCCGGAAGGTCCCCCATGTCGCCGCGTCAGCTCCGTGCCCTTCGGGGCACCGCTGTCGCGTCGGCGGCCACGGTCATCGCCGCGGTCGCCCACACTCTCGGAGGCGGCGGGGCTCCTGCTCCGGCCTTCGTGCTGGCTCTCGCGGTGCTCGCGTCGCCGATCTCCGTGGCGCTCGTCGGCCGGCGGCTCTCGACGGTGCGCACGGCGCTGGCCGTCGCGACGAGCCAGGTGCTCTTCCACGTCGCCTTCGCCGTCGTCGGCGATGTCGCTCCTTCCGCCGCGAGCCCGTCTGCGGGCCACGCGCACGACATGTCGACGATGCTCGCTGAGGCGACGGTCGCGTCCTCGGGCGGGGACGTCGGCATGATCGGCGCCCACCTGCTCGCCGGCATCGTCACGGCAGCGCTGATCCTCCGCGCCGAGCGTGTCATCCGCGCCGTCGCGGGCGGCGTTCGTCGGATGCTCGACCGTCTCTCCTCCGCGCCGATGCCCCGCCCGGAGCCCGAGTCCGCTCGTCCTGTGGTGCGCGTCATCGCACTGCCCGCCTCGACGTACCGCTCCGACGTCTCCCGGCGGGGTCCGCCGCCACGGTTCGCGCGCGCTGACGGCGCGTCCCGGGTTCGCGCGCGCTGACGGCGCGTCCCGCATCACTGCCGCGCACGGCGACGCCAGGCATCCCGTCGTCCGCGCGGGGCGCCCCGCGCCCTGCGCAGGGTCGACGTGGCGCGTGCGCCGCGCTCGTCTGCGCGCCGTCGACGTCCCGGACGAGGCAGCCCTCCGTCCGGCGCAGACGACGCACGCGGAGCCGCGCGGGCCGCGGCATCCGCTCATCATCGACATCTTCTCGGCACGGTCCATCGACCGCGCTCACACCGAAAGCGAAAACTCCATGCACACCACACCGTCCATCTCACCCCTCACCGCACACCGGCGCCGCGCGCGTGCTCGCCTCGTGACGGGCATCACCGCCGGCGCTCTGCTCGCGATCGCGGTCCCGCTCGCCGCATCGGCTCACGTGCACGTGACCCCCGAGGAGGCGGCAGCAGGAGCGACCTCCTCGCTCACCTTCTCGTTCAGTCATGGCTGCGACGACTCTCCGACGCGCGCGCTCGTCTTCGACATCCCGGAGGGCGTGGGCAATGTCACGCCGGTCGCTCAGGGCGGGTGGACCATCTCGCGCGACGTCGGCAGCGACGGCGTCCCGACCCGGGTGACGTTCTCGAGCGACCAGCCGATCGAGTCCGGCATCAAGGCGACCGTCTCGATGGACGTCCTGTTCGACGAGTCCACCGCCGGCAGCACGGTCGCCTTCCCCCTCACTCAGGAATGCGTCGAGGGCTCCACCGCCTGGACCGAGATCCCCGCGGAGGGTGCCGATGACGAGAGCGTCGAGAACCCGGCGCCGGCCGTGGCGGTCGGCGATGTCGTCGCCGAAGGAGACGAGCACGGGACGACGGATGCCACGGCCGACGGCGACCATGCTCATGCGCAGACCTCGACCGACACCGCGGGCGCGGCATCCAGCGCCGCGACGGCAGACCCCGTGGCGCGGTGGCTCGCCGGCGGCGCGCTGGCGGCAGGCCTCGCCGCGGTCGCGATGAGCCTGCTGCGCCGCCGCCGTCCCTGAGGCCGCTCGGCCGCCCGTCCGCACCGTCACCCGTTGACGCCTGACGCGCACGAGCGGTCGCGACACGCCGTCTGCCCCGCGAGGCACACGGCGTGTCGCGGCCGTTCGCCGCACCGACACCGCCCGGTGGTCGCGGCACCTCACGAGCGTGGTCGCTCGATGAGAGGATGGACGCGCCATGTCGACTGCTGACGCACCCACGAACCTCCCGCCCGTCCTCCGACCGGAGAATCCGCCGGAGCGCTCGCTCACCGAACTCGCGAGCCGGTTCGCCCGCGAGGTCCGGGGTGAGACGGACGGCATCATCGTGACCGGCATCACGCTGGCGACGGCCGATCTGCGCCCCGGCGAGGCATTCGTCGCGATCCGCGGCGTGAACCGCCATGGCGCGGAGTTCGCCTCGGCGGCCGCCGCGAAGGGTGCCGTCGCCATCGTCACGGATGCCGGGGGCGCGGACATCGCGTCGGAGTCAGGGCTTCCCGTGCTGGTCGTCGACGACCCGCGCGGAGCACTCGGCGACCTCTCGGCGTGGGTCTACGGCACGGGCCAGGACGATGACCTCCCGCTGCTGTTCGGAACGACCGGTACGAACGGCAAGACCAGCGTCTCCCACCTCCTCGAGGGCATCCTCGGTCAGCTGGGCGTGATCTCGGGCCTCTCCTCCACCGCTGAACGACACATCGCGGGTGACGTCATCGTCTCGAGGCTGACCACCCCCGAGGCTTCCGAGATGCACGCCCTCCTTGCGCTCATGCGCGAGCGCGGAGTCGAGGCCGTGGCTGTCGAGGTCAGTGCGCAGGCGCTCTCCCGTCGCCGTGTCGACGGCATCGTGTTCGACGTCGCCGGGTTCACGAACCTCACCCACGATCACCTCGACGACTACGCCGACATGAGGGAGTACTTCGAGGCGAAGCTGCCGCTGTTCCGCGCAGACCGGGCACGCCGCGCCGTGATCTCGCTCGACTCCGCGCCGAGCGCGGAGGTCGTGGCCCGGTGCGAGGTGCCGTTCGTCACGGTGGGCACACCGGCGATCGCCGCAGACCCGGATGCCGCAGCATCCGCCGACTGGACGGTCGAGATCCTCGACGAACGTCAAGACGGCACCGAGTTCACGCTGAGCGGCCCCGACGCTCGGTCACTGCGGACCGTCGTGCCGGTGATCGGGCGCCACATGGCGGCCAACGCCGGGCTCGCGATCGTGATGCTGCTCGAGGGCGGTTACGGCTGGGACGCGCTGACGGCGGCCCTGGACGGCGGCCGTATCGACGCCTACCTGCCCGGCCGCACGCAGCTGGTCTCGGGAGAGCGCGGACCGGCCGTGTTCGTCGACTTCGGGCACTCCCCCGACGCCTTCGAGAAGACCCTCGCCGCCGTCCGGCGGGTCACGCCGGGCAAGGTCGTCATGCTGTTCGGCGCCGACGGCGACCGTGATGCGACCAAGCGGCACGACATGGGACGCACGGGAGTTGAGGGCAGCGACATCCTCGTGATCACCGACCACCACCCTCGACATGAAGATCCGGATTCCATCCGCGCGACCCTCATCGAAGGTGCGAGGATCGCGCGACCGGATGCCGAGATCCTCGAGTTCTCCCCCCCGGAGCGCGCGATCGTCGAAGCGGTGGCGCTCGTCGGCGAGGGCGATGCGATCCTGTGGGCGGGCCCCGGACACCAGGACTACCGCGACATCCGCGGTGTGCGCACGCCCTACTCGGCGAGGGAGCTCGCCCGGCGCGCGCTGCGGGCTGCGGGCTGGCCCGTCCCGGAGCCGCATTGGGCGGTGCCGTATCCGGATGACCGCGTCATCGCGTCCGACCCGGAGCGCCCGATCGACTGAGCACGGGCCGACGCGGCGCGAGGTCCCGGGTGACCGCGCCTTCGATCATTCGCAGGAATCGCGGGGCTGGAGTCGCGTCGCGAGGTGACATCCGCCTCACCCGCACCACCGTTCCTGCGTATGGTTGCGCCCGCGGACACGTGCCGTGCCGGCACGCCCCCCTCAAGACGCGGCTATCGCCGTGTCGGCTGTGCGGCGGGCCCACGCTTCGGCCTCGGCCAGCGACTCGCGGGTGAGGGACTCGGGAGCCTCGTGGCTGTCCAGCACTCGGGAGACGGTGTCGACGATCCCGGTGAAGGACAGTCGGCCTTCATGGAAGGCGTCGACGGCCTGCTCGTTGGCCGCGTTCAGCACCGCGGGGTAGGTGCCGCCCGCTCGGCCCGCCCGCTTCGCGATCGAGACCGCGGGAAAGGCGCTGTCGTCGAGCGGCTCGAACGTCCAGGAGGATGCGACGGTCCAATCCAGCGGCCGCCCCACTCCGCCGACCCGATTCGGCCAGTCCAGCCCCAGCGAGATCGGCAGGCGCATGTCGGGGGGCGATGCCTGGGCAAGGGTCGAGCCGTCGACGAACTCGACCATGGAATGGACGATCGACTGGGGGTGGACGACGACGTCGATGTCGTCGTAGTCGACGTCGAACAGGAGGTGCGCCTCGATGACCTCGAGGCCCTTGTTGATGAGAGTGGCCGAGTTCGTGGTCACCATGCGGCCCATGTCCCAGGTCGGGTGGGCGAGAGCCTCCGCCGGCGTGACGTCCTCGAGAGATGCGCGGGATCGTCCTCGGAAAGGACCGCCGGATGCTGTCAGCACGAGTCGCCGGACTTCGGAGCGCTCCCCGGAACGCAGAGCCTGAGCGATCGCGGAATGCTCGGAGTCGACCGGCACGATCTGACCGGGCCGAGCGACGCCGCGCACGAGGTCGCCCCCCACGATCAGGGACTCCTTGTTGGCCAGCGCGAGGGTGCGGCCGGTCTCGAGAGCGGCCAGAGTGGGCCCGAGGCCGACCGACCCCGTGATGCCGTTGAGCACGACGTCCGCTTCGACGTCGCGGACGAGTTGTTCCGCCTCGACGGCGCCGAGGGCGGTGTGCTCGACATGGAAGGCCTCGGCTTGGGCGAGCATCTCTTCGCGCCGCGTCCCGGCCGAGAGCCCGACCACCTCGAAGCGTCGCGGATTCGCGCGGATGACGTCGAGCGCCTGTATGCCGATGGACCCCGTGGACCCGAGAACGATGACGCGCCGCATCCCGTCAGCCTATCGGCGGGGTGCGGCGCGTCGCCCTGCCGCACGTCGCGCGATCATGCCGTGACGGACGAAACCCCCTGCCGGGGGGGGGGGGGGGGGAGGGGGGGGGGAGTGGTGAGGGCGAAGCGGGCGGACCGCCGGGGTTTCTGCTCTGTTTCCG
>NZ_JBHZIE010000005.1:0-111236 GCF_042747925.1 Microbacterium songi
CCCCCTGCCGCGTCGAGACCTGCCCTGAGCGGGCAGATCTCGACGCGGCACGGGGGTCTCACTGAGGTCGTCGCCCGCGCGCAGAGCCTGCGCTACTGAGCGGCAGCGGCGGCGTGCTGGACGCCGAGGATGTCGACCACGAAGACGAGCGTCGATCCGCCGGGGATCTTGCCGCTGTCGGCGTCGCCGTAGCCGAGCGCGGGCGGGATGACGGCCAGAACCTGCGATCCGACGGTCTGACCCTCGAGCGCCTGCTGGAAGCCGGGCACGACTCCGGTGGTCTGGAACGATGCCGGAGCGCCGTTCTGCCAGCTGGAGTCGAAGACGCTGCCGTCACTCCACAGGACGCCCGTGTACTGCACGAGAACGGTGTCGCCGGATGCGACGACCTCGCCGTCGCCCTTCTTCAGGTCGGCGAGCTGCAACTCGGCGGGGGCGTCACCCTCGGGGATCTCGATGGTCGGCGCCCCGGTGTCGTCGAGCGTCACCGTGGGGAGGCCGGCCACCGCCGGCTGGGGGTCGCCCCATGCCGCGTTGGGCACGGTCGCGAGGAGGTCGACGATGTAGACCTCGCTGGAGGTGTCTTCCGATGCGGGGAAGGTCGCGACGATCCGCGTGCCGGGCGTCGCACAGCCGATGATCTGCCCGAGCGGGTTGTCGGGCGAGATCTGAGCGGGCAGCACCTCGCCGGGCGTGTATCCGATCGAGCCGAGCTTCTCCCCCGTGTCGGCGCTGAACGCCGTCAATGCGTAGGAGATGAGCTCGCCGGAGGCCACGGGGTCGCCCTCGCCTTCGGTCACGACCGTGCGCTGCAACTCGGTGACGTCGATGGGCGACGTGAACGTCGCGGTCGACTCCGTACCGAAGTCGCCGGTGACGGAGACCGCATCGGATGCCGCGCCGGAAGGCGCCGCCGTCGAGCAGAGATCGGCGGCCGAACCGCTCGGACTGGCGCTCGCGTCGGGAGACGACGATCCGGAGCAGCCGGCGAGCAGAAGCACCGCGGCGGCGGCGACGGACAGGGTGGCAAGCGGGCGGAAGCGCACGATGAAACCTCGAGAAAGATGGGGGAAAGGACCTCCATCCTCCCTCATCCTTCCTCTGACCTGGCTGGGAACGGACCATGCCGATGACGGAATGGAAACGGGAGTACCCTCGACGGGTGACATCCGAGGAGACGCCCGTGCCCGAGAACGGTCACGACTCCCCGGCGGAATCGGCTGATGCCGCGTCCCCTGCGACGCCCGCGACGCGCATGGGCGCGACCTACTTTCTCGGACGCTTCATCATCCGCCCGCTCGCACGGGTGATCTACCGACCGCGCGTCGAAGGCACCTCGCTGGTTCCCAAGACGGGACCCGTCATCTTCGCGAGCAACCATCTCTCCTTCATCGACTCGATCGCGATCCCGGTGGCTGCGCCCCGGCCCGTGCACTTCCTCGCCAAGTCGAGCTACTTCGACGGCAAGGGTGCTTCGGGGTGGGTATCGCGTGAATTCTTCACCGCGATCGGAGCGATCCCCGTGAAGCGTGGCGCGGGTCAGGCCGCGTTGGACGCTCTCGAGCAGCAGCGTCAGCTGCTCGCCGACGGCAAGACGGTCGCGCTCTACCCGGAAGGCACGCGGTCGCTCGACGGGCGCCTGTACAAGGGCCGTACGGGCGTCGCGTTCCTCGCCCTCCAGACCGGCGCCCCGGTCGTGCCCGTCGGCCTCATCGGCACCGACGAGGTGATGCCGGTCGGCGCGAAGCGGCCCGCGATGAACAAGCGCATCACGGTGCGGTTCGGCGAGCCGCTCCACCTGGCGCACCACGGCGCGGCCGAATCGGGTAAGGCGCGCCGCCTGGCCACGGACGACATCATGGCGGCGATCCACCGACTGTCGGGCCAAGAGCTCGCCAACGCCTACAACGAAGTCCCCGCGGCGACGCCGATCGAACGCATCAAGCAGGTGCTGCCGCACGAACGGCTCTGACTCGCGCGCCCCGGGGTCAGTTCGCCGACGACGCGACGAGTATCGTCGGCTCGTGGCGCACGGGGAAGTTCACCGAGTTTGCGATGAAGCACAACGCGTTCGCCTCCGCATGGGCAGCGGTCGCGGCATCCGTCATCGATTCCTCTGCGATCGTCACCCGCGGGCGGAGCATGACCTCTGTGAAGGCGCCTCCGCCGTGACCGTCTTCCTGCATGACCGCGGATGCCTCGTCTTCGTAGGCGACCACCACGACGCCGGTCTTCACGCAGGCGTAGAGGTAGGAGAGCAGATGGCATTCGCTGAGGGAGGCGAGCAGGAGGTCCTCGGGATTCCAGCGGGCGGGGTCGCCCCGGAACGGCCTGTCCGCAGAGGCGAGCAGCTGCGGCTTGCCGTCGACCTCGATCGTCACTGACCGGTCGTAGTCGCGGTACCCGGTGGTGCCGGTGCCGCGGTCACCCGTCCACGTCGTGCGCAGGGCGTATCTGTGCTCTCCTGACATGCCCTCAGTGTGGCATGGGCACCCGGCCGCGGGGATGCCCGGCGCTAGGCTGAGCGGGTGCCACAGACCTTCGCCGTCGCTGATGCCGTCGAACTCGCCGTGGTCGAACGGAGCGGCTTCGTCGAGTCGCGGCATGCCGGGAGCGCCGTCGTCCTCGCGCCGGACGGCACCGTCGCAGCCGAGATGGGCGATGTCGGCACGCCGATCCTCCCGCGCTCCAGCATGAAGCCGCTGCAGGCCCTGGGCTGCTTGACAGCGGGAGCACCGCTCGCGGACGAGCGACTGGGTCTGGCCACGGCCAGCCACTCCGGCACTGATCGCCACGTCGCCGTGGTGCGGGACATCCTGGAGAGCGCCGGGCTCAGCGAAGACGCGTTGGCGTGCCCTGCCGCGTGGCCGGGCGACCAGCCGACGCGCGACGACATGGTGCGGGACCTCGCGCAGCCGGCCCGCATCCGCATGACGTGTTCGGGCAAGCACGCAGCCATGCTTCTGACGTGCGTCACGAACCAGTGGGACACCGACGGATACCTCGACCCCGGGCATCCGCTGCAGTCGCATATCCGCGAGGTGGTCGAGCGCCTCGTCGGCGAGCGCTCCTCCACGGTGGCGATCGACGGATGCGGCGCGCCGATCTACGCGATGAGCCTCTCGGGCCTCGCCCGGGCGATCCACCGCGTCGGCACCGCGTCGGAGCGATCGCCGTTCGCGTTGCACCGCAGCGCGGGAACCCTGGTGCGCGCCGTGCGCGAGCACCCGTGGACGATCGCAGGCCCCGGCACACCGGACACGATCGTCATCGAACGTCTGGGCGTCTTCGCGAAGTTCGGCGCGGAGGGGATCATGGTGATGACCGCCCCCGACGGCACGACCGTCGCCGTCAAGATGCTCGACGGCGCCGGACGAGCGGTCACCGCCGTCGCGCTGCGGCTGCTCGAGCGGGCGGGCGCGCTCGCGCCCTCGGACGTCGCCACAGCCCTCAGCGCGCTCCCCCTGACCGTCCGTGGCGGCGACACAATCGTCGGGGCCATCCGTCCCGCGTTCTGAGACGCTCCCACGAGGAGCGGAAAGGAAGTCCGGTGAAGATCTCCGTCCCCTCCGAGGTGAAGAACAACGAGTACCGGGTCGCCCTGACGCCCGCCGGCGTGCACGACCTGACCCTCGCAGGCCATGATGTGGTCGTGCAGCGCGGCGCCGGTGCCGGCTCGTCGATGCCCGACGCCGAGTACGCCGCAGCGGGCGCCACCCTGCTCGACGATGCGGCCGACGTCTGGGAGCACGCGGACCTGCTGCTGAAGGTGAAGGAGCCGGTCGCCGGCGAGTACGACTACTTCCGCGACGACCTCGTGCTGTTCACCTACCTGCACCTCGCCGCCGATCGCCCGCTCACCGACCGGCTCCTCGGCGAGCGGGTGACTGCGATCGCCTACGAGACCGTGCAGGTGGCGGGCGGTGGCCTCCCGCTGCTGGCCCCCATGAGCGAGGTCGCGGGACGCCTGGCCCCGACGGTGGGAGCGGCGACGCTGATGCGCTCGGCGGGCGGGCTGGGCCTTCTCATGTCGGGCGTTCCGGGAACGCGACCGGCGACGGTCACCGTCATCGGCGGCGGTGTCGCGGGAGCGAACGCGGCGGTCATCGCGGTCGGGCTGGGCGCCGACGTCACGGTGTTCGACACGAACATCCAGCGCCTGCGGTACCTCGACGATCACTTCCAGGGGCGGGTGAAGACCGCGGCATCCAACCCGCTCGATCTCGACCGCGCCGTCGTGAACTCCGACCTCGTCATCGGGTCGGTGCTCATCCCCGGCGCGAGGGCGCCGAAGCTCGTCACGAACGACATGGTGGCGCGCATGCGCCCGGGAAGCGTCCTCGTGGACATCGCCGTCGACCAGGGCGGATGCTTCGAAGACACACACCCCACGACCCACGCCGACCCCACCTTCGCGGTGCACGACACGGTGTTCTACTGCGTGGCGAACATGCCCGGTGCGGTGCCGAACACGTCGACCTCCGCTCTGGTGAACGCGACTCTGCCCTACGTCCGTCAGATCGCCCGGCGCGGGTGGAAAGACGCGTTGCGGGCGGATGCCGCGCTCGCGCTCGGGCTGAACACGACCGCCGGTGAAGTCGTCAACCGCGGGGTGGCGGCCGCGCACGGGCTGATCGCGACACCCATCGAGGACGTTCTGTCCTGACCGCCCGCCCGCCACGCGTCGGCACCCCGCCGTGGGATGCCGACGCGGCGGCTCGTTGGCCTCAGATGCCGCCGTCGATCGAGCGGGTGTACTCGGATGCGTCGTCGGGCACGAGCACTTCGGTGTCGCGATTCAGGCTCTCCCCCCGGAAGAACTTCTTCGAGCGGGGGAACATGAACCAGATGAGCATCAGCACGATGCCGAACGCGAGCGAGCCGATACCGAGTACGAAAGTGCCGCCGATGCCGAACAGCACCGTGTAGCCGTAGTCGACGTCGAACATGTCGATCGCCGACTGCACGAATGCGAACGTCAGCATGAGCGCGCCGAGGAGCGGCAGAAGTCCCTTGTAGAAGAAGTTTCGCGCCGATGTGAACAGCTGGCGTCGGTAGTACCAGACGCAGGCGTAGCCCGTCAGGGCGTAGTAGAACGCGATCGCGAGACCGAGCGACAGGATCGAGTCCTGCAGGATGTTGTCGCTGATCAGCGTCATGCCGACGTAATAGACGATCGCGACGCCGCCCATGACCAATGTCGAGAACGACGGCGTCTTGTACGTGGGGTGCACGGTGGCGAACCTGCGGGGCAGGGCTTTGTAGGCGGCCATCGCGAGAGTGCCCCGGGCCGTGGGCAGGATCGTCGTCTGGGTAGAGGAGATCGCCGAGATCATCACCGAGACGACGAGCACCCAGCCGAAGGGACCGAGCAGCCCGTCCTTGATGGCGAGGAAGAAGTCGTCGGCGTTCGCCTCGTTGCCGAGCCCGGTGCCGGTCTCGCCGAGGCCGGCGTACATCATCGCCGCAACGGTGACGCCGACGTAGGTCACCAGCAGGATGACCGTCGTCAGGAGCGCGGCGCGGCCCGGGATGCGCTTGGGGTCCTTGGTCTCCTCGTTCAGGGCCAGACAGGTGTCCCACCCCCAGTAGATGAAGATCGCCAACAGGACGGCTTCGGTGAAGGCGTGCCAGTCGGTGAACGCGAGCGGGTTGAACCAGTTCCAGTCGAACGGTGTGGGGTCCGGGGCGGTGCCCGCGAAGAACTGCCACAGTGCCGCCACGACGAAGATCGCCAGCGCCGCGTACTGGATGGTGAGCAGGATGTTCTGGATGCGCTCGCCGATCTCCACTCCGCGCCAGCTCACGTAGGTCATGGCGGCGATGAACACGACGCCTGTCGCCGTGACGAGCGGGACGTTCTCGGCGAGCGTCCCGTCGCCGAACAGCGACCAGAAGTAGATGGCCGCGATCTGCGCGAGGTTGGCGAGGACGACCATCCCCGCCACGGCGACACCCCATCCGCCCATCCACCCCACCCACGGCCCGAACGCCTTGGTGCCCCACGTGAACGTGGTGCCGCAGTCGGGGACCTCGTTGTTCAGCTCCCGGTAGGCGAACGCGATGAAGATCATCGGAATGAACGCGAGCACGAAGGCGATGGGTGCTTGGGCGCCGACGGCGAGCACCACGAATCCGAGGGTCGCAACGAGCGAATAGACGGGTGCGGTCGATGCGAGACCGATCACGGTGGAGCCCCACAGCCCCAGGGTGCCGGCTGCGAGACCTTTTCCGTCGGGTCGGGTGAGGTCGATCGGAGTGGTTGCCATCTGCCGAAGGTAAGGGGCGCGGTCACACGAGGTCAAGAACGGCTGCCGCCGAGCCGTCCGGAAGGATGATGCGTTCGGACGGTCCGTCCGCCCGTCGCAGCCAGGCACGCGATCGACCCGGTGCGCAGTAGGGCGGCAGTTCGCGCTCGCCGGTGAGGATGCGGTACTCCGGCGCGCAGGTCGCATCGATCACGAGGTCGTGTTCGCCGCGCACCACCGCGAACACGCTCCAGTGCCGCTGCCACTCGTCGGGGTCGCCGGCCACGACCGTCGGGGCAGCCACGGGCCCGCCCTCGATGACTGACAGGGTGGCCGCAGCATCCGCTAGCGGCACGATGCGAGCACCTCCGCCCCGCCACGCCTCGAGCACGGCCCTGGTGGCCGCAGAGCGTCGGCCGACGTATCCGGTGACCGGCATCGACGGATGCCACGCAGGAGCCTGCTCGGCCGGCGGCACGCGGTGCGGGCTCGATGCCACCGGCGCCGAAGGCACGAGCGCGAACTGGATCGCCTGCCCGTCGAGTCGTCCGCGGCCGGGCGGAGTGCGCGACGTGAAGTGCGACGGATCGCCGCCCGCCGCGATGTGGTCGGCGCGGGTCGGCAAGCCGAGGATTGCGCGGTGCGTGAGCAGGTCGGTGACGCGCGCGGTCGCCGGAGACGGGCGCTGCGCGGTGACGACGATCGACGTGCCGCGAGAGCCCGAAGCCCGCACCACCTCCTCCACCCGCTCGAGGACCGTCCGCCCGTACTCGTGCGGAAAGCGCGCAGCGAGAGCGTCGATGTCGTCGATGAGGAGGACTTCGGGGATGCCGCGACCCTCGCGCAGGTGGGACACGGCATCCCATGCCCTCTCCGGATCGCTCGGCAGCCAGACAGCCTCGCACTGCGCTGCAATCGTCTGCAGCACAGCGCTCTTGCCGCTCCCCCGGGCGCCGACGACGAGGAGCCCGCGCCCGACCTCGGTGAGCTTCGCCGGGCGCTGACGCTGCCTGTCGGGCTCATCGATGAGGCCCAGTACGACGAGACCACTCTCGCCGTGCCCGCGCAGCTCGTCGAGGCCGATCCGGTCCGGCAGGTCGGGGAGCCAGGGGCGCCGCGGCCGCGGACCCGCGGCTTCGCCGACCCCGTCGATGTCTTCCGCGGTGCTCAGCGCAATGCGGATCGGGTGCGGGGCCGCGTCGGAGGCCCGGCGGACGAGAGCGAGACCACGACCCTCTGCGCTGCCCGGCAGAGCTGCGGCCTGATCCGTCCCGACGACCGCCCGACTGTCGGCGGCGTCGGTGACCCGCAGACTCAGCCGCAGCGGGCAGTTCGTGAGGAGCGCGTCGCGGATCACGCCGGCGACGCGCTGGGTGCCGAGGATGAGGTGCATGCCGAGAGCGCGCCCGCGCGCCGCCACGTCGGTGAAGACCGCCTGCAGCTCGGGGTGTGCGTCCACGAGCGCAGCGAACTCGTCGACGACGATCACCAGCCGCGGCAGTCCGACGCGATCATCGGAGACGTCACGAGCGCCGGAGCGTGCCAGCTCCGTCTCCCGCCACCGTACTTCCGCTCGAAGACTCTCGATGGCCCGCCTGGCACCGGAGCCGTCGAGGTCGGTGATCACACCCGTGACGTGCGGCAGGCCGGCCAGTGCGTCGAACGCCGTCCCGCCTTTGAAATCGGCGAGGAGGAAGGTCACCTCGCCGATCGTGCGTGTCGCGCACATCGAGAGCACCCACGTGATGAGCAGCTCGCTCTTGCCCGATCCCGTCACCCCGGCCACGACCGCGTGGGGCCCGTCGGCGAGCAGATCGACACAGAACGGTCTGCCCGCCTGTACGCCGATCACCGCCTCGAGTCCCGCCGTCGTGGGCGTCGAATCCGCCAGCAGGTCCGCCAGCGCGATCGGCGCCGGGCCGTCGCGCGCCGTCGTCGCCTCCACCGCCCATCGCTCGGCCAGTGCGTCGCCGATCTGCGCGGCTTGAGCGGCCGCCAACGCCTCCGGCCGCACATCGACGACCTCGCCCACGTAGTCCAGTCGCCCATGATCGGGAGAGGCGACCGTCAGGAGAGCCGTGCAACGCGGCGCCCCGTGCGGCGTGAGCGCTCGCTGAATCACCAGGTCGGCGTCGGCCGGGACGGGGTCATCCGGCCCGAGCACGGCGAGCGTCGTGCCACCCCGTGAGCCATGATGCGGCATCCGCTCGATCCACACGTCATCACCGGGCGTGCCGACGACGCGCAGCGCGGAGGGCGGGCTCGCCAGACACAGTTGCGTGGCGAGCGCGCGCACCACCGCCGCGGCGAGGATCGGAGGACCGAGGACCGCGACCCCCTCGCTGGCCGCGACCACGATCGGCGCGCCGTCCAGCCGCGCCGCGTCGGCGCGCAGCTCCGCGGAGGCGGCATCGCCGATCCCCCCGGTGACCCGCACGGCGCTGGCGCCAGCACCCGCCCCCACGACGAGCGCGTCCGTCCTGCCGGGAACCGCACGCCAGATCTCCTCCGCTCGAGCGAGGTACAGCGCGACATCCGGGTGGCCGTCCCACAGGCCCGCTCGCTCCCGACCGTGTCGTTCGCGGACGACCTCGGTCAGGCGTGCCCGGGCGGCAGCGGCATCGGATTCCGCCCTCCGCCGCGACCGCCGGGCGGCTCGTCCCGCGTCGACGACGGACGCGAGGGCGATGAGGGGCCCGAGCGCAGCGAACCACAGGGAGAGCACCGAGCCCGTGACGACCCAGAGCCCGATGGCTCCGACCACCGGTACGGTCGCGGCGAGGATCGGCAGGGGTGCCCGGGCCGGCGGTGTCCACGCCGGAGGGAGGCTGAGGGGCTCATCGTCCCCGGCCATCGCCACGGCCGTGTGCGGGGAAGAGGCTCGGGCGCGTGAAGGGGAATCCGTGTGCACGCCGTCAGTCAAACGTGCGCGACACCGGGTCGGTGCGCTCCGGCTCCGGATCGGGCACTACGTCTCGCAGGGGCTCCGTGGGGAGGAACGGCGGGGCCTCAGCCCGCAGGCGCCTCGACGGGATGCCGCGCCACATTCACGACGATGATCGAGATGTTGTCGCGGCCGCCGTTCTCCAGCGCCGCATCGAGCATCGCGGAGACCGCTTCGGCCGGATCTGCATGCTCGTTCAGAAAATGCTGGATGCCGTAATCGGTGAGCTCTTTCGTCAGCCCGTCCGAACAGATCACGAAACGATCGCCGTCGATGACATCGAGTCGCACGTAGTCGGGCGTCACGCTCTCGCTCGGGCCGACCGCCCGCGTGATGACATTGCCGTACGGGTGGTTCTCGGCCTCTTCCGGACTGAGTCTGCCCGCGGCCATGAGCTCCTGCACGACGGAGTGGTCGGTCGTGATCTGCACGATCGCGTCGTCGCGCACGAGGTACACCCGGGAATCTCCGATGTTGAGGGTCACCCAGTTGACCGTGGCATCGAGCACGTCGAGGAAGACACCGGTGACCGTCGTCCCCGTCCCGTCGTCGGTGGTCCCGGTGTGCGACGAGATATCTTTGACGGCTTTGCCGAGGGCCTTCTCGATGGCCTTGGTGGTCACGGTGCCCGACTCGGCGACCGGACGCAGGCGATCGACGGTACTCGCACTCGCGATCTCTCCCCCGATGTGGCCGCCCATGCCGTCTGCGACGACGAACAGCGGATAGATCGCCAGCACGGCGTCCTGATTGGCCTCACGACGGCGGCCGGTATCGGTGGCTGCTGCCCACGAGAGGTCGATCGTCTCATCGCGCACTATGGAGGAACGGGAGTGGGTGACAAGATCCGGCACGCCGTCATCCTCCCTGTTTTCGCGGCTTCAGCTCACGCACCGACAGCGGGCGCAAGTGCTCACATCCTAGTAGACCGGGAATGCCCCGCCCGTGACCGCGGCCGCGCAGCACCCTCACGCGGCAGGGTCTGCCGGGAGGGGGAAGAGGTCGTCCACGGCGTTCAGGTCCTCGGCCGTGGGCGTCCACCGCGTCGCGGCCTGCGCGTTCGCGGTGACCTGTTCGGCCGACGTGGCACCCGCGATGACACTCGACAAACCCTCCTGCGCGAGCAGCCAACCGAGCGTCGCGTCGAGCATGCTGATCCCGCGATCGTCGCAGAACCGCTGGTAGGCCTCGAGCGCGTCCCAGGGCGCGTCGCGCCAGAGGTGCGGTCGCTGCATCATGATGCGGCTCGACTCCGGTCCGCCCTGGCGGGTGAACTTGCCGGTGAGCAGCCCGTTGTAGAGAGGGAAGAAGGGGAAGAAGCCCAGACCGTAGCGCCGCACCGCCGGAAGCACTTCGCGCTCGGCTCCACGCGCGAGGAGCGAGTAGTGATTCTGCGCCGAGACGAAACGCAGCCCGGGAGAGCCGGCGTGGGCGGCTTCGGCGATCTGCCATCCCGCCAGGTTGGAGTGCCCGTAGTAGCAGATCTTGCCCTCACGGACGAGGTCATCCAGAGCGGCGATCGTCTCCTCGACGGGGGTGTCCGGATCGGGGACATGCAGCTGATAGAGGTCGATCCGATCCGTCTGCAGGCGAGTGAGCGAGGCATCCACCGCCCACCGGATGTAGGACCGAGATCCCTTCGCCTGGGAGATCGGGTGCCCCATATCGCGGCCGGGGTGCCCGAACTTGGTGGCGAGCACGACCTGGTCGCGGCGCCCGCGGAGCGCCTCCCCCATGAGGCGTTCGCTCAAGCCCGGCTCACCGCCGTACATGTCGGCGGTGTCGAGGAACGTGACCCCGGCGTCGATCGCGGCATCCAGGACGGCTCTGGTGCCCTCGAGACTCTCCGTGCGCGTTCCGGGTCGACCGAAATTGTTGCAGCCCAGCCCCACCGCGGAGACGAGGAGACCGGATGCCCCGACCCGGCGGAGCGGTGAAGTTGTCGTCATCACCCCACGCTAACGCCGACTCACCATCATGCGACGACGAGCCCCTCGCATTCGCGAGGGGCTCGTCTTATCAGCTCACTGCTTGGGCTGGTCGTCCGCGGACGGCGGCGGCGTGTAACCGGCCGGCGGTGCAGGCGGTTCCGCGGGCGCCGCGCTCGGCGGAGGTGCGTATCGGGCGGGCGGAGCCGGCGGAGTCTGTCCGGCAGGCGGAGCGGGCGGGGTCGATCCAGCGGGCGGCGCGGGCGGGCTCGTCGGAGCGTTGTATCCGGCAGGCGGGGCAGGCGGTTCGTATGCCGCCGGCGGCGGCTGATAACCGGCCGGCGGCGCCTGGTAGCCGGCGTACGGATCGGTGATGGGGTTGGCTGCGTACCCGCCGGCCGCGGCCTGCACAGGAACGCCCTGCCAGACCGTCTTGTCGGCGAGGAAGTTGCCGGCCCAGGGGGCGGCGGGCACCGCTGTGTTCCAGCGCGACTTGTCGAAAGCATTGATACCCATCCACACGATGGCGAGGAAGAAGTACAGGATGAGCCAGACGGCCTCCTTCTGCAGTTTCAGCCCCACGCGCCAGGCGGCCATCAGCGTGTAGACGAACGCCGCGAGACCGATGAGCTGTCCGACGACCGGGATCCACCCGAGGACGCCGGCACCCAGCCAGAGGACGAGGAGCCACCACGGATTCAGGTCGCCGAGCTTGACGAAGATGAGGGTGTTGTAGATGGGCACCCATGCGCGCCACTTCCCCTGCACCCCCGCCTTCTCGAAGATCTTCATCAGGAACCATGACGAGATCAGGTAGCCCGCGATGGCGAGGATGAACAGGAAGCCGTAGAAAACGGCGAGCGCTGCGAGAACCGCGGCGTCGCTCGGATCGGAGTTCATGCGAGTCTCCTTCAGTGAAAACGTCGATCGGCTTCAGTCGAAGACGTCGATCGGCGGAGCCTGTGCCCCGCGTCACCACATGTTAGCGATATCGATCGACGCGTGGTGTTCACCCTGGAGCGGCCGAATGCCGTGTCGAACACGTCTGTGCTCGAGCTGCATCTGCCGAGCTCAGACGACCAGCTCGGTGACGCCGTCACCTCGTGATCGCAGAACCACCCCGCTCGCGTCGGCCCACGTCCTGAGATCATCGAGCGTCCGGACCCGCGGGCGGTCGACGGCGAGACGTCGCACCAGCGCTCCCTTGGCGTGCTTGTTGAAGTGGTTGAGCGCCCGCGTGCGGCCGTCGGACTCCGCGCTCACGACGCGGAGGTACGTGGCTCGCACGCCGGCCGGGACCGGTCCGAGCGCGACATAGGCCTCGGAGCGCAGATCGAGGACGAAGGACGATCGCCGTGCCGCGATCGCCGCGGACACCGGCGCCGACCAGAGCCGGGTGAGCGGGCGAAGTCCGGGGAGCGAGATCCCCGCCCCGAGTCGGTACGAGGGGATGCGGTCGAGCGCACCCACGGGCCCGAACGGCGCGGAGTGGATGAGGACATGCCTGCCCAGCCATCGCCGGGCGGCGGGAGGGAGGGATGCCGCGTCCAGGGCGTCGTAGAGCACACCGGTGTACCGGTCGATGGCCGGCAGCGTCGGTGCGGAGACGAGCTCGGCATTCGCGCGCACCTCGCCGCGCCGGCCGGGGCCGAGGCGCAGCACGCGAGCCGCCTGTTCCTCGTCGTCCGAGAGCGCCACCAGAGCTCGCACGACCTCCTCCCGCTGGAGGGTCAGCTCGGGGAACGCGAGAGACGCCAGGTCGAGCGTCCGTGCACTGCCTCCGGGACGCTTGGTCTCGGAGGGTGGCAGGAGAAGGAGCAAACGCGGCCTCCTTCGGACTCGACGGGCGGGAAGACGAACGCACCGTGGATGCAGCATCCACGGTGCGTTCACACGCTGCTTCTAGGAGACGAGCGCTGCGTTTCCCGCCACGATGGTTAGCTCATCGCTCTCCATGGACAAGAAGCCGTCCTGAGCGTTCGCGACGATCTTCGCGCCGTTGGTCTGCGTGATGCGCACCTGGCCTTCGGCGAGGATCGCGAGCACGGGCTCGTGACCCTGCATGAAGCCGATCTCGCCCTCGACGGTCTTGGCGATGACGATCGACGCCTCACCCGACCAGACCTCCGCGTCTGCGGAGACGAGGCTCACCTTGATGGGCATGTCAGCCGTTTTCCTTCTGGATCTTCGCCCACTGCTCTTCGACGTCGCTGATCCCACCGACGTTGAAGAAGGCCTGCTCGGCCACGTGGTCGAAATCGCCCTTCACGATGGCGTCGAAGGACTCGATGGTCTCCTTGATCGGGACCGTCGACCCCTCCACACCGGTGAACTTCTTCGCCATGTACGTGTTCTGCGAGAGGAACTGCTGGATGCGACGCGCACGCGACACGACGATCTTGTCTTCTTCGGAGAGCTCGTCGACGCCGAGGATCGCGATGATCTCCTGCAGTTCCTTGTTCTTCTGAAGGATCTGCTTGACGTTGGTCGCAACGCGGTAGTGGTCCTCGCCGATGTAGCGGGGGTCGAGGATGCGGCTCGTCGAGGTCAACGGATCGACGGCCGGGTACAGGCCCTTCGACGCGATCTCGCGCGAAAGCTCGGTGGTCGCATCGAGGTGCGCGAACGTGGTCGCCGGAGCCGGGTCAGTGTAGTCGTCGGCAGGCACATAGATCGCCTGCAGCGAGGTGATCGAGTGACCGCGCGTCGAGGTGATGCGCTCCTGAAGCACACCCATCTCGTCGGCGAGGTTGGGCTGGTAGCCCACCGCGGACGGCATGCGACCGAGCAGCGTCGAGACCTCGGAGCCGGCCTGCGTGAAGCGGAAGATGTTGTCGATGAACAACAGCACATCCTGCTTCTGCACGTCACGGAAGTACTCGGCCATCGTCAGCGCCGACAGGGCGACGCGCAGACGCGTTCCCGGCGGCTCGTCCATCTGGCCGAACACGAGTGCCGTCTTGTCGAAGACTCCCGCCTCCTCCATCTCGGCGATGAGGTCGTTGCCCTCACGCGTGCGCTCGCCGACACCGGCGAACACCGACACGCCGCCGTGGTTCTGCGCGACGCGCTGGATCATCTCCTGGATGAGGACGGTCTTTCCGACGCCCGCACCTCCGAAGAGGCCGATCTTTCCGCCGAGCACGTACGGCGTGAGCAGATCGATGACCTTGATGCCGGTCTCGAACATGGTGGTCTTGGACTCGAGCTGGTCGAAGCTCGGGGCCTTGCGGTGGATGGGCCAGCGTTCGGTGATCTCGACCTGCTCGCCGGGCTCGGCGTTGAGGACCTCGCCGATGACGTTGAAGACCTTGCCCTTGGTGACGTCGCCGACCGGAACTGTGATCTGATCGCCGGTGTTGCGCACTTCCTGACCGCGGACGATGCCGTCGGTGGGCTTGAGCGCGATGGCGCGCACGAGGTCGTCGCCGAGGTGCTGTGCGACCTCGAGCGTGATCTCGTTCGACTCGTCGCCGATGGTGATCGTCGTCTTGAGGGCGTTGTAGATGTCGGGCAGCGAGTCGTGCGGGAACTCGATGTCGACGACGGGCCCGGTGACGCGGGCGACGCGGCCGACGGCCGGAGACGTCGTCGTCGATGCGCTTTCCGTGGGGATGGCGGTGATTGTCATTGTCTTGTCTCTCTCGATCTGGATCGAAGGTCTATTTGCTCGACGACAGGGCGTCGGCACCGCCGACGATCTCCGCGATCTGCTGCGTGATCTCGGCCTGGCGCGCGTTGTTGCGCAGACGGGTATAGGTGGTGATGAGCTTGTCGGCGTTGTCGCTGGCGGACTTCATCGCCTTCTGGGTGGCCGCGTGCTTGGCCGCCGAAGACTGCAGAAGCGCATTGAAGACGCGGCTCTGGATGTACACGGGGAGGAGGGTGTCCAGGACAGTCCCTGCCTCGGGCTCGAACTCGTAGAGCGGGTACACCTGCGCAGGTCCCGAGGACTCCTCCGCCTCTACGACCTCGAGAGGCAGAAGACGAACGGTCTCGGGGCTCTGCGTCATCATGCTCACGAAGCGGTTGTAGACCAAGTGGATCTCATCGACGCCGCCGTCCGACCCGCTGCGCTCGTAGGCGTCCAGAAGCACGCCGGCGATCTCCTCCGCGGTGCGGAAGTGCGGCTGATCCGTGTCGCCCGTCCATTCGGCGGCACTCTCGATCCGACGGAACTGGAAGAAGCCGACGGCCTTGCGGCCGATCAGGTAGTAGACCGGCTCGCTGCCCTGCTTGCGGACCAGCTCCCCCACTTCGAGCCCCTCGCGCAGGATCTGGGAGTTGAACGCCCCGGCGAGGCCGCGGTCGGAAGCGAAGATGACGACCGCGGAGCGGCGGATGGTCTCCCGCTCCTGCGTGAGCGGGTGCTCGACGTTCGAGTGCGTCGCGACGGCCGACACCGCGCGCGACACCGCGCGCGAGAAGGGCGAGGAGGCGCGCACGCGCGCCATCGCCTTCTGGATACGCGAAGCCGCGATGAGTTCCATCGCCTTCGTGATCTTCTTGGTCGTCTGAGCAGTGTTGATCTTCTGCTTGTAGACCCGGAGTTGTGCGCCCATGGTGTGGAGTCCGGTTCCGCCTAGCGGCGGCCCTTGACGATCTTCTCCTGGTTGACGTCTTCGACCTCGGAAGCGGCGTACTGCTCGCTGCCGGGGCCCGTGATGCTCTGACCCTTGCCCGCCTGGAACTCCAGGACGAAGGCATCGGTCTTCGCGGTGAGCTCGGCGAGGGTCGCGTCGTCCAGCACGTTGGTGTCACGCAGCGTGTCGAGCACCGTCGTGTTGCGACGCAGGTAGTCGATCAGTTCGCGCTCGAACCGCAGCACGTCCTCCACCTCGAGGGTGTCGAGCTTGCCGTTGGTGCCTGCCCAGATCGAGACGACCTGCTCCTCGACGGGGTACGGCGAGTACTGCGGTTGCTTCAGCAGCTCGGTCAGGCGCGCACCGCGGGAGAGCTGACGACGGGATGCCGCATCCAGGTCGCTCGCGAACATCGCGAACGCCTCGAGGGAGCGGTACTGCGCCAGTTCGAGCTTCAACGTGCCGGAGACCTTCTTGATCGACTTGACCTGCGCGTCACCACCCACGCGCGACACCGAGATGCCGACGTCGACCGCCGGACGCTGGTTGGCGTTGAACAGGTCGGACTGCAGGAAGATCTGGCCGTCGGTGATCGAGATCACGTTGGTCGGGATGTACGCCGACACGTCGTTGGCCTTCGTCTCGATGATCGGAAGACCGGTCATCGACCCCGCACCGAGCTCGTCGGAGAGCTTGGCGCAACGCTCGAGCAGACGGGAGTGTAGGTAGAACACGTCACCCGGGTAGGCCTCGCGCCCCGGCGGCCGACGCAGCAGAAGGGACACGGCGCGGTAGGCCTCGGCCTGCTTGGTCAGGTCATCGAAGATGATCAGGACGTGCTTGCCGTCGTACATCCAGTGCTGCCCGATGGCCGATCCGGTGTACGGAGCCAGGTACTTGAAGCCGGCGGGGTCGGATGCCGGAGCCGCGACGATCGTCGTGTACTCCATGGCGCCCGCGTCCTCGAGCGCGCCCTTGACGGCGGCGATCGTGGACCCCTTCTGGCCGATGGCGACGTAGATGCAGCGAACCTGCTTGTTCGTGTCGCCCGACTCCCAGTTGGCCTTCTGGTTGATGATCGTGTCGATCGCGATCGCCGTCTTGCCGGTCTGGCGGTCGCCGATGATCAGCTGACGCTGGCCACGCCCGACGGGGATCATGGCGTCGATGGCCTTGATCCCGGTCTGCAGCGGCTCGTGGACCGACTTGCGCTGCATGACGCCGGGCGCCTGCAGCTCGAGCGCACGCCGACCGTCCGTGGCGACCTCGCCGAGGCCGTCGATCGGGTTTCCCAGCGGGTCGACGACACGTCCGAGGTAGCCGTCTCCGACGGCGACCGAGAGCACTTCGCCGGTGCGCGTGACCTTTTGGCCGGCCTCGATGCCCGAGAACTCGCCGAGGACGACGACACCGATCTCGTGCTCGTCGAGGTTCAGCGCAAGACCCTGCGTGCCGTCCGCGAAGAGGACGAGCTCGTTGGCCATGACGCCGGGGAGTCCCTCGACGTGCGCGATGCCGTCGGCGGCATCGATGACGGTGCCGACCTCGGTCGCCGCGGCGCCGGTGGGCTCGTATGCAGCGACGAAGTCCTTCAGCGCGTCGCGGATGGCGTCGGGGCTGATGGTGAGTTCTGCCATGGTCTTCCTTCGTTCGGTGGAGCCGCAGCTCCAAGTCTCCGCTCGACCCTGTGCCGGGACAAGCGGGAAGTGATGTGTCAGCCGGCCAGTCGGTGGCGCAGGTCGGCGAGGCGGGCGGAAACGCTGGCGTCGATCACATCGTCGGCGATCTGCACACGCAGACCTCCGACCACCGTGGGGTCGACGACCGCATTCAGAGAAACGGTCGTGCCGTAGCGCCGAGCGAGGACACCGGCGAGACGCTCGGTCTGAGCCGCGCTCAGCGGGACCGCCGAGACGACCGTCGCGACGGTTCGCCCGCGTTGGTCCGAGACCAGATCCATCGCCCGCGTCAGCAGCTGGCGCACGCGGCGTCCGCGTGGCTGCTGAGCCAACGACGAGACGATCAGCGTCGCCGGCTCGCTGGCCCGGCTCCCGAGGAGGGTCTGGACGAGCGGACCCTTCGCGGCATCGTCGCCGAGCCGGCTCCCGAGCGCGAGCTCGAGTTCGGGGTTGGCTGCGACGACCTGCGAGAAGCGGAAGAGATCTCCCTCGACATCCGCCGCCGGGTCGGCGAGCGCGGCGGCGCGAACAGCGAGCTCCTCGATTCCGTCGATGAGGTCGGACGCCGACGACCAGCGCTGTGTCACGACGGTGGTCAGCAGTGAAACGGTGACGGGCTGGAACGGTCCGCCGAACACGGCGGACACCACGTTGGCACGGGCCTCGCCCGATGCCGACGAATCGGCGAGCGCGCCGCTCAGCTGCGGCGAGTCCCCGATGGCACGCGCCGCAGCGAAAAGCTCGCGTGCGGTGTCGATGTCGACGGTGGAGACGGCGGCCAGGGCGGTCGTCGCTGCCGCAGTGGCCTGAGTGGTCGCGCTGCCCATTACTTGGATGCTCCCTGAGCGTTCTCGGACGCTTCGAGCTCGGCGAGGAAGCGGTCCACGACCGCCTGCGCCTTCGCGTCGTCCGACAACGTCTCGCCGATCACACCGCCCGCGAGATCGAGCGCGAGGGTGCCGACCTCACTGCGCAGCGAGACGAGCGCCGACTGACGTTCGGCCTCGATCTGCGAGTGCGCAGACGCCGTGAGACGCGAAGCCTCGACGGACGCGGCGTCCTTCGCCTCAGCGACGATCTTCTTGCCGTCCTCACGGGCGGCCTCACGGATTTCTCCGGCCTCCTTGCGGGCGTCGGCCAGCTGCGCGGTGTACTCCTGCAGGGCGGCCTCGGCCTTCCGCTGGGCCTCGTCTGCTTTGGCGATGTTCCCCTCGATCGCGGCGGAGCGGGCATCCAGCAGAGCCTGCATCTTGGGCAGGACGACGCGCCAGAACACCGCGAGGATCACGATGAAGCACACGCCCGACCAGATGATGTCGTACCAAGCCGGAATCAGAGGATTCGTCGGAGTGCCAGCCTCCTCCGCGGCGATCGTGACAAGAGTGCTCAGCATCCTGTCTCCTTACGTCGAAAGCGGATCAGAAGCCGAAGATGAAGCCGGTGGCGATACCGATGAACGCCAGCGCCTCCGTGAAGGCGATACCGATGAACATCAGCACCTGGAGGCGGCCGGCCAGCTCGGGCTGGCGCGCGACGCCCTCGATCGTCTTTCCGACGACGATGCCCACACCGATGGCGGGACCGATGGCGGCCAGGCCGTAGCCGATCGTGGCGACGGAACCGGTGACCTCGGCGAGAACCGTAGTTGCATCCACGGGGTTTTTCCTTTCGTTGTGGGCGGCTGACGCCGGCCCGCTAGTGCTCTTCCGCGACCGCGAGCTGGATGTAGACCGCGGTGAGGATGGCGAAGACATACGCCTGGAGGAATGCCACCAGGAGTTCGAACAGGGTGAAGACGAATCCGAAGGCCAGGGTCCCGACCCCGAGGAGCGACCACAGGCCACCCAGCCCGAAGATGAAGAACTGCGTCGCTGCGAAGAACAGCACCAGCATCAGGTGGCCGACGATCATGTTCATCAGCAGTCGCAGGGTCAGCGTGACCGGACGGATGATGAAGGTCGAGAGGAATTCGAGCGGAATGATCAGGATGTAGAGGAACCACGGCAGCCCGGGGGGCATCAGCGAGTTCTTGAAGAAATTGCCGGGGCTCTTGCGGACACCCGCGTAGATGAAGGTGACGTACGCGACGACGGCAAGCAGGAGCGGCACGGCGATGACGCTGGTGCCGGCGATGTTCAAGAACGGGATGATGCCCGTCAGGTTCATGAACAGGATCATGAAGAACATCGTGGTGAGGATCGGCAGGAAGCGATTGCCGTCTTTGCGGCCCAGCAGATCGTGTGCGATGTTGACGCGGACGAAGTCCAGCCCCATCTCGACGATGCTCTGAAAACGACCAGGTACGACCTTCATGCGGCGGGTGCCGAGGACGAAGATGATCACGAGCACGGCCGTGGCCAGCATCTGGATCAGGTTGATGCGGGTGATCGCGAAGATCGTCCCCTCGAAGAGGAGGGCATCGGGGAAGAATTCCTCGATCGACGGCGGGTGGAACCCACCGTCATCGGTGCTGGCAAAGGGGGCGATCAGGGTCGCAGCTTGGGTGAACAGCGCTGGCTCCAGCTTCGGGGCGACGGAGGGTACCGTTGCGACGATGGTCGGTAAGCGTCAAGGCGCAAGTGCTCGCGGGGCGAACAGGCGCGTTTCTACCCTATCAAAGAAAGCCCTCTACGATTGCCCCGGATCGCCTTCCGCGGCCCGTCGATCGGAGATCGGCGCACGGTCCTCCTCGACCACCGTGGGCAGCGTGGTGTCGCTCACCGCCGGGATGCGCATGCGCATCAGGACGATCACATCGACCACGAGCGATGCCAGCACGCTCACGACGATCGCCACGAAGAAGACCGTCGGCTGCACCCATGACTGACCGCGCAGAAGCAGCAGGGCGACGATGAAGATCACGAGTTTGAGGATCCAGCCGCCGAGCACGATCCCGAAGAACACCGGAACGTACAGAGCGTCGCCGTACCACCGGTTGGCGACGAGGATGCTGGCGCCGGTGATCGCGAGGAAGATCGCGGCCACGAGCACTCCGGTCAACGCGCTGAACAGTCCCGGTGCGCCGGCGACCAGGTAGCCGATGACGCTCCCCAGGACCGCGAGCACCGCCGTGACGGCGCCGGACCACACCAGGGTCGTGCGGAGGATCGGATTGCTGGAGACGGGATTGGGGCTCATCGGGCGGGCTCCTCGGTGAGGGCAGGGCGCGCGCTGCGCCGTGCGGGCAGAAGGGTGACGACCAGGCACGCGGCGATGCCGATCAGTCCGAAACCGACACCGGCGAGATACTGGCCGGGCCAGTCCTCCCGCGTGCCGAGGTACATCAGGAGGACGGCGAGACCGACGACGGCCGTCCAGGCGTAGAAGATGAGGACTGCGTCACGATCCGAGTGACCCATGTCGAGCATCCGGTGATGAAGATGCTTGCGGTCCGGGGAGAACGGCGATTTGCCCGCGCGGAGGCGGCGGATCACGGCGAGGCCGAAGTCCAGCAGGGGCAGGAGCACGACGACGATGGGCAGCAGGATCGGGATGAAGGCACCCAGCAGCTGCGAGCGCCCGAACTGCTCCGGGTCCATCATCGCGGGGGTCAGCAGGCCGGTGACGGCGATCGCCGAACATGCCATCAGCAGTCCGAGCATCAGTGCGCCCGAGTCGCCCATGAAGAGTCGGGCCGGACTCCAGTTCATCGGGAGGAAGCCGATGCAGGCACCGATCATCGCCGCCGCCATGAACGACGCCAGGTTGAAATAGGTACTCGAGCCGATGTCGCGCACGAGCAGGTAGGAGTACGCGAAGAAGATTCCATTCGCGATGAGGCATACGCCCGCGACCAGGCCGTCGAGGCCGTCGATGAAGTTGACCGCGTTCATCACGATGACGATCGAGAACACGGTGAGGGTGAAGCTGACCCAGCCCGACCCGACGGTGAGACCGCCGATCGGCAGCGAATAGATCTGCAGCTCCCCGAACCACGCGATGATGCCGGCAGCGAGGAACTGCGCGCCGAGCTTGATCATCCAGTCGAGGTCCCAGAGGTCGTCGGCCACGCCCACGACCACGATGATGAATGTCGCGATGAGGATCGCGATGACCGTCTTCGGGTCCTCCCAGAAGATCGAGAAGTACGGGTGCTGCGACGAGACGACGAAGGCCGCCGTCACCCCCAGGAACATGGCGATGCCGCCCAGCCGCGGGGTCGGCGTCTTGTGGACATCCCGCTCGCGCACGCCGGGGTACAGCTTGTACTGCATGCTGAGCCTCCATACCGTCCACGCCAGGGCGAGGGTGATCGCCCCGGTGAGGATGACGATGAAGACGTACTGCTTCACTCGCTCGAGCTCTCAGGGTCGGGAGGCAGGTCGGGCTCGAGGAGGTCGCCCAGCACGGCGCGCAGCGACTCGCGATCGACCGCCCCATCGCGGAGCACCCGCACCAGCGGCTGCTCCGAGGCGCCGACGAGGCTCGTGGCGTCGATGATCGTGGAGGCCACTCCCCTGGTGGACATCCCGTCCGCGAGGTAGGCGGAAACGCTGTCGCCCAGCATGGTCTGCGCATCCTGCGCAGACACGGCCGCCGCCATGCCGGTGCGATTGGCACTCGAGACGGCGAGCGGACCGGTCTCCTCGAGCAGCTCCAGCACGAGCCTGTGGTCGGGCATCCGCACCGCGACCGTGCCGTGGGTGTCCCCCAGGTCCCACGAGAGGGACGGCTGGGACGGCAGCACGATCGTCAGCCCACCGGGCCAGCATGCCTCGACGAGACGCTCGATCGGCTCGGGGACCTCTGCGACCAGGGCGCGCATCGTGGTGAGACCTGCGACCAGCACCGGGGGCGGAGACTGCCGTCCGCGACCCTTCGCCTCGAGCAGACGCTGCACGGCCGGAGCATTGAAGGCATCGGCCGCGATTCCGTAGACGGTGTCGGTGGGGAGCACGACGAGCTCGCCGCGGCTGATCGCCTGTCGCGCGTGGCGCATACCTGCGAGCAGCTGCGCCTCGTCGCGACAGTCGTAGAGGGGGGACATATCGCCGCCCAGTCTAACCGCGGACGCCCGCGCAGCCTGGGAGCTGCATGCGCTGTCTCCGGCCGGGGTCAGGGGCGGACGGCGGTGGTGACCCGGTCCCGCATCGTCAGGTCGGGATGCGTCGAGGCCGCCCGCCATCCGTCGTCGGTCAGGATGTCCCGGATCGCCGGGCCCTGCCACTCGCCGTGCTCGAGCACGATCACGCCGCCCGGGTGCGCGAGGCGCAGGCCGACCGTGCTGAGGGTGCGGACCACGTCCAGCCCGTCGGTACCCCCGTACAGCGCGGCAGGCGGGTCGAACAGCCGCACTTCGGGATCGCGCGGGATCGCGGCATCCGGAACATACGGGGGGTTGGAGACGACCACCGACACGGTGCCGTCGAGCTCGGGGAACGCCTGTGCGAGGTCGATGAAGGCGAGCTGGGCGTTGTCTGCGCCCACGGCACCGAAATTCTCCTTCGTCCACACGAACGCGTCGACGGAGTTCTCCGCGGCGAACACCCGGGCGTAGGGCACTTCGGTGGCCATGGCAAGGGCGATCGCGCCGCTGCCGGTGCCGAGGTCCACGGCGATGGGCTCGGGGGATGCCGCGGCCGACAGCGCATCGATGGCGAACTGCGCCACGATCTCGGTCTCGGGACGCGGGACGAAGACGCCCGGTCCGACGCGGAGCTCGAGGTGACGGAACGGGGCGGTGCCGATCAGATGCTGCAGCGGTTCGCGCGACGCGCGACGCGCGACGAGCTCGCCGAAGTGCGCCCCCCGATCGCCGTCGAGGACGTCACCGCGGATGGCCGCTGCCTGCACCTGTCCACGGCCGACCCCGAGCACATGCGCGGCCAGCAGCTCGGCGTCGACCACGGCGTCGGAAACACCCGCGGCGGCGAGCCGATCGACGGCATCGCGAAGGGCCGCGGCGAGGGAGGTCGGAGCGGCCGGTCGGGGATCGGACGAGTGCGGGGAGGTCAGCATGGCGGCCTACAGCCTAAGCGCATCCCCGTGCTGTCGGACAACGTCACATGGGGCCATCACGCACACCCCTCGCCTAGGCTGGACCGCGCAAGAACCCGTCCCGCGAAAGGCCCTGCAATGACCGGCATCCATTCCGACATCACCACGGCGTTCGGCAACACGCCGCTCGTCCGGCTCAACCGCGTCGCGGAGGGTGTCGACGCGCAGATCCTCGCGAAACTGGAGTTCTATAACCCCGCCTCGAGCGTCAAGGACCGCCTCGGGATCGCGATCGTCAACGCGGCCGAGGAGTCGGGCGAGCTCACGCCCGGCGGCACGATCGTGGAGGCGACCAGCGGCAACACCGGGATCGCCCTCGCCATGGTCGGGGCGGCCAGGGGCTACAAGGTGATCCTCACGATGCCGGCCTCGATGTCGAAGGAACGACGACTGCTGCTCAAGGCCTTCGGCGCCGAGGTCGTGCTGACCGACCCGACGAAGGGCATGAAACAGGCGATCGCCGAGTCCGAGGAGATCGCCGCGAGGACTCCCGGAGCGATCCTCGCCAAGCAGTTCGCCAACGAGGCGAATCCGGCGATCCACCGCAAGACGACGGCCGAGGAGATCCTCCGCGACACCGACGGGAAGGTCGATTACTTCGTCGCCGGTGTCGGCACGGGCGGGACGATCACGGGAGTCGGTCAGGTGCTGAAGGAGCGCATCCCCGGCGTGCAGATCGTCGCGGTCGAGCCGAAGGACTCGCCGATCCTCACCGAGGGGCACCCCGGTCCGCACAAGATCCAGGGCATCGGGCCCAACTTCGTTCCCGAGATCCTCGACCGGAGCGTCATCGACGAGGTGATCGACGTCGAGTTCGACGACGCCATCCGCCTCGCTCGCGAGACGGCCGTCAAAGACGGCATCCTGGTGGGCATGTCCAGCGGTGCCGCGATCTGGGCGGCTCTGGAGATCGCCAAGCGACCCGAAGCCGCCGGGAAGAACATCGTCGTCATCATCCCCTCGTTCGGGGAGCGCTACCTCAGCACCGCCCTGTACGAGAACCTCCGCGAGGACTGACCCCGTGGGGCTCCGCCTCGTGATCGACCGGGCGCGCGAAGACATCGCCGCCGCCAAGCTGCGGGACCCCGCCGCCCGGTCGTCGCTCGAACTTGCTCTGCTCTACCCCGGGCTGCATGCGATCTGGGCGCACCGCGTCGACCATTGGCTCTGGACGCGTGGCCACTGCTTCGTGGCGCGCACGGGTTCGCAGCTCACGCGATGGCTGACCGGCATCGAGATCCACCCGGGCGCGGTGATCGGACGACGCTTCTTCATCGATCACGGAATGGGCGTCGTCATCGGCGAGACGGTCGAAACCGGTGACGACGTCATGCTCTACCACGGGGTGACCCTCGGCGGACGTCAGCGGGAGGGCGGAAAGCGCCACCCGACGATCGGGGACCGCGTCGCCGTGGGCGCCGGGGCGAAGGTACTCGGCCCGATCACGATCGGCAGCGATTCGGTGATCGGCGCGAACGCCGTGGTCACCCGGGATGCTCCGGCCGACAGCATCCTCGTCGGCGTGCCTGCGACGGCGCGCACACGGCGTCCCGGCGTCGACACGCGGGCCCTGCTCACCACGCCCGAGTACACGATCTGACGCCATCCGGCGAGATGTTCGTCCCCGTCGCGCCTCTCAGTCGCGGCGAGCCTCGACCCTTTTCTTGAGGAAGAGCGGCGGCAGCAGCCAGGTCGCGAGCGCCGTGACGACCCAGACGATGACGGGCGCCAGCACCCATGCCAACGGTTCTGAGATGCCGACACCCGCGTTCGGGATGACCACGACGATGAGGATCGCCACGAACGTGGAGATGATGCCGATGCCGCCGAGCAGAGCCGGGGCATGACGTCGGGTGATCTTGAAGACCCACGGAGCGAGGACGCTCTGGATCACCGCGAAGATCACGACCGCGAGGACGAAGCCCCACCAGTCCCTCCAGTCGATGTGGAAGCCCGGCAGGATGAGGTCGGCTGCGATGAGCCCTAGGGCGGCGGACACCACGAAGATGGCCGCGCGGAGCAGGAACGTGATCACGCCTCGGAGCCTAGCGCGGGGGCATCACGGACCGTGGGACGAGCACCGGCGCCCGGCGAGCGGTCGCGACACGCCGGTATCGTGCGCGGCCGAACCGCGCACGCGGCGTGTTGCGACCGTTCGCGAAACTCAAAGCGCACGAAACTCAAGCGCACGAAACTCAAGCGCGCGAAGCGCGAGCGCACGAAACTCAAGCGCACGAAGCCCGAGCGCACGAAGCCCAAGGCCGCGTAGCGCACGGAGCGCAGTGGCCGCGCGCCCTCAGGCGTCGGCGCCCAGCGCGGCCAGGCGCTCTTCCTCGTCGGCGGCGATGCAGGACTCGACGATCGGCTCGAGCGCGCCGTCCATCACCTGGTCGAGGTTGTACGCCTTATAGCCGGTGCGGTGATCGGCGATTCGGTTCTCGGGGAAGTTGTACGTGCGGATGCGCTCTGAGCGGTCCATGCCGCGGATCTGCGACTTGCGCGCGTCCGACGCGATCGCATCGCGCTCCTCCTGCTGCTTCGCCAGCAGGCGCGCGCGCAGGACGCGCATGCCCGCTTCCCGGTTCTGCAGCTGCGACTTCTCGTTCTGCATCGACACCACGATCCCGGTGGGGACGTGGGTGATGCGCACAGCGGAGTCCGTCGTGTTGACCGACTGCCCACCAGGACCTGAGGAGCGGAAAACGTCGATCTTCAGGTCGTTGGGGTTGATCGCGACCTCGTCCGGCTCATCGACCTCCGGGAAGACCAATACTCCCGTCGTCGAGGTGTGGATGCGTCCCTGCGACTCGGTCGCGGGCACACGCTGCACGCGGTGCACGCCGCCCTCGTATTTCAGGTGCGCCCAGACGCCCTGCGCGGGGTCGGCAGACGATCCCTTGATCGCGACCTGCACGTCCTTGTAGCCGCCGAGGTCGGACTCCGTGCGCTCCAGGAGCTCGGTCTTCCACCCCTTCGACGCCGCGTACTGGATGTACATGCGCAGGAGGTCTGCGGCGAAGAGCGCGCTTTCCGCCCCGCCCTCGCCGCCCTTGATCTCCATGATGACGTCGCGGGCGTCGTCGGGGTCGCGCGGGATCAGCAGCCGTCGCAGACGCTCTTCCGCGGCATCCACCTTCTCCTGCATGCCCGGCACCTCTTCGGCGAACGCGGCGTCCTCTTTGGCGAGTTCGCGCGCGGCTTCGAGATCATCGGATGCCTCGACCCAGGCCTGGTTGGCATGCACGATGCGGTTCAGCTCGGCGTAGCGCCGGTTGACCCGCTTGGCGCGCGCGGCGTCCGCGTGCACGTCGGGGTCGCTGAGTTCCTTCTCGACAGCCTTGTGCTCTTCGATCAGAGCGTTGACGGAGTCGAACACGTCGTGCTCCCTCCTCGGCCTCAGCGGATGTTGTTCTCGTGCCCGTGGGACGTGCCGCCCGCAGGCGTCGGGATCGACTTCTGCATCTGAATGAGGAACTCGACGTTGGACGAGGTCTCCTTCAGCTTGCCGAGCACGACCTCGAGAGCCTGCTGCGTGTCGAGACCCGCGAGGGCACGGCGCAGCTTCCAGGTGATCTTGACTTCGTCGTTCGAGAGCAGCATCTCCTCGCGACGCGTGGAAGACGCATTCACGTCTACCGCCGGGAAGATGCGCTTGTCGGCCAGCTGACGCGACAGTCGCAGCTCGCTGTTGCCGGTGCCCTTGAACTCCTCGAAGATGACCTCGTCCATCTTGGAACCGGTCTCGACGAGCGCGGTGGCCAGGATGGTGAGCGAGCCGCCGTTCTCGATGTTGCGTGCAGCGCCGAAGAATCGCTTCGGCGGATACAGCGCCGACGCGTCGACACCACCGCTGAGCACGCGACCGGAGGCCGGGGCGGAGATGTTGTAGGCGCGGCCGAGGCGGGTGATGGAGTCCAGCAGCACGACGACGTCACGACCGAGCTCGACGAGGCGCTTGGCGCGCTCGATCGCCAGCTCGGCGACGGTGGTGTGATCTTCTGCCGGACGGTCGAAGGTGGAGGCGATGACCTCGCCCTTGACCGTGCGCTGCATGTCGGTGACCTCTTCGGGACGCTCGTCCACGAGCACGACCATGAGGTGCACTTCGGGGTTGTTCGTCGCGATCGCGTTGGCGATCTGCTGCAGCACGATCGTCTTGCCGGCCTTGGGCGGCGCGACGATGAGGCCGCGCTGGCCCTTGCCGATGGGGGCCACCAGGTCGATGATGCGCTGTGTGAGCTTCTCGGGAGCGGTCTCGAGGCGCAGGCGATCCTGCGGGTAGAGGGGTGTCAGCTTGCCGAACTCGACGCGGGTCGCGGCATCCTCCACCGAGAGCCCGTTGACCGAATCGACCTTCACCAGCGCGTTGTACTTCTGGCGGCTGGACTGCTCGTTCTCGCGGGGCTGCTTGATCGCCCCGACGACGGCGTCGCCCTTGCGCAGGTTGTACTTCTTGACCTGACCGAGCGAGACGTAGACGTCGCTCGTGCCGGGGAGGTAACCGCTCGTGCGCACGAAGGCGTAATTGTCGAGCACGTCGAGGATGCCGGCGATCGGGATGAGCACGTCGTCATCGTTGATCTCGGTCTCGAACTCGTCGGAACCGCTCTGCCCGCGACGCTTGGTGTTGCGGGGCTGCCGGCCACGGCCGGTCGTGGTGCCCTCGTCGTCACCGTCGGAGGTCTGCTGCTGCGGTGCCGGGGTGCGGTTCTGCCCGCCCTGGGCCGGCTGCTGACCGTTCTGGCCGTCGCTCTGGGCCTGGCCGTTCTGACCGCCCTGCGCGTTGCCGGAGCGGTTGCGGTTGCGGCTGCGCGACCGGCTGCGACCGCGGCCGCCAGCGGAATCGGATGCATCATTGTCGCTCTGGTCCGTACCGTCGGCGTCGGCCGCGTCGGTGTGGGGCGCGTCCGCGGATGCCTCGGCGACAGGAGCGGCCTCGACCACGGGCGCGGCCTCGGCGACAGGAGCGGCGGAAGCTTCGGCCGCAGGTGCGTCGTCGGCGACGGGAGCATCGGGCGTGGCATCGGCGATCGAGGCGGTGTCATCCACCGCGGTGGCGGGCTCGACCGCGGCCGGCGCGCCGGCGTCGGCCGGAGCCGCGTCGGCGGCCGGAGCCACATCGGCGGCCGGAGCCGCGTCAGCGGCGGGTGCCGTCTCGGTCTCCGCGGGCGGCGCGACGTCGGAGCTCTTCGCGCGGCGCGGGGCGCGCTTGCGGGGCGCCTTGACCGGGGGTGCGACGACCTCGACCTCGGGGGCCTCCTCGATGACGGGTGCATCGGCCGCGAGCAGATCGGGGGCCGGGTCCTCGTCCGGCGTGATGACCGGTGCGGCCTGGCCGGCAGCGTCATCCGCAGCGGCCTCGACGGGAACATCGGCCGGCGTCGGGTCTGCCGCGGGCGCCTCGGGCGAGGCATCCGGAGCGGATGCGGTCTCGGCGATGTTCTCGCCGCTTTCCGTGACGTTCTCGGCGGATTCGGACGCGTCGACGCGCTCGTCCGCCTGGTTGTCAGCGGTGTGGATCTCGGAGATGGACTCCACGAGTACTCCCTTGTGAAACGAATGGATGTGCACGACCGCACACGGACCCGGGCACGACGGGTACTTGCCCACGCCACCCGTGCAGACGCCCGGATCCGTAAGCCGGATTCACGACGATCGTGCTGAGTGGGGGGTGTGCGGTGCTATTCGCAGATTGCGACGGAGGCCAGATTCACGTGCTACGTGGAACCCTCCGCGTACTCCTTCACTGTACCACCCTTGACATCGACGGCCAGCATGAGCGCCTCCCACCGTGTGTCCATGGCGGATGCCGCGACCTCGGCCGCCTCGAGACGGCGGCCGGGTCCGTCCGAGAGCACCAGCACGCTGGGGCCGGCACCGGAGACCACGGCGGCGAAACCGGCGGCCCGCAGCGCGCGGACGAGACGATCGGTCTCGGGCATCGCCTGCGCCCGGTAGTCCTGGTGGAGCTTGTCGGCGGTGGCGGCAAGGAGGAGCTCGGGACTCTGCATGAGCGCCGCGATCAGAAGGGCCGAACGGGAGACGTTGAAGACGGCGTCCTCCCGGGGCACCTGCAGCGGCTGCAGGCTGCGCGCGACGCTCGTGGACATCGTGAATTCCGGAACGAACACGAGCGGGGAGACGCCGCGGTGCACGAGCAGCTTCTTGTGCTGCGGACCGCCTTCGTCCATCCAGGCGATCGTGAGTCCACCGAACAGTGCGGGGGCGACGTTGTCGGGGTGGCCCTCGAGCTCGGTGGCCAGCCGCAGCAGCGTCTCGTCGCCGAGAACGACGTCGCCCTCGAGCAGACCCTTCGCCGCGAGGAGACCCGACACGACGGCCGCCCCGGAAGACCCGAGACCCCGCCCGTGCGGGATGACGTTGCGCGCCTCGAGGCGGACTCCGGGCATCGGCCGACCGACGGCCTCGAAGGCGTAGGCCATGGCCTTGATCACGAGGTGGGAGGCATCGCGGGGCACGTCCTGTGCGCCCTCACCGTCGACCTCCACCTCGATGCGGCCGGGCTCGAGCGCCGTGACGGTCAGTTCGTCGTACACGCTCAGCGCGAGCCCGAGGGTGTCGAAACCGGGACCGAGGTTCGCGCTCGTCGCCGGGACACGCACGGCGACGGCGCGCCCCTCCATCGGCGCGGTGGCGGCGGTGCCGCCCGTGGTCACGCCGACGTCTCCTGCGCGACCAGGCCGAGTACCGACGCCACCTCGGACGTCGCCGCGTCGACCACTGTCGGGGTGACCTGACTGCCGTCCGGGTTGCGGAGCGCCCACTGCGGGTCTTTGAGGCCGTGACCGGTCACCGTCAGGACCACCTTGGCGCCGGCGGGCACGACACCCGCCTCGACGCGATCGAGCAGTCCGGCGACGCTGATGGCGGACGCGGGCTCGACGAAGATCCCGACCTCGGAGGACAGCAGCTTCTGCGCCGCGAGGATGCGCTCGTCGTCGATCGCGCCGAACCAGCCGTCGGTCGCGTCGCGCGCTTCGAGGGCGAGCTCCCACGATGCGGGGTTGCCGATGCGGATCGCACTCGCGATGGTCTCGGGATGCCTGACGACCTCGCCGCGCACGAGCGGCGCGCTGCCCTCGGCCTGGAACCCGAACATGCGGGGGACGCGTGTGGCGACGCCGCGCTCGGCCTCCTCACGGTAGCCGCGCGAGTAGGCGGTGTAGTTGCCGGCGTTGCCGACGGGGATGAAGTGGAAGTCTGGGGCATCCCCGAGCACCTCGACCACCTCGTAGGCGGCGGTCTTCTGCCCTTCGATGCGGTCGGGGTTGACGGAGTTGACCAGATGCACCGGATAGTGATCGGCCAACTCGCGCGCGATCTCGAGGCAGTCGTCGAAGTTGCCGCGGATCTGGATGAGCTCCCCGCCGTGGGCGACGGCCTGGCTCAGCTTGCCCATCGCGATCTTGCCCTCGGGCACGAGCACCGCGGCGGTGATGCCGGCGTGCGCGGCGTACGCGGCTGCCGACGCCGATGTGTTGCCCGTCGAGGCGCAGATGACCGCCTTGGCCCCGTGCTCGACAGCGCGTGAGAGCGCGACCGTCATACCGCGGTCCTTGAACGAGCCCGTGGGGTTCATGCCCTCGAACTTGACCCACACGTCGGTGCCGGTGAGGCGCGACAGCGCGGGAGCGGGAAGCAGCGGGGTGCCGCCCTCCCCCAGCGTGACCACGGTCGAGGTGTCGGTGACGCCCAGCCGGTCGGCGTATTCGCGGAGTACTCCGCGCCAGAGGTGTGCCATGTCAGTCTCCTTCTACTCGCAGGACGGACGCGACGCGCTCGACGACGCCGCTTTCGGCGAGACGGTCCACCGTGTCGCTCAGGTCCTGCTCACGGGCTTTGTGGGTTCCGATCACCAGGCGCGCACGCGCCTCGTCGGTGACGGTCTGCTCGACGGTCGCGATGGACACGCGGCCTTCACTGAGGATGCGGGCGACCGTCGCCAGGACTCCGGGCTGATCGTCGACCTCGAGGGTGATCTGGTAGCGCGTCGTGACGCGGCCGATCGGAAGGATCGGAAGATTGGCGAGCGTGGACTCCCCCACACCCACCCCGCCGGCGATGTGTCGACGGGCCGCGGACACGACATCGCCGAGGACGGCCGATGCGGTCTGGACGCCGCCGGCGCCGGCACCGTAGAACATCAGGTTGCCCGCGGCGGCCGCCTGCACGAAGACCGCGTTGTTCGCGCCGTGCACGGTGGCCAGGGGGTGCGTCCGCGGCACGAGGGCCGGGTAGACGCGCACGGAGATCGCTTCGCCGGATGCCCCGGCATCCGCTTCGCCCTGCATGCGCTCGCACACCGCGAGCAGTTTGATGACGTACCCGCCGTGGCGTGCCGACTCGATCATGGCCGCGTCGATCTGGGTGATGCCCTCGCGGTGCACGGTGTCGAGCGGGACCGTCGTGTGGAACGCGAGGCTCGCCAGGATGGCGGCCTTCTGCGCGGCGTCGTAGCCCTCGATGTCTGCCGTGGGGTCGGCTTCGGCGTACCCGAGCGCCTGAGCTTCGGCGAGAACGTCCGCGAAGTCCGCTCCCTCGGTCTCCATCCGGTCGAGGATGTAGTTCGTGGTGCCGTTCACGATGCCCATGATGCGCTCGACACGGTCCCCGGCGAGGGAATCGCGGAGCGGACGGATGATGGGGATGGCACCGGCGGCGGCGGCCTCGTAGTAGACCTGGGCGCCGACCTGATCGGCGGCGTCGAAGATCTCGGGTCCGTGCGTCGCGAGGAGCGCCTTGTTGGCGGTGACGACGTCAGCACCGGAATTGATCGCCTGCAGGATGTAGGTGCGTGCCGGTTCGATGCCGCCCATGAGCTCGATCACGATGTCGGCCCCGACGATCAGCGACTCGGCGTCGGTCGTGAACAGCTCGCGAGGCAGGTCGACGTCGCGCGGAGCATCGAGATCGCGCACGGCGATCCCGACGATCTCGAGTGCGGCGCCGGCACGGTCGGCCAGTTCGTCTCCGTGGCGCAGCAGCAGCGAGGCGACCTGCGAGCCGACGGCTCCGGCTCCCAGCAGCGCGACGCGCAGTCTGCGGTAGTCGATCACTTCGACTCTCTCCGCTCGCTCAGTACAGGCATGCCTGCTCCTTCGTTGGATCCATGCACCCCGGCGTCGCGCGCGAGGAGATCGGCGATGCTCTCGCCGTGCACGATCACGCGTGCCTCTCCGTCGCGGACCGCGACGACGGGAGGTCGGGGCACGTAGTTGTAATTGTTCGACAGCGCGAAGCAGTAGGCACCGGTCGCCGGCACCGCGAGCAGGTCGCCGGGGGCGATGTCGGCGGGCAGATAGTCGGCGTCGACGACGATGTCGCCCGATTCGCAGTGCTTGCCGACGACCCGGGCGAGGGCGGGAGCCGCGTCGCTCGTGCGCGACGCGATCCTCGCGGAGTACTGAGCGCCGTACAGGGCCGGGCGGGCGTTGTCGCTCATGCCGCCGTCGACGCTCACGTACAGTCGCGTCAGTTCATCGGTGACCTGCACGGGCTTGGTGGTGCCGACCTCGTAGAGGGTCACCCCGGCCTGCCCGATGATCGAGCGACCGGGTTCGAAGGCGAGATCCGGAATCGGGATGCCGCGCACATCGCATTCCCGCGCGACCGCCTCGACGATGCCGGTGGCGAGCTCTTCGATCGGCGTCGGATCATCGGCTGTCGTGTAGGCGATGCCGAAGCCGCCGCCCAGGTTGAGGACGGGGATGTCCCCGCCTGCCAGCAGCTCGGCGTGCAGCTCCACGAGCCTGGAGGCAGATTCCTGGAAGCCGCTCGCACCGAAGATCTGCGATCCGATGTGGCAGTGCAGCCCGATGAAGCGGAGTCCCTCGACCTCTCTGATGCGCGCGACGGCGGCCGCAGCATCCGATCGGGGGAACCCGAACTTCTGGTCCTCGTGAGCCGTCGCGAGGAAGTCGTGCGTTTCGGCGTGCACACCGCTGTTGACCCGCACGAGGACCGACTGCGTGACGTCGGCGCGCTGCGCGATCGCGGCGAGGCGCTCGAGCTCGATCCAGCTGTCGATGACGATCGACCCGATGCCGATCTCGACGGCGCGTTCGAGCTCGGCGACCGACTTGTTGTTGCCGTGGAAGCCCAGCCGCCGAGGGTCGGCGCCCGCGGCGAGCGCGACCTGCAGCTCCCCGCCCGTGCAGACATCGACGGCGAGTCCTTCTTCGGTGACCCAGCGCACGACCTCGGTGCTGAGGAACGCCTTGCCGGCGTAGTACACGCGCGCCTGCACGTCGTGCACCGCGGTCGCCGAGCGGAAGGCATCGAGCGTGCGCCGCGCTCGCGCGCGGACGAGGTCTTCGTCGAGGACGTAGAGCGGAGTGCCGTACGCCGAGCGCAACCCTGCGACGCCCACCCCGCCGAGCACGAGCGCGCCGTCGAAGTCGCGGTGCGCGGACTCGGGCCAGATCGCCTCGGGGAGCGCGTTGACGTCGTCGGGAACCGCGAGCCACGAGGGTGCGGACGGTGGTGCGGACGGAGCGGCGGACACGCGGTGGGGCCAATCGGGAGGAAGCGACGCGGGGATCCGGGCGGGATGGGCACACGCCGGAAGCTGACTTGCAGTCTAGGGCACCCCGTTCGCGGCGCCCGTGCGACGCGTCACATGCGAGGCGGTTCAGGCGCAGGTGCCGTTGGCCTGCAGGGACGGCTCCGTGATGATCGCCCCGTCGATGTCGAGGCGCGCGACGACGGTGTCCCCCACGACGTCCACCTGCTGGAGGGCGACGCCTGCCGGGATGTACTGCGCGATGCAGACGTTCCAGTCGCGCACGACGACGTCGGCGAGCGATCCGAAGCGGTCTCGGAGGTCGCCGGCCGAGATCTCCGCGCCCCCCAGCTGCAGCGAAGCGGGGCTGAGCACGATGTCTCCGTCCGCTGCGCTCGGCGTGAGCGAGACTCCCACCGGGATGGCGATGCCGAACACCCGGAGTTCCGTCGAGACGGTGACGTCGGGCGCGGCGAGCCCGAGTGAATCCGCCGGAAAACCGTCGACGGTGGCCATCAGGGTCTGCAGCTGCCCGGTATCGAGCGTGACGGTCGCCGTGCCGCCCCCGGCCGGTGCATCGCCCCGCACGGGCACGTCGGTCGCGGTGAGTGCGATGTCGCCCGTCAAGGAGCCGAGTGCGACGTCGTCGGATGCGACGGAGACGTCGTGCAGTTCGCCGCCGATGAGCTGCGGGAGGACCGCGCCCCGGACGTCGACATCCACCCGGTGGTCGGCGGGGAGCGCGAGACGCGTGACCACCTGGTCGCGGATCGTCTTGGTGACGAGGTCGCGGGCGATCGACTCCCCCACGAACCACGCGGCGACGGCAAGCGCCGCGACGATGACCGCGGCGACGAGCCAGGGAAGGAATCTCCGACGCCGGTGCGCCGGCGGCGCCTGCACGGAAGCCGCCCGCAGTTGCGGGGCGTGCGGCCGCGGTGGCGGTGGCGGTGGCGGTGGCGGTGGCGGTGGCGGTGGCGGTGGCGGTGGCGGTGGCGGGGGCTGCGTGTCACTCATCTCACGTCTCGAATCCCACGGCCGCGGCTCACATGCGCTCGGGCGCGCTCACGCCGAGCAGGTCGAGTCCGTTGCGCAGCACCTGGCCGGTGGCGTCGTTCAGCCACAGGCGGGTGCGGTGCACCGTCTCCACCGGGGCGTCGCCCAGAGGGATGACTCGGCAGTTGTCGTACCACCGGTGGTAGAGGCCCGCCAGCTCTTCCAGGTAACGGGCGATGCGGTGGGGCTCGCGCAGTTCCGCCGCGAATGCCACAAGACGCGGGAACTCCTGCAGCGCTCCGAGGAGAGCAGATTCGGTCTCGTGGTCGAGCAGCTCGGGGGCGAACTCCGAACGGTCGACGCCCGAGCCGAGCGCATTGCGCGCGACATTATGCGTGCGGGCGTGCGCGTACTGGACGTAGAACACGGGGTTGTCATTCGTGCGCCGCTGGAGGATCTCGGGGTCGAGCGTCAGTGGTGAGTCAGCGGGGTACCGGGCGAGCGAATAGCGCAGGGCGTCGGTGCCCAGCCAGTCACGCAGGTCGTCGAGCTCGATGATGTTGCCCGCCCGCTTGCTGAGCCGGGCGCCGTTGATCGAAACGAGCTGGCCGATCAGCACTTCGATGTCCTTCTGCGGGTCATCGCCTGCCGCACCGGCGACCGCCTTGAGGCGATGCACGTAGCCGTGGTGGTCGGCGCCGAGCAGGTAGATCTTGTGCGCGTAGCCGCGATCGCCTTTGTTGAGGTAGTAGGCGGCGTCCGCGGCGAAGTAGGTGTACTCGCCGTCGGACTTGCGGATGACGCGGTCCTTGTCGTCGCCGAAGTCGGTCGTGCGCACCCAGACGGCGCCCTCCGCGTCGAACACATGGCCCTGGGCGCGCAGACGCTCGACGGCCTCGTCGACGAGGCTGGCGCCGCCGTCGGCCGGCGGCGCATGCAGCGTCCGCTCGCTGAACCAGACGTCGAAGTGCACGTTGAACTTCTCGAGCGAGCTCTGCAGATCGCCGAGCTGCAGCTGGTAGCCGGCCTCGCGCGCGAGCTCCAACCGGCTCTCGGCGTCGAGCCCGGTGATCTCGGGATGCGCGATGAGCACTCGCTGTGCGAGATCGGTGATGTACGTACCCGGGTAGCCGTCCTCGGGGGTCGGCTCGCCGAGGACCGCGGCGAGCACGGAGCGCCCGAAGCGGTTCATCTGCACGCCGGCATCGTTGATGTAGAACTCGCGGACGATCGTGGCACCGCTGGCCGCCAGCACCCGGGCGATCGCATCACCCAGCGCCGCCCACCGGGTGTGGCCGATATGCAGCGGACCCGTGGGGTTGGCGCTCACGAATTCGAGATTGATGGTGTTGCCGCGCTGCGAGGCGTTGGATCCGAAGGCGGCGCCTGCCTCGACGATGGTCCGGGCGAGAGCTCCCGCGGCCCCGGCATCCAGTCGGATGTTGATGAAACCGGGGCCTGCGACCTCGACATTCGCGATGCCGTCGACACCGCGCAGGCCCTCGGCGATCTCGGCGGCGAACTCGCGGGGGTTCGCCCCCACGTTCTTCGCCAGCTTGAGCGCGGCATTCGATGCCCAGTCGCCGTGGTCGCGGTTCTTGGGCCGATCCAGCGGGAGGTCGGCCGCGGTCAGCGCGGCGGCCGAGCCCTCGCGTCGCGCCTCGGCGAGCGGGGTGACGACGGCGAGCAGGGCGGCGGAGAGCTCTTCGGGATTCATAACCGGCTCAGTCTACTTGCGCGTCCTCGCCGTCCCCTGAGTCGGCACCGGGGCGACGGCCGCGGTCGGGGCCGGCGTCAGGCGATCTGCACGAGCGACACGAAATCGTCGTCGCCACCGGCACCCGCGTCGTCGCCGACGAGCCCGTCGTCGGTCACCGACTCGGGCATGACCCACGCGTCGACGCGCATGTGCGAAAGGCTGAGGTGTCCGCCGTGGTAGCTCAGGAAGGCGCAGTCGGCGGCATCGCGACCGGTGGCGATGCGCACGAGGGAGCGCCGGTCGGCCAGCTGAGTGGCATCGATCACGTACCACGCTCCGTCGTAGTACGCCTCGGCGACGGCGTGGAAGTCCATCGGCTGCAGTCCCGGGGCGAAGCACGCGGCGTAGCGTGCGGGCATGTCCATCGCCCGCAGCAGCGCGATCACGACGTGCGCGTAGTCGCGGCAGACGCCTTGACCGGTCATCAAGGTCGTCACCGCACTGTCGGTGCCGCCGCTCAGGCCGGGGGTGTAGGTCGTGCTCGTCGACACGAACTCGGTCACCGCGGCGATGAGCTCATGTCCGGTCAGTCCCTTGAACTGTCGTCGCGCCTGCGAGAAGACCTCATCCGACTGCGCGTATCGGCTCGGACGGAGGTAGGTGATCGCTTCGAGGTCGCTCGTGCGAGTCGTCGCCGTCACGCCCTCGACGGTCGCCTCGTAGCGCACTTCGAGACGACCGGCCTCGCCGGTCAACCGGTGCAGGCGGCTGCCGGACTGGTCGACGATCTCGGTGGGCGTGTATTCGCGATCGCCCTGCCTGAAGGTCAGGACTTCGCTCGAGAGCGGCACCGGTTGCGCGGTCGTGATGGAGAAGATGAGGTCGATGGAGGAGCTCAGTTCGAGGTCCAGTTCGGCGGTCACGACGCGTTGCACCGGGTCATCCTCGCACGCGCGAACCCGGCCCGGAAACACGGGCCGGAAACTCTGTGAGTCGGTCGTGTTTCACGGCGGATCGGGCTCCCCGGACTGTGGCGTGGCGACACCTCGCACGTGATCTACCCTCAGAGGATGTCCCCGCCCGAGCGCCCCGATCTGCGGCGTCCGCGCGGGGGGATCGTCGCCCTCGCGCTGACCGTGGCCCTGATCTGCGGCCTGGCCCTGTGGCACCCCTGGGCACGGACGCCACCGACGTCGTCGGCGAGCGCGGGAGGGACGGATGCCGCGGCATCCGCACCGGCTCCACTGGCTGTTCCCTCCGGCGCACGGGTGCTCATCTTCGGCGACTCGTGGACGTACGGGTCCGCCGCATCCGACCCGACGCTCGGGTACGCCTACATCATCGCCCGCGATCTGGAATGGGACGCCACGGTCGACGGGGTCCGCGGCAGCGGCTATCTGCAACGGGGTCTCGGCGGCGGCACGTTCGCCGAGCGCATCGCCGGGCTCGACCCCGCACTCGACCCCGACCTCGTCATCGTCGAGGGCTCGATCAACGACCGGCGACTGCCGTCGACCGGATACCGCGCCGCCGTGACTGCCGCCTGGGACGCCCTCGAGGTCCTCTATCCCGAGGCATTCATCGTCATCCTGGGCCCTGCCCCGCAGGTACTCCCGGTCGAGCCGGCCACGGCGCGGATCGACGGGGACCTCGCCGCGCTGGCCGCCGCGCGAGGTTGGTGGTACGTGTCACCGCTCGCCGAGGACTGGATCCACACCGGCAACTACGCCTCGATGATCGACACGTCTGCGATCGGCAACAACCATCCGTCGACGGAGGGCCATGCCGCCCTCGCACACCTCCTGGAGGACGCCCTGGCGGCCATGTCGCCGTCGAGTGAAGTGATCGCGGAGGCTCCGCTCGACTGACTCGCGTCACTCGCGAGGGTCGTCCGCAGACGGCGTGGCGGCGGTGGACAGATCCCGGTGGCCCCGTTCCGTGACCTCGAGCGTGTTGATCGGGACGGATGTCACGGATGCCGCAGCCACCCCGTACTCCTCCCGGATGGTGACCACGACGGCGTCCACGTCATCGACCGGAACCGCCATGACGACACCGGAGCGCTCCACCTCCACGATGTGGGCGTGCTCCGCGACGATCGACATCAGCTTCCGGTTGAGGGCGTCGACCGTGCCTGATCCCCACGCGGCGCGGAGGAGCGGGCGATCCGAGATCGCCACCTGGAGGCGGACGGCGCCGGCGGAAGGAGCCGGGAGAGACGGCGGGCGCTGCACGGCGCGCGCGAGGAGGATCGTCCCCACGGTGAGCGCGATCACGTTGGCTGCGCTCAGGATCGTGGTGGGACCGATGGCGAAGAACACCCGATACAGATCGGCCCCCACTCCGACGCCGAGGAGAACGCCGAGCCGCGCCACGCAGTACGCGGCGTAGATTCCGCTCGCGCCGCGTATCACCGCGACGCCGGGGCGTCGCCTCACGCCGGGAACAGAGGTGACCAGGACGATGAGCGCGCTGTAGACCGCAAGGAACACGACCTTCACGACGAGCGAGGCGGGCTGCGGCACTGCAGCGCTGCAGAACGCGACGACGGTGGGCCCCGCCAGGGCGAGCATCAGCCACCACCTCGACCGAGCGGAGAGCCGAAGAAGCGCCATCCACAGGAGCGCCGGAGCGAGAGTCATGCCGACATCGCCGACGGCGAGCGCGAGAGTCGTCGGGTCTCGGAAGTAGGCGAAGTACATGTAGCTCGACGCCGCGGCCGCCACGCCGGCGGCGCCGGCCACGCCGAGGAACGAGCTCACCTCTCGCGGGAGCCGGTAAGCCAGACGGACCTGCAGGACGAGCACGAGCGCCGGCACGACGACGCAGAGCACCATCAGACCCACCGCCACCGCGTGACCGTACATAGCCTCCCCCTCGGCTCCGCGTCCCCCCGGACACGAACCCCCGAAACCTCGACGATAGCGCGGCCTCTCGCGGGATCCGGGCCGGCTCTCGGCCGGCCCGGCGTGCGCCCCGTGCGGTCACGCTGCTCTCACGAGAAAGGGATCGCAAGGCCTGAATGGCCCGCGATCCCTTGTCCCGACTGGTGCCCCCGACTGGAATCGAACCAGCGACCTTTGGTACCGGAAACCAACGCTCTATCCCCTGAGCTACGGAGGCGTACCGATCGAGGTTATCACCAGGGTGTTGCCACGTTCGCCCACACCGGCATCACGGCCAGCCGATGGTCCACAGGAGCAGGATCGCCACGACCTGAAGGCCGATCGCGACCCACAGCGACCACTGACGGCGCCGCGGCGAGGAGGAGAGTCGTTCGTCGGCGAGGAGCGGCGCCAGCGGCAGGACCAGGCGGAACAGGCTCTGCTGTGGCAGGAAGACGGCGAAAAGATACGCCCCATAGGACGCCGCGAAGGCGACCACGACGACGCCCATGCGTCGGACGGCGGCCGAGCACAGCCAGGCGACGAATGCCGTCACGATCACCAGCACGATGATCACTCCCACCACACCCAGATGGGTTCCCGCGAGGCGGAACCACTGGGTGAAGGGCACGAATCCGCCCGTGCCGATGAACGGCACCCACCACGAGGTCTCGGTGCGCAGATAGGCATCGGTCACGCCCGTGACGTGCTCGGCGATCACCGGCCAGGTGAGCCCCGCCACCGCCGTCACGAGCCCGGAGACGACGAGGCCCACCTGCTCCCTGAGCGTGAACGCGTCGTCGGCGCGACGGATCCATCGGACGACGAACAGGATGCCCAGGGCGAGCGCGAGCGCGAGCACTCCGGGCCGGGTGAATGCGGCGATCGCCCCGAGGGGCGCGATCCACAGGTAGCGCCGGTCGACCGCCAGCAACAGGCTCGCGAACAGCAGAAGGAGGAAGAGCGATTCCGCGTAGGCGAGCACGAAGATGAAGGAGAGAGGCCCGACACTGAAGAGCACGACGCCCCACCACGCGGCATCCGGAGTCGTGAGCCTGCGAAGCAGCAGGAACAGCATGAGGGTCGCCCCGGCGCTCGCGAGCACGCTGATGATGACTCCGGCGAGCTGCCACGGCATGCCCGTGATCTCGGAGAGGCCGCGTTCCAACGCCGGGTAAACCGGCAGGAACGCCCAGTCGTTCGGCTGGACGATGCCGAAAGAGTCGATGGGGAGCGTCTCGGGGTAGCCGATCTGCGAGATGCGTCCATACCGGGCGCCGTCCCAGTCGGACAGGAAGCGGAGGAATGTGGTCGCCGGCAGCTGGTCGGGCCCGAATCCCCACTTCCCGGCGACGGAGAGCTCGTAGTACGCCCAGAGAAGAGCGATGTTCAATGCTCGGGCCGCACCCCAGAGCACGAGCACCCGCGAAATCGTGCCCGCGACGATGGGCTGGACACCCGCGCGGGGCCCGCTCAGCTGATCGATCGCGGAACGCAGAGCACGTGATCCGCGAACCAGTGCGGTCGGGGGAAGGGGCCGGGTGGATACGGCCGTCGAGACTTCGCCGTCCTGCGTACTCACTCATCACCCCCATCGCGCGCCGCACGTCCTCGACATGCGCCACCGAGGGGAATCATGCCATACGCAGGTGTCAGCCGGATGAACCCGAGCGCCGGGGGCTCAGACGAGGAAGAACCCGTCAAGGGCGCCGGGATTGTGCGCGTGCACGAGGACGAGGAAGACGACGGCGTCGAACAGGAGATGGACGATGACGACGTAGGTCAGCGACCGCGTCTTCATGAAGATGAATCCCTGGAGGAACGCGAACGGGATCGTGAGCAGAGGCCCCCACGCCTGATAGCCCAGTTCCCAGAGGAACGACACGAAGACGATCACCTGCAGGGCGTTCGCCTGCCAGAACGGGAAATGCCGGCGCAGCAGGGCGAACACCGTGCAGACGAAGAACAGCTCGTCCCAGATGCCCACGGCGCCGACCCCGACGAACAGCCGCGCAATCAGATCGGGAGTGTTGACCACTGGCCAATTGAGGTACACACCGCTCGTGATGAAGTAGAACGGGAGGATCAGCCAGCCGAGCACCAGTACGAGCACCAGCCACACCCACTGGAATCTCGTCCACCTGCCGCCTCCGCGCCAGGGGAAACCGGTCGCCCGATCCCGGTATACGAAGCGCGAGACCAGATAGGGAACGGCCACCGCTCCCCCGAGCACGAGCCCGAAGCGCAGCATGGCGATGTTGTCGAGCTCTGCCTTCAGCGGAATCGCGCTGACGATGAGCAGTCCGAGAGCGACCAGCGAAAGATCGCGCAGCAGGCTCGGGGTGCGCGTGACGGATGCCGCGGCATCCGCTCGGTCGCTGCGTCCAGCCGGAGTCTCGCGGGAGTCGCGCTCGAAGAGCCACGCACCGAGGAGCGCCGCAGCCAGAAGCAGCCACCCGAGCCACGGGACCCGGACCACGAAGAACGCCGGCGCCGCCAGGCACGCGAGCAGAGCGGGGACGAGTCGCCACGACCAGGCCGGAAGGACGGCGGGTAATGGCGCGATCCCGGGCAGGTCAGACCCCCTCGGTCGAGGCGGCGGCCGGATGGTCGGTGCGCCGATACGCGAGATCGCGGATCGCGCGTCCCACCCGGGCCCCCTTCTGCTCGAACGCCGTCAGAACGCGCCCGTCGAATCGCGGCGCCCAGTCATCGGCGAAATCGCGCACGAACCCCGGCGCGGCGTCGAGCACGGTGCGCATCTGCAGCGCATAGTCCTCCCAGTCCGTCGCCATCCGCACCGTCCCGCCCGGCCGCACCGCGGCCGCCGCGATGGCGGCGAAGTCATCCGTGATCATCCGACGTTTGGTGTGCTTGTTCTTGTGCCACGGGTCGGGGAAGAAGATCCACAGCTCGTCGACGGATGCCGCGGGCAGCAGATGCGCGAGGACCTCGGGGGCGTTCGCCTCCACCAGACGCAGGTTCTGCACGCCCGCGCGGTCGGCATCGCGCATCGTGCGCGCGAGCCCCGCCAGGAAGACCTCGATCGCGAGGAAGTCGTCGTCCGGACGCGTGGAGGCCGCGTGCACGATCGCGTGCCCCTGACCCGATCCGATCTCGACGATCAGCGGGGCCACGCGGCCCCACACGGCGGACGGATCGATCGTCGATCCCGGCAGGATGCTCGTGATCGCGGCATCGCGTGGGACGTCGAGGAGGTAGCGCGGCCCGAGTGCGCTCCACGCCCGCTCCTGACCGTCGGTCATGCGCCCGGTCCGGCGGGCGAACGAGACGGGCTTGTCACGGAACGCGGTCGGATCGGCGGGCGTGTGATTCACCCGCTCCACAGTACCGGGGCGGCTCGCCGGGTCCGGGGTGATCAGCCCGTGACGAAGTCGATGAGCTCTTCCACCCGGCCGAGGAGCGTGGGCTCGAGGTCTCGATACGAGTGCACGGAGCCCAGGATCCGCTGCCACGCCCGGGCGATGTCCGTCTGGGTGTCCGACGGCCACCCCAGGGCGCGGCACACCCCCACCTTGAACTCGATGCCGCGCGGCACCTCCGGCCACCGGGCAATTCCCACCGCCCGGGGAGTGACGCACTGCCAGACGTCGATGAACGGGTGGCCGACGATGAGGACGTGGGCTCCGTGCGGGCCGCGCTCGACAGCCTGCGCGAGCCGCGACTCCTTGGAACCCGGCACCAGATGGTCCACCAGCACGCCGTAGCGCCGCTCCGCTGACGGAGGGTCGGTCGCGAGTGCATCATCGAGCAGATCCACGCCCTGCAAGTACTCCACCACGACGCCTTCGGCGCGCAGATCGTCTCCCCAGACCTTCTCGACGAGCTCCGCATCGTGGCGTCCCTCGACCCAGATGCGGCTCGCCCGGGCGACCCGGGCTCGCTCGTCCTGAGGCGCGAACGAACCCGACGCCGTCCGCTTCGGCGTCGTGGGAGCACGAGGCGCCGGGGGGATCAGCACGACGTCCTGACCGTCGATCAGGAAGCCGGCCCCGAGGGGGAACTGCCGGCGTCGTCCTGACCGGTCCTCGAGCTCGACGAGACCGGATTCGAGGCGGGTCACCGCCCCGCAGAACCCGTCGGCGGCGACCTCGACGACCAGGTCGCGGGATGCTTCGACCCGCGCGAGCACACGCGCGCCGCGATCGCGCCAGCCGCCGGCCAGCACGTCCGTGCCGTATCTGTCGTCCATGAACCCTCCGAGGTGCCGAGCGTACGATTTCGTCGGCGCCCCGCCACGACGACCCGCCGGTGCCGTGAGAAGGTCCTGTGTACCCTGCGTCCGGCTATCCGCGTGCGCGTCCGTCTGAATAGACTCGCAGGGAGGCGGGTGTTCGGCCTCGCGGAGAGGAACCGATGCGCGCGCGGTGGGCAGTGGGGCTCGTGGCGGCCCTCTCGATGGTCTTCGGCGGGGCGGCGATGTCCGCATTCGCGACCGCTCCCCCGTCACTGGGTGCGGGCTACGTCCTCGACGACGTGAACGTCCTCTCCTCCTCCGACGCGGCCGCCGCGCAGACACGTCTCGAGCAGCTCAAAGCCGACACCGGACTCGACCTGTGGGTCGTCTACGTCGACACGTTCACCAGTCCCTCCGACGCCGCGGGATGGGCCAACCAGGTGGCGACGGACAACGGACTCGGCCCGACCCAGTATCTTCTCGCGATCGCCACCGAGTCGCGCCAGTTCTACCTGTCGGGCGACTCCGCCGGGCCGGTCGACGAAGAAGCGCTCGGCGCGATCGAGCAGCAGCGCGTGCAGCCCGCTCTGCAGAGCGGCAGCTGGCTCGGCGCCGTCGACGCCGCTGCCGACGGTCTGACGGATGCCGCGAGCGGCGGCAGTGGCGGAGCGGCGGGTGATGCGGGCGGCGGCGCCCTCACGGCGGTGCTCGTCGCCGTCTTCGTCGTCGTCGTGATCATCCTCGTGATCGTCCTCGTCACGCGGAGCCGTCGGAAGAAGGCCGGTGCGGGGGCGCCGGGTGCCGCGATCTCGCCGCCCGTGGATCTCGAAGAGCTCGGACGCCAGGCGTCCTCGGCCCTCGTCGCGACGGACGACGCCGTCAAGACCAGCGAGCAGGAGCTCGGCTTCGCTCGCGCTCAGTTCGGCGATGCCGCCACCGGCGAGTTCGAACAGGCCATCGCGTCGGCGAAGACCGACCTCAACCAGGCGTTCACCCTCAAGCAGCAGCTCGATGACGGACAAGAGGACACACCCGAGGAGTCCAGGGCGTGGAACGAGCAGATCATCGCGCTGTGCGCCCGGGCGAACGACGGGCTCGATGACAAGGCCGCGGCCTTCGACGAGCTGCGCAAGCTGGAGCAGAACGCCCCGGAGGCGTACGCGCGAGTGCAGGCCGAGCGCGACACGGTCGCCTCGGCGATCGACGGCGCGCGCGCGCTTCTCGCGCAGCTCGGTGGCGCGTACACCCCGAACGCGCTCTCGACCGTCGCCGACAACCCGGCGCAGGCCGCCGACCGCGTCGCGTTCGCGGATGAACGCCTGACGGCGGCGCAGGCCGCGATCGGCGCAGGCAACGGCGGCGAGGCGGCCGTCGAGATCCGGGCGGCCGAAGAGGCGATCTCGCAGGCGAGACTGCTCGAAGACGCCGTCGCGAAGATGCAGAACGACCTCGCCGGGCAGGAGTCCAGCGCCGGGGCCCTCCTCACCGATCTCGAGTCCGACATCGCGACCGCGTCCGCGCTCGATCCCCAGGGCGCTCTCGCGCCGGTCATCGCATCGACGCGACAGCGGGTCGATGCCGGGCGGGCAGCGCTCGCAGGTCCGGTGAAGGACCCGCTGGCCGTTCTGCGGAGCCTCGAGGCGGCGAACGCGCAGATCGATGGCGTAGTACAGGGCGCGCGGGATGCCGCGGCTCAGGCCGATCGGACGCGTCAGATGCTCGGCCAGTCCATCCTGCAGGCGCAGGCCCAGGTCTCCGCCGCCGAGGATTACATCACCGCGCGCCGCGGCGCCGTCGGTGCCGAGGCGCGCACACGGCTCGCCGAGGCGGGCTCGTCGCTCGTGCAGGCGCAGCAGCTGCAGAGCTCGGCGCCCGATCAGGCTCTGCAGCAGGCGCAGCGCGCGAACCAGCTGGCCGGTCAGGCGATCCAGTACGCGCAGAACGACGTCGGCGCCTTCTCCGGCGGCGGCTCGATGCTCGGCGGCGGCTCCACGGGCGGAGGCGGCGGTAACGGCATGCTCGGCGCGGTGCTCGGCGGGATCGTCATCAACTCCCTCCTCGGCGGAGGAGGCGGCCGCTCCTCCGGCGGAATGGGCGGCATCTTCGGCGGAGGCGGAGGCGGCCGTTCCTCCGGCGGAGGCATGAGCCCGGGCAGCTTCGGCGGCGGCGGTACCCGTTCCCGCCGCGGGGGTGGACGCTTCTGACCCGCGCGCACCGGGGGCGCAGCATCCGCCCGCCTTCACGCCCCGACATCCTCACGACTCGTCCCATGAACCCGTACCACCGATAGGAAGGAACCCCGATGGCAAAGCAATCCATCTTCGGTCGCATCTCCACCCTCATGAAGGCGAACATCAACGCGATGCTCGACTCCGCCGAGGACCCGCAGAAGATGCTCGACCAGCTCGTCCGCGACTTCACCAACAACATTGCCGACGCGGAATCCGCGATCGCGGAGACGATCGGCAACCTGCGTCTGCTCGAGCGCGACAACGCGGAGGACGTCCAGGCCGCCACCGAGTGGGGCAACAAGGCGATCGCCGCGAGCCGCAAGGCCGACCAGCTGCGCACCGCCGGCAACACCGCCGATGCCGACAAGTTCGACAACCTCGCGAAGATCGCGCTGCAGCGTCAGATCAGCGAAGAGAATCAGGCGAAGGCCACCGCCCCGCAGATCGCCGCCCAGACCCAGGTGGTCGATCAGCTCAAGGACGGGCTGAACGGCATGAAGGGCAAGCTCGAAGAACTCAAGTCGAAGCGCTCCGAGCTGCTCGCGCGCGCCAAGACCGCCGAGGCGCAGATCAAGGTCGTCGATGCCGTCAAGTCGATCGACGTCATGGACCCGACGAGCGAGCTGGGTCGCTTCGAGGACAAGATCCGTCGCCAGGAGGCTCTCGCCGCCGGCAAGCAGGAACTGGCCGCGTCGAGCCTGGACGCACAGTTCAACAGCCTCGACGACGTCGGAGAGCTCACCGAGGTCGAGGCGCGCCTGGCTGCGCTGAAAGGCGGCACGCCCGAGCGCGCCGCCATCGACGCCGCGCCGTAACCTGCGCTTCGCCGCGCTCCCGAGCCGGGTGTCCCTCCGGGCACCCGGCTCGGGTCGTCTCTGCGCGTGGTCACCGTCGGAGCAGCGCGGCCGGTGGGGCAAGATGAACGCATGACCCGTTTCATCGTCGTGCCGCAGTGGCAGGGTTCCTCGTCCTCCCGCGCAATGCAGCTCGTCGACGGCGCCGGCGCGATCGCCGGGGATCTGCCCCGGGCGCGGTCCACCGTGGTCGAGGTGCCGCTCGAGGCCGGGGAGTCGCTGGACTCCGGCATCCGTCGCTTCAGCGCGCTCCATCAGACGTCCGGCCTGCAGCTCGACGCCCTCACGTCGGTCGGCGTTTCCGACGGGCCCGTCGTGACCATCGGCGGGGACGCCGGGGTCGCCACGACGAGCGCCCTGTGGACGGCGGGCGCGACACGCGGCGCCGTCGATCCGGGCGTGGTGGTCCTGTGGCTGAGCGCCCACGCCGGCCTGCACGACCCCGAGTCCTCGCCCACGGGCGCCTTCGACACGATGGCCGCGCGCGCCGTCGTGGATGCCACGGTGCCCCGGGTGGCCGACGCCCTGCCGCACTCGGCGCTGCTGTCCGCAGGCCGGCTGATCCTCGCCGGCGTGCGCTTGACCGACGACGCGGAACAGGACGCCGCGGAGCGCCTCGGCGTCCGGATCGTCAGCGCCGACGAGCTCACGCCCGCCGCGCTGGCCGCCGCCGTCCGAGACGCGGGGGCATCGGGGGTGTTCGTCCACGTCGACCTCGACGTGCTGGACCCGTCGGCGCTCAGCGGCCTGAGCGACCCTGTGCCGTTCGGTGTCGACGTCGCCACCCTCACGGCGAGCATCGCCGCCGTCCGCGCGGTCGCCCCGCTCGTCGGTGGAGCGATCACCGAGTTCTCCCCCGCATCGCCCGACGCCGCGGTCGACGACCTCGGCGCGATCCTGCGGATCATCGGAGCGCTCGCATGACTCCCATCCCGGCGCCTCCCGCAGGGTGGCGCACCGAAGCCGAACGCCGGGTGCAGCGCGGCAGGCGGATCGACCGGGTCATCCCGGCGGTCCTCCTCGATTCCCCCGTCAGCTTCATCGGATACCTCTACGGCTGCGCTGTCGGGTGGACATGGGGCGGGCTGTGGAGCACCGGACGGGTGCAGAAGCGCCAGGGACTGTGGGTGTTCCGCGGTATGCCGTCCTGGGCCTTCGGTCGCGGTGGCGTCTGCGTGGGCAACTGCTACCTGACGGGTGAAGCGGACGTGACCGATCGGGTCCTCGTCCACGAGGCCGTGCACGCACGTCAGTGGCGCCGATACGGACTGCTCATGCCGCTGCTGTACAGCCTCGACGGCCGGAATCCGTTGCGGAACCGCTTTGAGATCGAGGCGGGGCTGGAAGACGGCAACTACGTGCCGCGAGGTTCCTGACGCTCGACCCGCGGCGACTCTGTTCAGCGAGCGGTGGCGAATCCGAAGCGCTCGGGAGTGTGTATCGATGTGCTCGCGACACTCAGGCTCGACGTGAGGTGGTCGACGATGTCGGCGGTACCCAGATAGCCGCCGAGGAGGAACACCCGGGTGTGATCATCCTCCGCGCACAGCATCTCGTCGGCGTAGGCGTTCACCGCACGGGACAGTGCCGCCCCCGGTGCGCACAGTCGCCCCGTGCCGGCGGCACCCGAACGCGCCGAACGGTCCAGCCACGTCACCGTCATGCGGGCCGGCGCCGCGATGGCCGTCTGCCACGAGGCATCCGGGATCTCGATGAAGACCCGGCCCGTCGAGCAGATCGGGAGCGTCGCCAGCAGGACCTCGAGCTCGGTGAGCGACGATTCATCGGCCGTGATGAGGTGCTGGACGCGCGCGTGACGCGACGTGCGGCAGGCGCTGGCGTTGTGCTCGGTGGAAGGCATGACAGGGCCAGTATACGCATGACAAAGGGTTGCCTAACCTTGTCTGCGGTCTTACGGCCGGACTCTCAGTCTCGCGTCGTGACCAGCACGCGCCGCAGTTCGGCCAGCTCGTCATCTCCGAGACCGTGGGCGCGGAGATAGTCCGCCGCGCCTCCGTGGGTATCGGCGACGTGTGCGAGCAGTGCGCGCATGACGGGCGCCGGCGACCGCGTCGCCACCTCCTCGACGTGGCGGGAATCGGGATGCAGCGCCCGCAGCCGCGAGACCACGAGCCGGTTGCGGGCCGCGGGGAGCAGCGCTTCGGTGCGGGCGTAGTCGTCGACGACGGCGTCGAGATCCACTCCGGCCGCAGCGAGGGCGAGGGCCACGGTGAGACCCGTGCGATCCTTACCCGCCGTGCAGTGCACCAGGACCGGCTGGTCGACGAGGATGCCGCGCACCACGGCCGCCACCTGCGCGGCCGAGTCCTCCACGATCTCGCGATAGAAGGCAGTCAGCGAGGCGTCCCGCTCGAAGAACGACTCGATCGACCCGACATAGAGCGGCACGCGCTGCGTCTCCACGCCCAGGCCCTCGACCCTGCTGGGGGCGTAGCGCACTTCGTGGTCGTCGCGTAGATCGACGATGCGTCGCAGTCCCAGGGCGCGGAGGGTCTCGGCTCCCGCGTCGTCGACCTGCGCGAGGTTGCCCGACCGGTAGAGCACCCCCGAACGGGTCACGGCGTCGCCCGCGGGCAACCCGCCGACGTCCCGGAAGTTGAGGGCGCCCGAGATGAGCGATCCGGCGGTCACGCGGATGCCGCGCCCACCGGCGGCACCGGATACCGTCCCGCGATCACGAGGCGGTTGAAGGCGTTGATCGAGACGAGCACCCAGCTGAGGGCCACGTACTCCTCCTCACTCAGGATGCCGCCGACGTGGTCGTACACCTCGTCCGGCACGCCTCCCTCGTGGATGAAGGTGAACGCCTCCGCGAGCTGCAGAGCGGCGCGCTCCCGCTCGCTGAAGACGCCCGACTCCTCCCACGTGGGAAGCTGGGAGATCTCGTCCACGGTGACACCCGCCGTGAGCGCACGATCCACGTGGATGCGGACGCAATAGGCGCAGCCGTTCAACTGCGACGCGTGGATCTGCACGAGCTCCTTCAGCCGGTCGTCGAGACCGTTGGCCGAGGCCAGCCCACCCACCGTCTTGGAGAGCGCGTCCAGCGCCTTGTACGCGTCCGGCGCGGAACGGGACAGGTGCACTCGGCGTTCTGCTGTCATGCCGCCAGCCTAGAGCCGGCAAGGGCATCGGCGCCGGGTGGGTGCGCCCTCGTACCGGTCCGGGAGGGTCGAAGGGGCAGAATGGATGCCGCGCCCTCGGGTGCCCACCAGCACGAGGAGCCGCATGACCGCCGAAGACGTCGATGAATTCTCCTTCTTGGGGGCCCAGGCCGCGGACGCCGGGATCGAGGGACCACTCCCCCACGTGGAGCGCCTGAGCGTCGCCCTCCCGGACGGGCGCACGCTGAGCGCTCTGCGGTTCCGCCCCCAGGGAGATGATCGCTCTCCCGAGGTCACGTTCTTGCACGGCGCCGGCCTCAACGCGCACACATGGGACACCACGATCCTCGCGCTCGGCCTGCCGGCGCTCGCGATCGACCTCCCCGGCCACGGCGACTCCTCCTGGCGCGACGATCTCGCGTACGTCGCGCGCCCCCTCGCCGCCGACGTCGTCGTCGGGATGGACGCATGGACCGACCGCCCGCAGCTGCTCGTCGGTCAGTCGCTCGGCGGCCTGACCGCCGCGGCGGTCGCGGCATCCCGGCCGGATCTCGTCGACGAGCTCGTCGTCATCGACATCACCCCCGGAATCGACCCGAACGGCAACGCCACCCAGATCCGCCGGTTCTTCGCGGGTCCGACGGATTGGGCGACCCGAGACGAACTCGTCGACCGCGCCGTCTCATTCGGGCTGGGCGGCACGCGACAGTCCGCTGAACGCGGCGTGTTCCTCAACTCCCGCGTGCGCCCCGACGGCCGCGTCGAATGGAAGCATCACTTCGCCCACCTCGCGGCCGCGATGGCCGCAGCATCCGATCGCGAGCCCTCCGACGCGCCGCGCCCTGAGACGGACGCCGTCGCCACGGTTCTGAATGGAGATTCGGGCTGGGAGGACCTCGGCGCGACGGCCCGTCCGATCACGTTGATCCGCGGCGACCACGGCTACGTGACCGACATCGAGGCGCGCGACTTCGCCTCACGGCTGCCCGCCGCGCGAGTAGAGACCGTCGCCTCGGGGCACAACGTCCAGGAGGAGCTGCCCGCGCTCCTCGGACGGCGGCTGCGGGAGCTCGTCGGGAAGAGATGACGTCCGTGTGTCGTTGCGAGATGCCACGGCCCGCGACCCGGAGCCGGTGACTCTAGGCTGTAAGGCGCACTCGAGTCGCCGAACCGCATCCTCCACAGCCCTGGGATGCGCGGCCCCTGCGAAAGGATCCCCATGCCCCGCCGTTCCACCCTCGCCGCTGCAGCGCTGCTCGCGGCGAGCGCACTGCTGCTGACCGCCTGCACCGGCGGCGCCGAGCCCGCACAGAGCGGCAGCAGCGCCCCCGACGCCGACGCCACCCTGACGGTCGGCCTCGTGCTCGAGCCCACCAACCTCGACATCCGGCACACCAGCGGGGCGGCGCTCGAGCAGGTGCTGATCGACAACATCTACCAGGGCCTGGTGACCCGCACCGAGGACAACCAGATCGCCCCCTCCCTGGCGTCGGACTACACGGTCTCGGACGACGGCCTCACGTACACCTTCACGCTCACCCCCGGGGTCACCTTCCACAGCGGCGACCCGCTCACGGTAGATGACGTCGTGTCGTCGCTGACCCAGGTGAAAGACGATGAGACGGTCATCGGCCACGCCGACTTCGCGGGCGTCTCGACGATCGCCGCGGGCGGGGACGACACCGTGGTGGTCACGCTCGCCGCCCCCGATCAGAACTTCCTGTTCAACCTCACGGGTCCGTCCGGGCTGATCTTCCGCGCCGGCGACACGACCGACATGAAGACGGCCGAGAACGGCACGGGGCCTTTCACTCTTGCGCAGTGGACCCAGGGCGACAGCATCGAATTCACCCGATGGGATGACTACTGGGGCACTCCGGCCGGTGTCGCCGAAGTCGTGCTGCAGTACATCCCCGATTTCACCGCGGGAGTGAACGCCGCCCTCGACGGGAGCCTCGACGTTCTGACCGCCGTCGACCCGACGCTCTCCTCCCAACTCGACGGGCAGCAGGGCTTCACGCTCACCACCGGCAAGACGACCGACAAGGGCCTGCTGGCGTTCAACAACAAGAAGGCGCCCCTCGACGACAAGCGGGTGCGGGAGGCGCTGCGCCTCGCGATCGACCACGACGCGCTCGTCGGAGCCATCGGTGCGGGGCAGACGCTGTACGGACCGATCCCCGAGCTCGACCCGGGCTACGAAGACCTCTCCGACGTCGTGTCCTTCGACCCCGATCGGGCGAAGCAGCTGCTCACCGAGGCCGGCGCCGAAGACCTGCAGCTCACGCTCACGATCCCGTCGTTCTACGGCACGACCGTGCCCCAGGTCCTCGTGTCGTCGTTCGCCGACGTCGGAGTCGACCTCACCGTCAAGTCCGTCGAGTTCACGACGTGGCTGCAGGACGTCTACACGAACCACGACTACGACCTCAGCTTCGTGCTGCACGTCGAGCCCCGTGACATCGGCAATTTCGCGAACCCCGACTACTACTTCGGCTACGACAACCCCGAGGTGCAGTCCCTCTACGCGGAGGCGCTGGCCACCGTCGACCCCGACGCCTCCGCGGACCTGCTCGCCCAGGCGGCGCGCATCGTGTCGGAGGACATGGCCGCCGACTGGCTCTACAACGGCGCCACCCTGACCGCCGTGCAGTCCACCGTGCAGGGATTCCCGGTCGACTCGATCAATTCCCGCATCGATCTCGCGGGCGTCACGGTCTCGGCCGGGTGATCCGTTACGCGCTGACGCGAGCAGCCCTGCTCCTGGTGGGGCTGCTCGTCGCCAGCGCGCTGATCTTTCTGTCGCTGCGGGTGTTGCCCGGTGACGTCGCGCAGCTGATCGCCGGCACCGAGGGTACTCCCGCGCAGGTCGACGCCATCCGCGAGGGACTGGGGCTGAACCAACCTCTGCTCGGCCAGTACCTCTCGTGGATCGCAGGTGTCGTGCGTGGGGACCTCGGCACCTCCCTCGTGTCCGGGCTGTCCGTGGGCGGCGAGCTCGTGGAGAAGGCGCAGGTCACGGTGCCTCTGGGCGTCATGGCGCTGACGATCGCGGTGCTCATCAGCGTGCCTCTCGGCGTGCTCTCCGCGATGCGGCGCGGCAGGCCCGACGGAACCGCGCTGACGGTGGGAGCACAGGCCCTCGCGGCCGTGCCCGTCGTCTGGGCGGGCATGGTGCTCGTCATCGTCTTCGCCGTATGGCTCGGGTGGCTGCCCGCGCAGGGCTTCCCGCGGGGCGGGTGGCAGGATCCGGGGGCTGCCGTGCGGTCCCTGCTGCTGCCGGCGCTCACGATCGGCATCGTGGAGGGCGCCCTGCTCATGCGCTTCGTCCGCAGCGCGACCCTGCAGGCGGTCGGGCAGGACTACGTGCGAACAGCCGCGGCGAAGGGCCTGACCCGCAATACGGCCCTCATCCGGCACGGCCTTCCGAACGTGGCGCTCTCGGTGATCACCGTGCTCGGTCTGCAGGTCGCGGGCATCATCGTCGGCGCGGTCGTCATCGAGCAGCTGTTCACGCTCCCCGGTATCGGACGGATGCTGGTCGCCGACGTCGGACAGCGTGATCTGCCGAAGGTCCAGGGCGAGCTGCTCGCGCTGACCGGCTTCGTGCTCGTGGTCGGTTTCGCGGTCGATCTGCTGCAGCGACTGATCGATCCCCGTCAGCGGGAGGCCTCATGACGTGGCTGCGTCGGCTGTGGAGACTCTCGACCGGACGTTTCGGCCTCCTCGTCGTCGCCATCGTGGCGTTGACCGCGGTGCTGTCACTCGTCTGGACGCCGTTCGACCCCCAGCGGGTCGATCTCGCCGACCGCTGGGCGACGCCGGGGTGGCCGCACCTCCTCGGCACGGACGGCTCGGGGCGAGACATCCTGAGCCTTCTGATGGCCGGTGCGCGCACGACGGTCGTCGTCGCCATCGGCGCGGGCGTGATCGCCACCGTGATCGGCGTCGCACTCGCTACCCTCGGCGCCCTCGGCACACGGTGGGTGCGCGAGTCGATCGCTGTGCTGGTCGACATCCTCATCGCGTTCCCGGTCCTGATCATCGCGATGATGATCTCGGCCGTCTGGGGCGGTTCGCTGTGGGTGGTCATCTGGTCGGTGGGGATCGGCTTCGGCGTGAACATCGCGCGCGTGACGCGTCCGGAGCTGCGGCGGGTGCTGCAGAGCGATTTCGTTCTCGCCGGGCGCGCATCGGGACTGACACCCGCGCAGAACCTGTGGCGGCACCTCATGCCCAACGTCGCGCCCGTGTTCATCGTCCAGCTCTCGTGGGGCATGGCGGTCGCGGTCCTCGCGGAGGCCGGCCTGTCCTACCTCGGGTTCGGCGCCCCGGTCACGGACCCGTCGTGGGGGCTGCTCCTCAGCGACGTCCAGCGCTACATCGGCGTCCATCCCCTGTCGGTCGTGTGGCCGGGTCTCGCGATCACCCTCACGGTGCTCGGGCTCAACCTCCTGGGCGACGGGCTGCGGGAGGCCACCGATCCGACGCTCAGCCGTCGGGACGCGGCATCCGGCGATGCGCGTCGCCATGTACCGGCGGTGGTCTCGTGAGCCTCTCGGTACGCGATCTGACGGTAGAAGTGGGCGGCCGCACGGTCGTGGACCGCGTGTCGTTCGACGTCCCGGACGGCGCTCGCGTCGGGCTGATCGGAGAGTCGGGGTCGGGCAAATCCCTGACCGCGCTCGCCGTCCTGGGTCTCCTCCCCGACGGGGCGCACGCGCAGGGCAGCGTGCGTTGGAACGACCGCGAGCTGATCGGACTCCCCGACCGTGAACTCGCCCGGCTGCGCGGCGACGAGATCGGCATCGTCTTCCAGGAGCCTCGGACCGCGCTGAACCCGATCCGGACCGTCGGAAGGCAGATCGCCGAGTCCATCCGCATCCACGAACGCGCGGGTCGGAGCGAGGCCATGCGACGGGCGGTGGTCGAGGCTGCCCGCGTCGCACTCCCCGACCCCGAGAACATCGTGCGACGCTACCCGCATCAGCTCTCGGGCGGCCAGCGCCAGCGCGTCGCGATCGCGATGGCGCTCGCCTGCCGCCCGCATCTGCTGATCGCCGACGAGCCGACGACCGCGCTGGATGTCACCATCCAGGCGGAGATCCTGCGGCTGCTGCACGGGCTGGTCGAGGAGACCGGCATGTCGCTCATCTTCATCACCCACGACCTCGCCGTGCTCTCGCAGATCGCCACGCACGGCGTCGTCCTGGATCGGGGCAGGGTCGTCGAGGACGCCCCGATCTCGCGCCTCCTGACGGCACCCGCATCCACCGTCACCCGCGGGCTGCTGCGCGACGCGACGGCGACCCTCTGGCGGCCGCAGGGCATCGAGGACGAGAGATGAGCGGTGACCTGCTCCTGAGCGGACGCGGGCTCGGGCGCATCCACGTCCACGCGCGCGCGTCCCTGTTCGCACCGAAGACCGAGACCGTCGCGCTCGTCGACGCCGACGTCGACGTCCGCGCCGGGTCGGCACTGGGGATCATCGGCGAGTCCGGCTCCGGGAAATCGACGCTGGTGCGTCTGCTCCTCGGGCTGGACGTCCCCACGTCGGGCACCGTCCAGTTCGACGGCCGGCCCGTCGATGCCCGCGCGTCGGCACGCGATCTGCACTGGCTTCGGCGCGGTACGGGCGTCGTATTCCAGGACCCGTACGCCTCCCTCGACCCTCGCATGAGCGTCGGACGCATCGTCGGCGAGCCGCTCTGGGCGCTCGGCATCGACGGCGATCGTCGCTCCCGTGTGCGCGAGACACTCGGCCAGGTCGGGCTCGAGCCAGAGATGGCCGAGCGGTTCCCCCATGAGTTCTCCGGCGGGCAACGACAGCGCATCGCGATCGCCCGGGCCATCGTGCACCGACCACGCCTGCTGGTGGGCGACGAACCGCTCTCGGCGCTGGATGTGTCCGTCCGCGCGCAGATCCTGGAGCTGATCGGAACGCTGCGCGCGCTCGAGGGCCTGACCCTCGTGATGGTCTCGCACGACATCGGCGTCGTGCAGAACCTGTGCGACCAGGTGATCGTGATGAAGGACGGCCGTGTCGTGGAGGAGGGACCGACCGAGAAGGTCCTGCTGCAGCCGCAGGGCGCCTACACGCGCAGCCTGCTCGCTTCCATCCCCGTCATCGATCCCGGCGCGGGGGAGGATGTCGCCGGGGCGGGCTAGCCTCGGACACATGACGCACGCGATCGTTCCCCCCTACCTGCTCGCACGCATCGCCTCCGTGCAGGAGCCGGCGATGGCCAAGGCCGCGCTGGCCGCCCGGGCGACGCTGGCCGCTCCCGGTCCGCACCGCGATGCTCCCCGCACGCGTGTGCGCCTCTCGATCGAAGAGCCGGGCACTCTCGTCGTCGAGTCGGCGCCCGCACCGGAGCGCACCGTCTTCGACGCGGAGAACGGCGAGGAGCTGCCCGGGACGAAGGTGCGCGGCGAAGACGACGGGCCCACGGGCGACGAGGCCGTCGACGAGGCCTTCGATGGTCTCGGCAAGACCTTCGACTTCTACTGGGCGGCGTACGAGCGCAACGGCATCGACGGCAGCGGGGCCGCGCTGCTCGCCACCGTGCACTATGGGAGCGACTATGACAACGCCTTCTGGAACGGTGAGCAGATGGTGTTCGGCGATGGCGACGGCGAGGTCTTCACGGGCTTCACCAACTCGCTGACGGTCATCGCGCACGAGCTCACCCACGGCGTCACCGAGAACGAGGGCGGTCTCGAGTACCAGGGTCAGTCCGGCGCCCTCAACGAATCGCTGTCCGACGTCTTCGGCGTGCTCGTGGAGCAGTACGCCCTGTCCCAGACCGCCGATGAGGCCAGCTGGCTTATCGGCGAGGGCATCTTCACCGACGCCGTCCAGGGCGACGCGCTGCGCTCGCTCAAGGCCCCGGGGACGGCCTATGACGATGACGTCCTGGGGAAAGATCCTCAGCCCGCCCACATGGACGACTATGTGCAGACGACCGACGACAACGGCGGCGTGCACATCAATTCGGGCATCCCCAACCACGCCTTCTACCTGGCGGCGACGACTCTCGGAGGCAACGCATGGGAGCGGGCGGGCCTGGTCTGGTACCGCACCCTCACGGGCGACCTCTCCCCCACCGCCGACTTCGACGCGTTCGCCGCCGCCACGGTGGCAGCCGCGACCGAGGAGTACGGTGAGAGCTCGGAGGTCGTCGATGCGATCCGCGCCGGGTGGGTCGGAGTCGGCGTGATGGAGGATGACACCAGCGCATGACATGACGGATGCCGCGGCATCCGCCCCCTCGTCGGACGACGACGCATCGGGGTCGTCCCCCGCTGCGCCGCTCGATGTCGTCGTGATCGTCGTACGCACCGGCGGGATCGCAGGACTTCGCCGGGAATGGCGGGCAGAACCGCCGGCTACCGCCGAACCTCGATGGATCGCCCTGATCGAGAGCTGCCCCTGGGACGACGAGGTGGATGCCGCGGAGGGGGCGGACCGGTACACCTGGCATATCCACGTCCAGTACGGGCCCCTGCAGCGGGACGCCGAACTGCCGGAGCAGGCGGTGAAAGGCCCGTGGCGGCAACTCGTAGACGGGGTGCGCGACCTGACGCCTCCCCCGTCCGCGCGGTCGTCCGCGCCCGGCCCTGCACCGTCGCCCGGCCCTGCACCGTCGCCCGGCCCCGCACCGCATCCACCCCTCCGTTGACCCCGCGTGTGCACGTTTCGCCGGTTCGCGGACAGAGGATCATGCGCAATGCGGACACGGCGATCCGACCGGGACCGTCACTCGCGGCGGAAGAGGCTTTTCTTCTTCGGCGGCTTCAGGTGCTTCTGCATCGAGATGGTGCCGAGCCAGCGCCCGAACTTGAAGCCGACGCGGCCCATCCGTCCCACTTCGACGAAGCCGAGCTTCTCATGCAGCGCGACCGACGCCTCCGCTCCCTTGTCGCTGATGACCGCGACCATCTCTCGGATCCCCGCCTCCTCCGAGGCGGTGATCAGTGCCTCGAGGAGAGCGCGACCGAGCCCTTTGCCCGCGGCCGCGTGGCCGAGATAGATCGAATTCTCCACGCTGAAGCGGTACGCCGACTTCGTCGACAGCGGGGCCACCAGCGCGTATCCGAGCACCGAACCGGCGGGTGACTCCGCGACGAGGAACGGCATGTTCAGCTTCTTGAGGTGATCGAACTTCTCGCGCCACTGGGCGAGGGTCCAGCGCTTCTCATCGAAGGTGACCACCGAGTTGGTCACGTAGTAGTTGTAGATTTCACGGATGTCGGGGATGTCGCGGAGCTCAGCCGCCCGGATGGTATAGGCGAACGGCGCTTCGGGCGCGGGACGTCTGCGCAGGTGGCGCGGCAACACGCGCGGTCTGTCGTATTCCTCCTCGAGCATGCCGAAATCCTACGCCGCGCAGCGTGGCCGCGACCTCATGCGGGCAGGCGCCAATCCACAGGCTCGGCACCCTGCTGCTCGAGCAGGGTGTTCGTGTGTGAGAACGGACGCGACCCGAAGAACCCGCGACTCGCCGACAGCGGCGAGGGATGGGCGGACTCGATGATCGGCGTGCCGCCCAGCAGGGGACGCAGGTTCGCCGCATCCCGCCCCCAGAGGATTGCGACGAGCGGCTGATCGCGCTCGGCGAGCGTTCGGATGGCGTGCTCCGTGACCTTCTCCCACCCCCACCCGCGATGAGACGCCGCAGCGCCCGGGGCGACCGTGAGCACCCTGTTCAACAGCATCACGCCCTGATCGGACCAGCCCGACAGGTCACCATGCGTCGCCGGGGGGACGCCGAGGTCATCGCTCAGCTCCCGGTAGATGTTCGCCAGGCTGCGCGGGAGCGGACGCACGTCGCGATCCACCGCGAAGGAGAGGCCGATCGGATGCCCCGGCGTGGGATAGGGATCCTGGCCCACGATAAGCACCTTCACGTCGGCGAGCGGACGCTGGAACGCCCGGAGCACGTTCTCCCCCGCGGGCAGATAACGGCGACCGGCGGCGACCTCGGCGCGGAGGCGCTCGCCGATCGCGGCGATGTCGGGCGCGACCGGCTCGAGAGCCTCGGCCCAGCCGGCATCCATCCGTCCGGACGCCGCCAGTTCGGTGAGCGTCATCGCCATCTCAGGCCCCGACGGCATCCTCGTCCCACACGGGACCCTGCCACGACCACGGGAAGTCGATCCAGAGGGACGTCTCCTTCCAGGCGTAATCGGGCATCGCGACCGACCCCGGTTTGGTGTAGATCGTCACCGAGCGCACCACCGCGCCGCAGCCCGTGAGCAGGTCGACCGCGAGCGCGAGCGTGCGCCCGCTGTCGGCGACGTCATCCACCAGCAGTACCCGTCGACCGTCGAGGTAGCTCAGATCCAGCGCGGGCGGAAGGACCTCCGGCGCATCGAGGACTTCACCGATGCCGGTGTAGAACTCCACGTTCAGCGCCCCGCAGTTCTTCGCACCGAGTGCGTAGGCGATCGCGCCCCCGGGGAGAAGACCGCCGCGGGCGATCGCGACGACGACCTCGGGCTCGAAGCCGTCGGCCACGATCTTGCGTGCCAGATCACGGGCCGCCTCCCCGAAGCCGTCCCAGGTCAGGGTCTCTCGTTCGTCGGTCACCGGCACTCCCTCTCGAAGCTGCGGAGTCCCGTCGCTCGGGTGAGCGCGGGCCAGATCTGGCGGATGGGGCTCACGCCGGTCGCGTGTCGGCGGTGCGCGGACGAAGCGGGCCGCGCGCGAGCAGATGCTGAGCGGACTGGGCGACCGGACGCATCGTGATGAGGTCGAGGTTGACATGGCCGGGGGCGTTCAGCGCGTAGACGATGACGTCCGCGACATCCCCCGCCACCAGCGGCTCGACCACACCGTCGTACACGCGCTCCGCCGCGTCGACATCGCCTCCGAGACGGTTCAGGGTGAACTCCTCCGTGTAGACCATCCCCGGAGCGACCTCGACGACGCGGATGGGTTCACCCCCGAGCTCCTGACGCAGCACGTGCGGGATCATCGCCTCGGCGGCTTTCGCGGCGTTGTAGCCGCCGCCGCCCGGGTAGGGGGTGAAGGCGGCGGTCGAGGTCACGAATACCGTGTCGGCGTGCCCGTCGACAGCCGAGGCCTCTCGCAGTTGAGGCAGCAGCGCCGCGAGCAGGCGCTGCGTCGCGAGCACGTTGACGTCGAACATCCACTGCCAGTCAGCCGCTGAGCCGTCTTCGATGCGATCGGTCCCGCGGGCGCCGCCCGCGACGCTGACGAGAGCGTGTACCGCTCCCGTCTCGGCGAGCCAGGACGTGAGGGCGTCGACGTCGGCCGGGACGGTGAGGTCGGCCGCGAACACGGCGGCACCGGTCTCCTGCTCGATCGCGGCGAGGCGGTCCGCCCGTCGGGCGACCCCCACCACGTCCCATCCCGCCGTCCGGAGCGCACGAACCGTGGCCTCTCCGATTCCCGAGCTCGCGCCCGTCACCACCGCTCGTCGTGTCATGTCTCCAGGCTACCCGCGGAGGTTACGTCACATTTCTCCGGCATTGTCGAGCGGATGCCGCATCCGTAGCCTTCTGCTCAGGCCGCGACGCCCGCTGCGCGGCCCTCACAGACCCAGGAGCACGACGATGTCCGCACCCGAGAACTGGCAGTTCGAGACCAAGCAGATCCATTCGGGCGCGCAGCCCGACCCGGTGACGAAGGCCCGGGCGACGCCGATCTATCAGACCACGTCCTACGTCTTCGACAACTCCGACCACGCGGCGAACCTCTTCGCCCTGGCCGAGTTCGGCAACATCTACACGCGCATCCAGAACCCCACGCAGGACGTCGTCGAGCAGCGCGTCGCCGCGCTCGAGGGCGGCACCGGCGCCCTCCTCGTCGCGAGCGGCCAGGCCGCCGAGACGTTCGCCGTGCTCAACATCGCGCAGGCGGGCGACCACATCGTCTCGTCGTCGTCGATCTACGGCGGCACCTACAATCTGTTCAAGTACACGCTGGCCAAGCTCGGCATCGAGACGACGTTCGTGGAGAACCAGGACGACGCCGCCGAATGGCGCGCCGCTGTCCGGCCGAACACCAAGCTCTTCTTCGCCGAGACGATCGGCAACCCGCAGATCAACGTGCTCGACATCCGGACCGTCGCCGACGTCGCACACGAGAACGGCGTGCCGCTGATCGTCGACAACACGATCGCGACACCGTACCTGATCAAGCCCTTCGAGCACGGTGCCGACATCATCGTGCACTCGGCGACGAAGTTCCTCGGTGGTCACGGAACGACAATCGGCGGCATCATCGTGGACGGCGGCACGTTCGCCTGGTCGCAGAACGTCGAGAAGTTCCCCGGACTCACCGAGCCCGACCCGAGCTATCACGGCGCGAGCTACACCACCGCCGTCGGAGACGGACTGGCGTACATCATCAAGGCGCGGGTGCAGCTGCTGCGCGACCTGGGCTCCGCCATCGCGCCGATCAGCGCGTGGCTGCTCATCCAGGGCATCGAGACGCTGTCCCTGCGCATCGAGCGCCACGTGCAGAACGCCCAGGAGATCGCGGAGTGGCTCGAGAACCACCCCGATGTCGCGTCGGTGAACTATTCGGGCCTGCCCACCAGCCCCTGGTATGCGAAGGCCAACGAGTACGCCCCCAAGGGCGTCGGCGCGGTGCTCTCGTTCGAGCTCAAGGGCGGAGTCGCGGCCGGGCGCGAGTTCGTCAACTCGCTCACACTGTTCAGCCACCTCGCGAACATCGGCGACGTCCGTTCGCTGGTGATCCACCCCGCATCGACCACCCACTCGCAGCTCACCCCCGAGCAGCAGCTGACGACCGGCGTCACCCCGGGCCTCGTGCGCCTGTCGGTCGGCCTCGAGAACGTCGAAGACCTCAAGGCCGATCTCGACCAGGCACTCGCGGCTGCCCGCCGCGTCGCCGAGGCTGCCCGCGCGTGACCGCTTCCTGATCGGACACGACGGATGCCTCGACCCCGCCGGGTCGAGGCATCCGTCGTTCGCCCTACCGAGGATCGTCCGCCGACGGGGGGTCGTCGCCCCTGAGGCCGGCCACTTCGGTGACGCGGAACGCGGTCGCCGCGAGCACGTAGAACACGATGTCTGCGGAGACCTTGCCGACCAGGAGCGCCCACGCCACCTGCGGGACGAAGTGCACCGCCAGCGTGAGGAACAGTGGTCTCAGCAGCAGGGTGTCGAGAAGCTCGGCGGGCCCGAACTCGAGGAGCATGAGCTTGAGCAACCGCAGCGCGAGGCGCACCCGCCCGAGGGCGGGGAAGCGGTGTCGCTGCTCACGCCAGACCCAGAGTCCTGCCACGAGGTAGAACCCGACGTTCTCGCCCTGCGCGCCGGCGAGGCCGACGACGACGGGAGGAGCGCCCAGCGCTGCCACGCCCAGACCGGCGACCAGCATCGTCGCCGTGCCGGCGAGTTCGGCCGGAAGGTAGCGGCGCACCCAGAAGAGCAGTCGTCGCAGCCGCGCTCGGCCTCGTTCGCGCGAGGACGCCTCGACGACGGGTGACGGCGGTGCCATACCCGCTCAGAGCGAACCCGACCGTGCGGTGATACGACGCAACCCCGGCCGCGTTCCCGGTCATGCCGCTCCTCGACGAGGGAGAACCGTGCTCCGAGGGCCATCCGGGGCCGTGCGTCGGATCAGCCGCGCATCTTGGGGCGCACGTGCGACAATCCGCCGTCGACGCCGAGCACTTGACCGGTGATCCAGTCGTTCGCGGGATCGAGCAGGAACACCACCGCACGGGCGACGTCGTCGGGCTCGCCCAGCCGGCCCAGGGCATGCATCGACTCCGAGATCTTGCGCGACCCCTCGGTCGCGGTGAGGTTCTCGGTCAGGGGGGTCATCGTGAGGCCGGGGGCCACCGCGTTGACGCGCAGGTTCTGCGAGGCGTAGGTCGCCGCCGACGACAGCGTGAGGCCGATCACGCCGGCCTTCGCGGCCGCGATGGCATCGTGATTCGCGAGGCCGGCGAGGGCTGCCGCCGAAGAAACCAGCACGACCGCGCCGCCTCCCCGCAGGTGCCGGCCGGCCGCCCGCACCGTGGCGAACGCCGTTGTCAGCGATGCCGCGATGACACTGTCGTACTGCTCGCGAGACGTCAGATGCGCGGGTTTGAGCACCATCGACCCCGCGAAGGCGGCGATGCCGTCGAGCGGACCCGCCCCTGCCACCGCCGCGTCGACCGCGTCGAAGTCGGTGGCGTCCAGCACGAGATCGGGGTCGATCTTCGTCGCGTCGCGCGCCGTCGTCACCAGCTCATGGCCGGCCGAGCGCAGCTGCGCCGCAGTCGCCTGACCGATACCGCTGGATGCCGCGATGAGCAGATAGCGTGCCATCGATCCTCCTTCGTCAGACCTATTCTGGGGCCCCGTCGACGAGGAGGCTCCGGCGAGGTCGTAACACGTCGCAGGCAGCCCGCCGGGCACGCGAGAATGAGCACATGGACTGGCAGACCTCGGAAGACACGGTGCCCTCGGCGCCCGTGACCGAGGCCGATGCGCGCCAGCTGCTCGGTCGCCCGCCCGTCACCGGGGCCTGGCAGGACGGCGACCCGGTCGGCGATCGGCTCTTCGCCGCGTTCGGCGCATTCCGCACCGAGGGCGGCCGCGAGCTCCCCGGTCTGCGGCTTGCATACGAGTCGTGGGGCGAGCTCAACGCCGCACGGGACAACGCCGTCCTGGTGCTGCACGCCCTCACGGGGGACAGCCACGTGAGAGGCCCGGCGGGGCCGGGGCATCCGACCGCGGGCTGGTGGGACGACATCGTCGGGCCCGGTGCGGCGATCGACACCGACCGCTGGTTCGTGGTCGCGCCCAACATGCTGGGCGGATGCCAGGGCTCGACCGGGCCCGCCAGCATCGCTCCGAGCGGCTACGAGTGGGCCGGTCGGTTCCCCTACCTGACGATCCGCGACCAGGTCTCCGCGCAGCGGCTCCTGGCCGACGCCCTCGGGGTCGATGTGTGGGCTGCGGTCATCGGCGGCTCGATGGGTGGCATGCACGCGCTCGAGTGGGCCGTGGGTCTTCCTGATCGGGTGCGTCGCGTCGGTGTCCTGTCGGCGCCGCCGGTCAACACGGCCGACCAGATCGCGCTCAACTCCGTGCAGCTGGAGGCCATCCACATCGACCCCCGGTTCCAAGGCGGCGAGTACTACGACGCCGGGCACGGCGAAGGACCTCACCGCGGACTCGCCCTCGCGAGGCGCATGGCGCTGCTGAACTACCGCAGCCCGACCGAGCTCAATCAGCGGTTCCAGAGGTCGTGGCAGTCGGGCCTGAGTCCCCTCGGGCACGGCGGACGCTTCGCCGTCGCCTCATACCTCGATTTCCACGGCAACAAATTCACACGGCGGTTCGACGCGAATTCGTACATCACGCTGGTCGAGGCGATGAACTCCCACGACGTGGGGCGTGACCGTGGCGGCGTGGAGGAGGCGCTTCAACGGGTCACCGCGACAGCTCTCGTGCTCGGCATCGACAGCGACAGGCTCTTCCCCATCGACGGCCAGCATCGGATCGCCCGCAGCATCCCCCGCACGATCGACGGTGACCGCGCGGTCGTCCTGGCCAGCGACTTCGGCCATGACGGCTTCCTGATCGAGACGCAGGCCGTCGGCAGCCACCTGCGGCGGCTGCTGGATTCCTGACTCCTACGCCGCGACGAGCGCGTGCGCGTCCGTGCGCGCCTGCAGCCGGAAGCTCACGGCGGCGACCGCGAACCCGGCCAGGGCGAGGGCGACACCCACCCACGGCGGCGCGACGAAACCCCACCCGATCGCGATGACCGTCCCACCCAGGAAAGCCCCCAGGCTGTTCCCGATGTTGAGTGACGAGTGGTTCAGAGCCGCGGCGATCGACTGATTGTCGCCCGCGACGTCCATCAAACGCGTCTGTATCGCGGGACTCAGCGCCGCCGACACCAGGCCGGTCGCGAAGACGAAGAAGCCGACCGCGACGATCCACTGCGACGTCACGGCGAGCAGCGCCAGCACGAGCGCGAGAAGCAGCAGGCCGCCCAGCATCGTCCTGCGCAGATCGACGTCGGCGAGATGACCTCCGACGAGGTTGCCCACCGTCATGCCGAGGCCCATCACGACCAGGATGATCGGCACCACCCACTCGGGCGATCCGGCGACCTCCGTGATCATCGGCGCGACGTAGCTGTACACGGCGAAGAACCCGCCGAACCCGATGGCGCCGATTCCGAGCGTCAACCAGACCTGTCCGATGCGGAACACCTTCAGCTCGGCCCGGAGGGTACGGCCCGCGTCTCCCGGGTGCTTCGGCACGAAGGCGGCGATGGACGCGGTGGCAAGGGCGAAGATCGCGGCGACGATCACGAAGGCGAGGCGCCAGCCGTACTGCTGGCCGAGGAACGTGCCGATGGGAACCCCGACGACGTTCGCGATCGTGAGCCCCATCAGCACGAACGCGACGCCCTTCGCGCGGTTGCCCGGTCCGAGGACGTCGGCGGCGACGAGCGCCCCGATGCCGAAGTACGCGCCGTGAGGAAGTCCCGCCAGCAGCCGCGACAGAGCCACCCACTCGAACGTGGGGGCAAGGAAGGTCAGGGCGTTGAAGACGGTGAGGGCGAGAGCCAGGCTGATCATCACGGTGTGCCGCGGATAACGCGCGACCGCCGCGGCGATCGTGGGTGCGCCGATGACGACGCCGAGTGCGTAGAGACTGATCAGCCAGCCCGCCTGCGCGATCGCGTCGGCCGAGTCGACCGCGGAGGCCGCGGGCAGGAGATCGCGGGCGATGTCGGGGAGCAGCCCCATGGTCACGAACTCGGTCATGCCGATTCCGAAGCTGCCGATGGCGAGGGAGAGGAGCGCCCACATCGCCGCACCCCTCGAGAGTGTCGAGGAGGTCACGTGATCATGCTACCCGCGGGCGGAGGTGCTCAGCGAATCGATTCGAGCGGATGCGGACATGCCGGGTGAGGAGCCTGAGAGGGTCAGTCCTCGCCGACCACGTCGTCGCCGATCGCCGCTTCGCGCCGAGCGATCTTCGCGTCGATCTCACCGGTGAAGCCCGGGCGGATGTCGGCCTTCAACACCAGCGACACACGCGACCCGAACGGCAGGACCGCCTCGGTCGCGCCCTTCACGACCGCCATCACCTCGTCCCACTCGCCTTCGATCTCGGTGAACATCGACGTCGTGCGGTGCGGGAGCCCGGAGTCGCGCACGACCCGCACGGCCGCCGCGACGGCGTCGTGCACAGACCCGTCGGCGCGACCGGTGCCGCTGGGTGCGACCGAGAAGGCGATCAGCATCTCTCAGCCCGCAATCGCGACGGCGTCGGCACGGGCGAGCGCGGGTGTCGAGGTTCGGGTCCTCACACGCGTGAGCTTGGCGATCGACCACACGAACAGAACGGCGACGAGGGCGTTGCGCGCGGTCAGCAGCAGGGCGACGAACGCGTCGGGCGTATCTCCGAGAAGCCAGTTGTAGAAGATCGGGTACAGCAGCTGCGTGAGTGCGGCGATGGCCAGGCCGAGGACGGCCGGCTTCCACCAGTGGTGCCGATCGAACACGAGACCGATCGCGAGGGGCACGGCGATCCACGCCAGGTACTGGGGCGAGCCCACCTTGTTGAACAGGATGAACGCGGTGACGAGACTGAGCGACAGCGCAGGGAAGAGCGAGAGGTAGCTTGCCCCGCGCCACACCTTGAGCGCGCCGAGTGCCGCCACCGATCCGATGGCGATCACCAGGATGGGCGTCATGACCGCGATGAGCGGATCGACGTTCGGGCCAGTCAGCTGGAAGGTGAGCAGCTTCGGGCTGTAGTACACGTACGAGCCGGGAATGTTGAAGACCGCCCGCCACAGGTAGAAGGCGCCGACGGGGGCTTCGAGCTGGATACCGCGGTCGGTCTGCTCGGTGACGAAACCGAGGGCGTACTTCCCGCCGCCCAGGACGATCACGGCGCCGAGCGTCACCGCCGACACCAGGATCGCGCTGCCGACGACCGCGAAGCGCCGCCGCATCACGATCACCGCCGCGAGCAGGATCGCCGCCGGCCACACCTTGATCCAGGTCGCGACGGCCAGCAGCATCGACCCGATCCACGGGCGGCCCGCCAGCCAGAGACACCCCATGATCGCCAGCGGCACCGTCACGCCATCCAGGCGATACATGCCCACGGGGCCGAGCAGCGCGATGAACGCCAGCCAGAACCAGGCGGAGACGTTGCGGCCGGTCGAGCGACCACGGCCGACCAGGACGGCGAACGCCGCGGCGTCGATCAGCGTGATGAGGATGGCCCAGGCGGGGATGTACCCGACCGCCCACGCGAACGCCCATGCGAGCGCCATCGGGATGAAGGCCAGCTGCGGGTACACCCAGGGCTCGGTGATCCCCACGATCTGGTGACCGCCGGTGCCGCAGTACGCGTACGTGCCGAAGAGCGCGCATCCCGACCAGGGTTCGTAGACGTTCGGGACGTCGCCCATCGGGAGATTGGGGAGGACGAAACCGAGAACGGCGACGCCGATGTGCACGGCCCCGAAGGCTATCCAGAGGGCGGCACGTTTCGACACGCTGCCGAGTCTAGACGGGTCGACATTTCCGGCTCATGGGAGGAACCTGTGTGAGACGCGTTCCATCCGCGGGCCGCGCTCCGTCAGTCCGCCGCCAGTGTCCAGGCCACGACGGACGCCAGAGCATCCGCGACATCGAGCGCGGTGATCGGTCCGCCGAACACCTCATCGCCGCCGCCGGTGACGTTCCGTGCGAACGCGACGTCGCCGGGAGAGCGGTCCGCCGCCGTCAGCGCTGCGCGGCGTGCGGCACAGCCGTGCAGCCATGCGCCCGTGGCGGCGACCGCACCGAGCTGCTCCAGATCACCGCCGCGCTCTTCGTCGAGGTGGGCGCCCGCGAGCACTGCGCCGATCGTGCCACCCAGCACATCACCCGTCCCCGCGGTGGCGAGCCAGGGTGTCCCGGTGTGCACGAGCCGCACCCTGCCGCCCGGCGTGGCCACGATCGTCGAGGCACCCTTGAGGAGCACGACCGCCTCGAGAGCGCGCGCGGTCTGCAGAGCGGATGCCGCACGCGCACGCTCGTCGGCGCCCTCGGGCAGTGCGTCGAGCCCCAGGCCCTCGCGCAGGCGGGCGTGCTCACGATCGTGGGGCGTCAGGATCCGAGGTGCGGCAGCCCCGACAGCCAGATCCAGCGCCCCGGCGTCGACCACCACGGGGACCGCCCCCGCGAGGATGTCGCGCAGGGTCTGCGTCTCGACGTCGCTGCGGTCCGCGGCATCCGTTCCCGACCCGATCAGCCACGCCTGCACCCTGCCGTCGGCACTCACCGTCTCGGGCCGACGCTGCAGGATCAGGGAGGTCGGGCGCTCGTCCCCGAGGTAGCGCACCATACCCAGACCGGTGCGCCACGCGGCTTCGACGCCGAGGACGGCGGCGCCGGGGTAACGCTGCGACCCCGTACGCACGCCCAGCACGCCCCGGGAATACTTGTCATCCGTGGCCGTTGGCCTTCGAAGCACAGCGCGCGCGTCGGCGCGCGACCACTCCGTCATCTCGACCATGGCGACACCCTACCCCGGCCCCGGAGCACCCTCATGAGCATCCTCTTCTCCCCCTTGACCGTGCGCGACGTCACGACGCGCAACCGCCTCTGGGTCGCGCCGATGTGCCAGTACAGCGCGGTGGACGGCGTGCCGCAGGAGTGGCACCACACGCATCTGGCGCAGTTCGCGTCCGGTGGCGCCGGCCTCGTCGTCGCCGAGGCGACCGCCGTGTCGCCCGAGGGACGCATCTCGCCGGAAGACGTCGGCATCTGGAACGACGAGCAGCGGCGGGCATGGGAACCGATCACCGCCGCCGTCCGCTCCCGCGGTGCCGTCGCGGGTGTGCAGCTCGCGCACGCCGGACGCAAGGCGTCGACCTGGTCGCCGTTCGCGGGCGGTTCCGGTTCGGTGCCCGCGTCGGACGGCGGCTGGGAGGCCCTTGCCCCGTCCGCCCTCGCCTACGAGGGGTATGCGACACCGCGTGCCCTCGACACCGCCGGCATCGACGCCGTCGTGGCGGATTTCGCGGCCGCCGCAGCACGGTCGATCGACGCGGGGTTCCAGGTGCTCGAGATCCACGCTGCGCACGGCTACCTCCTGCACGAGTTCCTCTCCCCGCTCTCGAACGAGCGCACCGACGAATACGGAGGGTCGCTCGAGAATCGCGCGCGGCTGCTGCTGCGCGTCGTGGGCGCCGTGCGGGATGCCGCGCCCCGCGCGCCCCTCTTCGTCCGGTTCTCGGCGACGGACTGGGCGGACGGCGGGTTGGACGTCGATGAGACGGCGACGGTGGCCCGCTGGGCGGCCGATGCCGGCGCCGACCTCTTCGACATCTCCAGCGGTGGCCTCGTCGCACACCAGCGGATCACTCCTGCGCCCGGCTACCAGGTCGGCCTCGCCGACCACGTGCGCCGCGAGGCGGGCGTTCCGGTCAACGCCGTCGGCCTCATCTACGACGCGGCGCAGGCCGAGCAGATCCTTCAGGACGGTGAGGCGGACGCCATCATGGCCGGGCGCGAGTGGCTGCGCGACCCGCATTTCGCACTGCGCGCCGCGGGCGAGCTCGGCGAGGAGATCTCCTACTGGCCGAAGCAGTACGTCCGGGCCCGTCGCCGGCTCGCGTAGAGTCCGGGTCAGCGCCCGCGACGCGTCGCGTCCTGCACCTCGCCCACGAGCTCCTCGATGATGTCCTCCAGGAACAGGACCGCGGTGGTGTTCCCGTCCGCATCGCGCACCTGGGCCAGATGTCGGCCGGCACGCCGCATCAGCGCCAGCGCGTCCTCGAGATCGGTCGCCTCGGTCACCGGCACCATGTGATGGATGCGCTTGGCCGGGATCGGAGTCGCGACGTCGGTCGCGGAATCCGGCCCCTCCGCCGCCCGCAGGATGTCCTTCAGGTGCACGTACCCCTGCGGGACTCCCTCCGCGTCGACGATGACGTAACGCGAGAACCCGTGCGTCGCGACCGCGCGCTCGATCTCGGCGGGCGTCGTCTGCTCGGGGAGCGTGACCAGATCAGCCAGAGGGACCGCGATGTCGGTCGCCTTCTTGTCGGTGAACTCCAGCGCCGCCGCCAGCGTGCCCGAGGAATCGTCGAGGACTCCCTCGATGCGGGACTGGTTGACGATCGTGGTGACCTCCTCGATCGTGAACGTCGACGCCGCCTCGTCTTTGGGCTCGACGCCGAAGAGCCGCAGCGCGTGATTCGCGATCCAGTTGAGGGTGACGATCACGGGGTGGAAGACCTTCGACACCCACACGAGCGGGGTGGCGAGCATCAGGACCGCGCGGTCGGGCACGGAGAACGCGAGGTTCTTGGGCACCATCTCGCCGAACACGACGTGCAGGTAGGAGACGAGCAGCAGGGTGACGATGAACGCGATGATGTCGACGGTCGCCTCCGCCCACCCGGTGAGCCCGAGCGGCCCGGCCAGGAGGTGGTGGATGGCGGGTTCGGAGACGTTCAGGATCAGCAGCGAGCAGATCGTGATGCCCAGCTGGCTGGTCGCGAGCATCAGCGTCGCGTGCTCCATCGCATAGAGGGCCGTCTTGGCCGAGCGGGAACCACGTTCGGCGGCGGGCTCGATCTGCGAGCGGCGTGCCGAGATGACCGCGAACTCCGCGCCGACGAAGAACGCGTTGAAGGCCAGCAGGACGACCAGCCAGACGATTCCCGCCCAGTCACTCATCGAAGCCCCCCTTCTGCGCGATCGCCGCTTCCATGGCGGCATCCGTCGCGACCGGCGTGAACTTCACGCGCTCCACCCGGCGGCCCTTCATGCGGTGCACGGTGAGCGTGCCGTCTTCGATCTGGACGGTGTCGCCGACGGCGGGGATGCGCTCGAGCACGCTCATGAGGTATCCGCCGACGGTGTCGTAGACATCGCCGTCGGGCACGCGGATGCCGGTGCGGTCGAGGATCTCGTCGGGGCGCAGGTCGCCGGGAAGGGTCAGGGAGCCCTCGCCGCGCACGATGCCGGCGCGGCGCCGGTCGTGCTCGTCGAGCACTTCGCCGACGATCTCCTCGACGAGGTCTTCGAGGGTGACCACGCCGGCGGTGCCACCGTACTCGTCGACGACGATCGCCATCTGGTAGCCGCGGGCACGCAGCTCAGCCATGAGGGTGTCGAGGTGCACGGCTTCGGGGACGCGCAGGGGCTCCGTCGCGAGGGCCGCGGCCGGGACGTCGGCCCGGCGGCCGCGCGGCACACTGACGGCGGCCTTGAGGTGCACGATGCCGACGATGTCGTCCATCGAGTCGTCATAGACCGGGAAGCGGCTGTGCCCCGTGCGTCGCGCGAGCTGGATGACGTCGTCGGCGCTGTCGTCGGCGGCGAGCGCGTGCACGCTCGGACGCGGCGTCATGACATCGGCGGCGCTCAGCCGCGCGAACGTCAGACTGCGGTCGAGAAGCGTCGCGGTGTCCTCTTCGAGCACACCGGCACTCGCCGACCGGCGCACGAGGCTCGACAGCTCCTCGGCGGTGCGTGCACCGGAGAGCTCTTCTTTCGGCTCGATGCCCATCGATCGCAGCACACCGTTGGCGCTCCCGTTGAGCACGATGATGGCCGGCTTGAAGACCATCGTGAACGCCACCTGGAACGGCATCACGAGCTTCGCGGTCTGGCGGGGCAGGGCGAGCGCGAAGTTCTTCGGAACCAGCTCGCCGAGGATCATCGAGAGCACCGTCGCCACCGAGACGCCGATCACCACCGCGAGGGGTGAGACGAGTCCGTCGGGCAGTCTCCACGCGGCGAACACCGGTCGGAGCAGGTTCGAGATGGCCGGCTCCATCGTGTAACCGGTGAGCAGCGTCGTGAGGGTGATGCCCAGCTGCGCGCTCGACAGATGCGTCGACGTGATCTTGAGGGCGCCGATGGTGGTCGCCAGTCGCGACTCGCCTCGGGCCTGACGCGCCTCGAGGTCGGCTCGGTCGAGGTTGACGAGGGAGAACTCGCTCGCCACGAACAACCCGGTGCCGATGATCAGCAGGAGCCCCACGCCCAGCATGACGTAGTCCATCACGCGTCACCCCCTCTGGCGGGGGTGGGTCGGTGGGGCCACGGTCTGCTACTGGGAGGGTCGTCCATCGTGTCGTCGAGTCTACGGCAGGGCCGCTGAGTGCCGACCGGTCGGACGGAGTCCTCCGGCGGATCCCCCGCGGGCGCTACCAGCTGACGGGCAGCGCCTTGCCCTCGTCGTAGCCGGCAGCGGATTGGAGACCGACCCGGGCGCGATCGTGGAACTCGGCGATGTTCGACGCCCCGGCGTAGGTGAACGAGGACCGCACGCCCGACGTGATCATGTCGAGCAGGTCCTCGAGCCCGGGACGCAGGGGGTCGAGGTAGATCTTCGACGACGAGATCCCCTCCGCGAACAGCTCCTTGCGCGCCAGCTCGTACGGATCGAGCCGGCCGAACCGGTCGTGCACGGCCTTCGTCGAGGCCATCCCCCACGATTCCTTGTAGACGCGCCCGTTCGCGTCCGTCTGCAGCTCGCCGGGCGCTTCGATCGTGCCGGCGAACCACGAGCCGATCATGACTGATGCCGCGCCCGCCGCGAGCGCGAGTGCGACGTCGCGGGGGTAGCGCACACCACCGTCCGCCCACACGTGCGCGCCCATGATCCGGGCGGCCTCGGCCGTTTCCAGCACTGCGGAGAACTGGGGTCGCCCGACGGCGGTCATCATGCGCGTCGTGCACATCGCGCCCGGACCGACGCCGACCTTCAGGATGTCGGCGCCCGCGGCAACCAGATCGTGCACGCCCTCCGCGGTGACGATGTTGCCCGCCGCGATCGGGATTCCCAGGTCGAGCTCCGAGACGGCGCGCAGGGCCCGCAGCATGCCCTCCTGATGGCCGTGTGCGGTGTCGAGCACGAGAACGTCGACACCCGCGGAGGCGAGCGCGCGCGCTTTGGACTGCACATCGCCGTTGATACCGACCGCCGCGGCCACGATCAGTCGTCCCGACGCGTCGACGGCGGGACGGTACAGCGTCGTGCGCAGAGCGCTCTTGCGCGAGAGCGTGCCGATCACGAACCCGTGGTGCAGCACGCACACCGTCTCCGCTTCGGTGGCGACGATCAGATCGAACGCGTGGCGGGCATCCGTGACGTCGTCGGCGTCGATCGAGACCGTCCGACCACGGGCCAGATCGCCGAGCCGGGCGTCAGGCAGTGCGGTGCCGAGCCGCTGCGCCGACACCACACCCCGCACGGCGGAGATCGGCAGGCCCCCGTCGACCCCGTGCGCGTCGTCGGCGACCACGATGCCATGACCGTCCGTCACGGGCAGCAGACGCGTGGCATCCTCCACCGTGGCTTCCGGCGGGAGGACGAGGGGCGTGTCCCACGGCACCGGCTGCGCCTTCACCCAGCGGATGGCCGCGTCGAGTTCCTGCAAAGGCATGTCCTGGGGGAGCACACCCAGCCCGCCGCGCCTCGCCAGCGTCGCCGCCAGGCGGGGTCCGGTCACGGAGTTCATGTTTGCGGATACGACCGGAATCCGCGCCGTGGTGCCGTCGCCCGGTGAGAGGTCGACGTCCAGCCTGCTCGTCACCTCGGACCGTCGGGGGACGAGGAACACATCCGAGTAGGTCAGATCGAGGTCGGGCTGGTCTCCGTAGAACTCCATTCTGTCAAGGGTAGTGATTCTTGCGACGCGGATAATGATGCCAAATCGTGCGACGCCGGGGGTGGTCCCGCCGGAGAGGGACCGGGCAGACTGGGTTACGCTTAACAATCGTGTTCACGGGCCCGGAAAGTCGCGTGTGACACTCCACATACTTCACTGATGAGAGCAGGCGATTCTGCGTGTCGAGCCAGGTGACGGGCGTCGGAACTTCGAGCGAGGGAGAGTTCGGGGCCAACGAATGGCTGGTCGATGAGCTTTACGAGCAGTTCACGGCCGACAAGAACTCCGTCGACAAGGCCTGGTGGCCGATCCTCGAGGCTTACCATCCGGTGGACGTGAGCGATGAGGCGGACACACCCGCCTCCGCGAGCAGCCCCGCCGCCGAGGCCCCGACGGCGCCGTCGCCGGCTCCTGAGCCCGCAGCCGCAGCGACCTCCGCAGCCGCTCCATCCACGGCGTCCGAGCCCCGCCCGGTCACCGCGCCGGTCCCGGTCATCGGTTCTCAGCCGGTCGCCCGGACCACCACCAAGCCCGCCGCGCGCCAGCCGATCCCCGCGCAGGCTCCGACGACCCCGAGCTCCTCCCCCAAGGAGAGCAGCGAAGAGGACGTCGTGACCCCGCTGCGCGGGATGACCAAGACACTGGCAGCCAACATGGACCAGTCGCTGACCGTGCCCACCGCGACCAGCGTCCGCACGGTCCCGGCCAAGCTGATGATCGACAACCGGATCGTCATCAACAACCACATGTCGCGCACGCGCGGCGGCAAGGTCAGCTTCACCCATCTCATCGGGTGGGCGCTGATCCAGGCGTTGAAGGAATCGCCCAGCCAGAACGTGTTCTACGCCGAGATCGACGGCAAGCCGTCGGTCGTCGCGCCCGCGCACATCAATCTCGGCATCGCGATCGACCTCCCCAAGCCCGACGGCTCGCGGGCGCTCATGGTGCCGAGCATCAAGCGCGCCGACACCTTGACGTTCGACGAATTCCTCACCTCCTACGAAGACCTCGTCGTCCGCGCCCGCGCGAACAAGCTGACCGCCGCAGATTTCCAGGGCACGACGATCTCCCTCACCAACCCGGGCGGCATCGGCACCGTCCATTCCGTGCCGCGGCTGATGAAGGGTCAGGGGTGCATCGTCGGCGCCGGCGCTCTCGAGTATCCGGCCGAATTCCAGGGGTCGAGCGAGAAGACGCTCGTCGAGCTGGGCATCGGCAAGACGATCACGCTGACCAGCACCTACGACCACCGTGTCATCCAGGGTGCAGGCTCGGGCGAGTTCCTCAAGAAGGTGCACGAGCTGCTGATCGGGCAGCGCGGCTTCTACGACAACATCTTCGCCGCCATGCGCATCCCGTACGCTCCGATCCACTGGGCCTCCGACATCAACGTGGATCTCGCCGAGCGGATCGACAAGGCTGCGCGCGTGCAGGAGCTCATCAACTCGTTCCGTGTGCGCGGACACCTGATGGCCGACGTCGACCCGCTCGAATACAAGCAGCGCACCCACCCCGACCTCGAGATCGAAGAGCACGGGCTCACCTTCTGGGACCTCGACCGCGAGTTCGTCGTCGGCGGCTTCGGCGGCAAGCGTCAGATGAAGCTCCGTGACATCCTCGGCGTCCTGCGCGACTCCTACTGCCGCACCATCGGTCTGGAGTACATGCACATCCAGGACCCCGAGCAGCGCCGGTGGTTCCAGGAGAACGTCGAGGTCAAGTACCAGAAGCCCGGCCACGACGAGCAGCTGCGCATCCTCAGCAAGCTCAACGAGGGTGAAGCCTTCGAGACGTTCCTGCAGACGAAGTACGTCGGCCAGAAGCGCTTCAGCCTCGAGGGTGGCGAGTCGCTGATCCCCCTGCTCGACGAGATCCTGCAGGGCGCTGCCCAGGCGGGCATGGACGGCGCGGCCATCGGCATGGCCCACCGTGGTCGATTGAATGTGCTGACCAACATCGCCGGCAAGACCTACGGCCAGGTGTTCCGGGAGTTCGAGGGCTCCGTCGCCGTCGGGTCCAAGAGCGGCTCGGGCGATGTGAAGTACCACCTCGGCACGGAAGGCACCTTCGTGGACGACCGGGGCGACGAGCTTCCCGTCCTGATCGCCGCGAACCCCTCGCACCTCGAGACCGTCGACGGTGTGCTCGAGGGCATCGTCCGCGCCAAGCAGGACCGCAAGGCCATCGGCACCTTCTCCTGGCTGCCGATCCTCGTCCACGGCGACGCGGCCTTCGCCGGCCAGGGTGTCGTCGTCGAGACCCTGCAGATGTCGCAGCTCCGCGGGTACCGCACCGGCGGCACGATCCACGTGGTCGTCAACAACCAGGTGGGCTTCACCACGGTGCCGGGTGACGCCCGCTCGTCGGTGTACGCGACGGATGTCGCGAAGACCATCCAGGCCCCCGTCTTCCACGTGAACGGCGACGACCCCGAAGCCGTCGTGCGCGTCTCGCAGCTCGCCTTCGCCTACCGCGAGCGGTTCCACCGCGACGTCGTCATCGACCTCGTCTGCTACCGCCGTCGCGGACACAACGAGGGCGACGACCCGTCGATGACGCAGCCGCTGATGACCAACCTCATCGAGGCGAAGCGCTCAGTCCGTCGGCTCTACACGGAATCGCTGGTCGGTCGCGGCGACATCACCGAAGAGGAATACGAACAGGCCAAGCGCGATTTCCAGAACCGTCTCGAGATCGCCTTCGCGGAGACGCACGCGGCGGAGACCGGCACCACGAACGTCGTCGATGCGGATGCCGACGACGCCGAACCCGTCGCCGGTGAGCCCGAGTCCACCGGAGTGTCGCGCGACGTCATCCAGCTGATCGGCGACACGTTCGTCAACCAGCCCGAGGGCTTCACCGTGCACGCGAAGCTGAAGCAGCTTCTCGACAAGCGTCTCGACATGAGCCGCAACGGCGGGATCGACTGGGCCTTCGGCGAACTCCTCGCCTTCGGATCGGTTCTCCTGGAGGGCACCAACGTGCGCCTCGCCGGGCAGGACAGCCGACGGGGGACGTTCGTGCAGCGGCATTCCGTGCTGCACGACCGCAACAACGGCCAGGAATGGATCCCGCTGACCAACCTCAGCGAGAACCAGGGTCGCTTCTGGGTCTACGACTCCCTGCTCAGCGAGTACGCCGCCATGGGCTTCGAGTACGGCTATTCCGTGGAACGACCCGACGCGCTCGTGCTCTGGGAAGCGCAGTTCGGCGACTTCGCCAACGGTGCGCAATCCGTCATCGACGAGTACATCTCGGCCGCGGACCAGAAGTGGGGCCAGCAGTCGAGCGTCGTGCTCCTCCTCCCCCACGGCTTCGAGGGACAGGGTCCCGACCACTCGTCAGCGCGCATGGAGCGGTACCTGCAGATGTGCGCGCAGGACAACATGATCGTCGCGCGGCCCTCGACCCCGGCATCCTATTTCCACCTCCTTCGCCGTCAGGCGTACGCGCGTCCTCGTCGACCGCTGATCGTGTTCACGCCCAAGGCCATGCTGCGGCTGCGCGGAGCGACCAGCCCGGTCGAGGACTTCCTCGACGGGAAGTTCGAGCCGGTGATCGACGACGGTCGTGAGATGGACAAGTCAGCGGTGAAGCGCGTGCTGCTGCACGCCGGCAAGATCCACTGGGATCTGGCCGCGGAACTCGAGAAGAATCCGAATCCCGCGATCGCCCTCGTTCGCCTCGAGCAGTACTACCCCGCCCCGATCGCTGAGCTCAACGCGGTCATCGACAGTTATCCGGACGCCGAACTCATATGGGTGCAGGACGAGCCGGAGAACCAGGGCGCTTGGCCGTTCATCGCCCTGGAGGTCGTCAAGCACCTGCACGGTCGCACCATCCGCTGCGTATCCCGGACGGCCGCGGCGTCGCCCGCCACCGGCTCGCCCAAAGTGCACGCACGCGAGCACGCCGCCCTCATGGCCGCGTCGCTCACCATCTGAGTTCGCAGACCACGAACGACGGCCCCTCCGCCCACGGCGCGGGGGCCGTCGTCGCTCTGTCAAGCTGATGCCGTGAACATCGTCGTCCTCCTCAACCCCGCAGCGCGGGGCGACGTGCACCGTGCCACGAGCGAGACGGTGGCACGCCTCCGTGCGGCCGGCCACACCGTGTCGATCCTGCGGGGAGCGGATGCCGCCGAGTCGACGGCGCTCATCCGGGCGTCGGCCGCTCGAAGCGTCGACGCCGTCGTCGTCGTGGGGGGAGACGGGATCGCTCATCTGGCTCTGCAGGAGCTGGCGGGCACCGACGTGCCGCTCGGGATCATCCCGGTGGGCACCGGCAACGACCTCGCGACGCACCTCGGCATCCCCGAGCACGACCGCGCTCGGGCAGCCGACATCGTGGCCGCGGGCCACGTCCGCCGGATCGACCTCGCGGAGACGACCGACCTCGACGGCACCCGCCGCCTGTTCGGCACGGTCCTCGCCAGCGGCTTCGACTCGTACGTCAACGGACGCGCGAACCGCATGCGGTGGCCGCGCGGACCGATGCGCTACAACATCGCCATCTTCATCGAGTTCCTCTTCCTGAAGTCTGCGTCCTACCGCGTCGAGATCGACGATGAGACCCTGGCGGGCGAATTCATGATGGTGACCGTCGCGAACACCCGCACGTACGGGGGCGGCATCCCCATCTCGCCCGACGCCGATGACGCCGATGGCCTTCTGGACATCACGATCGTCCGTGCCGCCGGGCGGCTGAGACTGCTCGGGCTGCTCGTGCGTGTTCTGCGCGGTACACACCTCGGTCGGCCGGAAGTGATCACTCGACGCGCGCTCTCCGTGCGGCTGGACTCCCCGGGGATGACGGCGTACGCCGACGGCGACCCCATCGGTCTGCTCCCCCTCACGGTCCGCGCACGCCCCACCGTGATCGGGATCTTCGCGCCGGCGCGAAGATGATCGACGACGTCGCGCACGCTGATTCATCCGCTCAGGGCGGCGCGAGCCCCCAGGCCTTGCCCATCGCGTCGAGAGACAGTGCCAGGCCCTGATCGAGCGCTTCGCCCGTGTGTCCTGCGCCGGGGATCTTCTCGAACGTGACCGTGAAGCCCGCGTCGCGCGCGGCGCGGGCGTTGCGCTCCTGCCCGGGACCGAACTCTTCGTCATCCGACCCGGCGGTGAAGACCGCCGTGTGCCCGCGGTACGCGCCGGGCGGGGCGGCCGCCATGACGTTCGCGGGCTTGGATGCCTCGAACGCCGCCGTGTCCCCTCCGAAGACGGCGGCCGTCGTCTCGGCGACCGTCTCAGACCCCGGGAACTCGTTGCCCGACACGTCGATGACATTCCCCCAGATGTGGGGATGCTGTGCGGCCCACGTGATGGCGCACGAACCGCCGTTGGAGTATCCGCCGATGGTCCAGGTGGCCGGATCGGGATCGATGTTGAGCTTGGCGAGGGCGAAGGCGGGGATCTGGGTGTTGAAGTAGGTCGAGACCGCACCATAGGCCGCCGAGTCGCGGCACGCGGGGTCGCGTTCCGGGTCGGTCAGCTGATCGGCGACGATGGCGATCGGTGCGAGTCCCTGATGGGCTGCCGCATAATCGTCCAGTGCGATCGCGAGGCTCGTCGGATCGGGGGAGCCCGGCTGACCCATCATGAAGACGAGGAGCGGAAGCTTCGGCGGGTTTTCGACCAGGGCCGCCGGCGGGAGGTAGATCGCGGGCTCCCTCGCGGCGTAGCCGGGAGACGGTATCGCGTTCGCCCCGCTCAGCGCGCCGAGCATGCCCTGCTGCGGCATGCCCGCCGGCGGCTTCCACGACGAGAAGAGCGTCTGATCGGCGTCGTCGGTCGTCAGAGCGGGCAGGGTGACCGCCGGCGCGGACTGCACGCCCAGGATCGCCGACAGATTGTGGTCGATCCCGTAGACGAAGTTCACGCCCACCACGGTGGTGCACAGCGCCAGTGCGGCGGCGGCGAGCGCGACGAGTCGGCGCCACCACGGGCGGGTCAGCACGCCCGCGACGCTCAGTCCGACGGCGGCGAATCCCACCGACACCCACGCGCCCGCGGCCGGCAGCACGTTGTCGCCGATGGCCTGGGTCACGTCCACGACAGCGAGGGTTGCGAAGGCGAGCACCGCGCCGGCTCCCGCGCCGAAGACGAAGCGCCAGGGATGGCGCGGCCGCGGGAGGACGACGATCAGGAGCAGCAGCGCCGTGGCTGCGGCAGTGAGTGCCAGCACCGGGCTGTCGAGCAGCTCGAGCGACAGCAGCCAGCCGGTCATCGCGAGGCGCCGAGCAGTGTGCGGGCCAGAGCGACGTATTGCCGCGAGGAGGCCGTCGGCAGGTACGCCTGTGCCAGCGCCGAGCCCACGGAGGGGAGCGTCAGGGGGTCGGCGTACGCGAGATGCAGGGAGCGGTACGACGGCGAGAACTTGCTCTTGAACCGGAACAGCGACGCGAAACCGTAGGCGGGTTCGAGCACACGCGCCATCCAGCCCAGGAAGACCGTCACGGCCGTGGGCGAAGCATCCGTCGTCTCTGCGTCCGTCGCCGGCTTCGTCGCGAGCGGCGCGCCGGAGAGGCTGAGCATCGACACGCCGTCGTTCTGCATGAGCTGCGCCGCTTTCGCGAGAAGGAACTCCATCATGCCGTTCGGCGAATCGTCCCGCCGCCGCATGAAGTCGAGTGTCCACCCGTCGACGGCACCCGCGCTCCAGGAGGGGAGCCAGCTCGTCACCGCCTGCACCCGATCATGCGGGTCGATCGCGACGAGGAGGCGCACGTCGTCGTCACGCAGTTCGTCGAGCGAGCCGAGGGTGAAACCCATCTCGGGCAGCGACTTCTCGGCGACCCACTGCTCGCTGATCTCGACGATCTGGCTCGAGATCGTCACGGGAAGGTCGTGCCAGGTCGTCCATTCGGCGCGGACGCCTTCGCGCTCAGCACGATTGAGGGCATACCGCACCTTGCTCCACTTCTTCGCCGACGTGTCCAGGGAGCGGAGGTCGAGGAGGGTCTCCTCCCCCACCGACATATGGCTCCACCCCATCTCGTCGAAGGCGGGCAGGAAGTCGTCGTGGATCGAGTAGAAGACGGGCGTCCACCCCTGATGGACGCAGAACTCCGCGAACGACCGGATGGTCTGCGCCGACTGCTCAGGGGCGCACACGGGATCACCCACGGCGATCGCCACGCCGCGGTGCACTCGGTAGGCGACAGCGGATTGGAGATCATCGCTGAACCAGTGCAGCGTGCCCGGCCACGTGCCGAGGAACCCCAGCGAGCCGCCGTAGCCGCGGCGGAGCAGTGCGCGGAAGAGCCTCTCGTCCATCACAGCCTCGGGAAGCCTGGTCGCACGGTACAGCCGGAACATCGCGATCGCGACCACCGCCCAGAAAGCCACCCCCACCCACTGGTATGTGAGCAGCGCCGCGCCGGTGCGCGGGTACGGAGGCTGCCCGAGCGACTGCAGAAAGACAGGAGGGATGAAGCGTCGCACCGTCTCGACGAGGAGATCGACGACACGCGGTGGGGTGTCGAACGCGCGTCGCGAGAACGACTCGACGACCAGGAATGTACCGGCGCACACCGCGAACGCCACACCGACCGTGGCTGCGAAGCGCGCGACCGCCTGTCGGGGTGCGCGTGCGCGGAACCGTGCCGACGTCGACCAGAGCACGATGGTGACGGCGAGCGGGAGCAGCAGCGACGAGCTGACCCAGAGGGCGTACTCGGGCCAGGTGCCGCTGGAGTCGGCGTCGAAGACGACGGTTCCCGCCCACAGCGATCCGACCGCCAGCAGGATGAGGGCGACGTTGGTGGCGACGGCGAGGATGAATGCCGAGCGCCGCCCACGACGAAGTCCCCACGCGGCGATGACCAGCAGGGCGACGGGCACGAGCGCCATCACCGCCGGGCCTGCACCGCGCGTCACGAGCAGCGCGAACTGGTGATCGCACAACGGCAGGTAGCGCTCGGTGCACCGCTCCACGAGTTCGTCGTTGAACTGACCGAATGACGCGACGGCCAGCGACAGCGGTCCGCGCCCTCCGCCGGCGATCAGCGCCGCCACCGGTCCGAGACCCGTCACCGCCACGATCGCCGCCACGAGCGACCGCGTCTCCCGGGTGGAGCTGCGGTGCATGACCGGCAGCGGGGATCGACTCTCGCCCGTCCGCCGGAACAGGACGACCCCCACGGCGAGCCCGACCAGCGCGGCGATGAGGCGATACCACGAGTCGGCATCGCCGGCATAGAGAGCGAACATCGCGAGCGCGGCGAATCCGGTGACGCGCGTACGCCGTCGCCAGAGCGCCGAGGCGAAGGGGCTGGCGGCCATGATGACCGCGACCGTGGCGATCGTCGGATCGAGGACCGGCATCTCGGACCCCTCGACGGGGCGGAGGTCGGTGATCTGCCAGAGTGCCGCCTGCAGGGCGCTCGAGACCAGAATCGCCGTCGCACCGACCGAAAGACCGATCCAGATGGTGCGAGCGGGCCCGAGCAGCTTCTCGGCGAAGCCGAGGAAGACCACGATCAGCAGAGCGGACGCGATCAGGTCGGTCGGGGAGTCAGACACCAGGAGGGCGGTCAGCGGTGCCCACCATCGGCCCTGCTCGTTGATCGTCGTCGGCCCGGCTGCGAGGGCCTGCGGAAAGCCCCCTGCCACGGCCCACGCGGTCGCCGTGGCCAGGACGGTGAGGATCGTGAAGCCGATGGTCACGGGGCGCCGACGCAGGTCGGCGAGTGCGACCGCGGCGAGCGCCCGTGCCGTCACCCCGGACAGGCCACCACGTCCGCCGGACTCCTTCGCAGCCATTCTCACCTCGAGCGTCACCGAGCCCGGGCAGTCGGCGACCCGAGCAGACAGAGCCTAGGACATGTGTCGATGAGGATGCCGAGAGAGCCCTTCCGGCGCCCGCGTCAGTGGCTGGTCTGGACCGCCCGCAGGCGCGCCATCACCTGATCGCGAAGCTCCTCGGGGGCGGTCTCTTTGCACGCGCGAGCCACCACATCCGTGAGCGTCCGCGCCACGAGTGCCTCGTCCGAGCACGCCGGACAATTCTCGAGGTGGTCGGTGATGTCCTTGTGCGAGGTCTTGCAGACCTCGTGCCGGAGGTACTCTTCCAGGTCACGCCGTGCCTGGTCGCAGCCGCAGTCGCTCATTTCGTACTCCTCGTGGCGGCACTTTCGATGCCGCGCTCCTTTGCGTAGTCGGCGAGCAGTTCACGAAGCATCCGTCTGCCGCGATGCAGACGACTCATGACCGTGCCGATGGGGGTCTTCATGATGTCGGCGATCTCCTGATAGGCGAACCCCTCGACGTCGGCGAAGTACACCGCCAGTCGGAAATCCTCGGGGATGGACTGCAGGGCGTCCTTGACGACGGATGCCGGCATGCGGTCGATGGCCTCCGCCTCGGCGGACCGACTGCTGCTGGCCGTCGTGGATTCCGCACCACCCAGCTGCCAGTCCTCGAGCTCGTCGATCGTGCCCTGATAGGGCTCGCGCTGCTTCTTGCGGTAGGTGTTGATGTACGTGTTCGTGAGGATCCGGTAGAGCCACGCCTTGAGATTCGTCCCCTGAGTGAACGTCTTCCACGACGCGAACGCCTTCACGAACGTCTCTTGAACGAGGTCGGCCGCGTCCGCGGGATTACGGGTCATCCGCATGGCCGCGGCGTACAGCTGGTCCATGAAGGGAAGCGCCTGCACCTCGAACTGGGTGCGGGCGTCTTCGGCGGTCTCTGCCTGGTCGCTCATCACGCGCAAGTCTACGTCCGGCGTCGCCGACGACCGGGAGGGGCGTTCGAGTACGGCGATCATCCTGCTCCTCCCGTCGGGCTTGTTCCGCGACCTGTTCACTAGGCTAGAAACCGATGACTGCGGAAACCTATTCCCACGAGAGCGCGCCGTACCCGCCCGCGCGCGGACGGTGGCAGGCACCGGTCGCCGCCGGCGCACTGCGCGCCGTGGTCACCGTGCCCGGTTCCAAGTCGCTGACCAATCGCGAACTCGTCCTCGCCGCACTCGCCGACGGCCCTGGGCGGCTTTCCTCGCCGCTGCACTCCGACGACTCGGCACGCATGATCGAGGCCCTCCGCGCTCTCGGCGTCGGCATCGAAGAGGTCCCCGGTGACGGATCGTTCGGCGCCGACCTCGTCGTCACCCCCGTCTGGCCCCTGCGGGGCGGGACCGAGATCGACTGCGGTCAGGCCGGCACGGTGATGCGCTTCGTCGCGGGGCTCGCCGGCTTCGCCACAGGCGACGTGGCGATGACCGCCCACGAAAGCGCCCTGCACCGTCCGATGGGCGCGATGATCAAAGCCCTCCGCGACGTCGGCGTGGATGTGGACGACGGCGGACACTGGGGACTGCCGTTCACCGTGCGAGGTCGTGGACACACCCGCGGGGGTGAGATCACGATCGACGCCAGCGCGTCGAGCCAGTTCGTGTCGGGACTTCTGCTCGCCGCGGCGCGCTACGACGTGGGACTGCGACTCATCCACGCCGGCGAGCGCCTGCCCTCTCAGCCGCACATCGACATGACCATCGACAGCCTCGGCCACCGCGGAGTTCACGTCGAGCACCCCGCCCCGGGCGAGTGGGTGGTGCCGTCGGGTCCGATCCGCGCGAAGGACATCGCCATCGAACCCGATCTGTCCAACGCTGCGCCGTTCCTGGCGGCGGCGATGATCGTCGGAGGTTCGGTGTCGGTCACAGGGTGGCCCGCGCACTCGACGCAGCCCGGCGCCATGCTCGGCGACATCCTCTCGCTCATGGGGGCGCGCGTGACGCGGCGCGGTGGCGCCCTGACCGTCACGGCGGGCCACGAGATCGCCGGCGTCGATCTGGATCTGTCCGCGGCCGGCGAGCTGACCCCGACGATCTTCGCGCTGGCCGCCTTCGCCAACGCGCCGACAACGCTGTACGGCATCGGACACATCCGAGGACACGAGACCGACCGCATCGCCGCGCTCATCGGCGAACTGCGGCGTCTCGGCGGCGAGGCGCACGAGCTCGAGGACGGGATCCGCATCGTCCCGCGACCCCTGCAGGGCGGGCTGTGGCACGCCCACCACGACCACCGGATGGCGACCACCGGGGCATTGATCGGTCTGGCTGTTCCGGGCGTCGAGATCGACGACATCGGCACCACCGCCAAGACGATGCCGGAGTTCCCCGAGATGTGGGAGCGGATGCTGCGCACTCCGCCGTCGGATCGGAACGACTTCGCGTGAGGACTCCTCGACCCCGCCGGCAGTCCCACTCATGAGCTGGCTCCCTCCGGACGACGACGACGACGACGAGTTCGACGAGAACGACATCCGCTCGAGGCCCAACCCGAAGGCCAACCGGCCGCGGACGAAGCGCCGCCCTGCCCACGCGGACGCGCAGACCGCGCGTGTGCTGGGCGTGGACCGCGGCCGCTACACGGTCCTCCTGGACGAGGACACCCCCGAGGAGCATCGGGCGCTCGCCAGCCGCGCCCGCGAACTGCGCAAGGTCGCGATTGTCACCGGAGACCGCGCGCGCGTCGTCGGTGATGCGACCGGCGACGAGGGCACCCTCGCCCGCATCATCGGCATCGAAGAGCGCACCTCCCTCCTGCGCCGGAGCGCCGATGACACCGACCAGGTCGAGCGCGTCATCGTGGCGAATGCCGACCAGATGCTCATCGTGGTCGCCGCCGCAGACCCCGAGCCCCGCGCACGACTGGTCGACCGCTACATCGTGGCCGCGCTCGACGCGGGTGTGCGCCCCCTGCTGGTGGTGACCAAGACCGACCTGGCCGATCCCTCCGCATTCCTGCGCCACTTCGAGGGTCTCGACCTCACGGTGTTCACCAGTGCCCAGCTCGACATGCCGCTGGCCGAGATCGGGCGCTCGCTGGTGGGGCACTCGACGGTCTTCGTCGGTCACTCCGGGGTCGGCAAGTCGACGCTCGTGAACGCGCTCGTGCCGAGCGCAGACCGGGCGACCGGGCACGTGAACGAAGTGACCGGTCGCGGACGTCACACATCCTCTTCGACGGTGTCCCTGCGCTACGTGGGTGAAGACGGCACGGGCTGGGTGATCGACACCCCCGGTGTGCGCTCCTTCGGCCTCGGACACGTGGATCCCGCCAGCATCCTGCGGGGCTACACCGACCTCGCCGCCATCGCCCAGGAGTGCCCTCGCGGCTGCACGCACCTGCCCGATGCGCCGGACTGCGCCTTGAACGAGGCTCTCGCCGAGGGGCTGCTCGGTCCTCGCGGGGAAGAACGCCTCAACTCGCTCCAGCGTCTGCTGGCGACCTTCGCCGGCCGGTGAACCGCGCACTCGTCCCTGTGAACGCCGCCCCATAGGCTGGAGCGATGACCCCTCAGCTGCAGACCGGGGCGACCGCGCCCGACTTCATCCTCGACGATCAGGACGGCCGGCCCGTCCACCTGCGCGATCTCCGCGGCACGCGCGTGATCCTGTACTTCTACCCGGCGGCGATGACGCCCGGCTGCACGACGCAGGCCTGCGACTTCCGGGACAGCCTCTCGTCGCTGCAGGCTCTCGGCTACACCGTGATCGGAGTCTCGCGGGACAGCCCCGAGAAACTCCGGGAATTCCGCGAGCGCGATGCCCTTTCCTTCCCCCTCTTGAGCGATCCCGACCATGCGGCGCACGATGCCTACGCGGCGTGGGGCGAGAAGACGAATTACGGCAAGGTCAGCGAGGGCGTTCTACGTTCCACGTTCGTCATCGACGAGGCGGGCACTCTCACGCACGCGCTCTACAACGTCAAGGCCACCGGCCACGTCGCACGGCTGCGCGCCCTGCTCGAGGCCGACCAGGCGCCCGTCACGTCTTCCTGAGGTCGGCGGCCGCGCGTCGGGCGGCCATCACCAGCAGCACGAACCCGACCACCGCGGGGACGGCGAGCCCGAGGCCGATCAGCGGATGCGCATACGCGCCGGTGGCGGCGCCCAGAGCCACCGCCGCGATCAGCACCTGGGTCACGATGCCGCCGGAGCGCCCCCATGACTGCCCGCGAGCGATCGCCACGGCGAAAGCGATGACCGCGATCGCCCCGACGGCGGTCAGCACGACAAGGGCGATCGCGCTGGAGAGGGATTCGGTGTCGCCGTCAGCGAGGGCAGACACCTGCCAGATCAGCAGCGCGACGATGCCGATGCCCTCCGCCCCCACGACGAGCGCAGCCAGTCGATAGACGGATTTCGTCGACATGATCCACGATCCCCTCGGCGCGACCCACTCTGATTTGTCGAGATCCTCCACCTCACGGGGCGGATGCTCAGCATTTCCCGCACATTGACGTGAACGGACTCTTGATTCCCTTTTGCCGCTGTGGAAACATTGTCAGAAGCCATGTGCTCCCACAGCGAAGTGGGGCGAGCAACTGCTCGCACATCCCACAGAGTACCGGATCCGAAACGGCCGCCGGACTCTCAACGACTTCGTAACAAGGAGCACCACCATGGATTGGCGCGACAAATCCGCCTGCCTGACCGTCGACCCCGAGCTGTTCTTCCCCGTGGGGAACACCGGTCCCGCCGTCGATCAGATCGAGAAGGCCAAATCCGTCTGCTCTCGGTGCACCGTCACCGAGGTCTGCCTGCAGTACGCCCTGGAGACCGGTCAGGACTCGGGCGTGTGGGGCGGCCTCTCCGAGGACGAGCGTCGCGCCCTCAAGCGTCGCGCCGCCCGCGCCCGCCGCGCTTCCTGATCCACCGCTGACGAGAGCGACGGATGCCTCGGCATCCGTCGCTCTCGTCATGAGACGGTCAGGGCGTCATGAGGTGGTCGGGGCGATGTAGCGCAGAGGGATGTCGATCGTGACCTCGGTGCCGCTGCCCATGATCGTGTGCCAGTCGATCGTGCCGCCGAGCTCCCCCTGGATGAGAGTGCGGACGATCTGCGTCCCGAGGCCGCGGCCGACCTGACCTTCCGGCAGACCCACGCCGTTGTCGCGCACGCGCACCGCGAGGCGCTCGTCGCTGCGCTCCGCGATGATCTCGACGTCGCCTTCCTTGCCGGCCAAACCATGCTCGACGGCGTTGGTGACGAGCTCGGTGAGGGCGAGCGCCAGCGGTGTCGCGTATTCACTGGGCAGAGTGCCGAACCGGCCGGTGGTGCGGGTGTGCGCCTGCGTCGTGGGCGCCGCGGCCACTTCTGCCGCGAGCTTGAGCACGCGCGCGAACACGTCATCGAAGTCGACGTTCTGCGCGAGGCCCTCCGAGAGCGTGTCGTGCACGACCGCGATCGCCGAGACCCGCCGCATGGCCTGGGTCAGCGCCTCGCGCGCCTCCTCGGAGTGCGAGCGACGGGATTGGATGCGCAGGAGCGATGCGACGGTCTGCAGGTTGTTCTTGACGCGGTGGTGGATCTCGCGGATCGTCGCATCCTTCGTGATCAGCTCCTGCTCCTGATGCCGGATCTCGGTCACGTCGCGGCACAGAACGATCGCGCCGATGCGGTTGCCGTGGTCACGCAGCGGGATCGTCCGCAACGACACCGCGACCCCGCGCGCCTCGATGTCGGCGCGCCACGGTGCGCGCCCACTCACCACGAGTGGGAGGGACTCGTCGAACTGACGTTTCTCGGGGATGATGCTCGTCGTCACCTCGACGAGGGACTCGCCCTCGAGCTCGTCCTCGAAACCCATGCGATTGAACGCCGACAGGGCGTTCGGACTCGCGAAGGTCGTCACCCCGTCGACGTCGATGCGGATCAGTCCGTCCGACGCCCGGGGAGCGCCGCGTCGGGGCGAGGTCGGCGCAGACAGGTCGGGGAAGTCCGCGGACGCCACCATGCCGAACAGGTCGTCGGCGCAATCGTTGAACGTGATCTGTTGCCGAGAGGGGGTGCGGGTCTCGCCGAGGTTGGTGTGCCGGGTGAGCACTCCGATGGCGACAGCCGGGTGATCGGCGCGGCCACGCTCGCGGATGATGGGCACAGCACGGACACGCGTCGGCGTCTCCTCGAACCAGTCCGGCGAGGCCGAGTCGACGATACGTCCTTCGTCGAAGGCCTGGCGCACCTGGGTGCGCCACTGCGGGCGCACGCGGTCGCCCACGATGTCGCGGTAGAACAGCGTCGCGGCACCGCTCGGGCGCGTGTGCGCCACGGCGACGAACGTGTCGTCGGACGTCGGCACCCAGATGACGATGTCTGCGAAAGCGAGGTCGGCGAGGAGCTGACCGTCACCGGCGAGCCGGTGGAGCCATTCCACATCTGCTTCGCTGGAGCGCCCCTGGGCGTAGACGAGATCGCTGAGTGTCGACACGGTCCCAGCCTAGAGTCCGGTCCGCGCTGCGCCGCTCACGGCGCCGGTCGGTGCCTGGGGGCGCGTCATGCGTCGACGGCGACGGCACGCGTCCGGCGGCGGCGCGGTGCACGGCCGACCGACGGGACAGGTCCCGAGACCGGCGGCGAGATGACGGCACCGACGAACCTCCGCAGCGCGAGCGTGAAGGGTGATCGCGGCGCCACCTCCGCGATCGGACGCGCCGCGAGGAGCGCGGCATCCGCGGACCGGGGGTCCATCGGGAGGAACCAGACGTCGTCGATGCCTCCGAAGCGATCCAGCGCTCGCCGAACCTGGCCGCGCGCGTCGATCCCGAGAGCTCCGGGCCGCAGGCGATTTGCCACCACCGCCACGGGCGTGGTGCCGATCGCGGCACGCAGCTCGGTGTAGCCGCGGAGGAATCGCGCGACCCCGATGGGGTCGGCCGCGACGACCGCCACGACGAGATCGGCGCTGCGGAGTGCGGCGAGCGTCGCTGCGTTGCGGCGTGGGCCGTCGAGGTCGCTCACGATCTCCTCATCGCGCTCGAGTGCGGCGCCGACGTCGACGACGGTGTGGTCGGCCCACGTCCTGCAGGCGGCGAGAGCCGCGGTGACACGCGCATCCGAGAGCTCTGGCCACCGCGAGGGGCGGTTGATCCCCGTGAGGACGTCGACGCCGCTGCCGTCCCAAGGCACGCTGATGCGCGTGAGTTCGCGGGCGTCGAGTCCTCCGATCTCGGCGTGACGGCACGCAGCCGCGAACCCGGGTCCTTCGTCGGCGATCCCCAGTGCGATCGCAATCGACGGGGCGTGTGTGTCGGCATCCACGAGCGCGACGTGTCGCCCCCCGCGAGCGAGTTCGAGAGCGAGCTCGATCGCGATCGTGGAACGGCCCGGCGCCCCGGCCGGCCCCCACACGGCCACCACCCGGGATGGAGAAGCCGCGACCGAGGGCGCGACACGGCTCGGCCGGGTGCGCGCGGGGGCGGCGCGGAGGGAGTCGGCGAGAATCCAGGCCTCGACACCGAGTTCATGCCCTTCGCCGACCCCGTAGGCGGCGGCAAGTCGCGCGTCGGCCGGTGTCGCGCAGAGGGGCACGATCCTCGCCCCCTCCCGGTCCGTCAGCGCCACGGCCGACTCGGTCAGCGAATCGCGCCCGACCTGCAGGACGACGATCTCGACCTCTGTGAGATCGCGCAGCAGTTCCGCGCGCGAGAGGTCGCGGGCGTCGTCCGGTCGTTCGTAGAGCGCGCGCGCCTCCCCGGCCCGGGCCAGCGCGGATGCCGCCACGACGGCGACCACGTCGATCCCCTCGTCTCGGAGTCCGTCGGCGAGGACCGCGCCGCGCGACCCGTCCACCGCGACGATCACCCTCACTTCGAGCCACCCGTCGTCGGGACCACCGACAGTGCCGACTCGTCGGACATCGCCTCGAGGACGGCGGCGACATCGGCGCGCGCGATCACGACCTCCAGTGCGGCCGAGCCTCCACCGATCATCGAATCGTCGCGCGACACCGAGATGACGGTGGCATCGACCACCAGGATGCGCGGGGTGTCGTACGTGCCGCTCTCGATCAGCGGCGCCGACCACACCTCGACGACGGTGCCGGCGTCGACCGAGGCGGGGACGTCGACGGAGCTCCGCAGCACGATCGTCGTGACGGTGGCCGCGGAAGGGTCCCCGACGGCGCTCTGCGGCACGAGCTCACCGGAAGGGATCGTCCGCGTGGCGACGAGAGAGCCTTCGAGTGCATCCGGTGCGAGGTAGACATCGCCCATCTGCCCCAGCGCGACGTCGACCACCTGCAGATCATCGCTTGTGAGGGCTTGACCGGGCACGATGGTTCGAGCAGCGGCGAAGACCGAGACGGTCGCCCGCGACGAGGACACGACGAACCACACTCCGGCGATGGATGCTGCGACCAGCACGATCCCGAGAAGGAAGCGCGCGTCGCTCCAGAAGGCGCGGCGCCGGGGACGCGCGATGTCCTGTACCGTCATGCCCCCATCGTCACTCAGATCGCAGAACCGCCCCCGACGTTATCCACAGGAGGCGTGGCCTGCGCCCGACACCGAGAACCGCCGCGATAATGAAGCCATGCCCGATTCCTCCGCGTCCGGCGCGCGCCTGCTCGCCCCCGCCCAGGTGGCCGAGCTGCTGCGTCTGTCCGTCGACGAAGTCGTGGCTCTCATCCTCGAGGGGCAGCTGCGCGGTGCCAGGGTAGGCTCCCCCGCGACCTGGCGGGTCGACGAGTCCAGCGTGGCGGAGTACCTCGACGCGCAGGCCGAGGAGGCCCGTCGGATCGCGCTGTGGCATCAGTCCAACGCTGCGAGCTTTCCCGAGCTCTGGGGCACCGGCATCGTCCGCAACCCCGATTGACAGCGCCCACGCCCCCGGAGCCGGCCGGTCAGTACGCGGATGCCGCGGTTTCCAGCCGAACCCATGCGACCGCGCCCAGGGGGATGACGCGGTGGCCGGACACGATGTCGCTTCGCCGTGGCGCACCCGCGTCATGCAGCGCGATGTCGAGGTGATCGGCGCCGGCTCGATCGATCGTGCCGGTGAGCAGCCGGTTGTTCGCGAGCTGCACGGACACGCAGACGCGCCGGCGAACCAGATCGCGCAGCACGAATCCGAAGGTCATCCGATCGGCCAGCGCCGAGGGCGCCGCCGCGGGCGCCGGGCGGGCGGAGCGAAGCACATCCGCGTGCGCCATCGCGATCGCACACACGGCACCGAGCGGCACGATGAGACTGCGCCCGCGCCCGGCATTCTGGAGAGCGACCCAGTCGACGCCGAGGCCGCTCACCTCCGCCGAAATGGTGGAGCCGTCGACGAATTCGAAAGTCGGCGCCGTTCCGTTCGATCCGTCTCGGCCGATCAGCGCGTGCAGCCGCTCACGAAGCGTCACTCGAGACAGACGCAGCCGTTCGGCCTCGGTGTCGAGCGCCGCGCGCTCCGCCTCCCACTCCGAGGCCAACTGGTCTTCGAGGTCTTCGAAGAATCGATCCCACTGCACCCTGCGACCTTAGAGGCGATAGCACACGAGAACCTTCAGTTATCCACAACACGCTGACGCGCTTCCTGTGAGTTCGCCGAGTGCCCTACTGTCTGAGGACGATCCTCCATCGAAGTGGGAACCATGGTGCGTCAGTCCGCCGGAACGAACCGTGCACATGCCTCCCTGCCGGCCGCGGATCTGACCGAGTTCTTCGCTCCGCAGCGCACCTCCTCCCACGCCCTCCCCGACCCCGAGCCGCTCCTGCGCAACCTCACCCGAGGGGTCCTCGAGGTACTGGCCGGCGTGCGCGAAGTGGATCAGCTCGCACGGTGGATGACGGAGGATGCCTACCGATCGCTCGTGACCCGCGCCAATCTTGCCGTCCGCGCCCGCAGCGCGCGCGGAATCCCGGCGACCCGGCCGGTGCACAGCATCCTGTCCGTTCACACGTCCTCACCGGTGGACGGCGCCGTCGAGGCAGTCCTCATCGTGGGCGGACCCGCGCGCACCCGCGCCGTCGCCATTCGCCTCGAAGGAATGGACCGCCGCTGGCGCGCGACATCACTCGCCCTGCTCTGATTCTCGAGGCTCGCTCTACGGTTTGTAGGACGACAGGAAGTTCCCCAGTCGTTCGACGGCCTGCGTGAGCACGCGCGCCTCCGGAAGCGTGACGATGCGCACGTGGTCGGGTGTCGGGAAGTTGAAGCCCGTTCCCTGCACGAGGAGGACGTGTTCGGCCACGAGGAAGTCGTAGACGAACTTGGCATCGTCATCGATCTCGTACACGTCCGGATCGAATCGCGGGAATGCATAGAGCGCACCCTGCGGCCGCACGCACGACACGCCGGGGATCGCTTCAAGACCCTCCCAGGCCGCATCCCGCTGCTCGTGAAGGCGTCCCATCGGCGCGATCAGCGCATCGATCGACTGGACGCCCGACAGGGCCGCCTGCACCGCGTGCTGCGCGGGCACGTTCGGGCACAGCCTTGTGGAGGCGAGGAGGTTGATGCCTTCGAGGAACCCGGCCGCGTGCGCCTGCGGACCGGTGATCACCAGCCAGCCCGAGCGGTAGCCGGCCACCCGGTAGGTCTTCGACAGACCGTTGAACGTCAGGCACAGCAGGTCGGGCGCAATGGTCGCCATCGGAATGTGCTCGACGTCATCGAACAGGATGCGGTCGTAGATCTCGTCCGCGAGGATCAGCAGCGAGTTCTCCCGGGCGATCTCGGCGACGCCCTCCAGCACCTCGCGGGAGTACACCGCGCCGGTCGGATTGTTCGGATTGATGATCACGATGGCCTTGGTGCGCGGGGTCACCTTCGCGCGGATGTCCTCGAGGTCGGGATGCCACCCGTCGGACTCGTCGCAGCGGTAGTGGACGGGCGTGCCTCCGCCGAGGCTGGTCATCGCCGTCCACAGCGGGTAGTCGGGCGCGGGGATGAGCACCTCATCGCCTTCGTCCAGCAGGGCCTGCATCGTCATCGTGATGAGTTCGGAGACGCCGTTGCCGAGATAGACGTTGTCAGGGTCGACCTTGGGGAAACCCGGGAGCTGCTCGTAGCGATACACCACGGCCCGACGCGCCGACATGATGCCCCGGCTCTCGCTGTAGCCGTGCGCGTGCGGGATCGCCTCGATCATGTCGCGAACGATCTGATAGGGCGCTTCGAAGCCGAACGACGCCGGATTGCCGGTGTTGAGCTTGAGGATCGTGTGACCCTCGGACTCGAGTCGCCCGGCCTCCACGAGCGCCTGGCCGCGGATCTCGTACAGCACGTTCTTGAGCTTGGAGGATTGATCGAGATGACGAAGCGGACTCATCGCCTCAGAATAGCTTCGCCCCGACGAAGCCAATAGCCACGATGTGGACCGCGCGGAACGGGAGCGTGCCCGGCCTGAGCCGCGACGCGATCCCGCTCCCTACTTCTTGTTGGTCGCCCTGCGCTGCGCGCGGTTCTGCGGTGCTGCCGCCGCGGCGGGAGACGGCGTGCGCTGACCGAAGGCACCGCGGGGCGCCTCTTCGGCCGCCGCGGGCTGAGGGGCGCCGGCCTGTGCCGCGGCTGCGGCCGCCTGGCGCACCTTCGTCGTGGCGGCCTGCTGGACCTGTCCGCGCTCGTTGCGCACCTCCACCTCGCCGGCGTCGTTCGCGGCGGAGTACTCCAGACGCTGGCCTTCGGCGGGACCGGCACCCAGGCCCTTCGCCTCGACCTCGGCGACCTGGTCGTTCTCACCCCGTCGCACCTCGACCTCGAGGTTGAACAGGTAGCCGACCGACTCTTCCTTGATCTGCCCCATCATCGACTGGAACATCTGAAAGCCCTCGCGCTGGTACTCGATGAGCGGGTCGCGCTGGGCCATCGCGCGCAGGCCGATGCCGTCTTTGAGGTAGTCCATCTCGTACAGGTGGTCGCGCCAGCGGCGATCCAAGACCTGCAGCACCACACGGCGTTCCAGCTCGCGGGTTGCAGCTTCGCCGAGCTTCTCCTCGCGGTTGCGATAGGCGATGCGCGCGTCCGAGAGGATCTCGCGCTTGAGGCCCTCCGCCGTGATGCGGCCCTTCGTGCCCGCCTCGGCGACGACCTCGTCGATCGTGACGCCGACGGGGTAGAGCGTCTTGAGCTCCGTCCAGAGGGCGTCGAAGTCCCAGCTCTCGGTGTGACCGGAGCCGGTGTGGTCGTCGATGACGGCATTGATGGCGTCCTCGACGAAGTGCTGCACACGATCGGACAGGTCATCGCCCTGGAGCATGTGCCGACGGTCGCCGTAGATCGCCTCGCGCTGACGATTGAGGACGTCGTCGTACTTGAGGACGTTCTTCCGGATCTCGGCGTTGCGGGACTCCACCTGACCCTGCGCGCTGCGGATGGCTCGCGAGACCATGGTCGACTCGATCGCGACGTCGTCCGGGAAGTTGGTGCGGGCGAGGATGGCCTCGGCTGCGCCCGACTGGAACAGGCGCATCAGGTCGTCCGTCAGCGAGAGGTAGAAGCGGCTCTCGCCCGGGTCGCCCTGACGGCCGGACCGACCGCGCAGCTGGTTGTCGATCCGGCGGGATTCGTGACGCTCCGTGCCCAGCACGTACAGACCGCCGACCTCGACGACCTTGCTGCTCTCCTCGGCGACCGTGTCGCGCATGCCCTCGTAGACCGAATCCCATTCGGACTCGTATTCGTCGGGGGTCTCGACCGGATCGAGCCCCTTGGCCTTCATCTCCTGAACGGCCAGGAACTCGGCGTTGCCGCCGAGCATGATGTCGGTGCCTCGACCGGCCATGTTGGTGGCGACGGTGACCGCTCCGAAGCGGCCCGCGCGAGCGACGATCTCGGCCTCGCGGGCGTGGTTCTTCGCGTTGAGCACTTCGTGCTTGACGCCCTTCTTGGCGAGCAGTCGCGAGAGGTACTCGCTCTTCTCCACGCTCACGGTGCCCACGAGGACGGGCTGCCCCTTCTCGTGACGGACCGCGATGTCCTCGACCACCTGGGCGAACTTCGCCTCCTCGTTCTTGTAGACGAGGTCGGACTGGTCCTTGCGGATCATCGGCTTGTTCGTCGGGATCGGGACGACGCCGAGCTGGTAGGTCGACATGAACTCCGCCGCCTCGGTCTCGGCCGTTCCGGTCATGCCGGCGAGCTTGTCGTACAGCCGGAAGTAGTTCTGGAGGGTGACGGTGGCCAGCGTCTGGTTCTCAGCCTTGACCGGCACGTTCTCCTTGGCCTCGATGGCCTGGTGGATGCCCTCGTTGTACCGGCGGCCGACGAGGATGCGGCCGGTGTGCTCATCGACGATCATGACCTCGTCGTTCATCACGACGTAGTCGGCGTCGCGCTTGAACAGCGCCAGCGCCTTGATGGAGTTGTTGAGGAACGAGATCAGCGGGGTGTTCGCCGACTCGTAGAGGTTGTCGATGCCGAGGTAGTCCTCGACCTTCTCGATCCCGGGCTCGAGGACGCCGATGGTGCGCTTCTTCTCATCGACCTCGTAGTCCTCCCCCGCGACGAGGGTCTTGGCGATCTTCGCGAACTCCACGAACCACCGGTTCGCCTCGCCCGACGACGGTCCCGAGATGATCAGCGGTGTGCGCGCCTCGTCGATGAGGATCGAGTCGACCTCGTCGACGATCGCGAAGAAGTGCCCGCGCTGCACGAGGTCCTCTTCGCGCCACGCCATGTTGTCGCGGAGATAGTCGAAGCCGAACTCGTTGTTCGTGCCGTACGTGATGTCGGCGTTGTACTGCGCACGACGGACCTCGGGCGTCTGGCCGGACACGATGACACCCGTGGTCATCCCGAGGGCACGAAGGATGCGGCCCATGAGCTCGGACTGGTAGCTCGCGAGGAAGTCGTTGACCGTGACGATGTGCACGCCCTGGCCGGCGATCGCGTTGAGGTACGAGGGGAACACTCCGGTGAGCGTCTTCCCCTCACCCGTCTTCATCTCGGCGATGTTGCCGAGGTGCAGAGCCGCGCCACCCATGATCTGCACGTCGTAAGGGCGCTGGCCGAGCGTGCGCTTGGCGGCTTCGCGCACAGCGGCGAAGGCCTCCGGCATGAGCTGGTCGAGAGTCTGGCCCGCAGCGAACCGCGCGCGAAGCTCGGCGGTCTCGCCACGCAGCTCCTCGTCGGTGAGCTGGGAGTAGTCCTCCTCGAGGGCGTTGACGGCCTTCACCACCTGCTGCAGCCGCCGGATGACGCGGCCCTCACCGGCGCGGAGCAGTTTCTCGAGAGGATTTGCCACGGAAAGATCTCCATCTGTCGGGTGCGACGTCCTGGTTGCCACATCGCGATGCTGCGTCGTCGGACGACAGGCATACCCGCCCATGTTATCCGTCCGTGACCTTGGAGTGGGCTGAGGATACCGTCGGCCGACGCGCCGGACTGAGCATCCCGGTCCCCTGGAGACGATGTGCCAGACTCGGGAACTGCATACCCGGTATGCATGGAAAGGGGCAGGCGTCGGTGTCGGTACGACAGAGCCTCCTGGCGATCCTCGAGCAGGGCCCCTGCTACGGCTATCAGCTGCGCGCGGAGTTCGACCGCCGCACCGGGTCCACGTGGCCGCTCAACGTGGGGCAGATCTACAACACCCTCGACCGACTCGAGCGCGACGAGCTCGTCGTGAAGGCCGGTGCCGACGAGCACGGTCACGTCTACTACGAGATCACGGCGTCGGGTCGCGCCACGGTGCAGTCCTGGTTCGGCGGCCCCGTTCCGCAGCCGGACGGCACGCGGAAGGAGCTGCCGATCAAGCTCGCGATCGCGGCGACCCTTCCCGGCGTCGATGCCCGGTCGATCATCCGCACGCAGCGCTCCGCATCGACAGCACGACGAGACGCACTCATCCTCGCCGGAGCCAGAGACGAGCGCGAGTCGGATGACAGCGAGGCTCTGGCGAGGGCGCTCGTGCGCGATGCGATGATCTGCGACGTCGAGGCCGACCTCCGCTGGCTCGACCGCGCCGAGCAGCGCCTCGACGGGCAACCGCGCCACGCGCTGGCTCTCGGGCTCGCCGCCGATCGACCCAAGCGCGGCCGGCCGTTGAAAACGGCGACGGCATGAGCGTCCGCGTCGCTCGACCGGCGTCGCGCTCGGAGCGAACACGCGCCGACCCACCCCGCGAGCCCTCGTAGGATTGCACAATGGCGGGATTCTGGGGCAAGCGGCGCAAAGAAGAGCAGGCTCAGCAGGATGCGCAGGACGCCGATCTCGGCCGTCGTGCGCAGGCCGCCCTCGTGCAGGCCGACGAGCGGATCCGACTCACCACCGACGAACTCGCCTTCGCCGAGGCCGAGTTGGGGACGGATGCCACGGCAGAACTCCGCGCCGCTCTCGAGGCCGTGCGCACCCATCTCGCCGAAGCGTTCCATCTCCACCAGCTCAACCACGACGAGATCCCCGACACGCGGGAGGAGCTGCGCACGCGCAACGCCCGGATCGAGCAGTTGTGCACCTGGGCGAACGACCTCCTCGATCAGAAGACGTCTGCACTGGAGGAGCGCATCGCGACCGTCCGGCGCGCACCCGAGATCATCGCGGGCGTCCGAGCCGATGTCGAGCGACTGCGAGAGCGTCTGCCCGACGCGCGGGCCGTGATCGCCCGCGTCGCGAGCAGGTACAGCGACGACGCGGTCCACACCGTCGCCGACAACGCCGACGAGGCCGAGCGACTGCTCGACTTCGCCGTTCATGGTGCCGACGTCTCCGAGCGACGCCGCGCGGCGGAGCAGCGGGAACAGTCGCTGCTGGCGCTGGAGACGGCCACCGAGGCGGTCCGGCGCGCCACGACCCTGTTCGACGCGATCGATGACTTCGAGGTGGAGGCTCTCCGCGCGCAGTCCACCCTCGCCGACATGGTGGCGGACTCGCGCGGCGACCTCGTCGCCGCCCGGACCGCGCCGCAGGTGCCGGCGGTCAAGTCCGCGGTCGCCGCACTCGAGCGGGCGCTGGGCGCGCTCGCCCCCTCCGGCGCGAAAGCCGACCCGTTCACCGAGCTCACGCAGCTGCGTGAGGCCAACGCAGGACTCGACGCAGCGATCGAGAAGGCCCGGGAGCGCGAAGCACGGCCGCTTCCCACCGTGGACCAGATCCGGCACGCGGTCGACGACGCCGACCACCAGCTGGCCGTCGCCCGCAGCGTGATCGCCGGCCACCGCGGGTGGATCGGTGCCGATGCGCGCACGCGACTGGCGGGGGCCGAGCGGGTCCGCATCGACATGGAGGCACTGCCCGACGACGAGGACTCTCGGGAGCAGGCGATGCTCATGGCGCGACGCACGGCGACGCTCGCCAGTGAGGCGCTCCAGCTCGCCCAGCGCGACATCGATTCTTCCCGTCCGCAGGACCCCGGCGGCTGGGGCCAGGGCGGCGGTCGAGGACAGGTCGGCGGCGGGAACCCCATGGGCGGCATCCTCGGCGGTCTTGTCATCGGCAGCCTGCTGGGCGACTTCTTCGACTGATCCCCGCCGGGCCGGGCGCTCTTCACGGCGCGGCGATCGAGTGACCGAGAGGGGGATGCCGCGAGCCGCGGCATCCCCCTCTCGCGTTCTCGTGCGCTACGACGCGAGCTGCTGCGGCGGCGCGAGGGTGGTGAGTGAGATCACACCGTAGTCCCAGCCCTTGCGACGGTAGACGACGCTCGGGTGGTCGCTGCGGGCGTCGATGAAGAGGAAGAAGTCGTGGCCGACGAGCTCCATCCGGTCGACCGCCTCCTCCACCGTCATCCATTCGGCGTCGAAGTTCTTCGTACGGATGACCACGGGGGTGTAGTCGTCCTCGCTCTCCGGTCCCGTGATGATCGGCACCTCTCCGGTGGCGACGGCGCGGAGCACCTCGACGGAGGCAGGCTCGACGTCGATCCCCTGGAGTTCACCGGTGGACTTCTCGAATTTCGCGCCGCGGGGGTGGTTGCGGGCGTCCACCCGCTTGTCCTTCGCGCGGCGAAGCTGCTCCGCCATCTTGTCGACGGCCAGATCCAGGGCCGTGAACTTGTCGCCGTCGACCGCTTCCGCGCGGACGATCGGGCCCTTCCCCGTGAGCGTGAGCTCGACGGTCTCATCCTCGACCCGACCGCTGTGGTACGCGCGGTGGGTCACCTTGATCTCGAGGGTCTGCGCCCGAGGTGCGAGGTGCTCGATGCGGACGGCCTTCTCTTCGACGACCCCGCGGAAGCGATCGGTGATCCCCACTCCCACGCCGACGATACTGGTATCCATCTTTGACCTCCTTGTTCCGGTCGGCCCGGTCAAGGGCGGACCATCAGTCGCCTTGTGTCCCCCAACGCTAACCACATCGTCGTCCGGTGTCACGCGTGAGTTCGCAATGTGTTCACCCCGCGTTCGCCTCGCCGCGTCGTGGCGGCGATCGTGGCCGCGCCGACGACGTCGGCCCCGGCGTGTCGCAATGCGCGCTCTGCCTCGGCGAGCGTCGCCCCGGTCGTGACCACGTCGTCGAGGATCATCACACGCAGCCCGGTGCTCGGCGGCGCCGACAGGCTCCCCGCCACGTTGCGACGGCGCTCGTCGCGGCCCAGTCCCCGCTGGTCGGCTGTTCCGCGGACGCCGTGCAACAGCGGTTCGACGTGCACTCCCGCCCGGTGCGCCACGAGCTCGACGACCCGGTATCCCCGGCGACGGAATGCCGCCCGGGAGGTGGGGAGCGGCACCAGCGTCACCCCGCGAGCCGCCTCGGCCGCGTGATCGTCGAGCGCCGCGACCACCGCGCCGAGCAGTGCGGGGGCGAGGTCTCGCGCCAGCGCCGTGCGCCCGTCTTCCTTGAGGGCCCTCACGACGCGCGCGGCGACACCCTCGAAGGCGAGCCCCGACCAGACGGGAAGACCGGTCTCGAGGCGCTGTCGCCGCACGGAGGGTGCGAGGGTCGCACGACACGACCCGCACAGCGTGACATCCACCGCGCCGCACCCGGCGCACTCCACGGGGAAGGCGAGCGCCAGTGCGCCCGCGAGAGCCTCCCGCACCGGAAGGGGAAGACGTGTCACACCGCCAGAATGCGCGACCCGACCCACCGGCGAGGGGCGGGCGCGGCATCCGTGCGGTTCTTCCGCGTCCGTGCGGGTGGGGAGGAGCGGCGCTCCTACTGGGGTTGCCCCTGCTGGGTCGCGAGCACGTCGATGCCGCTCGCGGTCTGCTGCCAGTTCGACCCCCGGCGGATGTACAGTGCGCCGTCCGAGCCGCGGAGGCGGACCGTCGTGGACTGGTTGGCGCCGGCGATGCTCACCGCCGAGACCGGCGCGTCCGTCGAGGTGACGGGTCCTCCGACGCGCTGCGTCGAGACCACCGAGCGGTCGCCGTCGGAAGAGAGGATGCCGACGGTCGTGTTGTCGAGCCACGTGAGGGCGACCCCGCGACCGACGGCGGGCCCGAGCAGCAGGGTCTCGGCGCTGAGTCCGAGAGGTACGCCCTTCGCGTCGCGCACCACGCCGGCGACCCAGGTGGCGCTGCGGCCTCCGGTGGTGATGACCGCTGCCAGCCGCGCACCGTCGTGCGAGAGCGACATCGCCGAGATCTGACTCGCCCCGCTCCACGTCGCCGGGAACGGGATGGGCTGGCCCGCCTCATCGAAGACGACGGTGGTGGATGCCGCGTCCCGGGGCACGCTCCAGGTGTAGCCGAACGGGTCGACGGTCGGGTCGATCAGGTCGGGGCGGGTGTCGAGGGCCGTGACGGCGCCGTCCGCGTCGACGCGGAACACGCCCTCGCCCGCGAGCCGGACGGCCGCGAAGTCGCGGTTCGGCGAGACCTGGGCCGCGACGGGCGCCGGCACGACCTGCATCATGGCGTCGGACAGGCCGCTGATCGGATCGAGCTCGGCGCCGGTGAGGAAGCCGAAGTCGTCGCCGGTGAGCACGAGGGGGGATGCCGAGACGGACGTCGAGCGCACGGCCTGCGGCTCAGCGGGCAGCGCTGTCGAGCCGACGGTCATCTCGACCGCGGTGATCGTCGCCGTCGCAAGGGTGGCGTCGAGCTGCGTCTGCATCCGGCTGAGCGTCGAGGCGTCGAGGTCGAGCGCGGCGGTGTTGAAGGACACGTCCGCCACATTCGAGATCACCGGCACCGATCTGGGTTCCAGACTCACGCTGTCCGGGAAAGCCGAGGCGACGGCGCCGCTCAGCCACGGACTCGGTCCGTTGAGGAGCTCGGCCGTGAGCACGGTCGCGAGGGTGTTGGTCGGCGGAAACCAGCGCACGTCGGGCACGAGGTACTGCCACGTGGGGTCGAAGAACATGAGGGAATACGGCCGGTACACGCGCGTGAAGAAGTCCTGATCGAGGACGACCCCGTCGGGCGCCGCGGAGATGCGCCACTCCCCGTCCTCCTGGACGAGGGCGAACTGCAGCACGGTGGTCTCGGAGTCCGCGAGCGTATAGGCGCCTCTCTCGTCGACGTTGGCCACCGACGTCAGCGTCAGCGAGACCGCGTCGTCGGCGTTCTCGGTCGCTCGGCGGTCCCCCTGCACGTCGATCGTGACACTGGCGGTGGGATCCCACTGGTTGCGGAACGAATCCGTCAGGAACAGCCGCGCCCTGCTCCAGTCGCCGGCGGGGCCCGACCCCGCGCGGACGAAGCCGTCGACGATCTGCTCCGCGGTCGCACCGGGCTGCGGCCGGTCGGGGACGAACGAGAAGTCCGGGGCCTCGGCGGCGTCCGTGGGCTCCCGCCCGACATTCACCGGTCCGCTCGTGGGCAGCCCCGTGCACGCGGCGAGCACGAGGACCAGCGCGGTCGCCACCAGCGCGGTCATGGCGCGACGGGATCTCATGAGCCCTTCCTCGCTGTCGGCGATGAGGTGTCCGTCAGGATCTCGATGGGCTGGGTCAGCCCGAGGGCGTCGACGGCCGACACCCCGTCCTCCCCCGGATCGAGGTCGATGGGCGACGTGCCGCGCAGGTGCCCGCCCTGCCTCGGGAGGGTGAGCACGAAGTTCGTCCCCCGACCGAGCTCCGACCAGACGCCCAGTTCGCCGCCGTGGAGCCGCGCGTCCCCGAGCGCGATCGAGAGACCGAGGCCGGTGCCGCCGATCGTCCGTCGACGCGACGGGTCGGCCCGCCAGAAGCGGTCGAACACCCGCTCGGCATCACTGGGCTTCATACCGAGGCCGTAGTCGCGGACGCCGATCGCCACGGAATGCTGGTTGCTGTCCACGGTGACGACGATGGGGCGTCCCTCCCCGTGCTCGATCGCGTTGCCCAGCAGATTTCGTGCCACGCGGCGCACTCGGCGCGGGTCCATCTCCACCGGGGAGTATCCGCCGGGGGCCACCAGCCGGAGGTCGGTGCCGTGCTGCTCGGCGAGGGGACTCATCGATTCGATCACGTCCTCGGCCAGATGAGCGAGGCTCGTCGGCTCGAGCTCGAGCTGCACCGATCCGGCGTCGTAGCGGCTGATCTCGAGCAGATCGGTCAGCAGCGTCTCGAACCTCTGCACCTGGGCGTTCAGCAGCTCCGCAGCGCGGGCCGTGCCGGGATCGAACTCGTCCCGATGGTCGTTGATCATGTCGGCGGCCAGCCGGATGGTCGTGAGGGGTGTCCGCAGCTCGTGCGAGACGTCTGAGACGAACCGCTGCTGCACGAGCGAGAGATCAGCCAGCTCTTTGATCTGCGATTCGATGCTGTCGGCCATCGCGTTGAACGACCGGCCGAGGATCGCGAGCTCGTCCTCGCCGCGCACCTCCAGGCGCACGCCGAGGTCGCCCGAGGCCAGTTGCGCGCTCGTCTCGGCCGCCTCGCCGATCGGCGCGGTCACCGACCGCAGCACGAACCAGGAGATCAGGCCGACGATGACGACGAGCGCGAGACCCACGAGCCACAACGTGCCCGTGATGAAGCCGAGTGTCTGCGGCGCGGTGCCGAGGTCGTAGGCGAGGTAGAGCTCGTAGGCACCGACCCCGGGAACCTCGAGCTGCTGACCCACGACGATGCCGGGCACGCTGCCGCCCTCGATCGTGGGGAGGGCGACGGACTGCCAGAACTGCGTCTGCGGCGTGGCACGCACGGCCGTCTGCAGGGGCGCGGTGATCACCCCCTCCTCGCTCAGCGGGAAGGAGGTGAAGTCCTGCGGGGCGAGGGACGACGTCGCGGTGTCGATGCGGAAGGCGGCGATCGACTCGCTGCCGGACTGCTCGACGATCGTGCCCTGCACGCTCGTCATGAGGCTCTGCAGCTGCGCGGAATCGCCCTGCACGGCCGCGTTGTCCAGGGCGAGCTGGGCCGATGCCGTCGCCCGACTCGCGTTGGAGGTGACCTGGTCGAGGCGGGAGGTGAAGAGGTCGTTCTGGATGGCCAGGGCCATCCAGACACACGCGATAAGGATCGCCAGCGCGGTGAGCGCCAGGGTGATGAGCACCGTGCGGAAGCGCAGCGACCGCCTCCACAGTCGCGCGAGCGTCGTGGGCCAGGAGCGCCAATCGCGCCATCCCCCGCTGAACGCCCGCGAGTGCGACGGCCGCGTCGTGGACACCGGTCGGGCGAGGGATGCCTCGCCCTCCGGCAGCGCCGAGCCGCGCGCCATCTGCGCCTCAGACCACGGCGCCGGCGCGGTAGCCCACGCCGCGCACCGTCGTCACGATCGTGGGGTTGTCGGGATCCTTCTCCACTTTGGCGCGCAGCCTCTGGACGTGCACGTTGACCAGCCGGGTGTCGGCCTTGTAGTGGTAGCCCCAGACCTGCTCGAGCAGCATCTCGCGCGAGAAGACCTGCTGCGGTTTCTCGGCGAGCGCGACGAGCAGCTCGAACTCGAGGGGGGTGAGCGCGATCGCGTCGTCGCCGCGGCGCACCTCGTGGGCGGCGACGTCGACCGACAGGTCGCCGATGCGCAGGGTCTCGCTCACGGCTTGCGCTGCGGGGCGCAGACGCGTGCGGATGCGCGCGACGAGCTCTTTGGGGTTGAACGGCTTGACGATGTAGTCGTCGGCGCCGACCTCGAGTCCGCGCACCACGTCGGCGGTGTCGGTGCGTGCGGTGAGCATGATGATCGGTATTCCCGATTCCGCGCGCACGCGGGTGCAGATCTCGATACCGTCCATGCCCGGAAGCATCAGATCGAGGAGGATCAGATCCGGGCGCTCGGCGCGCCAGATGTCGACCGCCTGCGCACCGTCGGCGCAGAACACGGTCTCGAATCCCTCCGTGCGGAGCACGATGCCGATCATCTCGGCGAGAGCGGTGTCGTCATCGACCACCAGGATTCGTGAACTCATCGTGTAACGCGTCATCCTTCTGTGCGTTTCGGTCGCCTATGCGGCGGTGTGCGCTTTCCCCATGCGCTCTCACAGCGTAATCGACGCCGGGCTCGGCAACACCGATCCGGGCCGGGGGTCGTGTGACACGATAGTGAACCAGTCGCACCCCAGAGGAGATCACGTGAGCGCGTACCCGGCCTGGACGCCGGCATCCCGACCGGGAATCATCCCCCTGCATCCCCTGACATTCGGCACCATCCTGGGCCGCTCGTTCGCGGCCCTCCGTCACAACCCGAAAGTGCTGCTCGGCTTCGCCCTCGGAGTCCAGGTGCTGGCGTATCTGCTCCTGATCGTCGGAGTGGGCGCCGCCGCGTGGGCGTCGTTCTCCCGACTCGACACCCTTCGGGTCGGCACGGACGACTACAACGCGGTGCTGGCGGGATCGACCGTCATCACGGCGGTCAGCGCATTCGTGCTGGGACTGCTCGCCGGCGCGCTGGGCGTCGTCGTACAGGGCGTCGTCGTGAGCGAAGTCGCGCACGCCGCGCTCGCCGAGCGGCTGCCGCTGCGCACACTCTGGCGTCGGGTGAAGCCGGTGTTCTGGCGACTCATCGCCTACACACTGATGCTCACCCTGGCCCTCGTCCTGGTGATCGGCATCGTGGTGGGCGGCATCGTGGCGATCGGCTTCGCCGCACTTCCGGTGGCGGTCGGCCTTTCGGTCCTCGTCCTGCTCGCCGCGATCCCCCTGTCGCTCTGGCTGTCGACCAAGCTGCTGCTGGTGCCGGCGACAATCGTGCTCGAGCACGCGCGGATCGGCGAGGCCGTCCGGCGATCCTGGACGCTCATCCGCGGTCGTTTCTGGGTGGCACTCGGCGTCACGGTGATCATCTCGGTCGTCTTCGGCGCCATCAGCCAGGTCATCAGCATCCCGTTCTCGTTCCTCACTTCGGGATTGAGCACCGTGATCGCCCCGACCGGAGACCCGGAACCCAGCGCGATCGTGGCGATCATCATCGGGGCGGTGCTCACACAGGTGGTGACACTGCTCCTGCAGTCGGTGGCATTGGTCGTCCAGGCCACCGTCGCCACGCTCGTCTACATCGACAGCCGCATGCGCCGCGAAGGACTCGACCTGGATCTGCTCGCCTACGTGGAGCGTCGGGACGCCGGAGCAACGGGCCTCCCGGATCCCTATCGCGAGCACGTGGGGCGGCAGATCGCTCCGCGCGCCGCCGTCCCTGCCGGCCCGCCGTACCCGTACCCCGCGCAGGGGTACGGGCCGTACCCGAGCCAGGGGCACGCGCCGGCGGCCCAGGGTTACGCGCCCGCGCCGCAGGGATACGCGCCGCCCCCCCAGGGGTACGCGCCTCCCCCACCCCAGGGGTACGCGCCTCCGGCGGAGGGCACCCTGCCCCCGCCGCCGGGCGACGCGCCGGCGCCCGCGACGCCGACCGAAGCGCCGACGACGGCCGCACCCCCGGCCTGGACGCCGCCCGGCACGGCACCCGCCGACCGCGAGGCGCCGTGATCCTCACCGGCTTAGCCGCCGCGTCGTCGGCGATGTCCGTGGCCGCCGCGTTCGATCCTGTGGCGCCGGACGGCGACGATGCCCGCCGCTGGGCGGAACAGGAGCTGTCCGACCCGGTGTACGCCGAAGCGCAGCCCACAGCCCTCGATCGCGTGGCAGAAGCGATCGGTCGATTCTTCTCCGATCTCTTCCGCACCGACGTGGGCGACGGCTGGGGCTCGGCCCTCGCAGTGATCGCCACGATCGTCGTGGTCGTCCTGATCGTCGTGGCGTTCCTCATCTGGGGTCGGCCCCGCATCACTCCGCGGTCGAGGGCCGGCGCGTCGGATCTCTTCGGCGAGGACGATCGGCGAAGCGCCGACGAGCTGCGCCGCGACGCGGCATCCCGTGCCGCCGCCGGCGACTGGACACCGGCGATCATCCTGCGGTTCCGCGCCCTCGCGCGCGCCGTGGACGAGCGCGGCGTCGTGGACAACCCGCCGGGCGCGACCGTGCATGCCTTCGCGCGTGCGGCCGGTCGCGCGTTCCCCGAGCACCGCGCCGCCCTCGATGAGGCCGCCGCCGCCTTCGACGACGTCCGCTACCTGCGACGCCCGGGAACCGCCGCCCTGTACGTGCGGGTGGGCGACGTCGACGACGCGGTCTCGGCGGCGCGGCCGGTGCCGCCCCGCCTCTCATCCGCCGGCGCGCCGGCGTGACGTTCGCGCCCGCCGGGACCGCCCCCGCACAGACCCCTGCCCCGGTGACCTCCCCGGACACCGGGACCGCCGCGTCCACCCGCCGCAGATCGGCGCTCGCGTGGGGCGCCATCGTCGCCGTTCTGGTGCTCGTCGGCATCGCGGGGACGCTCCTCGCCAGCGCGGGCCAGTGGTCGCAGCGCGGGGTGCTCGATCCCGAGTCCGCGGGCCCGTCGGGGACCCGCGCACTGGTGCAGATCCTGCGGGATCGGGGTGTCGAGGTGACGATCGCGCGCGATCGCGACGCGGCGCGGTCGGCCCTGGCGCAGGGCGAGGCGACTCTGGTCCTCGCAGACACCCCGCTCCTGTCGGATGACACGCTGCGCCGCACCGCGGATGCCGCGACCTCGGTGGTCCTCATCGATCCCCGTGCCCGCAGCCTCCGCGTGCTGCTCCCCGGCAGTTCTCCGGGGGGCGTCGCGGCAGCGGAGGCGCTCGCCCCGTCGTGCGATGTCGGTGCGGCCGACCGATCAGGCGACATCGACGGGGCAGCGCTCTTCCGGCCCGGTGCCGGGGTCGTGGGCTGCTACCCCGAGGGCGAGGGGTACGGTCTGCTCACGGACGGGACGACCTCCGCGGTCGACGGCGCGGCCCTCTTCACGAACGCCGCACTTTCGTCACGCGGCAACGCCGCCCTCGCGATAAACCTGATGGGGCAGCATCCGAAGCTCGTCTGGTACATCCCGTCCGCGGGTGACACCGACCGGACGAGCGGCTCGCTGGGCGCGCAGACCCCCGATTGGGTCGCCCCGAGCATCGTCCTCCTCCTCTGCGCCGGGGTGGCAGCCGCCCTCTGGCGAGGACGACGGTTCGGCCCGCTGGTGGCGGAGCGGCTCCCCGTGACGGTGCGCGCCGCCGAGACCATGGAGGGTCGCGCCCGCCTGTACGCACGATCGCGCGATGCCGTGCACGCCGCCGATCAGCTCAGGATCGGCACGCTGGGGCGTCTTGCGCAGCTGCTCGCGCTCGGACCGTCCGCGGATGCCGCGGTGATCTCGGACGCCGCGGCCTCTCGCCTGAGCGCCGACCGCGGCGTGGTCCGCGCCGTCCTGATCGATGATCTCCCCCGCACCGACGCCGACCTGGTCGCTCTGAGCGACCGCCTGCGCGATCTCGAGAACGCCGTGCGCACAGCCGTGCGGCCGGAAAGGAACCGACCGTGACCGAGCACGATCCCATCCCCCTGCCCGACCCGATCCCCGCCGCCGGACACGACGACGATGCGCTCCGCGAAGCGATGAACCGGGTGCGCCTCGAGGTCGGCAAGGCCGTCGTCGGCCAGGACGGCGCGGTCACGGGTCTGCTGATCGCCGTGCTCGCCCGCGGGCACGTGCTGCTGGAGGGCGTCCCGGGCGTCGCCAAGACGCTGCTCGTGCGCACGCTCAGCCGCGCGCTCGGCCTCGATACGAAGCGCATCCAGTTCACCCCTGATCTGATGCCCGGCGATGTCTCGGGTTCGCTCGTCTACGACGCCCGCACCGGGGAGTTCGAGTTCCGCGAGGGGCCGGTGTTCACCAACATCGTGCTGGCCGACGAGATCAACCGCACGCCGCCGAAGACGCAGGCCGCGCTCCTCGAGGCGATGGAGGAACGCCAGGTGTCCAGCGATGGGGTGACGCGCGCGCTGCCCGATCCGTTCCTGGTCGCCGCGACGCAGAACCCGATCGAGCACGAAGGCACCTACACGCTTCCCGAGGCGCAGCTGGACCGGTTCCTCCTCAAGCTCCTCATCGAGATCCCGTCGCGGGACGCCGAGATCGATGTGCTCCGGCGGCACGCGGCGGGGTTCGACCCGCGCGCCCTCGCCGACGTGCACGCGGTGATCGGCGCCGACGAGATCACCGCCGCGCAGCGGGCCGCGGCGTCCGTCACGGTCTCGGACGACGTCCTCGCCTACGTCGTCGATCTCGCTCGCGCGACGCGCGAGAGCCCGTCCGTCCAGCTCGGGGTGAGCCCCCGAGCGACGACCGGTCTGCTCGCCGCCGCCAAAGCCTGGGCGTGGCTCGTCGGGTCACCCGCCATCACCCCCGACCACGTCCAGACGATGGTGGTACCCGCATGGCGGCACCGCATCCGCCTGCGCACCGACGCCGAGCTCGAGGGCGTGTCGGTCGACGCCGTGCTCGGATCGGTCATGCAGCAGACGCGCGTACCGATCTGACTCCCGGTCGACGCACCTTCTCCTCGCCGCATCCACTCGCTTCCACCGCAAGGATCCGCATGTACCTCACCGGCCGTCTGCCGTTGCTCGTCGGCCTCGGCGTGATCCCGGTGATCCTCCTCGCCGTCGCCGGTGCCGACCCCTGGCTCTGCATGGTCGGCTGGCTGCTGCTGTGCGCGGGCGTCGCCTGCGCGGATGCCGCGGCCGCCGCCGATCCGCGCCTGGTCGACATCGCCCGCACGATTCCCGGTCGGGTGCTGCTCGGTGAGGGCGTGCAGACCGAACTGCGCGTCCGCAACACGGGGTCGCGACTCCTGCGCGGACGCCTCCGCGACGCATGGCAGCCCACCGCAGGCGCCCCTCTCGCACGGGCGGTGATCGAGATCCCCCCGGGAGAGAGCAGGCGGGTGTCCATCCCCCTGCGACCCCGCCGTCGTGGTGAGCTGACCTCGCGGTTCGTGGTCATCCGCGCCGATGGTCCCCTCCGCCTCGCGGGACGCCAGGGGCGTGTCGATGCCCCCGCCGCCGTGCGCGTGCTGCCGCCCTTCACGTCGCGGCGCCACCTTCCTTCGCGCCTCGCCCGCCTGCGGGAGATGGACGGGAACACGAGCGTGCAGATGCGCGGCCAGGGCACGGAGTTCGACAGCCTGCGCGAGTACGTCCGAGGCGACGACGTCCGCTCGGTCGACTGGCGCGCGACCGCGCGCGCGGGCAGCACGATGCTGCGCACCTGGCGGCCGGAGCGCGACCGTCACGTCGTCGTGCTCATCGACACCGGACGCACGTCCGCCGCTCGCGTCGGCGATGGGGTGCGCCTGGACGCCGCGATGGAAGCAGCTCTTCTGCTGTCGGCCCTCGCGACCCGCGCGGGCGACCACGTGCACCTCGTGATGTTCGACCGAGTCGTGCGTGCCCGCGTGACGGGCGTGGACGGAGCTCCGCTGCTCCCGGCTCTCGTGGACGCCATGGCGCCGGTGCAGCCCCAGCTGATCGACACCGATTGGGATGCCGCGTTCGCCCAGGTGCGCGCGCTGACCTCACGGCCCTCGCTGGTCGTTCTGCTCACCGCACAGGACGCACCCGAGGCCGCTCGGGGCCTCCTCGGATCGCTGACATCGCTCACCCGTCGCACGCTCGTACTGGTCGGGAGCGCGACCGATGCCGAGCTGCACGACGTCGCCGGCGCTCGCGGAGACGCCGCCGAGGTCTACCGGGCGGCCTCTGCCGAGCGTGCGATCCGCGACGCCGAGCGTTTCGCGTCCGCCGTCGGCCGGGCCGGCGCCGAGGCGATCGCCGACACCCCCGACGATCTGCCCCCGCGGGTCGCCGACCGGTATCTGGCACTCAAGGCGACCGGTCGGCTCTGAGCTCACCCCGTCACGCGACGTCGCAGGCGGTCATCGATGCTCGTGCCTCACTGTGAATCGGCTGGGAAGCGGCTACGCTCGCGATCGAGGCTGAAAGGAGCTCTCTCATGCCAGATTCGAACCCCGCGGTCAATCCCAGCACCGCGACCAAGCTGATCGCCGAGGCGCTCGGCACCTTCCTGCTGGTCTTCGGTTCCATCGGAACCGCCCTGTTCGCGGCGAACTTCGGCGTGAGCGACAACGGCACCTCGCTCGGTGTCGGCTTCGTCGGCGTCGCGCTGGCGTTCGGCCTGACCCTCATGGCCGGCATCTACGCCTGGGGCCCGATCTCGGGTGGTCACTTCAACCCCGCCGTGACGTTCGGTCTGGCCGCCGCGGGCCGCTTCCCCTGGCGAGAAGCCCCCGGCTACATCGTCGCCCAGATCGTGGGCGGCGCCGTCGGCACGTCGATCATCGTCCTCATCGGGCTCTCCGGCCCCGACGGCTGGCTGAGCGCCGCACAGGACGGCGGCTTCGCCAGCAACGGATACGGCGACAGCTCGCCCGGCGGCTTCGGCCTCGGTGCCGCCATCGTCGCCGAGATCGTGTTCACCGCGATCTTCATCCTCGTGATCCTCGGGGTGACGAACGAGAAGCGCGGTGCCGGACAGCTCGCCGGGGTCGCGATCGGATTCACGCTCGTGTTCATCCACCTCGCGTCCATCCCGATCGACAACACCTCCGTGAACCCCGCCCGGTCGATCGCCACGGCGATCTACGGCGGCGGCGATGCGCTCGGCCAACTCTGGGTGTTCATCCTGTTCCCCCTCGTCGGCGGACTGCTCGCGGGCTTCCTGCACCGCGGCCTGTTCGAGCCGCGTCCGGCGTCGACCCAGCCTTCCGAGGCACGCCAGGGCTGACACCCCACACACGGAAGCGGGGGGGGGGAAAGGGGGGGGGGGGGTTTCGTCTTGGGGGGAGAAAAGAAGGAGGGAAAG